>NZ_JBNWDI010000009.1:0-248487 GCF_053521965.1 Rhizobium sp. 22-785-1 | reverse complement strand
GACATCGCTCAAAATCAACGCGGGGTGGAGCAGCCCGGTAGCTCGTCAGGCTCATAACCTGAAGGCCGCAGGTTCAAATCCTGCCCCCGCAACCACTGAGACTTGAATGTTTTGCCATTCAAGTCGTCTCTCAGAAAGCTCCTCCGCGTAAGCGTCGAGGAGCTTTTTGCGTTTCGGCTCCGTCTCAAGCTCGCCAGCGCGCAGCTTCTCCAGATAATCGTGCTGCTTCAGCGTCTCGAACTGCTTCTCCAGGATCGTTGCCGCTTCCATCGCCGCGAGGATACTGGCGATCCGGCCGTGGACTTCAAGCGATGCCGGCTGGTGGCCTGGGGTCTTGCCGATGACCACCTTCTGGATGAACTGGCGGACGATGTTGATGAAGGGCTGCTTGGTCTCGGTATCGGCGTGCTCGCGTATGTAATAGAAGGCCGAATTGATGACCCGCTCCACGGCCTCGGGACTGACCTCCGCCTTCAGCTTCCTGATCCTCCCCCCGAAATCCTCCTCCGCCGGCTCTTGCTTCAGCCGGGCCTCGAGGCCGGCCCGGCGCTCTTCAAGATTGTCGAGCATATCGTCGAGCGCAGCCAGACGTGGGCGGCCCTCGGCGGCACGGTCGCTGATCTGCCGAATAATCTGGCGCTGTTCCTGCTCGGCGGCCTTCAACGCCCCGGCAATCTGCTGGCGTTCGTCGGGTTCGTTGCGGATCGAGGCTGCGATAGTCCGGCGAACCTCCTCGGCGATATCGTCGAACACGCCCATCCCGAAAAAGGCAGCGGGGAGGCAGGACAGAACCCGATCCTCCAGATTCTTGCGCAGAATGGTCTTCTGGTTGGAGCAGCAGGCGCCGCCGAGGCCGTCGACCGGCAGCTTGCTCTTGTGGTTCGAGCAGCCGTAGCGCTCCTTGGCCATGATGGCGTAGGAGCCGCCGCACTCGGCGCATTCCAGCATGCCGCTCAGCAGGTAGCTCGGTCGATGCGTCCGGTTCAGCCGGTTGGTGGTCGTGCGGGAGAAGTTCTCGAGCGTCGTCAGTTGCCGTTCCTTTACGCGCGCCCAGAGTTCGTCGCTGACGATGCGCATGGCGGGAACTTCCGTCACGACCCAGTCGCTTTTGTCGTTGAGACGGGCGGTTCGTCGTTCAGTCTCCGGGTTCTTGCGGTAGTTCTGCTTGTTCCAGACGATCCGGCCGACATAGAGTTCGTTGTGAAGAATGCCGGTCTGGCGTTTGCCGTCGCCGCGGATCGTGTCGTCGCGCCAGTATTTGTGCTGCGGCGCGGGCACGCCGCGGGCATTGAGGCTCTGGGCAATTGCGGCCGGGCTGACCCCGTTTGCATATTGCTCGAAGATCCAGCGCACGATCTCTGCCTCGGCCGGTTCGATCTCGCGCAGGCCCCTGATCCGGTCGCCGTTGGCGTCGCGCTGCTGGCCGAGGCGGTAGCCGTAGCACAGGCGGGTCGTCGCCTTGCCCTTGCGCGCCGCCGTCTTCATGCCTTCGCGGGTGCGATAGCGGATCTGTTCGACCAGTTCATGGCTGAGCGTGGAGCGCATATGCAGCTCGATATGGCTGATCGGCTGGCCGGCCTGCACCGTCCAGATCGCCGTGTCGTGGTAGTTGAGTTCCTTCAGGATCTTCGAGCTGTGCTCGACGTCGCGCGACAGGCGATCGACGGTGACACAGAGCACGACATCGATCCGCTCGCGCTTCACATGGGCCAGGAGCTGCTGGATGCCGGGGCGTGATGTGAAGGAAGTTCCGCTGATCGCGGAATCGGCATAGGTCTCGACCAGCTTCCAGCCCCTGTCGGCGACAAACGTCTTGCCGAGCTCGACCTGGGTCTCGATCGACACTTCGTTCTGGCGGTCGGTTGAATAGCGCGCGTAAAACAGGACGGTCTTGGCCATGGAGTGATCTCCGTTCGAATGGGCGAAGTGGGGGACATGGTAGCCGGCAGCGGGGGACTTGAGAGCCCCCGCTGCGATACCGGGCCGTCATGGCCGCTGGTCCACTGGGGCTGGCGGCAATTATTGCCGCCAATGAAGAGCTGTTCGTGAGCGCTGGCTAGTAGCCCATCGCGGTGCGATAGGCGGCGGCCGCATCGGTGTTGCCGCGAATCCAGCCATGCTCCTGAAGCTTGAGCAGGCTGTCGGCGACGCCATCGCGCGCGCCGCACCACGTCCAGCCGGTATCCGCGGGGCGGATAATGAAGACTTCGGTGGAGGTCACCATGATCCGCGTTGCACCGGTCTCCGCCTTGACGGCTTCGCGAAACAGGCGGTCCCGTTCCTTGATCATGCGCTTCTCCTCTGCCGTATGATGGTCCGGCTTTTTGCGTGAGGGCACTTTCGAAGGGATGTGGGCCGCGCCGATGCGGTGGGTGACGACGAAGACGCCGTTCACCCGCTTGCGACGCTCCGGAGCCCTGTCGATGTCGACCATCACGCCATTATTGGCAGGGCCGCAAAACAGGCCGCCGCAAACGGCGACGCAGTGCGTGGTCAGGAAAACGATACAGGGGTGGCTCTTCTGAATGCCCGTGCGATGCTTCAGATAGGCCGCAAGGGTCGGATAGCCGGCAACGTCGTGCCACTCGCCGACATAGCCCAGGGCCCGCATCGTCTCCTCGATGTCGGTATCCGACATATAGTTGATGATCGGAGACCGCGAACGGTGCACCCAGCCTGCACCGAAGCGAACAAGCCGGACGGCGTCTCGTACGCGCGAAAGCGGCTCGCCGGTAATCGAGGCGATCGCGCTCGGGGCAGCATACGGGTAGGTCCTGGTGTCGTTATCGACGTCGTGGAGGTGGTGGGTCTTGATCGCACCGAGTGCGGACGGGAGGTAGATGATGTTGGGCACGTTCGGATCCTTCGTATCCAGGGTGGAGTTGAAGGAATGCGCTTACCACTCTGGATCCCTCAGGCGTCCGTTCGCCCTCGATCCCATCTCTTTGTGCCTGTAAAGCCACCACACGGATAAGGTGACACAGGCTGGGCAATGCTCTGCAGGACGGTCCGCACCGGCCAGAGCCTCTGTAAAAAATCGGTACGCCACTCGATCATCGGTGTCACGAGCGCGCCAGGAGTCCTCCCTTGCAAGATTGTCCCGGTTAGCAAAAAGCAAATCAAAAACCAGTTTCCGCCATGCAAGGGCTTCCGCTGGTGCGCATTCCGGCCGAGGCGTTCACCTCAGCCGCCGGCGACATTATCCATACCCTTTGCGAAATCAACGCGGCGGCCTGGAGGGAGCCAAGTTTATTTCAAAATCTGGCTGACCAGAGCTTAATCAGATCGATAGCATTTTAGCTAATCGGATGGATGCTGGTGAGCTGATCTTGGGCGATCTGTCCCCCCCAGCACTCTGTAAATCCGATTCAGCAATCAAACGGCGTTTAACCGAGTAATGGGGGGAGAAGTCGTAAACTGTGCAAACGCCGTCAGGCGTTCCATCGGCAGCGTGGGATAGCGAAGGCCGGAACCCGCAGGCAGGTAGAGCGGAACTGCTCAGTCGCCTTGATCGGCGCCATCAGGATAGAGCAGGTGGAGCTTGCGCCGGAACGGCCAGTCGCCATCCCGGTACTTCTCGACAAGCCCATCGAAGACGGTGTGGGATTCGTGCTCGTCGAAGCCCTGCTTGACCAGCATCCTGACCACCCGTTTTTTAAACTTTCCCAGCGTTTCCGTTGCTCCCTCGGCTGCCATGGCGGAGATCGCCATGAACAGTGCCGTCCGTGCAACGTCGTCGCGTCCGGGGCGTTTGGCCTTGCGATCCGCGTCGCGCAACTTCTGCTGCCGCTCGCGCTGCTTGCGGTTGCGGATCTCCTCGGACTTGGCTGGCATAAACTCTTCCCTATCAATCCCCGCCACCGATGCCAGACCACCGTCCGCCCGGCAACGCCGTTTGCAAGGAATCGGAAATCCCGGTTTATGAATCGTTTGTCCGCGGTTCTGAGCGAATGAGCGCAACTTGAGATGCATTGCGGGCACGTTGAGACACGTCGAGGTGACTTGGCGAGGGGCAAACGGCGTTCGTGAATCAAATGACCAGCGTTCGGAATCAAAAATCTCGAAGCCGGAATCAAATGACCGCAATTTGTTTTAACGTGCGGATACGTTGAGATGACGTGTGCGCAACCTGACTGGACTTGCCAGCCGTTTCCGGCTGCGGGTGCCCGCCGCGGGGCATGTCCGCCATCTTGGCTACCGGCCACGGTCCATCCGCGGAGACGGGTTCCGTCTATCCTCCGCGCGGGTGTGCCGCGGCGTGATCGGCTTCGCGGATGACGGAGAACGGACGTTGCACATGGGCGAGGTGGAGATAGCCATATTTACTTGGCGCTCCGTTTTTTGTCCCCGACACGTCTTCGGCAAAGCCGTTCAGGCAGGTGGTCGCGTGATCCCGCTTCGCGCTTTGATTTGAGATATAAGTAATATTGTTCATTTATAATTAATAAATCTCCGAAATAATAAATGAAATAAGTTTATATCGGTAAATGTTTAGATAACTGGAAACGATAATCGCTTAAGCGCAGTCAATTATAAAGAATTAATGCGGCTCTATATTGAGTTCTGTTTTTACTTGAATTTGCATGGCGGTAATATTGGCGCGATAATAGTGTAATTCGATGAGTAGTTCATCGGATATTATAGTATCTCGTCACCCGGAGACTTCCATGCATAGAAAGACCAACAAGACGACCGCGACCGCCGCCTTCTCCTATGAAGACAACGGCATCGGGCAGACGCTGCGCGATCAACTCGAAACCAGCGCTGCCCATATCTTCGACCTCGGCCGCCGTACGACCGAGCAGACTTTCGAGCTTGGCGATCATCTGGCCCAGGCCGCGGACCTCCTGGCCGACGGCCGGTTCGACACGTGGGTGAAGATGCGCTGCGGCCTCGCACCGCGCAGCGCCCGCAATTACACGGCGGTGTTCCGCAATCTCACGCCCTACCGTGACGAACTGGTCGATCTGTCGGTCGGGGCGACGGTGCTGTTCCATCTGAGTTCGGCAACGGACGACCAGGTTAAGGCGGCCATCTCCTTCGCGGAGGAGAACGGGCGTCTGCAGGTCGCCGATGTGAAGGCCATTCTGGCCGGCGGCGAGGAGGGCGGCGACAAGCCGGAGACGGGCGACCAATACCGCGTCGGCGGTGTTGGCGGACTGAAGGCACTGATCGCCACCAAGGTCCGCGAGGGTCTGAAGGCGTTCATCGCCCATGTCGTCGCGATCTGCCAGGCGATCGAGACTGCGTTGGCCAAGAGCCGGGTGATCAAGGAAGCGCTGGCGAAGGAAATCCAGGACATCGCCCGCGTCGCCCGTCAGGAGCTCGAAAGCCTGGCCCTGTTCATCGAGCCGGATCTCGATTGGGGCCGCAACACCAAGCCAACGAAGTTCCCGAAGAAGACCGGCTGGGCCGAGGTCAATGACACGCTCTACACATTGGGCGGGGTCGATGCCTGGCCGAAGTCGAAGGAGATGCGGGACTGGCTTGCGCTGCATGTGCTTCCGGTCCTCGGCTGGGCGGTGTCGAAGGAGCGGGCGCCGGATTGGCCGCTCGCGGCGCCGGCTGTTCCGGTTTCCGAGCCGATGGTTTTGGAAGAGGCGGACGGCGCCGGCGATCGTCAGGATGCAGAACCTGCAATGCCGGACGCGGTCTGGAATGATGCCGATGTCCCGGATGAGGCGATCGAGCGGTTCGGCGCGGCGCTGGAAGAGGCGACTGGTGGCTTCATGACGGTCAGCCGTGAGGCGCCTCGGGGACGCAAGCCGTTTGCCAAGGTGCCGTCGCTTGCGGAGGACGCTGTCGTCGAGATTGAACCGGCGCCGGCGCTCGTCCGGTAGGATGCAGCTTGCTCGAAGGCCTCGGCCTCCCGAACTCAAGAGGGCCGCGTTGCGGCCCTTTTCCTTTTGGCTTCGGATGCCGAGGCTCGTCGGAGCCGACTGTCGGCAATGGGCCGTGTGAGCCCGGCGTTAACCTTGTACCGGCTTTGTTTTGATTTTGCGCTCCGGGTCCTTGAGCCCGCCCGCCGGTCCTGCCAGGTTGGGGCCGTTCGGAAGACCGGACACGAAACGGCCCAAGCCAGTGTTTGCACCACTGACAAGGGCCTGACCCTCAGCCTTCTCGTAAAAGGAATCGGGCTATGACCACGCATACTCTCTCTGTCCCCGCCGGGGAAGTTCTCCGTTCGACCGCAGCAGCGGTACCCATGTTCTCGCAGCGCTCGTTCGGCCTTGCCGCCCGGAGCAACATCAGCGAACCGGCGGTGCTGCGCCGCCATCCCCACATCGTTCGCTTCGCCGAGGTCGAGGCCGATCTCGATCTGCTGATCGATCGCGCCATCGCGGCTATCGCCGACGGCGAACCGGTCGAGGACGAAATCCTCGGGCACTATGTTCACATCGCCTCGCTCGTCCGTGCCGTGTCCTTCCGCGAAGGCAAGCTGCTCGAGCAGGCGGTCGAGCGGCTGGCGAAAGCCAATTCCAACATCGTTGTCCTGACCCAGTCGCTGAAACTGCCGCTGGTCAAGGCGGCGCTCGAAGCCGTCTCCGGAAACGACTGGCAGAGTCTTGATGGTGTCAAGCTCGACTGCGAGGCATCTGCCAAAGGCAGCTATACGCCGGACCTGATTCTTGTGAACCGGGTGCGGCACACCGCCTACATCCTCGACCTGAAGCGTTCGCTTGCCTCATACGGCGACACCAGCCGCCTCGAGGAGTTGAAGCTGAAGATGATGGCCTCGGCGATGGTGCTGCCGGACTGGCTGTACAAGAACCACAAACGCCTGATGGTCGACACCGTCGAAGTGGCGATTGTCGATGGCGCCAGCCGCCCGAGCGATCATGCCACCGGCATCTGGGCCCTGTCCGAGATCGACGACCTCTTGGAAATCGATGGTGTCGCCGTCTGCATGGCGGAACTGCGTCTCCGCTTCGGCCGCCGCGTGCAGCAACTTCTTGAGGCGGAAGCCCGTAAGGCGCTCGGTGTTCTGGCGGCGGTTGCGTCGGGGGCGATGCGTGCATCAACCGTTTCCGGTAAGCCGCTGGTCGCGCTGAACGGCCCGTCTCGCGCTTACGAGGAAGAGCAGGCGATGGCCGCGCTGGACGATGACGATGGTCACTATGATCTCGGCTGCTTCGACGAGGATCAGGGCGACGAACCGGAACCGGTCCGTATCCGGATCGGCTTCGCCCGCCGTCCGCGCCGGCACTAATGAGCCGCTAGCCCGACGGCACTGACAGCGGCCGCGCCGATGTGCGTGGCCGGCTTCCCTCATCCTTTCCATTCCACGAACGCCGGATGCCGATGCGCTCCGGCGAGGAGACAGTCATGTCCATCGATAACTACAGCCCGTCTGTGGTCGGCTTCCGTTGCGAGCCAATCACGACCGATACCGTTGCGTTGCCCTGCGTTCGCAACAGGCTGATGTCCGGTACTGAACCCTCTGCCGTGAGCCGTCGCGGCGATCCTAGGGGCGATCCAGCCGTTCTCATCGGCCTGGCGCTCGCCTGCGTCCAGCAAGGTTCTCTGCTGGGTGGTCTTGTACCGGAACCGCTTATGCTGCGGCTGAATGCGCTTGCCGACGGCGGCAATGCGGCGTGCCGCCTGCTGCTCGATTGGCTGCGGAACCGCAATCAGGATTTTGTTCGGTCAGGCAACGCGCGGCTGACTCTGCCGACGACTGTCAGTGTTCCGGCTGACATCCATCGGCCACGCCGCTCACCGCGCGAACGTGTGTTGGCGACGATCCCGAAACCCGGTCCCATCGACGGGCTGCGGCGTGGTCGGACGCGGCCGCGCGATCCGGTACAGAGCGCCAAAACGGCAATTATTGCCGCGGAGACTGGAGGCCGGATTGATGGATAAGCTCGCTCATCTGTTCGTTCGCCGGCTTCGGCATCTTGCCCGTCGCGATGCGCGCCGGGCCGCACTGCGCAATGGTCTGCTCGAGGCCAGGACGGTCGATGTCGATGGTCACATGCTCTGCCGCTACAGCCCTGCCTTCGACACGACAAGGCTGACCGGCGACCCGGTACGGGATGATGCCTGGTTCCGGCGGAATTTTGGTGACTGGCTTATCCCACCGAAGGAGACCAGCAATCCGACGACCGGCTCTGGTGGCGATGGTGTCCAGACCGCCGGGATCATTCATCCGCCGTTCGCTTCGCAACTCATGGTCTTGCCTCGGGCGCGTCGCGGCGCAATCGCGCAAGACGCAGTGCTGAGTAACGGAGTTGATCGGCGCACCTATGCCGTCGGTCTTGTGGATCGGGCAACGGCGATGCCGCTGGTCAGTCATGTCGTGTCTGCCCTGGTACTGGCACGCGCAGCCGAGAATGGAAGCCTATCTCTTCGCGAGATCGTATATGCGCTGACCCGTGTGACGCCGGTCGTCACCCTCCATGCGCCACTTGCAGGCTTCGAGCGGGAGGTGCTGCGGCTCCTGGAGAAATCCCGGCTGGTGCCTAGTGGCCCATTCGCGATCCTTCAGTCGGATCACATGTACGACGACAATCACTTCGATGTCGTGGAAGGAGAGACACGCCGGCGTCTTATGACGTTCTCGGGCGCCGGCGTGCATCGCGTCACCGGCAATGCCTTGCGGCGACGAATGATCAGCGCGCTGTCGCGCGACTTTCCGATCCTCGCCATCGCGGAAAAGCGCTCGGACATTCCCTCGCTGCTGCGCATCTCCGCCGATCTGTCGCTGGAAACGGGAAAGCTTGATCGGAGGTTCGTCGCTGATCTGGTCGAGGTGCTCCATCCGGACGCGGCAATCGAGACGGTGGGCTTGCCGGCGGATTCCGATGCGCGATGGCTGTCGCTGGAGGATCTGGTTCTTGCCTTCCGTCCTGGGCGGCATCTTCGCGACGTGCTGCATGTTCTTGCAGTGCTCATTGAGCGCAATCGCGGTGACTTCGAGGAAGAGGAGGGCGGTGGTGGCGACAAGGCATCCGGATCGGCATCCTCCAGCACATCCACCGAGAAACCCCAAGGCTCGCACGAGAAACCGAAATCGACCGACACTGATAGCAACGGCCGCTGGAAGAAGGACAAGCCGTCCGGCGCTGAAGTGGTCCAGCCGGAGGCTTTGCCGACGGTGGGCGAGATCGGCCATAAGCCGCCATTGACCGTCGAAACGCTATCCGGATATGGCCGAGCGAAAGACTGGGCGCTCGATCTGAAGGCAGACCTGGATGATTACCGCGCCAGCATCCTGGCTTGGTCGGAGATGAGCACCAAGCTGCTGCTGTCCGGTCCGCCCGGAACCGGCAAGACGACCTTTGCCCGTGCGCTCTGCAACAGCCTGCAAATCCCGTTGGTCGTCACGTCCGTTTCTACCTGGCTGCAGGGCGGACATTTGAACGACGTCATCGACAGGATGAGCAAGACATTTGTCGAAGCGCGGGCCATGACGCCGGCGATCCTGTTCGTCGACGAGATCGACGGCATCGGCAAGCGGCAGCCGGCTGAGCGGGAACATGCCGACTACTGGAATACCGTCGTCAACAAGGCGCTGGAACTGCTTGATGGCGCTATCAAAAACGAAGGGCTGATCATCGTCGGCGCCACCAACCGACCTGATCATATCGACGAGGCCATCAAACGATCCGGACGATTGGAGACCCATATCGAAATCCCGAAGCCGGATGTGCCGACGCTGGCCGAAATCCTGGCTCATCATCTCGGCAACGATGTGATGGCGCTGGTTTCCAAGCCGGCAACGGACGTCCAGTCAGAAGACGATGCCGGGTTCTCGCTGATGAAGATGGTCGCCGATCATCTGGAGCGAGAGGCGGAAGAGGAACGAAAAGGAGCCAGCCGATGACCGAGCCGCAGAATGGCAACACGGCGGTAGCCGACGGCCACCATGCCCACTCCGTCAACGAAATTCTGAAGCGTCTCGCCACGCGGGCTATGGGGCTGACCGGCGCTGATATCGAGCGCATCGTCCGGGAGGCGCGACTGAAGGCACGCCGCGGCAAGCGGGCGATCCGCTATGAGGATATCGAAGACGGCATCCGCGGCAATCGTCCGCCGGTGCCTTATAATCTGCGCTGGCGCTTCGCGTTTCACGAGGCGGGTCACGCTGTCGTCCATCATGCGCTTGATCTCGGACCTGTCCGCGGCCTCAATATCGATACCGGGCAGGGCGGCTACAATCTCGTCGGCTTCCACGTCTGGGCCACCGATGCCCATGACTGGTACGAAAACATGCTCACCATGCTCATGGCCGGGCGGTCTGCCGAGCAACTGATGCTCAAGCGTGTCTCGAGCGGTTCTGCCGGCACCGACGATAGCGATCTGGCGCGGGCCACGCGGCTTGCCTTCGACATGGAGCGGACGCTCGGCTTCGGAACCGAGCATCCGTTGCTCTATCGACCCCATCGCGACCCGGGCACGGTTCTCGACCGTGACGCCGACCTGGCCTCTCGCGTTCACGCCAAGCTGGAAGGGGCACTCGACCGGGCGGCGGCAATCCTCAGGAGGCGCAGACCTACCTTCAATGCCCTCGCCAAGGCGCTGTTCGATGCCCTGGCCCTGGATGAGACGGCGGTGCTGCAAATTCTGACAGACGGTGATCTGCCGCCCTAAGCCTGATAGTCATGCGGCCGATGAGGAGAAGAGGAGTGCAGGATGAGCGTCACGGTTGTCGCCCATTGTGATTGGAGCATGGAGCAGAAAAAGCGCTGGATGGCTGTGGCCATCAAGCGTGGCGGACAATGGCATTTTCAGCCTCCGGAACTCGTCGGTGACGCGTCCAGCTTGTTCGACCGGCTGCTGCGTCGCGCCGTCGATCCTGGCGCGCTTCTCATCGGCTTCGACTTCCCGATCGGCCTGCCGGAGGCCTATGCACGAGCAGCCGGCATCGGTTCTTTCCGGGAGGCACTCACGTCATTCGGCTCCGGGATCTGGTCGGATTGGTACAACGTCGCTGATCATCGCAACCATATCTCGCTGCAGCGCCCGTTCTATCCCGTCCGCCCAGGTGGCACGGCACGTATCCATCTCTTCGATGCCCTTGGGATTTCTGGTGCGTCATCGCTCCTGCGTGTCTGCGAACGGGCGACCGCCGATCGGCAGGCTGCCTGCATTTTGTTCTGGACGCTTGGCGGCAATCAGGTCGGCAAAGGCGCAATCTCGGGATGGCGGGAAATCATCGTCCCGAGACTGGACGAGATTGGGCTGTGGCCGTTCGATGGAAGCTTGGCGGAGCTCTCCAACAGAAAGCCTGTCATCGTTGCAGAAACCTATCCTGGTGACGTGTACAGGCAGATCGGTATGCCCAGGAGTGGCTGGAGCAAGCGGCGTCAGGCAGACCGGACACGGATGGGACAGAGTATATTGGCTTGGCTTGCAGGGCGACCGAACCTCGATATCGGTCTGCTTCAGCCGTTCATCGACGATGGCTTCGGCTCGGACAAGTCAGGCGAGGATCGCTTCGATGCCGTGGTTGGACTGCTGGGGATGCTCGATGTAGTCGATAGGCGGCGCGGTGAAGGCATCGCTGCAATCGATGCCGTTCAGAAATGGGAAGGCTGGATCCTCGGACACCATCGCGATGAAGTGACGTGATTTGAGATGTGGTGTGGCACGTTGTCGGCAACTCAAAGCAAGTCTCCGGCAAACTGAAACAAATTGCGCTCATTTGATTCCGAATACCGGATTTTTGATTTGGAATTCGAATACGACGATTCATCAACGCCGTTCGAGACCGATTGTGTTGTCTCGGGTTGAGATAACGTGCCCGCAACTCGAAACAATTTGCGATCATTTGATTCATTGTTCGGCGCCGCCGATTCAAAGGTCGATATTTCCGATTCCGCCGAACACGGCTTGCGCCGGCACGCCGGTCCCCTGACCATTGAAGTGGTCGAGGATCGGGAGGAGCGGTATGAACCTAAAGGCAGCAAGGCAGCGACAGAAGGCGCTTCGCGACGCCAACAGAAGGGCGAAGCGGCCTGACCGAGATGATGTGGCTCGGGTGGCGCTCTTCTGGCTGATCCGGCGTGCGATTGAGAAGGGGCAGCAGATGGAACTGGAGAAGTTCCAGAACAAGATCGTCTCGATGCTGACGGATCAGGGTTTCGATGAGCGCGAATGCGACGTAGTGTTCGACGATCTGGTCGCCAAGTGCCGGATGGGCGGCTCGCCATTTCGCAGGAAAATCCACCTGATCTATCCCGACGGTCCCGTCCATGAGGTCTGAGCGCGTCCGTGTCCACTTGGTCTGTTGTTACCGGATCTGCTTGCTCGACGAGGCCGACCAACGCCTAACGGCGTTTGCTTCTTTTACGACTTCTCCCCCCATTACTCCCGAAAACGCCGTTTGATTCTGAATCGGATTTCTGAAGATGCAGACGGCTCCAATCCTTCGTTAATCCGCTTCGCTTAGCTCGGCCGGCCCCTCGCATAGAGGGGCCGAGCAACGAACATGATGAAGTGAAATGACCAAGCTAACTGCAATCAAAGCCTTCCAACGTAAGATCGACGCCTATTGCGAACTGCGTCTCTCGACCACCTTCTCCAGCGGCGAAGCCGAAGCCCTCAGGGCCTACATGCGGCGGCTTATCGAGCGGAGGTGTGGGCCGCCTAGGACGGGAGGCCGCACCGAATGGAATGTCGTTGCCTGCATGACCGGGATCGATGCTCGATCGCTTGCATTGCATCGCCGTTTGATCGACCCCGGTTTTGATGCCATCGTTCGTTGGAACAGAGACGGCGGGAAAACTGCTGGAGCGACGCAAGAGGGTTCTCGGAAGCCCGGAGGCTCGACGAGAACAAAAAACGCCAGCGCCGAGAAAACGAAACCGACAATCAAGTCGGCGCATCCGAAAATTGCGCGTTCCCAGGTTGCCCCCGCGGTGGATAAGGCTGGCGTGACAGTCGAGTTTCCGGAGCCTTTGTTTCGCGAGTGGGATGATCCCGCGGATTTCGCCGAGGCACTCCATCTCCACATGCGTCGCCACGGTGAGACCTACTGGGTTCTCTATCGATCGGTCGTGCGACCTGATGAGCCAATGGACAAGAATACGCTGCTGAGTTGGATCGAAGGCCGGCGCGTGCCGCGGAGCACTGATAGCTTCGACGTGCTTGGACGTATCGAGCGCCGTTACCGCCTCCCGGAAGGCTATTTCAAAGCGAAGCTGCCACATCAGGCGCGATCGGCGTCCGGGTTCAATCTCTCGGGCATCGAGCCTGCGGAGCGACGCAGGATCGCGTGGCATCTACCCGATGACTTCAATTCGCTTCCCTTCGCCAAGCGCGAGGAGATTTTGGATTGGGTCCGGCGTGTCATCATTAGTGGGTCGACAGACTACCGCAAGTTCCAGGCTGCCGCGGCGAAGCAGCGGTACGCCATCCGGTTTCCCGGCGTATCCTATGGTGGACGCGCGCCGCGTGATGGAAAGATCGCGGTACCGGCGAATTTTGAAGAAACCTGGATTGAGGATCCCGACCTCCTGTCCGGCGTTATCGATGCGCCGCCGACGCTTGCCATGGAGATGGCTGATCTAGTCCGCTTCAAGACATCCGCACTGACCTCGATTGGATTTCAGCGAAACGGTGTCTGGGGCGAGGAAACCACCTCCCAAAAGATTGAGCATCTCGGCCTGATGTTTGGCGCACTTGCGGCGTCAAAGGCGGGAGAGATCAGGGGATATGGGGTGCCGCTGCGCCAACTGACCTTCGGACTGCTTATCTTTCCGGGCGTCTGGGACTGGTATCTGCAATGGCGCGAAAACCGCCGGGGTTTCTATACGGCGTGGGAAGTCGACATGCTGCGGATCGCCTTGGCAATCACTAAGGAAAGCACCGGGTGGCTTCGGCAGCATCCGGAACTCCTGGCGCGTGTGCAGCCTATTGCCGGTCTCGTCTCGCAGAACGAGATCGATTATGCCCGGGAGGATTGGCACGGCGCCTGCGAGGATTTTCACAAACACGCATCCCACCGCGTGAAAGAGATCCAGCGCATCGCCCGGGTCCATCGTGATCCCTTCGAGCCGATCATGCCGGTGCTTGAAGCCGACAGCCCGGTCGGCGAATACCGGAAGATTACCGAAGAGATCATCAGGCTGATGCCTGACGAGGAGCGCTATCCGCGTCCGGCTGCCGAGGCGGTTCGCTCGTTCCTCATGCTGCGGCTAGGGCTGCATCTCGGGCTTCGCCAGAAAAATCTGCGGCAGTTGATGCTATGCCCACGGGGACAGATGCCGCGTCCAGAACGGGTGCTCGAAAAGCTCAAGCGCGGAGAAATCCGCTGGAGTGACCGAGACGGTGGCTGGGAGGTGTTGATCCCGGCGGTGGCTTTCAAGAACGCCCATTCGTCGTTCTTCGGAGACAAACCATTCAGGCTGGTGCTCCCCGATCTGCTCGATCTGTACCGCCGCATTGATGATTACGTCGAGCGCCACCGCTCGGTCCTTCTTTAAAGGTGCTGCCGATCCCGGAACGTTTTTCGTGAAGACGGTCAAGACGACGAGTACCGACGCAGCCTACGACATCACGAGCTTCTATGAGGCATGGCGGCTCACTATCCAGCGCTACGGCATCTACAATCCATACACAGGTCGTGGGGCGATCAAAGGCCTGCTGCCCCATGGTCCTCACAACGTTCGTGATGTTCTCGCAACCCATATCCTGAAGCAGACCGGCTCATACGAACAGGCAAGCTACGCCGTCCAGGATACAGCGGACATGGTGGCCAAGCACTATGGCCGTTTCCTTCCGCAGGACAAGGCGGCGCTGGCGGCCCGTATTCTCAATCAAGTCTGGGAAGCGGCGTAAGCTATAAATAGACGCCGGAAATTATTTCCGGCGTCCACTCCATTACGGGTTGTCAACCGGTCTTGGTTAAATCAATAATTGATTAACTGCTTTGAAACGTTTGGGGTAATCAGTGGAATCAGTCGAGATTTTGGAAACCGCCCTAGTTTACCGATCGGTATGAGGGCTGGTGCTTGCTTCCTGCCGTTAAGAAGGCATCTGTTGAGCCCGCGCTGGGCTGGACCTATCTCTCGCGCGAGGCGCTCGCCCGCGCGAAGGCGCAAATGGACGAAGAATCCATGGGCGTGCGCGATGAGATCGGATTTCTGACTATCCATCAGCGTTATGCCGATCGCTTCTTTCCGGGAACGTCGGTGTTGCACACGCGCGCCCGCTACGTCCTGTTCGTGCCCTGGCTGTTCGAGGATCTGGCAGGCCTGACGGGACCGGCGGCCGTGCGCGCTCTGCGCGAACGTGAAAGAGAGCTTGCAGGCCGGCTCAAGGACGCGGGCGAATCCCAAGTGATCGGAGGGCGCGTGTTTCCCAAGCCGTCGAGCCAGCCACCGTCGATTGTTTATTGGAATGCGCTCGCGGTCTGGGGAATATTGCGTCCGCGCATCAACGGGCGAACCATTTCGCGAGCGCAGGCGCATCGGCTTTTGAAGAACGCAGGCGCGGCGACCGACGACGATGGTCATCCGCTTGTCAATATCGACCCGCCGTTCGTGCCACTCCTCGATCGACCGGATAATTGGCGTGGCGGCCACATCACACTTCGGATGGCGACCGCAGAGGCGGTTTTTCTGCGCGAGCATCTCGCACAGTTGCGTCGCAATGGTAGTCATGAGCTGTCCCTGCTTGCGAGACTAGCGCGTACCGAGGCTGCGGCGCCATCCGGGATGTGGGGAGCCGAGGTTCGCGCGGTCGCCGGTCCCGATCATACCGCGCTTGCCAGGGCGCGACAGGCCGCAAGTCTCGCGGGTATCGGCCGGGCCATCTATGACGCACTTTTGGAACGTGTCGTCGAGACCGACGACAAGCGGGAGATATCGACTCGACATCGTGATCATCTCGTCGCGCTCATCGAAGAGCACGGTTCCGTCGCGGCCAAGCTTGATGTCGATGCGATCGAAACGGACATTGGCACGCTGCCGTCGAAGTTGCGCGCTGTTTTGACGGGCACGAAGGATTGGATAGCATCCAAGTCGGACAATCCCGCCCCGCTCTTTAACGTCTATGCTGCGGCTGAAGCCCGCAAGGGACCGCGCGCACGGCTTGCTTTGACTGCCAATGGACGTGCGCGGCGCCTCGAATGGTCGAGTGACGAACATGGTCTTGCTGGACCGCTTCACTATCGATGGGGGCAAGTCAGTACGCTCCTCGCAGATCTGGCGGACGCCGAATGAGCGAGGTGGTCGAAAGCTGGCCGGCGCTCTCGTTCCTCGAGGGGTTGCGTCCTGGCCCCGATGAGAGCGTCGAGCTTGCCTTGCTGGCGTCCTATTCGGCGGATCTGGGATCGATCGGCGCAACCTTGCTCGCGCTGGCGGGCAAGGACACCGATGCTGGCCGAGGCACTCCGTCCGATTTCGCCGATGCGGTCGAGAGGTTGCGCGGGAAAGTGCGCATTGTGATCCAGCGCGGCCGTCTCGCAAGAATGCGGCGTACCCCGCGCATCGCGGCCGTGCTGGATCAGTTCGTTCGCGAAGTCGATTTCGATGAGGCGACGCATAGCTGGCACCCCAAGGCCGCTCTGGTGCGAACGTGCGGCGCGGACGGCGAGATTGGCTGGCGGCTTTGGGTCGGGAGCCGGAACCTGACCGAATGCGTAAATCGCGACATTGGGCTGCTGCTTGTTTCTGGTGGCAAAGGTGGTGCTCGGATCCCTGGTGCGGAAGATCTGGCGCGTGGACTGGCCGAGAAGGCCGAGCTGAAAGGCGCGCGTACCGCTTCCCTTGCGGCGACGATTGCGAAGGTGGCCTGGCGTGCGCCAGCGGGCGTGCGCGTCGAGCGGATTCGCTGGTCGGCCGGGACGGGAGACCAGGCCGTTCCTGTCCCGCCACCGGGGACTGACGAGGTTGTAGTGGTGAGCCCCTTTGTCGACAAGAACTTTCTCGCCAGACAGACACTGAAGGGAACGAACTCATCACGAAGCGTACTGCTGACGACAATGCGGGAGATCGAACGGGTTGGCCCGTCACTGGCGGCTTTCGACGATCTGCTCGCACTCGATGCGCCCGACTATCCCATTGGTGATCCCGAACCTGCATCACAGCCTGCGGCGCTGGCGGTCGATGCTGGCGCGGCCGACGATGAGGAGGAGGAAGTCGGGCGTGGCCTTCATGCTAAGCTGTTGTTCATGCGGTCCGGGCGCAAGCGGACGCTGTGGCTGGGCAGCGCGAACGCAACGCTGCGGGCCTGGACCGGGCGCAACGCCGAGGTTACCGCCGAGCTGGCGGTTTCCGAGCCGGTCGAGAAAGGTTTGAGGGCGCTTCTCGGTTCGGCCCGTCCTGTCGCCGCCCCCGGCATGGAGTATTCGCCCGACGCGGCGGCCCTGGAGGAGGAGGCGCTTGAACTGGCGCGCGCCCAAGTGGCGGCGCGATGGGCGGCAGAACTCAGCATCGACGATGAACGGATGCGCCTCACCCATCACTCCGATCTCCATCCCGGCGGGCCGCATCCTGACGAAGCCGACATCTTGCTTGAAGTGGGGGCGCTTCATGGCGAGCTTTTGGTCTGGCCGGCACAGCAAACCGACATGCTTCTGGGGCCTGTCGCGGCCGCGGAGCGAAGCGAGTTCGTGCGCTTGCGAGTGAGCCGTGGAGACAAGGGGCTTTCGTGGCTTCAACGTGCGCCTGCCGAGCCGCCATTCGGAGAGGATCGCGACCGCGCTGCATTCGTGCGCTTTCTTGGCGCCAGAGGGTTCCTCCTTTGGGTGGCCGGGTTGCTCGCCGATGACGATCGGAAGGGCGAGGGCGACTGGACGAGTGACGAGGCGCAGGAACGGGCTGGCTTGGCAGCGAACCCGGCGGCCGACGATTCGCTGCCGACCTTGGAAGAGATGTTGGCGGCATGGGCGCGCGACCCGGAGAGGTTCCGTGAAATTGAGCGACGGGTCTCTCAATATCTGCCAGCCGTCCTTGAGCAGGCTGGACAGGAAGACCCGCAAACCGTGGAGATGCTGAGGCGCTTCGATGCGTTGTGGGGCAAGCTTCGAAGCGGGCTCGGCGCGTCTGCAATCAAAGGCGGACGCCAATGAGCGCGCCCAAGCCTTTTCAGGAAGCCGCCGTGAATGCGGCGCTTGCGGCCTTCACGGACCAGACGGGCCGCCGCCGTTTTCTTGTGGCTGATGAAGTCGGTCTCGGAAAGACGGTCGTGGCGAAGGAATTGGCTCGCCGCATGTCCGGGGACGGCTCCCAGCCTTTGGTGATCTATTACATCGCCAACGGCCATGCGGTTTCGCATCAGAACAAGGGGCGCGTTGTCGGTTTCCTGGGCGATTCACAACGCAAGGCCGCAACCGCGACACCGGACCGACTCTCGCTGATCGCGATCACCAAGCGACCGGACAATCCCGTTCTAATCTATGCGCTGACACCAGCGACCTCCTTTCCAGGAGCGCGTGCGCGCCTCACGGGAGGACGCAAGGAAGAGCGAGCATTCCTCAAGGTGCTGCTCGAACAGACCTATCCCGCATTCGCCCGCAATCTTGATCCGGCCATATTGCGGCTGAGCGCGCGAGGTTCGTGGGACTGGGCCGTCAAGGACGCGGAAGCCAAATTCGCGGTTTCGCCGTCGCACCTCCGCCAGCGGTTTCGCGAGGCCCTGGCGGCAGAATTCGGTGAGCCGGTGCGCGCGATGCTCGATTTGGCGGTTGATGGTGATGCGAACCGAAAGATCCATCCCCTCAAACCGACCACCTTCGTTGGTCGCCTCCGGCGCGCCCTTGCGCTGGCGACGTTGCGCCATCAGCCGCCCGATCTGGTCGTTCTCGACGAGTTTCAGCGCTACCGGCAGATTCTTGATGAAAAGGCCACCGATCCGCTTCTTCAGGCGCTTCTGGAGCCTGAAGACTCCGTTGCTCCGCCGGCGATCCTCCTGCTCAGCGCGACGCCTTATCGGCTTCTGAGCACACGCTGGGAGGAGGCGCGCGGCACGCTTGCCCATGCGGAACTCCTAGAACTGATCGAGTTCCTTGCCGGCCCAGTCGTTCGTGAACGGGCGAAGACGCTCTTTTCCGATTTCGGTGACAAGCTGCGAGACATCGCGGCGCATTCCGATGCGAGCCATCCTGAGTTGGAGCGTGACGTGGCGGACGCTGCCAGGATCAGGGATGAGCTTCGCACATTATTGATCCCGGTAATGTCGCGGACAGAGCGGGACAGTGTGGCGCTGGCCGATCCGCTCGCGGCAACGCAATTTCTTGATGCGGACCCGTCGCCCGAGGATTTTCAGGTCTATCGGCATCTTGTGGAGAGTTTCTCCGTGCAGATGCGTTATGAGGCGCTGCCATATTGGTCCTCAGTTCCACTGCCCGCACAGGCCCTTGGTCCTCGCTATGCGGCCTGGAAGCGCGCTAAGATCAAGGCAGCGCCGAAGCTCACGCGAATGACGCGCGATCGTCGCAATAAACTCGATGCGCCAGCCGCATGGCCCGACGCGAAGCTTCGGGCGCTCAGCAGCGTCGCTCCGCCGAAGCTGCTGTCGCTTCCCTGGGTGGCGCCATCGTTCCCTTGGTGGCCGCTCGACGGTGGTTGGAAAAGCACTACGGCTGACCCCAAACTCCTGATGTTCAGTCGTTTTCGGGCAACTCCGCCCAGCGTGGCGGCACTCCTGAGCTTTGGTGTAGAGGCGCACTGCCTTCCCAAGAAGCATGGCGGCTATGAGAAGGCGTACCGACGGCGGCGCTTCAAGTTGGCGGCCGCCCCCGGCCCTGTGATGGCGGCGTTCCATCCGTCACCATGGCTGATCCGCAATACGGACCCGCTCGTGAAGGCTGGGATGACGATCGGCGCCGTTCGCAAGGAGGTTCGGCGGCAGATTCTCGCCGCTTTGCCCAAAGGCATCATTGAGCGGGATACCGTGAAGGCCAGGCGACGGCACAGGTCAATTGCAAGGACGATGGCGGCGATCGAACGGATGGCAGGTGTTGCCGACCTGTCCGCCGCGGGCTGGAGCAGCGCGATCGGTGACGACCGTGCCGCGCAGTCCGCTGTCCGGAAGTGGCGTCAGGCGCAGCCGATCGACCGGCTGTCCCCAATCGAGCTTTCGGACCTCGTGGATTATGCGATTGGGGCGCCGGGCGTCGCGCTCGGCCGAGCGTTGCTGCGGCATGACCCGACGATCCTTGACCCGGCACGCTATCCGGAACTGGTCCAACTCAGTTGGCAGGGACTGCGCGCCTATCTCGACAATCCGGTGATCCTGTCATCGTTGTCGGGGAAGAGCGCGGTCGAGCAAGTCATGGGCGCGGTCGTGGATGGTGGCTTCGAGAGTGTTCTTGACGAGCATTGTTGGCTACGTGCTCAAAACCTCCATGAAGGCGTCGCGGGTCTCGCCAAGGATTTGCAATCGTCGCTCGGGCTACGCGCGGGCAGCTTCAGCTTTCACGGAATTGGCGGGGCGCCGCACAAGATCCCTGTTCGTTGCCATGTCGCCGTGCCGTTTGGCGATGCCGAGACCGAGCCTGTCGTCAAGGTGGAGGGCGGCGTGGCACAAACCGCTCCAGCCCGACCTGATGAAGTTCGCAGGAGTTTCAACACGCCTTTCTGGCCGCATGTCCTGGCGACGACATCCGTTGGGCAGGAGGGCCTGGATTTTCACCCGTGGTGTTCGCATGTGGTTCATTGGGATCTCTCGTCCAATCCGCTCGATCTCGAGCAACGTGAAGGGCGCATCCAGCGCTATGCTGGTTTGGCTGTCCGACGCCGGCTTGCCGCAACATTGCGAGACGAAGTGCTGAGGGATTCTACGATGGCGGAAGGCTCACCTTGGCGATGCGTGCAGAGACATGCGGAGCGTTCCGTCGATGCGAGCGGCCTTCGTCCATGGTGGGTGCTCGATGGCGCCGAAATCAGCCGCCATGTTTTCGAGCGTCCCTTTGGAAGGGATGTCGCGCGCTTTGCCCAACTTCGAGAGCAGCGCATGATTTATCGTCTGGCTCTTGGACAGCCCAATCAGGAAGATTTCATTGATGTGTTGTCGCGGGGCGGCGAGGCAACGCGCAGGCTGCTGCAACCGCTCGTTCTCGATCTTTCCGCAATGGGCCTGCGCCAGACCCCGATGACTGCCCGTGCAGCACCGACCGATGGCGACGGGCGACCGATGGCGATTGCCCCTTCGATAATGAATGGCGGGGATATGTTGGCGGCGACGACTGAGGGGATGCCGATTGATCCCAGACCAGCCGACCCGATCCCTCCCGGCGCTGATCCGGGCTGATCGGCGAGGGGCGACGATCGCCCTTCATTTCGAACGGAGCACCGGGGGTGAAGGCTTGCCGGGAGATCACGCGCTGTCGATAATCCGCAACTTCATCGCCCGGGTTTCCAGCAAATACGTCTCGACTCCGGCCAACAGGTGCAAGCCTTCTTCGGTGACGGCCGCGCGGGAGAGGCCGGGCTGCACTATCCTGACATCGAATTCGTAGCGATAGTCCTGCCAACTCGCTTTTAGCTTTTTGAGAAACGCTGCCGTCCCTTGCTCGAAGCGCGAAGTCTGGCCTTTATCCAGACGCAGCTTCTCTCGCTTCAGCATGTGCGTGAGCATGCGATTGGGACGGTCGCGCCGCCGGGCGGATTTCTGGGCCTGGCCGCAGACCTCGTAGAGATCCTTGACGCGGGCTCCGGGCGTGTCCGCGCTGGAATATTTGCAGTGATGCAGGGTTACCTGCACAAGGCCTTCCGTCACCCGCAGGGTGACGACGTCAGCGATTTCGCCGGCGCCGTCGTCGTCGAAGATGAGGTCATAGGCATTCTCGTCGGCGAGCAGCACGTCGATCACCCGCCGTTGCACCGAGTCCGGGCGCTTATCATGTCCTTGCGCCTCGGCCCTGATATTTGTCCGGGACCAGTCCCAGATCTCGATCTGATCTGAGGGGTAGGGGGCGGAAGCAACACCATCTGGCAAAGCGTAGAGGTGGCTGTAGATCAGCAGTGATCCGTCCCCGAAATCGATCTGCGGGGAATCCTCGCCGAAGGATTCCGACAGGGTCTTCACTTTGCCGCCAACCTTGATGGTCGTTTTCGCTCCCGACCGCTGGGGATAGCGGGCGCCGCCCTCGGCGAACACGATCTCGAACTCAGCGGCATCAACATCGCTGCGTACCGAGAAGCGCAGCGGTCCGGTACGTTCATGATCGAGCAGTTCGATGTCACATTCGGCAAATGGCACGGCCCGGTCGCCGAAACTGATCTCTACACGGTCTTCGATCTGCGTGAGCAGCGACTCCGGCCAATGGATCGCGACTGGCGGTACGGCTGGCCGCTCGCTGATCTGTCGGGGTCGCATGGCGCTCTTGAACACGCCATCGGTAGTGATTCCAGGATCATTCACAGCCTTGCCGATATCGGCGCACCATTCGACCCAGTCGGTGAGATCGCGAACTGGAGAGATCGACCAGAATTTGCCTTTGGCCGAACAGCCGCGCGAGGCGGGCACCCCATCCAGGAAGCCGGTGGCGAAGACATTGTTCTTGATGCGGGACTGCGACTTGGCGGTATCGAGACCGTCGGCGACGTCGACGCCCATATACATCGAGTAGCGAACGCCGCGGCCCTGATGATGGGTCAGGCCAAGATTGCGCAAGATGAGACGGTTGAATCCGTGCAGGCTGCGGAAGACTTCCTCGCCTTCGACGCGGCGCGCCGTGTCGCCACATATGGCTTTGGCGAGCCGGTCGTAGGGGCCTTTGGCCGAACTGCTGATATAGAGAAGCTGTCGGTCGGGATCCCAGTGCATCATGTGCAGATCCCAGATGACGTTGGTTGCGTGTTGCGCGGTCGTCCAGCCGGCCTGCTCCTCAGAGCGCGTGACGAAGATGGCAACGCGTTGGTGCAGGTTGATCTTCATGCCGAGATAGACGCCGGGATTGTATAGATCTTCGGCCCGGAGCGGTTCCCAGGCGTCGCACGACGTCCGATAGACCACGGCGTTCATCTTCGGTTCGAGTGTCTGAAGAGGGATGTTGCTGAGATCGCCGACGAAGCCCTTGAACATTTCGGCGCGCCGAACCTGCCGGTCGATCTTCGCGGTGCTGAGCGCCTCGACCAGCGCGTTCCAATCGGCGTCCTCTGCGTAGAGCTTGGCAAGCGACCGATCAATGTCGTCCACGCCGGTATTCGCGATGACGGTGGCATCGCCCAGGCGCGGATCTTGCCGGGTGAAGCGGCCGACGAACTGGATGGTGACGGCGATGCTCTTGTGCGGATCATGCAGGCCCGCGATCTTCAACTCCGGGAGATCGAAACCTTCGCCCAGCATATCGACGCAGATGATAACCCGGCTGTCGAAGCGCCTGAGTGCAGCGAGGTTCGCACGGCGCTCGCGGATAGACTGCTGGCTGTGAACGATAACCGGCCGGAATTCCGGGAACATCGCGCTGTAGAGCTGGTGGAGGTCCTTGGCGCGGTCGATCGTCTGGCAACGTGCCATTGCAAGGTGATTCAGGCCCGCATTCAGATCGCCCTGCAGGACCTCGCCGAGCTTTTCGGCGATGGCCAGGTCAGCATCGGCCTGGTCGAGTCCGAACACAGCCTCGAAACGGATCGGTTTGAAATAGCCTTCGGCCTGCGCCTTTTTCAGCGGATAGGTGTAGATGAATTCGCCATCGACGCGCCGGCCGTCCTCACGGAAGGGGGTGGCCGTGAACTGGACGATGGGTAAGGGCGGTTCCCGATCGATAAAGAGGCCGCGGAAGCGAGCCCAAGTCGGAGCGCCGATATGATGCGCCTCGTCGATGAAGAGCGCCGAAGCGCGCGCCGCCATCTGCTCCTGAACGGCCGCGTCCGCACGCCCGGCGATCTGCATCGTGGTGACGACGACATTGGCGCTGTCGAAGATTTCATCGACCTCCGCCGGGCTCGTTGGAATATGGGACAGCCGCATGACAAGCGGAAAGGCTGCTGCATCAGCGAGACATTGCTGTTGCCTGAGAACGCCGAAGGTCTCGAACTTGCCGGCGATCTGCTCGCGCAAAGCGTCGGTCGGCACCACCACCAGCAGCCGCTCGAAATTCTGGTGGGCGTTGAGCGCGAGCATGGTCTCGGTCTTGCCCGTGCCGGTCGGCATGACCACGGTTGCCGGATCGGTTGACCTGGTTGCGTGGGCCAGCGCGGCGTGAAGCGCGCCGATCTGAGGACGCCGCAAACCCGGTCGCGCCGGCTCGCCAGTCTCGGCGGCACGTCCTTCGCGCAAGTAAACTGCGTCCGTCCAGGAGGCGGAGACGGCAGCTAGTCGAACGGAACGCTCGGCACGATCCAGCGTGGCGATATTGGCCGGCAACACGTTGACCCATTGGCCTTCGGGCAGTTCCAGCGCTTCGGCGATTTGCACTGCCTCCGTTGCGCCGGGCACAAGGAGAATGAGATCGGCCTCCAATGGTGTTGCCGTCTTCGCACTGATGATCTTCAGCGTCTCGCCCGATTTGAGGGTGGCCTCATAGCCGGTGACACGGCGGATCGCGAAAGGACGTAGTTTGCAGCGCACGCGGTGCGCTGGAACCGCCAACTGACGCACGGGGCTTCCCAGCACCTTGCCGTCTACGGCAAGGCGAGGAGGCAGTAGCAGCTCGACCTCGGGATTGAAGAGATCGTCCTGGCTGGAATTGGTGGCACGCTTGCGGGTGGCCATCGGGGCGTCCTCCGTCAGGCCGCCATCGTCTGCAGCGAGGGCGAAACGGAGATCACCGTCGCGCTCGTCATCAGGACGATCAGGCCCTGCTCGGCACCGGTCATGTCGAGATAGGCACGCACCTGCGCGCGGTAGTGGTCGAGCGTCTGCGGATCGGGGGCCACGTCGCTCTTCCAGTCGACGACGACGACCGGCCGGCCTTCCGCACTGACTGTCAGCGCGTCGGCAATGCCTGCCGTCGCTGCCAAGTCGGTTTCTTCGCCACGAAGGGCATAGATGGGGAACTCCGCGAGTAGCGCGGGCCGGAGGGCCGCGATTTCCGGCAACGCCAGCGTCCGCGTGACACAGCCAGTCAGTTCTTCCGGGGCGAGCCCAGCCGCCGGATCAGTGACGGGAACCTTGCCGAGCGCACGGATAAGTTCCTCGGCGCGCCTCGTGAGTGCCACAGAGGCGTCGTCGGTCTCGCCGGTCAGCACCTCTTCCATGAGCTTGTGCAAGACGAGCCCGCGCTCACGTCCACCTTGGACGGCCAAGGGCACCTCCAATTCGCTCGGATTGTCGTCGTCCGACCCTGCCCAGATGTCGGCTTCCTCTTCCTGCAATACCGTGCCGGTCGCATTCTCGTCGCGGCTCGGGGCGAGCCAAGTCAGTCGCATCTGCCTGTCCGCGATTGCGCCGGCCTCCGCGGCAAAACCCTCGCGGGTCTGATTATTGGTGGCGCTGCCGGCTGTGACGATCGCATCGAGCGGCAAGTGCGATGCATCAAAAGCCGGAAGTGCCGCCAGCGTCAGGTCAACAAGGCCAATCCAGGCGGACTTGGAGGGCGTCACATCGAGCCGTGGTAGAAGCAGCAATTCCCGGGCGCGTGTTGCTGCGACATACCAGAGGCGCACGCGTTCGCGATCCAGTTCATCCTTTTCGGCCTGGCGCGCAACGTCGTAGCCAGACGGCGCGACGCCGAGAACGGGGCAATAGAAGGTGTCGGTCTGGCGATCGATCACCGCGCTATCGGGCGCCATCACACCGGTCATGGTGTTGATGGGAATGACCACCGGCCATTCGAGGCCCTTGGCGGCGTGCATCGTGAAGAGCGCGACGGCTTCCTCCTGAGCGTCGGGCCGACCTTCGACCGCGCGAGCTTCATCGGTCCAAGCCGCTGTCATCGCCTCGGAGAACGCCCGCAGGCCACGCACCGCGTAGCTCGTCGAGAGGCTGATATAGAGATCGACATTGGCGAGCGCGCGTTCGGCCTGACCGCGATGCCGATCGAGCAGAATGGGACGCAACCGCAGGACATCCACGGCTTGCGAAAGCAGTTCGTGCGGCGTCGTACTGTTGCCGCGCCGATAAAGCGCCTGCAGCTTTTCGACCACATCGCGCGCGAGCGGATGGACGATCGCCGTCGGGTCGACGCCGAGATCGAGGCGGGGGATCCGGTCAGGCTCGTCCTCGGTGCGCGGAAGCGCCCAGACGATGTCCAGCAGCTCCTCTTCGCTGAGCCCGACCAGCGGGCCGCGCAGCAGTGCGCCGAGCGCCAGGGTGTCACGGCGATCGGCCAACACCCGGGTCAGCGCAATGAGGTCCTGAACCTCCTGTCGGCGAAACAGGCCCTTGCCGGCCTGCGTCGCCACCGGAATGCCGCGCCGCTCGAGGGCTTCCTCATAGCGCCAGAGATCCGCGCCAGTCGGCGCAAGGAGAGCAATGTCGCCCGGCTGGCAGGGGCGTTCGGTGCCGGCTTTGCGATCCAGAACCGGATGGCTGCCGATCAACCGGGCGCACAGGTCGGCCACGGCATCGGCTTCAGCGTCGCGTTGCCGTTCGGCGCTGGCCTTGCCATTGTCATCGGCGACAGCAATGTCGATCGCGGCGACGCAGATGCCTTCGCCGCGATCGTCATGGAAGGGATCAAGCGACGTAAAGCCGGGTTGGCCATCCGCCGACAGGATCGCCTCGAAACGCTCGTTGACGAAGGTGAGGATCGAGGCGCAGGAGCGGAAATTGGTCGAGATCGACACGAGGCCGTCTGCATCCTGCACCGTGAAGGCGGTGCGGGCCTGAACATAGGCACCGACGTCGGCACCGCGGAATCGATACACGGCTTGTTTAGGATCGCCCACGAGGAAGAGTGCGCCCGGCCGAATCCCGAAGCCTGTCCAATCCTGCGGATCGTCCCCGGGCTCGCCGCACAAGCGCCAGAAGATTTCAGCCTGAAGCGGGTCGGTGTCCTGAAACTCGTCGACGAGGACCTTCGCGAACCGCTGGCCAAGCGCCTGCCGTACCGCCTCATGATCCCGCAGCAGATCGCGGGCTGCATAGATGAGGTCGTCGAAGTCAAGCTGGGCACTGGCGCGCTTGTGTTCGTGATAACGCTCCAGGATCGGCCTGGCTTCGCCGATCAGCGCCGCGAGAACCTGACCGGAAACTGCCTGGAAAAGGGCGTCCCAGGCCGAGCAGCACGCTTCGAAATGGGCTTGAGCAGCATCGTTCAGTCGCTCGCCGTCCGCCTTGGACAGACCCGCCTGCTTGGCCGCGGCGGCCCATTTGCCCTTCTTTCGATAGGAGGAAAAGGTGCCGGCCTTGGTGCAGAGATCAGGATGGGGGCGCGAGACGAGCAGTCCGACCAGGACTGCAGGCGCGGCAGCGTCTGTAGCGGTCGGCAGCATTGTTGCCATTTCGGAGAACCGTGCCGCGTAGACTTCCGTTTCCGGTTCGCTTGCGGTGGTTGCCTGCATGAAAGCGGAGAAGTCGTCGGCCGTCTGCCGAAATGCCAGAAGATGGCCGGCGAGCGGTGACACCGCTGGGGCCACGAGGCTCCGGCGACGGCGCAGAGCCTCGGCGATCTTGTGCATCAGTGCCACGGTCTCGCCGGGGCTGTGCAGCACCATCTCAGCCAGGATTCCACCTTGGCCGCCTGACAGGCGCTCGCGCAGCCAGCCATCGACGATTTCGAGAAAGGCGAGATCGGCCTGGTTGCGGTCCATAACGGCCGCGCCCGGATCGATATCGGCCTCGGCGGGATAGGGTTTGATGAGACGCTGACAGAAACCATGGATGGTCGAGCAGGTGATCTCGTCGATGGCGGTGGTCGCTGCGATCAGATTATCGCGCTGCGCTTGCGACAAACCATCGGGTAGCCCGACTGCAAGCTCGGGTGCGATGTGACCTGCAGCGAGGTCGGCGACGAAATCCCGGACGCGGGAGAGGAGCTCGCTCGCAGCCAGTTCGGTGAAGGTGACAGCGGCGATCGCGCGTGGTGCAACGCCCTGCGCCAGCATGAGGGCGATTCGCCCGGCCATAACCGCGGTCTTGCCCGACCCAGCACCGGCCTCGACGAGGATGGAACGATGGTGATGGCTGATCGCGTCACGCCGAGCGCCATCGTCCTTAAGAGTCTTCGACATCATGTTCATCATTCCGCCTCCCAGACCTGAGCGACATCGCCGAGCCGCTCGGTTGCGGCGGCTTGTTTACGTTTGCAGTAGGTGGCGCCGGCATTGGCCGGCAGCGCAAAAGCGAGATCGTCATAGTCACCGCCTGTATCCGGACCCGGCAGTGCCGCGCCGCTCGACAACGCAATCCGTGCGGCCTGTAGATAGCCCGTGATTTCCGCCAGCACTGCCGCTGGATCGTTGAGTTGAAGGTCCAGCGGTTCGCGCGGGTAGAGCAGGGAGGCCCTGATCGCGACATGGTCGCCCAGGAGCGCCTTGACCGCGAAGGCGTAGAGACAGCGCTGAAGCTCACGCCCTCCGTTCAGGCGGATATCGCTCTTTGGGGGCTTCCCGGTTTTATAGTCGCGCACCAGTGCGCGGCTGCCGTCGCCGGCGATGTCGAGCCGGTCGATGTAGCCAGCGATCTGGAAGTCTGTGCCCGGGATAGTTACGGGCAAGCTTGCATCCCAGGGGAGTTCCGCCTGCGATTTGGGTTCGGACCCGCCGAAGGGCACTTCGCCATAGGAACGGCAGCCGGGCAAATGGTCGTCGCCGTATGCGAGAGCTTGGCTGGAGAGAAGACGTGCATCGCCAAGGGTCCGGCCCCAGATGACGTTGGGCGGGACGGGTCGTTCGCTTTCCCATTCGGCAGCTACCGCATCCGCAGCTTCGGCCACGGCAGCGTCAATGGCGGACGCGTCGGCGGAAGCCAGCCCTCCGGCCGCTTCGAGATTCCGCAACGCGCGATCGAGCACCAGATGGATGAGATCGCCTGCCGCAAGCGCGTCGAGCACGAGGGGGTCGGCGCTACTTTGCGGGGATTTCCATCCGAAGGCATAGCGCCAGAGGAAGCCGAGCGGGCTGCGCAGCAACGTCTTGAGCGAGCTGGCCGACTGAGTTCGCGCAAGAATCGCGAGAACGAGCGGATGGTCGGGCCGGATGAGGCCGTCATGCGGTGTGACCTCGGCCTGGCGCCACTCGCTCCAGCAAGTACGTGCGCTGATAGCCTGGGGATCGCTGGCGAACTCCTGCGGTCGGGCCATAAGCCGATCGGTTTCGCTGAAGGCGTGGGTGGGGATCGCGTTGCGGCGCAAATAGATTTCGTCGCCATGGCCGGCGAGCAAGGGGCTCCGGCCCAGCAGCCGTCCGTCACTGTCGCGCCGGGCGCGTGACAGGACCACCTCGCCAGAGGTTGTCGTGAGGATCGTTTCGAAATCACGGCGGTCGGCCAGGCTCACGGGAAGCGGGTCGAGTTCGCCGGTCGGGACAATATGGTCCGGGATCAGCCGGTCCTCGGCGATTCCGCGTGGCCAGCGCGAGGAGTTGAGGCCGACCAACCGGACGAAACGACGAGGCCAGGCCGCAAGGGCGCTGGCCGGCATCCAGGCGACCGACACGCAGGCTTCCAGCCCGTCATCCTGTTTCAGCGTTTCGAGCGTGACATCGATCGAGGCGGCAGGCCCGGCGAGCAGCGCCTTGCGCCAGATCGACAAGGCACGTCCCTTGAGAAAAGCTTCCCCGATGTCCTGCGCGGCATCAGGCCCCTTCACCAGAAGGTCGACCGCCGCGCGCAATGCTGGGGCATGGTCCATGCCATCGGGCCAGTCGTCCGGTTTGAGGCGTGTCAGCAGGCGGTTCCAAGCCGTAGAGGTGGACAACGGCGCATCGCTCGGGAGGACACGCAACCACCCGTCGGGAAGCGAGACTAATGGTGCCGAATCCCGGCACAAAGCTGAAAGGCGGCGCAGGCGCGATTGCGAGAGGCCGCGCACGACGATATCCGCAAGTGCTGCGGCGGCCTGTCCTTCGCGGGTCGCGGCGGTCCGGACGCCGTGAACGAAATGCAGATTGACATTGGCGTCGGCGCGCAACGCCAGGAAATGGTCATCATAATCGGCCGGCGACGCCGTGGCGATCGCGACGTCGGAAGGTGCGACGCCTGACGCAAGCAACGCGCGCGCCCAGCGCATCGCCTCAATGGCTTCGTGATAGGCGGTCGCGGCGCTGACGGAACTAATCGTCGGCCCTTCGGCCTTCGTTTGCACGACAACGACGCCGCTATCGCGGAGCCAGTCTGGGACGAAACGGGGGCCTGCGGTCCATTGCACCGGAATGCGCGCGGCGAGTTCCTTCACCAGAGGGCGCCAGCACGGAGAAAGTTCGGTCAGCCCGGCGATTTCCATTGTGCCGAGAACGGCTGGCGCGTGGGCGATACGGTTGCTGGCTGCAGCGACAATATCGACCGGACGCATCATCCCGTCGGGAAGTTGGGTGAGAACGGCCGCTTCCAAGCGAGCGATAGCGTCGAGACGGGGATGATATGTCGACCGGGCAGCCAAATCGATGCCCGAACGCCAAGCCTTATGCAGCGTGTCCGAGGCCGCGCCAATCATGCCCGGCAGCATCTTGATGCCTTCCAGTTCCCCCATAGGCGTGGCGGGAAGAACGGCCTGGATCGCCGCGCGGAGGCTTTCCTCATCGATCGGCCGGACGAACCCGCCCGCGAGCCGCACGGCGGCTTGCTCGAAAGACATGATCTGGAGGCCATGGCGGCTGCTGCGCGCGGCTGCGAGGCGGGCCTCCCGCATCGCGAGGCGACCATGGACGATAAGAGTGGATCGACTCGCGGCTGTCATCGCCATTCCCCCTTTTTCCGGACTACTTCTTGTTCGGGCGCTGGGTTAGCGCCGAGGCTGCCGCGGTTTTCGCGGCCTTGCTACTCTTGGGATCCCGCAAAACCTTCGACGCGGCGCTTGCCGCTTTCTTGCTGGTCACTTCGCGGTTGGGACTACGCTTGGGCATTGCCGTTCCTCACGAATTGCGCGCTCGCCGCCATTGACGAGTTGTGCAGATGAGAATAATAGTTACACGGATAGATCGGATATGTCCATATACTTTTTATTCCCATCTTGGATTTTAGGGTGAGCGGCGATGAAAGAAGGCTTTACGGCGTTGAAATGGGGTGTGGGGCGCCGGCTCGAATTCATTGAGTTCCGGTTGTTCTGGGAGGGCGGCGTCAACCGCTCGGACATCATCGAGATGTTTGATGTCTCCGTGCCGCAGGCATCGAAAGACCTGACACTCTATCAGGAGCGCGCTCCGCAGAACGCGATCTATGACAAGAGTGCGAAGCGCTATGTCGCTGCGCCTGATTTCTCGCCAATTTTCCTGAGGCCTGATCCCGATAGTTATCTTTCCCGGCTACGGTCATTGGCGGAAGGGCTTGCCGATCCAAGCGAGTCGTGGATCTCGCATGCTCCTGAGATTGACGTTGCGCTGACGCCCCACCGGGCGGTGGACTCAGATGTGTTGAAGGCCGTTCTTGAGGCGGTGCGAGAAAGACGCTCTATCGAGGTCTACTACCAATCAATGGGAAGCCGTCGGACCGATCCGGTGTGGCGGCGTATGACGCCGCACGCTTTTGGGTATGATGGTTTCCGCTGGCATGTCCGCGGCTATTGTCACATTGATGAAAAGTTCAAAGACTTTCTGCTGCCGCGCATTCTCCAGGTTCGAAACTTGGATGCGCCCGGGCCTGCTGGTGATCAGGATACACTTTGGAAGAAGACGTTTGACATCGAAATCGGCCCTCATCCGGGGCTAACCCCAAGTCAGCGCACAGTCGTAGCCAAGGATTACGGGATGACAAATGAGCGGGTGGTTCTGACTGTCCGGTACGCGATGCTGTTTTACGTGCTGAAGCGGCTAGGACTTCTCGGGGATGCGAGCCAGCAGAACCCGCGCACTCAGCACATCGTTGCGCTCAATCCGCATGAGACGGAACGAGCGTTGAGGCGTGCAGATTTCGAATTTGGGGAAGTTGAGAAGGCCCCCAGCGATTCTGGGAGCGCGTGATGCCGGATTCGCGGGATCAGCCCTACCTTATGTCCTTCGGAACCGGTGGGCTGTACATCAACGAAAGTGCTGCCGTTGCCGAATTGCACGATGACGTCGGAGACTGGGATGCGACGCTCGGTGCCGCGCTGCAGCGCGGCGTGTTTCCGGTGCGGAAAGCGAGCTCAGCGCGGCGTTCCGTTCGGGAAATCGTGAACCGCCTGAGATGTCTGACGCCGGCAGAGTTGACTTTACTGATTGAAGGAGAGCGCAACGAGCAATGCGCTCTCCTCTGGCTAGCCATCTGTCGAGCCTACAGGTTCATCCGCGAATTTGCGATCGAAGTGCTGAGCGACAGATTTCTGACGTTGAGGACAGAACTCACCTACGATGATTTCGATACGTTCCTGTCGGCGAAGGAGGAATGGTCCCCTAAGCTTGCGACACTATCGGCCTCGACCCGTGCCAAGCTTCGCACGGTGCTATTTCGCCTGATGCGCGAGTCAGAGATCCTGTCGCAGGATGACCGGATACGCGCGGCAATGTTGTCGCCGCGCGTATTGGCTATAATCCAGGCCGAAAATCCCAATGAATTACGATACTTCCCTGGTGCCGAGCGGCAGGGGGGAGGGAAGAGATAATGGCGCGTTTGAGTAAGACGACAACCCCCAATGACCGCTTCGACCACCTTCTCAAGGTTATCATGAGCGAGAGATTCCTCAAGAAGCAGGGTCTCGGGAACGAAGTGCCATTCTTTATCTTCCCCTATCCGGCCGAGGAAGCGGTCGGCATCGATGCGATGCGCACCAGCCTAGTGAAACAACTCGAGAATCGCGGCGTGCGCGTGGTTGAAATCAACCTCTACGACCTCAGCATCTCCCTGCTGCACGATCGCGGCATTTGGGATGACGTTCTCGTGGCTGAGCCAAGCATCGGAAAGGACGAGCTCAAAGAGCTTTTGCAAGGGGTTCTCGATCCAGAAACCCATCTTATCCCCGCTATTGGGGCGATTCTCGCGGGCCAGCAGTTCGATGTCTTGTTCCTGTCGGGTGTCGGTGAGGTTTACCCCTACATCCGGTCCCACAATGTGTTGAATAACCTTCAGAGCACCGCCAAAGAAAAGCCGACGGTGATGTTCTTTCCAGGAAAATATACGCACAGTCTGGCTAGCGGTGCGTCGCTCGATTTGTTTGGAACCATGCATGACGACAAATACTACCGAGCGTTCGATATAACGCACTATGAGATCTGAGGGGGCCATGACCACATTTCGTGATATCTTCGAAAAACCTGTCGATCGTGCGATTGAAGGGGTTATCAAGGCCGATGATGAGGCCAGCCTCCGGGTCGAACTCGAGGAGTATGTCATCACAAATGAGATCGAGCGTCAGCTCGAGAAGTTCCTTGATGCTTACAATAATTACGGCTCGGCCAACGGGGTCTGGATCTCCGGCTTCTTCGGCTCGGGCAAATCGCATCTGCTGAAAATGCTGGCGCTCCTTCTGGAGAATCGGGATATCGGCGGAAGCCCAGCCTATGAGCTTTTCAAACAGAAATGCGCGCACAATGAGATCCTCGCGGCCGATCTGCGCAAGGCCGTGTCGATCTCGTCGAAGAGCATCCTGTTTAATATCGACCAGAAGGCCGACGTCATTTCGAAGGGGCAAACCGACGCGCTGCTTTCGGTTTTCCAGAAAGTCTTCGACGAAATGGGAGGCTACTATGGCAAGCAGCCGCACATCGCGCAGTTCGAGCGCGATCTGGACAGTCGCGGGGTGCTCGAGGCGTTCAGGAAGGCGTATCAGTCTGTCGCCGGGAAGCCTTGGGAGCGCGGACGCGAGCAGGCGCTGTTGGAGAATGCGAATGTCGCCAAGGCCTATGCCCAGACCACGGGCGCCAATCCCTCCGAGGGCGAAGGCATCCTGACGCGGTATCGTCAGGATTTCCGGTCATCGATCGAGGACTTCGCCGAGAAGGTCAAGGCCTACATCGAAACGCAGAAGCCGGGCTTCCGCCTGAATTTTTTCGTCGATGAGGTGGGCCAGTACATCGCGGACAACGTCAAGCTTATGACGAATCTCCAGACCATCGCGGAGAGCTTGAATACCAAGTGCCGCGGCCGGGCCTGGATCATCGTCACGGCGCAGCAGGATATGGCGTCCGTCATCGGCGATATGAACCAGCGGCAGGAGAACGACTTCTCAAAGATTCAGGCGCGCTTCGCCAATCGCATGCCGCTCAACAGCGCCGATGTCGCCGAAGTGATCCAGAAGCGGCTGCTCAAAAAGACCGAGTCCGGCATCGGTAGCCTGTCCGATCTCTACCATCGCGAATCGAATAGCCTGAAGACGCTTTTCGACTTCACGGATGGCTCAATCCGGTTGGAGAACTTCCGCGACCGCGATCATTTCATCCACAGCTATCCCTTTGTTCCCTACCAGTATCCGCTGTTCCAGTTGGCGATCCAGAACCTGTCCCAGCATAACGCTTTCGAGGGAAAGCACAGCTCGGTCGGCGAACGGTCCATGCTGGGGGTTTTTCAGGAAGTTGCGGTGCGGCTCGCCGATATGCCGGTCGGCGGACTTGCGACCTTCGATCAGATGTTCGAGGGCATCCGCACCGCGCTCAAATCGAATGTCCAGCAATCGATCCTGATTGCCGAGAAGAACCTCGGCGACGAATTCGCCACACGGATTCTGAAGGCGCTGTTTCTGGTCAAATACGTCAAGGGCTTCAAGTCCACGGCCCGCAATGTCGCCGTCCTGATGCTGGAAAGGTTCGACATCGACCTGACCAAGCATAAGCGGCGGATTGATGAGGCGCTGAGCCTGCTTGAGCAGAACACCTACATCCAGCGCAATGGCGAGTTGTTCGAGTTCCTGACCGACGAGGAGAAGGACGTCGAACAGGAAATAAAGGCGATCGAAGTTGACACTGCTGAAATCGCCAAGGAACTAGAGACGCTGATTTTCGATGGCGTCATAAAGAGCCGCAAGATTCGGCACGAAGCGTCCTCGCAGGACTACGCCTTTGCGCGGTATCTCGATGATCGGCTGCTCGGTCGCGACTACGAACTGGCGATCAACGTCATCACGCCCTTTCACGAGCAAAGCGGTAATGCCGAGGCGACCGCGATGCGTACGATGTCGAGGGACGAACTCGCCATTGTGCTGAATGCCGACAACCGCTTCGTCAGCGATCTGATGACGTACAAGCGGACGGACAAATACGTTCGCCAGGCGCGTTCAGTGACGCAGCAGCCGAGCATTGAGCGTATCGTCCGCGAAAAGGGTGAGCAGAACAACGGTCGGCAGCGCGATCTTACCCTCAAGGCCCGTGCTCTGGTGGGCGATGCCCGTCTTTTCGTGCGCGGCGCGGAAATTGAGGTTCGCTCAGAAGACGCTCAAATGCGGATCGAGCGTGCGTTCCAGACTCTTGTCGACAAGGTTCACGTCAATCTCGGGATGCTGCGCGGCTTCGCCTATTCCGAAAGCGAGATTGGCAGGTTCCTGACACATGGCAACGACAGCCTGTTCGGTGAGGACGGAGCTAATATCACTGAGGTTGAGCAGGAAATCCTCAACTTTGCGCAGTCGAACGCGCGCAATGGCATCAGGACGACCGTGAAGGCCGTTATCGAGCGCTTTGAGCGTAAGCCTTACGGCTGGTCTTATGCCGCGATCCTCTGCACCGCAGCCGGCCTTCTCGGCCGCGGCAAGATCGAAGCGCGTTCGGACGGCAGCCCGTTGGAAGGTGATGCCTTGCTGCGGGGGCTCCAAAATGCCCACGCTCTCGGCAATATCGTGCTCGAGCTTCAAGTGGAGTTCACGCCAGCCCAGGCGCGCAAGCTCAAGGAATTTTACCGCGAGTTTTTCGATGCGCAGCCGGCAGGCGCCGAGGGCAAAGCTCTCGGAATTGAGACAGCCGAAGCCTTTGGCGCGCTCAAGACAGAACTCGCGATCCTTGAAGGACAAGAGGCGCGTTATCCATTTCTGTCCGCGTTGGGCCAACTCCAGGGCGCGCTCCATGAGGTCACGGGCAAATCCTATGCCTGGTATCTTCAGGATCTCGGCCGCCACGAGGATCGGCTGTTCGACCTGAAGGAGAGCGTTCTCGATCCGATCCGTCGCTTCATGGGGGGGGCGCAGAAGGCGATCTACGACGAGGCGCGAGGCTATCTGGCCGATCAACACGCCAATTTCGGATATGGCGGCGAAGATCAGGCCCGAGTCATCCAAGAGGTCTTGGACGATCCCAATTGCTTCAAGGGCAACGCCATTCAGCAGATCAAAGGCGCTCTTGACGCATTGAGGGCGGAGGTCGAAGAGCGGATTGCTGCAGAACGCAAGACGGCGATTGCCGATGTCGAGGCGATTCGCTCCAAGCTGCGGGGGCTTCCCGAATTTCCCTCCTTGGGAGAGCCTGACCGCCGCGAAATTGAAGCCGCCTTCTCGACGCTTGTGAATGCCATCGAGACCAGCAAACTGATCGCGGTGATCCGGGAGCGTGTGAGCGGATTCCGGGCGACGGGCTATCCTGCGTTGCTCGGTCGGGTAACGGCGCCGCGCCCCGTCAAGACGGACGGTGGGCCCGGCGAGTCGGATCGCTCCGGAGACCGCGTGAGCAGAACGCCGCCGCCGGCTCAGCCGGTATATGTGGCTGCCAGTGCGCTGCGCGTCACCTACGCAAAACCATATCTGGCCGACGAGCAGGACGTTGACGCCTATCTGGAAACCCTGCGCGAGACGCTGGTCGCTGAAATCGTAGCGGGAAAACGGGTGACTGTGTGATGATCGCTGGCGTCGAGATCGAAAATTTCACAGTGTTCGGGAGCCTGCAGCTATCGCTGTCTCCACGGCTGAACGTCATCATAGGCTCTAACGGAACTGGGAAAACCCACCTGCTGAAGGCAATCTATGGCCTGGCGCTGGCGGGCCTGCCACCATCCGAGGAGCATCCGGCCAACGAGATCGCCGCCGACGTATCGAAGAAACTGCTGCGACTCTTCTCGCCTGAAGAAGGCCGTATAGGCGCTCTGCGTGCCAATGGCGCGGAGGCTCCAACGCGGCTCAGCCTGGTGAGTAGCGATGACACCCGCGTGACGATCTCGTTCGGAGGCCGCTCTCAATCCGTGCAGATCAAGGTTGATGCCGGGGGCGCGGGGCATGAACTGCAACCCGTGTTTATCCCGACGAAGGAGGTGCTGTCGCTCGTCCGCGGCATGCGTCACCCGCGCCACGACCGCGCCACCGTCGAGATGATCTTCGATGATGGCTATGTCGACCTCGCTGAACTCCTCGTCCGTCCGGGATTCGAGGACGAGGCTTCAAGTCTTATTGAAGATCCGAGGCTCTCGAGCGTAGTCCGCGAATTGGTCGACCTTGTCGGCGGGCGGTATCGCTGGACGAGCGAGGGCGCTTTCCGTTTCGAACCTGGTCACTACGAGGAAAAAGCGGATCCGGGGAGGTCGAAGTCAAAGGCAGCGCAGGCCTACCAGGATTCGACCGTCACCCGTTTTGTCCCTAAAGACGGGCATTCGCTGTCAAGCGGCATGACCGCCGAGGGGTACAGGAAGATCGGCGTACTGCATCGCTTGCTTTGCAACGGCTCGATCAGTCCCGGCACCACCGGTCTTCTGCTGTGGGACGAGCCCGAGGCGAACCTCAATCCGAAGCTGATGAAGAAGCTGGTGCAGGTTCTTTTGGAGCTGTCGCGCAACGGCCAGCAGATCGTCTTGGCCACGCATGACTATGTCCTTCTGAAATGGCTGGACCTGCTGATTGACAAGGGCAAGGAGGACCATGTCCGGTTTCACGCCCTCTATCGCGACGCAGAAACTCAGAAATTGGCGGCGGAGAGTACTGACAGCTACTCGCTGATTTCAAAGTCTGCGATCTCCGACACTTTTGCAGAGCTGTTCGATGAGGATATGGCGCGGGCTCTCGGCGGTGCAAAACCATGAAGTCTTACAAGGCTGAACCAAACGCCGATTTGGAATTCTCTTTTCCAGACGAGCTCGTTTGGGAGGAACTGGACCGCCAAGGCGTTAAGCTACCGATACAAATGAAGTTCGTAGATCTCGTGATCGAGAGAGACGAGGACATCCTGCTGGTTGAGATCAAGGACCCGTCCAACAAACGGGCTCCAACTGAGGAACAGCAGGCGTATTTCAAGCGTCTGTCGGACAATTCAATTTTGACGCAGGAACTGACGCCTAAGGCGCGCAGCTCCTACACGTTTCTTCACCTGATGGAGCGTGACGCCAAGCCGTTCATATATGTGGTCCTGCTGGGTTTGGATGCCTTCGATCCAGAGCAACAGAAGGCGCTCCTGACCGGCTTCAAGGATCGACTGCTGGCCGACATCCGATGCGAAACGGACACGCCTTGGAGGCGACAGCACATTGCGGACTGCGTCGTGCTTTCCGTGGATATCTGGAACAAGAAATTTGCCGAATGGCCCGTGACCAGGGTTACTGCGGCGGCGGCAAATGGGGAGGCAGGCGCCTGATGGATACCTCGAAGCTTAAGAAATTCGCACAGTTCGCCCGCCGCAACCTAATGGGACAGGTGAGTGCCAAGCTGGACTCTGTGCTCGCGCCGGGCGCCGCTGCGCGCCGCGAGCATCCGGAGGCGATCAAGAAACTCGAGGCGGCCATCGCGCGTGACAGCAAAGGCCAGGTAATCGAGCGCGTGGCCTATATCTGGTTCAACCGCTTTTCGGCCTTGCGCTACATGGACGTCAACGACATCAATCCCGTCCGCGTGGTCTCGCCCTTGTCGGGCCAGTTCCAGCCGGAAATTCTGGCTGAGGCGAAAGCGGGGAACATCGACGAGGACCGCGTCCCGAAGAGGATACGCGCTGAGGTTCAGGCGTTGCTCGATGGCCGAACTCCGAGCCCCGACGCTCAGGCCGAGGCCTATCGGCTATTGCTCGTCGCAATCTGTAATGACTGGCATCGGAACATGCCGTTCCTGTTCGAGCGGATCGACGACTATACCGAGCTGCTGCTCCCCGAGGACCTGCTTTCGAATGCCTCGATCCTCTCCTATTTGCGCGAAGCGATGACACCTGACGTCTGCGAGGATGTCGAGGTCATCGGCTGGCTCTACCAGTTTTACATTTCGGAGAAGAAGGACCAGGTTTTTGCGGGGCTGAAGAAGAACCAGAAGATCACGACCGAAAACATCCCGGCGGCCACGCAGCTTTTCACCCCGCACTGGATCGTCCGCTACCTGGTCGATAACTCGCTGGGGCGGCTGTGGCTGCTCAATCGGCCGGGATCGAAATTGGCCGAGCGGATGGACTATTACCTCGCGCCGGAAGAGTCCGAGACGGACTTCCTGAAGATCACCAATCCCGAAGAGATCAAGGTCTGCGATCCGGCCTGCGGATCGGGGCACATGCTGACCTATGCCTTCGACCTGCTCTACGCGATATACGAGGAAGAAGGGTACGAGACCGAGAAGATCCCGGCGCTGATCCTGGCCAACAACCTGACGGGAGTGGAGATCGACGACCGCGCGGGGGCGCTGGCAGGTTTTGCGCTCGCGATGAAGGCGGCGGCAAAGCTGGGGCGGCGGCGGTTCCTGCGGATGGAGGCCAAGCCCGACATCTGCGTGTTGCAGGACGTGAAGTTCACCGAAGCAGAGTTGCGAGACGTGGCCGCCGTGGTGGGCAAGGAACTGTTCACCGAGGAGCTGCGCGAGACTCTGGGACAGTTCGAGCAAGCCAAGAACTTCGGCTCGCTGATCGTGCCGAAGCTGCGTGATCCGGCCGAAACGCTGCGGGTTGTCAGGGCGAGGGATTTTGACGCCGACCTGCTGCTGCGCCCGGTTCTGGAGCGCCTCGCGACTGTCCTGCGCTTGGCCGAGGCGCTGTCGCCGAAGTATCATGTGGTGGTGGCCAATCCGCCTTATGCAGGAGCCAAAGGCCTGAACAGTGCGCTTGGTTCTTGGATTAAGGAGAATTTTCCGCGCAGCAAATCAGACCTGATGACGTGCTTTATGGAGCGCTCGAGTAGGCTAACGGTTTCAAATGGCTTTTGGGGGATGATAAACTTGCCCTCTTGGATGTTCCTGGGGTCATTTCAATTGTGCCGGGCTTGGCTCCTTGAAGAACACAAGATTGACACGCTACTACAGCTTGGACGAGGTATTTTTGGCTCTGACTTTGGTTCCGTTGCCTTCACAGTGCAGAAGCGTATAGCCAAAAGCAGCGATGTCGGGATCTATCGACGCCTATTTGAACAGCATGTCCAAGTGCGAAAGCCGGATGAAATTGAGTGCCTGTTCCGAGATCGTGAATATGGGGCTTTCAGATTTCTCCAGAAAGATTTTGAGAAGATACCCGGCTATCCAATTGCGTTTTCGTTGAGCAAATCCGTAATTGAAGATTTCGCGAATATGCCTTCGTTAGCTGAATATGTTGAGCTGAAAGCAGGTCTCCTAACGGGTGATAACGTTCGGTTTCAGCGCGAATGGTTTGAGGTCTCATTCGAGAACTCCGATTACGATTGCGCTTCTTCTGGAGAGAGCGACGCGCGTTGGTTTCCCTGCCACAGCGGCGGCGATTTCAGAAAGTGGTACGGAAACCATGAAGTTGTCGTGAACTGGGAGAATGATGGTCAAGAAATTCGGAACTTTAAAGATGGTGCCGGGAAGTTGCGCTCGCGACCTCAGAATATCCAGTATTTCTTTCGCGAAGGCATTACCTACTCAAAGATCAGCGCTGGCAAATTCGACACCCGATACCGGCCGCCAGGTTTCGTTTTTGATGATACAGGAAGGTCAGGGTTTAGTTCTAGCGCAGCGACTGAAAAATCGGCCTTGGCGTTTTTGTGCTCGAACGTTGCCGACAGCTTGCTCGCAGTTCTCTGCCCCACCCTAAGTTTTAATACTGCCGAGCTGAATAGCCTGCCTTTCGATGCTGAAGCGATCAATCGCTCTCCAATAGCTGTGGAAGAGCTGATCAATCTCGGAAAATCGGACTGGGACGCCTACGAAACCTCTTGGGATTTCACCAGCCTCCCGCTGCTCTCGCACGACCATCGGGCTGGAACACTGAGGGCCACCTATGCCCGCCTGCGCACCCATTGGCAGGGCATGACGGACGAAACGCAGCGGCTGGAGGAAGAGAACAACCGCATCTTAATCGACGTTTATGGTCTGCAGGACGAGCTGACCCCCGAGGTGCCGATCGAGGAGATCACGCTGACCTGCAACCCCGCCTATTCCATCGGAACGGGCAAGACCGACGCAGACCGAGAGAAGGCGCTGCTGGAACGGACGCTGGCCGAGTTCCTCAGTTATTCCGTGGGCTGCATGTTCGGCCGCTACAGCCTCGACGCGCCGGGCCTGATCCTCGCCAACCAGGGCGAGACGCTGGCCGATTACCTTGCTCGCGTGCCGGAGCCGAGCTTCCTGCCCGACGAAGACAACGTCATCCCCGTGCTGTCGGAGAAATTCGAGAACTGGTTCCCCGATGACATCGCTGACCGCTTCCGCAAGTTCCTGCGCGTGACTTTCGGCGAGGCGCATTTCCGCGAGAACCTCACCTTTATCGAGGCGCAGATCGGTGACATCCGCAAGTACTTTGCCAAGGGGTTCTACGACGATCACGTCAAACGCTACAAGAAGCGCCCGATCTACTGGATGTTCTCCAGTCCCAGGAGCACGTTCCAGGCGCTGATCTACATGCACCGCTACCGCCCCGACACGGTGAGCGTCGTGTTGAATGACTATCTACGCGAGTTCCGATCCAAGCTTGAGGCTCACCGCCGGGCGCAGGAAGCGCTTAGCATCAGTGGGGATGCTTCGCCTGCGCAGAAAACCAAGGCTTTGAAGGAGATCGAAGCCACAGCTAAGGAAATTGAGGAGCTTGATGCCTGGGAGCGTGATGTCTTATTCCCGCTAGCGACCCAAAAGAATGAGATCGACCTCGATGACGGGGTGAAGGCCAATTATCCGAAGTTCGGCGCAGCTTTGAAGCCCATTAAGGGCCTCAGTGACTCGGATGATTGAGCATGGAGGATCGGATCGTTAAAGGGCTTGAAGCCCAGTTCGACAAGCAGCGGATCGTCTTTTGGTACGATCCTGCGCATGAATTCCGGCAGGCGTTCGAGGCGTTGTTTATCCAGGGTGTGGAAAAGATTGAGGTCGCGAACACTGAGTTCGCGGTTAAGCATCGTGTCCTGCGGGAGGAGCCGAAGCAACGCTTTCTGCTCTATCGGGACGGCCCGCGTCCGGCCGACATAGACAACTGGCTGCTCGACGTTGAGCTGGCGCATGGAGTGTTCAAAAGCGACCAGGTCGCGATCTGGCTTGCGGAGCTAGGGTTGCCTATTGGTTTCGAGGACGTCATTCGGGAGCATCAGGAATTCTTTCGTTCCGGGCGCAGGCTGGAGAAGCTTAAGGCAGCCGTTCGTGGTGATGACACGAAGACAAAGCTGCGCCTACGGATGCTCAGCGTATGCGCAGCCGCCGACGGCGATTTCGATACCGTCGTCGAAGTGCTGTTGGGAGAGCTGGCAGCCGGGAAGGATGACAGCCTACGGTTGATCGACCGCGTTGGCCTGAGTGGCTTCCTCTGGGATCAGATGGAGCGGTTCTTCGGCTATCGCGCAAACAAGGCGAGTATCGGCGACTTTGCTATCGCCCTGTTCAAGTCCTGTTACCAGAGCGCGGTCGGCGGCGAAGCGATCCTGGCTCCGGAAGCCGTGGTGTTCTTCCGTCGCTGGAAGAACAACCGGAATGCGGAGGAGGCGTTCGCTACACTCTCGGCCGAATTTGCCGAGGCGTTAGGCGTTGCCCACGATCTCACTAAACGCGACTTCCGGACCTTGATCGAAGTGGATTTCTTCGAGGAAGTCGACCGGGCAATCATACGAGCATTGGTCCGCGAGGTAGGCAATCAGACGGTGGCGCAGGGCGAAGTCCCGAACTGGATCCGTCAGCGTCGGCAGAGCCATTGGTACAGCTCTTATCGCGACCTCTACGAAGCGATCGGGTTCGCCGCCGAATTCCAGCAAGCGATGGCACAGGTCACGCTCGGTATGACCAGCCTCACCGAAGGCGTGGAACGTTATGCGAAGAGCTGGTTCAGGATCGATCAACTCTACCGGAAATTCATCTGGCGCATGCAGAAGTCTGGGCAGGCGACGCTGATGCGCGAGCTGTTCGAGCAGGTCGAGAACCACTACGTCAACAGCTACCTGATGCGCCTGAACGATGCCTGGCAGACTCATGTCGACGGGGCTGAAACCTGGTCGGCGACTCCGATCCCCGCGCAGCGTACTTTCTACAGGGAGCATGTGGGCGAATTTCGCCGGCGCGATCAGAAGGTGTGCGTCATTATTTCCGACGCGCTTCGCTACGAGGTGGCGGAGGAGCTGCGGGGACGCATTCTCAGCCTTGACCGCTACGAGGCCGGCATCGATCCGATGTTTGGCTGCCTTCCGAGCTACACCCAGTTAGGGATGGCGGCACTTCTGCCCAATGGTGAGTTGCAGATTGCGGACAACGACAGCGGCACCGTGCTGGTGGATGGCCAGAGTTCACAGGGAATAGAGAACCGCAAGAAAATCCTGGCGACCGGAAGGACGGGAGACAGGACAACGGCCGTAAAGGCGGAGGATCTCATGGCATTGGACAAGGATGAGGCACGAGCGCTCGTCCGCGATCATGATGTCGTTTATGTCTATCACAATTTGATCGACGCGATCGGCGACAAGCGGGATTCAGAAGAGCGCGTTTTCGAAGCCGCCGAAGACACGATCGAGGAGATCGTGCGGGTCGTAAAAAAGCTCAATGGCGCGAACGCTAACAACATGATCGTGACGTCCGATCATGGCTTCATCTACCAGCACCGGCCGATCGAAGAGAGCGACTTCTCTTCTGCGCAGGTCGAGGGAGACGTGATCCTTTTCCGAGACCGGCGTTTTATCCTCGGACACGGTCTGAAGGACAATCATGGCCTGCGACACTTCGCGCCGGGGCAGGCTGGTCTCGAAGGTTCGGTGGAATTTCTCATCCCCAAATCCATCAACCGGCTTCGTCGGCAAGGATCGGGGAGCCGGTTCGTGCATGGCGGCGTGACCCTTCAGGAGATTGTCATTCCCGTCGTCAAGATCAACAAGAAGCGGCAGAGCGACACAACTGCGGTTGAGGTGGAGATGATCGGAAGCTCCAACCAGTTGATCACGTCTAGCCAGATCTCGGTCCGCTTCTACCAAGTGGAGGCCGTCACGGAGAAAACCCAGGCGCGCACGCTTAAAGCAGGGATTTATGCACAATCGGGCGAATTGATCTCGGACAGCCACGAGCTTGTGTTCGACTTCAGATCTGAAAACGCGCGCGAGCGCGAAGTTCCGGTCCGGTTCCTTCTGCTCCGCCAAGCTGACGAATTCAACGGCCAGGAGGTGATCCTGAAGCTGGAAGAGCGGCACGGTGATACGTCCCACTTCAGGGAGTACCGCACAGCTCGCTACACGCTGCGCCGCAGCTTCTCGATTGATTTCGATTTTTGACGGGGGGAGCGATGACCGCGCTGGATGATAAGATCAATGAATGCTTCCCGGGCCTCGTAGTTCGCAAGGACCTGGTCAAGGCGGTAAAGGGCAATGCCATTGTCCCGTCCTACGTGTTGGAGTTCCTGCTCGGCCAATACTGCGCCACCAATGACGAGAGCTCGATCCAGTCAGGGATTGAGACCGTTAAAGAAATCCTCCGCAAGCACTACGTCCATCGCAATGAGGCGGGGCTGATCCGCTCGAACATCCGGGAAAAGGGCCGATGGAAGGTGATCGACAAAGTCAGCGTTGATCTCAACACTGACAAAGATGCCTATGAGGCGACCTTCGCCAACCTGAGCATCAAGAAGGTAATCATCGACTCCGACACTGTGAAGGCTCATCCCAAGCTGCTGGTTAGCGGCGTCTGGTGTATCGCCGACGTCGAGTACGAGCACAGCGAAGACAAGAGCGTCGAACCGTGGATACTAGGGGGCATCAAGCCGATCCAGCTATCAAAGTTTGACTATGAGGCATTTCTCGGCGCGCGCGCGCGATTTACGACCGATGAATGGATCGACCTGTTATTCCAAACGGTCGGCTTCGATCCCGAGATGTTCGGTCGCCGTAGCAAGCTCCTGCAATTGATGCGTCTCGTGCCCTTCGTCGAGCGAAACTACAATTTGATCGAGCTGGGACCGAAGGGCACTGGCAAGTCGCATATCTTCTCGGAGTTCTCGCCGCATGGCATCCTGATATCAGGGGGCGAAGTGACGGTGCCCAAGCTGTTTGTCAACAACAGCTCGGGAAAGATCGGATTGGTCGGCTACTGGGATGTCGTCGCCTTCGACGAGTTTGCCGGTCGGCAGAAGCGTGTCGACAAGGCACTTGTCGACATTATGAAAAACTACATGGCCAACAAGAGCTTCTCGCGAGGAGTGGAGACGCTTGGCGCCGAGGCGTCGATGGTCTTTGTCGGGAACACCAAGCACAACGTTCCATACATGCTGAAGCACACCGACTTATTTGAGGAGCTTCCCGAGAAATACTATGATTCTGCCTTTATCGACCGGCTTCACACCTATGTCCCGGGCTGGGAGATCGACGTTATCCGTGGGGAGATGTTTGCGTCCGGTTATGGTTTTGTCGTTGACTACCTCGCCGAAATCCTTCGGCACATGCGTAATGACGACTACTCCAATCGCTATCAGGCCCTTTTTACGCTTTCAGCGGATATTTCGACTCGTGATCGCGACGGCGTGAATAAGACCTTTTCGGGCATGATGAAACTGCTCTTTCCAGCGGACAACGCAACCGAGGTTGAAGTCGAAGAGATCCTGCACTTGGCTGTGGAAGGGCGGAAACGGGTAAAGGACCAACTCCTTCGGATAGACAGCACATATCCGGAGACGGACTTCTCGTTCATGGCGCAAGATGGGCGGAAGGTCGTCGTCAAGACGCTCGAAGAGACAGAGTACCCACAATATTATCACAAGCGTGCGGCGGCCCACGACGGCTCAACGCCCGAGAGCGCAGGTGATGTCAAAGGTGCGTCCACCTCAAACGTCGTGCAGTACGCGGGTGAAGCAGAAACAGATGTCGTTGGTCCGCGTGAAGGACACAAAGTCTTTAGTGAGAACCAAAAAGGGGTCACGTTCGCCGATATCTTCTGGCCCTGGCTTAAAGGGGCCACAAATATCGTCCTCACTGATCCCTACATCCGAATGTTCCATCAGCTAAGGAACTTGATGGAATTCATAGAAATGATCGCTCAGCATAAAGCGCCGGAAGATGAGGTGACAGTTCACCTGGTAACCTGTGCAGACGAGGCTTATCCAGAAAAGCAACAAACTAACTTAATTGCCATTGAGGCTGCGGCGGGCGCGGCAGGAATCAAATTTTCTTGGGAGTTCGACGGGACCAACAGGATTCACGCTCGGCATCTTGTGACGGATCGAGGTTGGAAGATCAGCCTAGATCGGGGCCTCGACATATTTCAGAAATTTGAGATGAACGATGCGTTTAGTCTTGCGAACCGATTGCAAACGTATCGGCAAGTAAAGGCGTTCGAGATTACTTATCTACGGTCCGTATGAGAATTACGCTTTCCGTTGCACCCGAGATTCTCGTTCTTCGATGTCGTTCGATCGTTGAAAAGACACTTTCTCTCCTCCAGAGCGCGGAGTATCAAATAGGCAAGCCTCGGTGCCATCAGGCCCCCGCAACCAAAAATACAATATGCAAAAGCCCCTTGGCATAAGCCTTGGGGCTTTTTTTGTATTTAGGCCTGCGCCGAGCGCTGTGGAAGCTGAATTGTACAAATGGCGCCTTGATAGGCTCTTTCGATTCACAGAGATCGTTAAATCGGAGCAGGCAGGCGATGCGGAGTGCAATTTGGGTAGCGGCCATGGACGCGTCTTCGTAATTGCTCGAAAAGCAGTCCACGCGCCGGGTGGCTGAAAAAGACGGGCGTTCGTGAGGCGTCATAGGAACGGCTACGGGTTCCTATGTCAGCAATGCTCGGGATGTTTGTCGTCATAGCTTGGCTGAGGCGGGGCCGCGATCGACGCCTAACGGATGAGCCTCAGCCTGATATATCTCGGCTGAGGCTAAGATTTTGCGGCGCTACTAGTGCTTGGTCCAGCGGAGCAGGCCCACGTCGTAGCCCAGAGCCTTTGCTTTGTTGACGAGCATCTTGCGCGTTTGCTCGGAAGGCTTGGGTGTACGCGTGAGGATCCAGAGATACCTGCCGGAGGGTTCGCCTACGATCGACCATGAGTAGTCGTTCGCGTGGTCGAGGACCCAGTAGTCGCCATAGAATGGACCGAAGAACGACACTTTGAGTTTGGCATTGCCGCTGTCAGGAACGATTTTTGCGCGGCCCTCAATGTCTTTCTTGCTGCCCTCAGGGCTGCCTTTCCGGCACGTGTTGATGACCTTGATCATCCCGTCATCTCGAAGAGAGTATCGCGCTGTGACGCCCTCGCAATTCGTTTCGAAGGCGTTTTCATAACGGGCGAGTTCGAACCAGTCGCCGAGATACCGGTTCAGCTGAACCGTTTTGCTCGGCTGGGGGACGGATGCATTGCCGACCGGGCCAACCGTGGTGCAGGCTGCCAACAATCCGCTAGCGATGATGGGGAGAAAGAGTCTGAGTTTCATGCTCGTTTAATGAGGCTTCGCGCTGATAGTTCCCAGGCGCATGTCGGTCGGTCTCAACATTTTTCACCAGCGTCGAGTTATAAGCGAAAAGCGACTTAGCTCTCGGGTCGCTTCGCTGTTTGCGCAAACATAGTTGCGTTTGTACGGGGAGGGTGGCTTCGACCCAGGCCAGCGGTAGCCATCATTTCTCTCTTTCAGAGTCCATGCGTCGCTGCAGCTTGTGCCGCAGGTGATAAGTTCGACCATGGCGCGGTCCAGACATTGCTCCTCAAATTTGGGGCATGGCTCTCTGCGGTCCGATGGTCGTCAGACATGGCGGCTTCAAGCGTAGGATCGGTCCAAGCTTAAAAGCAGCGTGGTAAGCGAAACTAAAGAAGCTTTGGCGGATCCTCGGATGTCAACGCGCTTCGACGCATTGAAGGCATGACCGCAAACTTCCACGGCTCCCCTAACGTTGCGCATCGGCAGGGAGAACCGTCACTGTCTCGCCGACGACCGAGCAGGTAACGTTCCTCGCAGAGGCGGAATGTTGTTACCAAAAAGGTTGAAGCGTGTCGGGTCCATGCCTTCCTGCCGGTAGCGAAGGCCGATGCCAGCAATGGAGGACTCAAACTCCTGGCGGGCCGCAAGCCTTATCCTCAACTCTTCCAACTGCGTCCTGTCGCCTATGAGCGACTCGATGATGGCAACGGCTCTTTCGCTCAGCGACTGGCGTGAGAGCGGCGAACCGAAGTTAAGTTTCAGGCGAAACGTGCTCCAGCTCTCTCCTTTGGCACCTCGTATCTGGATAAAGATCGATGGGTCGTGACTGGTCTCGGGGAACTCAAGAAAGCTTGTGCACTCCCACTCCCCGTTCGCGCCCTCCTGAAACACCGGCGGATTTTTCTGCGACAGGTCCGACATTCCCCGGCAGCGGCCTGCATCAAACGTCTTTGCCGGAAGTCGAGCGCCCTTCGACACAGCCTGAATATGGGGAGGGGAAGCGATCCGGAGCGTTGCCTTCACCGTGTCTATCGGCATCAGCGCGAAGGACAGGATTGAGATCATGAGCATCCCGGAAAGCTCCGCTTCAAGATCAGTTCGACGACGATTGGCTGCCGTTCATGGTTCGGTATTGGTACAGCGACAGTTCTATCATTGATGCCTCAACAATCCGTATAGATGAGACTGGTCATAGCGAGAGCATGTCGCATGAAGCGTAATTGCTTTAGCGTTCAGACAATGGGTCAAAAAACAAAGGCATAAAGCATCGCAGGCGGTCCGGTGATCGGCACGAATGCTCTGGGGATATGAAGACGCATGTCCTCAGTTTCCCCGCAACGTAATAACACGTTTCCCTGACAGTCTTAAGGTCTGTTGCGCTGGCTCTTGGACTGTGATGAACAGCTTCGAACCAGTCCTTTCTCTCTAGGAAGACATTCCAGTTAAGCGCGGCTTGCCAGGCGCAAAGATCCTGGCGCAGACAGGACAAGCGCATCGATATCCGCAAGAGGCATTCACAGCGCCCAGGTCTGCGTTCTATTGTAGATCCGCGTCACGTCTTGGCACGATATAGCGAATGGACAGTGCATAGCCCCATGAAGCAGCACGCAGCGCTGATCGTCATTGCTTACGCTTACCCGGTCAAACCGCGTTGCAGCTCGCCTATGCGCTTGAACCGTTGCCTGCGGGCGGAGCCGGTATTTTCTGACAGCGACTGAAGCATGAACTCGGTCATGGCGACCAGGTGCAGCATGCTTTCGCCGCCATTCTGGTTCAGCGGGATGGTGAGGCAGATATCTGCGCTTTCCGGGCCCCATTCATAGAAGCGGGTGGTGATCAACAGGGTCTTGTAGCTGCCCTGTTTCGCCATCTTGGCAAGACGCTGGAGAGCAGGAAGGTCGCCGCCGCAATCGATCAAAATCAGCAGGGTATTGTCCGGCTCCTCATCCATCAGCTCGATGTAGGTCGAACCGTCGCTCTGGAGATAATGCACGCGCTCGCGGCACTCCAGCAGCTTCATATAGAAGTAGCGACAGAGCCCGAAGGTTTCGGCGGAGGAGGCAACAAAGACGTTACGGCTTTGGGCGATGGCATCCAGTGCGGTCTTCCAGACCGCCTGGCCTGCCAGATCATAGACCGCCTGGACTGCCTGTATCTGTTGCAGCATCAGCGCCGAGAGCGGGGATTGGCGCGGATCCCTGCTTTCAGGTACAGCCGCTGCAGGCGCGGGATTTCTTTCGCGCAGGTGTTCGCGAATATCGCTCAATTGCCGATAGCCGAGAGATCGCAGAAATCTGCCGACCGTCATCGGGCTCAGCCCCAGTTTTTCCGCAAGCGTCGCAGCTGTCTCGAATGGCAACTCGGTCAAGTGCTCCATGAGATACTTGGCGATGCGCCGCTCCGCAGGCGTACCGGACTTTATCAATCGAGAAAGATCGATCAGTAGCTTTTCCAACAATGCCTCTTCACGTTTCTATCCGGTGACGCTTCGAAGCCTTCTATCTTCGAACGCCAAGAGAGTGATTTGCGACACACCTTATCGCTTTTGAGAGGAAAATACTATTTCTCCCCCGTTCTTTTTAATAGTTTAGGCATGCCTTTTATGTCAGGTAAAGATGGCCGCAATCACATTATTCAGAAAAATGTCATAAAATGGTGTCCTTGTGGAAGGTGCATCGTCGCCCTATGTCTCCATCTCCAACATATTGGAGTGGATGGAGAGTCTTTTGATCCTGAACGCAGCTAGACGCGCATTTGAAAACCTTTTCGCGTCTCAGACACGCTCCGTGTTCTGGAAGGTGCTGGGGCTTACCATTCTTGTTTTGATCGGTCTGTGGTTTGCCATTCGTGGGCTTTTCCTCTGGCTTGCCCTGCCGTGGCTCGATTCTCTTGTTCCGGGCATGCCGGATTGGGCAGGGTGGATGAGTGTCGTGCTGGCGGTGCTGGCAGGCATCGGCCTGGCGCTGGCGCTTGCTCTGTTGATCTCGCCCGTCACGGCGGTCATCGCCGGATTGTTTCTCGACGATGTGGCAGAGGTTATCGAGCAACGGGACTATGCGACCGAGCCTGCCGGTCGCGCCATGCCGCTTGGGGAGGCGGTGGTGTCCTCCGTCAAGTTCTTCGGCATCGTCATTCTCGGCAATGCCATCGCGCTTCTTCTGCTTCTCGTGCCGGGCGTGAACCTGATCGCCTTCTTCATGGTCAATGGATATCTGCTGGGGCGAGAGTTCTTCGAATTCGCGGCGATGCGTTTTCGCTCGCCGGCCGAGGCGCGCGCTTTCCGCTCCAAGCACGCGTCCACCGTTTTCATGGCGGGGCTCGTCATCGCGGCCTTTCTCGCGGTTCCGTTCCTCAACCTGCTGACACCGCTGTTTGCCGCATCCTTCATGGTGCATCTGCATAAATCGATCAGCCGGAAAGACCCGTCATTTACGGCGGTGTCTACAGGGGCTCGTTCAGGCACCAATCAGCTGGGCCGGTAGCTCCACCAAAGGCGCCGGTACATCCCAGGTCTTTTCGGGCGATTTGCAGATATCGGCGATCACACATCGCTCGCATTCGGGTTTTCGCGCTTTGCAGCAATAGCGCCCATGCAGGATCAGCCAATGGTGGGCGTGGAAGAGGTACGGCTCTGGAATGATCCGCACCAGCCTGTCCTCGACCTCGTCCGGGGTTTTGCCAGGTGCGAGCAGAATGCGGTTGGCGATGCGGAAGACGTGCGTATCGACGGCGAGCGTGGGAATGCCAAACGCCATGGACATGACCACATTCGCAGTCTTTCGGCCAACACCGGGCAGCATCATCAGCTCTTCGCGGCTTTTGGGAACCTCACCGCCGAAATTATCGATCAGCATCTGAGACAAGGCGATGACGTTCTTGGCCTTGTTTCGGTAAAGTCCGATGGTCTTGATATGATCGATCAGCCGCTCTTCGCCGAGCGCCAGCATTTTTTGCGGTGTATCGGCAATGGCAAACAGCGCTCGTGTCGCCCGGTTGACGCCGACATCGGTGGCCTGGGCAGAAAGCGCTACGGCCACCACCAACGTGAAGGGATTGGTATGTTCCAGCTCACCCTTCGGCTCCGGCCGCTGGATGGAGAAGCGGCGAAAAATCTCGTTCAGTTCCTCTTGCGAATAGGCGGTCTTCACGCGTTTTTGCCTTGGCTTCGCCGTCGAAATTGACTTTTTCAACGTTTGGGTGCTGGATCGTTTCTTGTCGATTGTCATAACAGATCTACATGCGCGTTGATCAGCCGTATCGAGGAAGGCAGATGGAAATGCTCAACGATCAGCCGGTTTTTTCTGCCGAACTCATTCCCTATCGCTCGTTGGGGCGCAAGGGTTTTCGTGTGTTGCTGCTGATCAGCGCGCTGGTGGCGGTCTTGTATGGTGGCTTTTTCCTCGTGACCGGCGCCTGGCCGATCGGCTTTTTCCTGGGGCTCGATTTTCTGCTGCTCTACGTGGCGTTCCGGGCAAATTACCGTGCGGGGCAGGTCAAGGAACAGGTCGTTGTGTCGCGCACCAGCCTGTCGATCCGCAAATTTTCCCCCAAAGGCGATATGGTGGAACATCGATTCAACCCGTTCTGGGCGCGCTTTCGTGTGCGCCGGCACGAGGAATTCGGCATATTGTCCATGCATGTTTCCGGGGAAGGACGCGTGACCGATATCGGCTCCTTCCTCAATCCCGATGATCGCGAGAGTTTCGCCAAAGCCTTTCGCAACGCACTTGCCACTGTGCGGCTGAAAATCTGATAGGGACTGGCGCAAGAAACGGGTGGAGACGGGCGACGTGTCATGGTCTTGTGCTCACCAAGGAGACACGCCCATGACTGCCAATATCATGCTGAAAGAAGATATCACGCCGGTCGGCAGCGATTACGACACTGTGCGACAGGTGATCGAGATTCTGACGCTGGATTATCGTGACCAGCCATCGCTTGAAGAAATCGCTGCCCGCCTCGACCAGTCGCCCACGCAGTTGCAGAAGACCTTTACCCGTTGGGCCGGACTTTCACCGAAAGCCTTTTTGCAAGCGGTGACACTGGATCATGCCAAGCGGCTGCTGCGCGAAGAGAACCTTCCTCTCCTGGAGACTGCCATCGAAGTGGGCATGTCCGGACCAAGCCGACTGCACGATCTGTTCGTGACGCATGAAGCCATGTCGCCCGGCGAATGGAAGATGAAGGGCCGCGGGTTGCAGATCCGCTATGGGTATCATCCATCACCCTTTGGTCTTGCGCTGGTGATGATCACCGATCGCGGACTTGCAGGCTGTGCCTTTGCCGATCCAGGTGAAGAAACCGCCTGCTTCGAGGACATGGCGAGACGCTGGCCGAACGCCATCTATGTGGAAGACCAGGCGGCGACTGCGCCCTATGCGGAGCGCATCTTCGATCCCGCCCGCTGGACCAGCGATAAGCCCTTGCGCGTCGTGCTGCTTGGCACGGATTTTCAGGTGCGGGTGTGGCAGAGCCTGTTGAAAATCCCGATGGGCCGGGCAGTGACCTACTCGCATGTAGCCCAAGATATCGGCCAGCCGACGGCATCGCGTGCGGTGGGTGCCGCTATCGGCGCCAACCCCATTTCCTTTGTCGTGCCCTGCCACCGCGCGCTTGGCAAAAGTGGCGCGCTGACCGGCTACCATTGGGGGATTACCCGTAAGCGTGCGATGCTGGGTTGGGAGACAGGGCGGGTGTGATCAGTCCTGTCTGGCAGTAGCCTGTGCACTCTCCAAGTCCATCAACGCCCGTGCCGCTGCCTCGTCAGTAATCAGCGTGTTGCAGCCAATGCGTTTGATCGTGGCGCGGATGGCGGTGGCGCGGTGGGCGCCGCCGGAGGCCAGCACGATGTGTTTGGCCTTTTTCAGCGTGTCGAGATCGATCGCCATGGCGTGATTGTTGATCGGATGATCGACGGAGCGGCCTTCGGCATCGATGAAGTTGAACATGGTGTCGCAGACGCAGCCTGCCGCCACCAGCTCTTCCAGCGTCTGTTTGGAAATGAAGCCCTCCGATAGCGAGGTGGAGTGCGGGCCGATATCGCCGCAGCTGACGATGGCGAGATCGAGGTTTTCGGCGAGCGCGTAGAGTGTGCTCAGTCCGCATTTCTCAATCAGCGCCCGCTTGGTTTCACTGGAGTCGACCAGAAGCGGGGCGAGAAACATGTAACATTCCGCACCGAGTGCGCTTGCCAGCCGCCATGTGTAATCAAGCGGATTGGTCTGATGTACGGCGACAATCCCGCCGAGCAGCGAGACGACCTTGCAGTTTTCCCGCCGCGGCGGGCGAAAGCTGGAGAGAGAGGCGGTCATGGTGCGGCCCCAGCCGACGCCGATGGTGGCATTGTCCGGCACGACCTCAGAGAGAAATTGGCCGAGCGCCAGGCCCACCCCCTTGGCGATATCCTCGGCTTTGTTCGAGCCTGTCGGAATGATCACCGCCTCATCCAGGCCATAGGCTTTTTCGAGCGCGATCGAAAGTTCGACGTAATCCTCGATGCCTTCATTGATCCAGATCTGCACGTCGGAGCGCTTCATCGCCTCATCGAGCAGGCGGATGACAGTGGAGCGGCTGATCCCAAGTTTCTCGGCCACATCCTTCTGCGTCATGCCCTGATTGTAATACAGCCATGCGGCGCGCAACCGTAGTGAGGCAGCTTCGGAATAGGCCGTATGGGTTTCTCTACGCAGTTTTACCACTGTCTTATGCCATGTCCTGGTCTGAGTGTGCTTTAAATACGGGTGTGGCGCTCAAGGCTCTCTAGGTTGAAGCAGAGCCTGTAGAGAGGCGCGCGTTTTATCGCTGCATTTTTCCGCCTTAAGCATGGCCAGGCGGAGGGTTTGTCTGTCCTTATCGGATATCACGGGAGATGCTACCTCTATAAGCGAGGTCAGCGGCGCTAAGCGAGCCTCGCACCAGCGCTGCTCCATGCCATCCAAGCCGATCGCCTCCAAGCCGCCCTCGATGACCGTGGCGACGTTCGAATATGTTCGCACACGTATTGCCGTCGCCTCTGGATCGTTGGAGAGCGCAGGTGTCGCAGAGAAGATTTTATGCATGTTGGCCAAGACAGCGCGCGTAGACCACAGCGCTGCGTCCAGACAAGCACCGAGTTCTCGCATGTTGACGTTGATATCCTTCTGCGTGCCTCCGGCAGAAATGGCGTCATAGACGTCCATGACGACGCTGACCGAGCGTGTATAGCTGGAGAGTGCTCGATAGTCTTCAGCGGAGAGTTCTACCAGCTTTTCCGCCTCCTTCGGGCGGCAGAGAATATCGAGCATGGTCGAAATCTCTGGCTTGGTGGGCCTCATAGCTGCCTGCGAGCGACCATTGCGCGCAGCAAAATCCTTCAAGCTTCGTGCAGCGTTGTGCATATCCTCCAGTCGCTCGGAAGACGGTACCGATGCCGGGTCCTCCATCGCGTCTGACGGCGGCGGCGCAAATCTAAACCGGACCTCGCCTTTGATGCCCATGGCGGCAAGTTGCGGCTGGCATCGAAGGATTGCCCTTATTCCCGCAGTGGCGAATGCTTCATTCAGCGCCCCTTCGCCTTTTTCGATGACGGCTGGCCTTTGATCGAGCGATCCATCCGAAAGGAACGTTGCGGAAATGACGACCGGACCGGTTGCCCCCATGGGCGGAGCGAAACACGCCTCGACTGCACGCTGAAGCTCGGAAGGATCGACAGGTTTTTGCGCATCCGCCAGCGCTTCCTGATGGAAAACCGCCAGGGCGAGCATCGTCCCGGCAATCCGCAGCAGGCTTTTGGGTCTTAGTCTTTGCATCCGCGCTGGGCTCATCAGTCAGAGGTCTACAGAACGATCGTCTTCACGGTCATTTGTCGCTTGCCGGATGCACGACAGCGTCATGACTTTGTCCGGCCTCATGGTGTTCGAGTATTGCAGGGTTGAAACTTATGTCAATTGCGATGGGCAAATGTCTTGACTTTCGTCCGTCGCCTGCGCGATACTCAGGGTGAACAAACGCCCTTGTCGCCGTCTGTATGCTCACCCGTGCGGAACGAAATTCGATAGCGATGGTTTCCGAAAAAAATCACAAGGATTATACGGCATGACTTCCAAGCTTGATCAACTTCGCGCCATCACCACTGTGGTTGCCGATACCGGCGATATTGAAGCGGTGGCCCGTCTGAAGCCGGTGGATTGCACCACCAACCCTTCCATCGTGCTCAAGGCGCTTGGTACGCCGGCCTTTGCCGACACGGTGAAGGAAGCGGTGTCCTGGGGCCGCAAGCAGGGCGGAAGCTCCGAAGGTGTAATTGCCGCCGTGGCCGATCGTCTGGCGATTTCGGTCGGTGCAGCCCTTGTCGATCTCGTTCCCGGTCGCGTTTCGACCGAAGTGGATGCCGATCTCTCCTTCGATACGCAGGCATCGATCGCCAAGGCGCACAGCATCATTGCTGCCTATAAGGAGCGCGGCATCGAGCGTGAGCGTATTCTCATCAAGCTGGCCTCCACTTGGGAAGGCATCAAGGCGGCGGAAGTGCTGCAGGCTGAAGGTATCGACTGCAATCTGACGCTTCTCTTCTCCCAGGCCCAGGCGATCGCCTGCGCCGAGGCGAAGGCCTTCCTCATCTCGCCCTTCGTCGGCCGCATTCTCGACTGGTACAAGAAGTCGACCGGTGAAACCTACACGGCTGAGACCGATCCGGGCGTCATCTCGGTGCGCCAGATCTACAATTACTACAAGGCGAACGGCATTTCGACCGTCGTCATGGGCGCATCCTTCCGCAATGTCGGCGAAATCGAAGCGCTTGCTGGCTGCGACCGCCTGACGATCAGCCCCGCACTTCTGGAAGAGCTGCACAAGGACACGGGCACGCTGGAGCGCAAGCTTTCTCCGGATCATGCCAAGGCAGAGCCGCTGCAGTCGCTCGACGAGAAGAGCTTCCGCTGGCAGCTCAACGAAGACGCCATGGCGACGGAAAAGCTGTCCGAGGGCATCCGCCTGTTTGCCAAGGATCTGGTGTCGCTACGCGAAATCGTCCGCAAGGAACTGGCAGCCGCGTAACGGCAAAAAGCCGGGAACTGAATGGGCGCCCGGTCGTTTTATTCTCATAAGATCTCCAGTCTTGAAGCGCGGCTGCTCCCCCTGGCAGTCGCGCTTTCCCTTTCCTACATCGTCTGTCGTTACTGTCCGGCCACGACCTCGGAAATCGCTTTTGCAGTCTGACGGATCAAGTCCAGACAGTCGTCTTCCTTTGGCGCCGCTTCGTTGAGTGAACCGATGAAGGGGCAGGTGACGACAGCGAGCGCCGTACCATCAAGCGTCAGGATGGGCGCGGAAATGTTGCGTACGCCTGCCGTCTGCAGGCTGTTCATGCTCTCATAGCCTTGGGCCTTTACCTGTTGGAGTCGTTCGCGCAGGCCTTTAGGCAGTTCCCTCTCGTTGCCGCGCAACTGTTCGGCAATCATCAACTCTCGTTGCGTCTCGTTCTGGAAGGCCAGAAGGACGTGGCCGGAGCCGGTGTTGAACAGGCTCATCTGGGCGCCGACGCGAATGGAGAGCGCCCAATAGGTTGATGAATCCTGCTGCGCAATGACGACGACCGATCCGCGGTCATAGACTGCCAGGTGGCAGGCCTGCTGCGCCTTTGCGGAGAAATCGCGCATCATTGGTGCTGCAAAGGAAACGAGACGCCTGATCGGCTGATGGAAGTGGGCAAGGCCAAACATCTTCAGGGTCAGGGCAAAGCGATCGCCGTCCTGACGCTGCACATAGCCGCGGCGCACCAAGCGATCTAGCATCCGATAGAACTCGTTCGGGCTCTTGCCGAGCGCCTTGGCGATCTCCACCTGCGTCAGGCCGCCATCGGTGCGTGCCAGAAGCTCAAGGATATCCAGACCCTTGTCGAGCGCGGGAGCGCGGTATCTGTCGCTATCGTCGTCCGTCATAGGGCCTCTATCGATTGCATGCTGGCTTGACGGTCTGTGAATACACCGTTTACATATGAATTGTCGATGCATATTTGAGATATAGCGCATAGAGCGCCGGGAGGAGAGCCATCATGGCCCAGGATTTTTCAGGACAGACCGTTGTCATTACCGCAGCGGCGCAGGGTATCGGCCGGGCAACGGCGGAACGCTTCATCGCGCTCGGTGCGCGCGTTATCGCCACCGATATCAACGAAGCTGCGCTCGCAACCCTTGAAAATGCCGAGACCCGCGTTCTCAACGTTCTCGATGGCGCTGCCGTCCAAGCCTTTGCCGCCGAGATCGGCTCTGCGGATGTGCTCTTCAACTGCGCAGGCTTCGTGCATGCCGGCACCATCCTCGACTGCGAGGAAAAGGACTGGGATTTCTCCTTCGATCTGAATGCCAAGGCCATGTATCGCACTTGCCGCGCCTTCTTGCCCGCCATGTTGGAAAAGGGCAAGGGCGCGATTGTCAACATGTCGTCAGTGGCCTCCAGCGTGAAAGGCGTGCCAAACCGCTTCGCCTATACGGCTTCCAAGGCTGCAGTCGTCGGCCTGACCAAGTCGATTGCCTCTGATTTTGTCACCAAGGGTATCCGCTGCAATGCGATCTGCCCGGGTACCGTGGACAGTCCCTCGCTGCATGAGCGTCTGCGCGCCACGGGCGATTACGAGAAGGCGCTCTCCGACTTCATCGCGCGCCAGCCTATGGGCCGTATCGCCAAGCCGGAAGAGATCGCAGCGCTGGTCACTTATCTCGCTTCGGACGAGGCAGGGTTCACCACCGGTCAGATTCACGTGATCGATGGTGGCTGGACGGCTTAAGTCCGGATATTGCGTCTTTCTCGACTTAAAGGTCGAGGAGGGCGGTGAAAGCGGATAGGCCGATCTTTGCCAATCTCCACTGGTCATTGATATCAGCAAACAAAAACGGTCGGGGGCGGCCCGACCGTTTCTGCATTAAAGGGATCGCATGATCCTTAGAGGATAGCCTGGCCGGCCATCAGCGCCAGCACCAGGAAGATGACGAAGACAACGACCGCGATGAAGAACAGAATTCGGGCGATGCCTGAAGCTGCCGCGGAAATTCCGGTGAAGCCGAAAACACCGGCGATGATCGAGATCACGAAAAATATCAGGGCCCACTTCAGCATGGTCGTTCCTCTTACGTCAGATTTGAAACGGGCAAACGCTTGAGGGTCTGGACTCACTCGTTTGTCATCAGGTCGTTGTCGTAAGAGCGATTTTAACGCTCGCGCGACATGCAATAATGACGCGAAAGTGAGGGAAGAGGTTCCAGGGTACCGAAAATCTTTTTGAGGTTCACGGTCCGAAGCCTTCTGCCGCGGTGGAGGCGGAGATCTTTCTCGCTGCCATCGTCGTGCGCAGGAAGGCGAGGACGAAGAGGCCGCTCATGATCATGACGATGGTGGGTGCCGGTGCGCTATCGATCATGAAACTCAGCCAGATGCCGAGCGTGGCGGAAATAAGCGCTATCGACATTGCAGCGACCAGCATGGCAGAGAAGCGTCGCGTGATGAGGAAAGCGATGGCGCCGGGGGCTACGAGCATGGCGACGGACAGGATGATGCCGATCGCCTGAAGCGCGCCGACGACCGTCAGCGACAGCACGGCAAGCAGACCGTAATGCAGGATGCGGACCGGCAGGCCGATGGCCTTGGCGTGCTGCGGATCGAAGGCATGCACCAGCAAGTCCTTTCTCAAGATGGCGAGAAAGAGCGTTGCCGCAAGCGCGATTGCGCCCGTCTCGATGATATCCGCCACCGAAACGCCGAGCATATCGCCGAAGAGAATATGATCGAGATGCACGTCGCTTTGCACCTTGACGTAGAGCACCAGTCCCAGCCCGAACATGCCGGAGAAGACGATGCCGAGCACCGTGTCCTCCTTGATGCGGCTGTTCTCCTTTAAGAATCCGGTGCCGAGCGCGCAGATCATGCCGGCGATAAAAGCGCCGATGGAGAAGGGGATGCCGACGATGTAGGCGACGACGACGCCGGGCAGCACGGCATGGGAGACCGCATCGCCCATCAGCGACCAGCCTTTGAGCACCAGCAAACAGGAAAGCATCGCCATCGGCACGGCAATCATCAGCGTGATGATGAAGGCGTATTGCATGAAGGGCACCTGGAAAGGCAGGAATGCCAGCTCGAGAAACGCGCTCATGCGGGCTCCTCGAGTGCGGCGCGGGCCTTGGCGCGCGACGCCAGATAGCCGTGCTTCGGGGCAAGCAGGAAGGCGGTGAGGAAGATCAGGGTTTGCAGCACCACGATGATGCCACCGGTTGCGCCGTCCAGGAAGTAGCTCAGATACGCGCCAACGAAGCTGGTGATGGCGCCGATGCCGAAGCTCATGCCGATCAGCCGCTCGAACCGGTCGGTCAGAAGATAGGCGGTGGCGCCCGGCGTCACCACCATGGCGACGACCAGAAAGGCGCCGACGGTTTGCAGCGCCGCGACGGTAGAGGCGGCAAGCAGGGTGAAGAAGATGACCTTCAGCACGTCCGGCTTCAGGCCGATGGTGCGGGCGTGGTTCTCATCGAAGAAGACGACCATGAAGTCCCGCCATTTCAGCGAAAGGACCAGAAGGCTGATGCCGCCGATCAGCGCCAGTTGGATCGTGTCCTCCGTGGTGATGGCAAGGATATTGCCGAGAACGATGGTCTGGATGTTGATGGAGGTGGGCGAAAGCGACACCATGAAGAGGCCGAGACCGAAAAAGGAAGTGAAGATCAGGCCGATAATGGCGTCTTCCTTCAGCTTTGTCTTCTGGTTGAGAAAAAGCATCGATGCCGCTGCCAGGCCGCCGGAAAAGAATGCGCCGAGTGCGAAGGGCAGACCCAGCATATAGGCGCCGGCCACACCCGGAACGATGGCGTGGGACAGCGCGTCGCCGATCAGCGACCAGCCCTTCAGCATAAGATAGGCGGAGAGAAACCCGCAGACGCCGCCGACAAGGGCACTGACCCAGATGGCGTTCAGCATATAGGAATAGGTGAATGGCTCCAGAAGGGTGGAGATCATCGCTCCTCGTCTCCAGCCTTGGCCTCATGAGTGGTGTCTGCACCATTCTGGCCGTAGATGACGAAGGGACGCTCGTCATCGGTGATAACTTTCAGATGCCGCGGATCGGCATCGTCATGCAGATCGGCCCCACCAAGAATGAAGTGGCGCAAGCTGCCGCCAAAGGCGGCCTGGAGATTAGCTTCGGTGAAGGTGTCTTTCGTCTTGCCCGAGGCAATGACCGTGCCCTTGACGAAGACGGCGCGATCGCAGAAATCCGGAACGCTGCCGAGATTATGGGTGGAGACCAGCATGATGCGGCCTTCGTCGCGCAAGGCCTTCAGGAGCGCGATGATCTGCTCCTCGGTCGTTACATCGACGCCGGTAAAGGGTTCGTCGAGCAGGATGACCTTGCCTTCCTGGGCGAGCGCGCGAGCGAGAAAGACGCGCTTCTTCTGTCCGCCGGAAAGCTCGCCGATCTGGCGCTTGCGATAATCCAGCATGTTGACGCGGGCAAGCGCCTCTTCCACCATACGGTGGTCGCGTTTGGTCGGAATGCGAAAGAAGTTCATGTGGCCGTAACGGCCCATCATCACCACATCTTCGACGAGAACGGGAAAGCTCCAGTCCACTTCTTCTGCCTGCGGCACATAGGCGACGAGGTTCTTTTTCAGCGCGGCGGAAGCGGGTTCTCCGAAGATGGAGACGGTGCCGGCGGCAAGCGGCACGAAGCCCATGATGGCTTTGAAGATGGTGGATTTGCCCGCACCATTGATGCCGACAAGGGCCGTGATCGTGCCCTTCGGGATGGAGAAGCTGGCGTTGCGAAGTGCTGTGTGGCCATTGCGGTAGGTGACGGTCACACCGTTGACGGTCAGACCCTTCTCGTCATTCGGGAGCATCCGGTCCATTTGGCCGAGGCTGACAGTTGGCGCTTTCGCCGCGCTTCTCTTGCTGCCCATCATCATTGGCTCAGACCTTTCACGATCGTACTGGTCGTGGTGCGCAAGAGATCGAGATAGGTCGGCACTGGACCGTCTGCCTCGCTCAGAGAATCTACGTAGAGCACGCCGCCATAGGCAGCGCCCGTTTCCTTCGCCACCTGCTTTGCCGGATCGGGAGAGACGGTGCTTTCGCTGAAGATCACGCGGACATCGTTGGCACGCATCGCGTCGATCACGCTACGCACCTGCTGCGGTGTACCTTGGCTATCGGCATTGACCGGCCAGAGGAACAGCTCCTTCAAGCCAAAATCGCGCGCGAGATAGGAGAACGCGCCCTCGCTCGTGACCAGCCAGCGCTTGTTCTCGGGCAGTGCTACGATGGCATCGCGCATCGGCTGGATTTCCTCCCTGATCTTGTCGGAATAGGCCTTGGCATTGGCGGCGTAAACGTCGGCATGATCGGGATCGATCTGGGTGAGTGCTTTGCGAATATTCTCCACATAGATCAGCGCATTGTCTGGCGACATCCAGGCATGTGGATTTGGCTTGCCGCTATAGGCGCCGCCGCTGATCGAGATCGGGTTTACGCCATCACTGACGACGACATTGGGAACACCGGAGAGGTTGGCAAGAAACTTCTGAAACCAGAGTTCGAGATTTAGCCCGTTCCACAAGACCAGATTGGCATCGCGGGCTTTGAGAATATCGCGCGGGGTGGGCTGGTAATTGTGGATTTCAGCACCCGGCTTGGTGATGCTCTCGACGTCGGCGGCGTCCCCGGCCACGTTGCGGGCCATATCGGCAATGATGGTGAAGGTTGTAATCACCTTCGGTTTTTGCGCCGCGACAGCGGAGAAGGGCAGCAAGGCTGCGACACAAAGGGCGAGAAACGTCGAGTGGGTCAACTTCATGACGATGATCAAACCTTTTTTGCGATTAATTCGCAATAGCAATGTGGGAGACCTCGCCCTGATTGTCAATGCTATTGCAAATCGTTCGCATTAAAAGGAAAGCGGGACGCAAGCTCGAACGCCCGCCCTCTCTTTTAGAGGTGTCGCAAAGCTGCGACGCTTGAAGCCTTTCGATGGAAGCGGAAGAGCGTTAGCCCAAAAATGGTCCAGGTGCGGACCGGCGTTTCCGTTGGTGATTAAACCTTCCTCAATAACAAACCTCCAGAATTGGACCCTGCATGGATGGGGCATATCGCCATCCGGCCTTTTGCTCCGGTTGCGCGACGAGGCGCAGCGGGAGGAAAAGGCGTTTGACGAGGTTGTCGATGTCGGGACGTTTGACGTGAAAGCAGTGTTCAAAAGAATACGGTTTTCCCGCAAATTGGTGTTGATTGGCGGTGGTATTCTCCTCTTGGGAGGTGCTTCCGGCGTCGCGGCTATTATTGTCGGCAAGGATCAGCTCTTCGGGCCCTCCGAGGTCGTGCTGAATGGTCTTGAGTGCAAGACGGCACAAACGGTCAAGATCAAGAAGAATGGCTCGGTCTGGATTCGCAAATTCGTCCGGACAGAGGGCGGCGACGGGCAGGAGCGGGTAAAAACGGCGCTTCGCGTCGCCAAAGCTATCTACGACAAGGAGCATCCCGATCTCGTTCAGGTTTCGGTGCTTGACCAAAAGGGTCCTCAGATGCGCGCCGACATGCGCGGTCGCTCGATTGCCGCTCAGGCGATCTACATTGCCGATCTCGCAAAGCTGCCGGAAGGTGCCGCGAGCGAGAATTATTCCGCCTATTATTACGATAGCAATGCTGCCGATGATGGCCAGTTCTACGGGCTGCGGATCGATCTGCCGGCTGAAGACGCCAAGGCAATGACTGCATCGCTGACTGAGTTTACCGATTGCGCCGATCCCGTTGCGGCAGTTCCTGCGGATGGCCATGGTGCGCCTGCCGGTGGCCATGGTGCGCCTGCGGGTCATGATGCGCCTGCGGGTCATGGAGCCGAGGCCTCGGGCGGGCACGGGTCGGACGCACATGGAGGCGATGCCAAGCCATCCGACGGGCACGGTTCCGAAGGTGGCGTGAGCGACGGGCATGGCGGTGGCGAGACGCCCGCCGAAGGTGGCCACGACGCGCCTGCGAGCGCGCAGGGAGAGGGTCACGGTACGAGCGAGCCTCTGCTGACGTCGACGCCCGAAGGCAAGAGCGAAAGCATGTTCAGCTTCGGCTACATCAAGTCGCTGCTGTTCGGCAAGGGTGAGACCAACGCCCAAGCTGCGGAACAGCCTGCGGCAGCAGGCCACAGCGCGCCAGCCGTGGCGGAAGAGCCTGCGGACGCACATGGCAAGCCTGCCAGCGAGGCGACTGGTGGACATGACGCGCATGCCGCACCAAGCGCGGATGGACATGAGGCTGCTTCTGGTGGCGAGCACGCGGCAGAGACGCCAAAGCCTGAGCACTGATTGGCTTGTCCGAGCGAGATAGGTCTTCAGACCGAGATCGAAGCTTGCCACGAAAGGCAGGCACCATCATCCCCTCATTCCTGTCCTCGGTCCACGTTCGAGGACAGGAATGAGGGGGAATGAGAAGGCGGCTCCAAACAAACCACCGTTCCTAGACCGCCGCTCACCGCGACGGTCTTTCGCGCATCTCAGACCTTAGTCAGCCTTCTGGCGACGGGCCGGGAAGAGGATGACGTCGCGGATGGAAGGGGCGTTGGTGAGCAGCATCACCAGTCGGTCTACCCCGATGCCGAGGCCACCTGCTGGCGGCATGCCCTGGTCGATGGCATCGAGGAACTCGTCGTCCAGCTGCTTGTCCTTTTCGCCGCGGGCGTGGGCCTGTTCCAGCTGCTCCACCATGCGGCGGCGCTGTTCTTCCGGGTCGTTGAGTTCGGAGAAGGCGTTGCCCACTTCCCAGGCATTGCAGTAGCTCTCGAAACGCTCCACGAGGCGCGGTTCGCCCGGCACTTCCTTGGCAAAGGGCGAGATGTCCTTTGGGAAATGCGTCACATGGCTTGGCTGGATCAGTGTGCCTTCGACCTTTTCTTCGAAGATGAAGGCGAGGCACTCGCCCCAGGTCCAGTCCTTCTCGACTTCGAAACCGGCAGCCTTGGCGGCGGCGCGGGCTTCTTCGTCAGTCTTGATCGCCAAGAAGTCGATGCCGGTCGCTTCCTTGACGGCATCTGGCATCGGCACGCGCTTGAACGGACCCTTGAAGGAAATCGTCTGGCCCTGGAAGTCCAGCTCGGTGGTGCCGTGGATAGCGATTGCCAGCGTTTCGAACATACGCTCGACGAGGCTCATAATGTCCTCGTAGTCGGCATAGGCCCAGTAGCATTCCAGCATGGTGAATTCGGGATTATGCCGGGTCGACACGCCCTCATTGCGGAAGTTGCGGTTGACTTCGAAGACCTTGTCGGACAGGCCGGACACCAGCGTGCGCTTCAGGAACAGTTCCGGCGCGATGCGCAGATACATGTCCATCTTCAGCGTGTTGTGGAAGGTCTTGAACGGATCGGCGGTGGCGCCGCCATAGACCGTCTGCAGCATCGGCGTTTCGACTTCGAGGAAGCCTTCGGCCTCCATGAAGCGGCGGATACCGGAAATGATCTTGGAGCGCTGCTGGAAGCGCAGCTTGGATTCCTCGTTGGAGAGGATGTCCAGATGGCGCTTGCGATAGCGGATTTCGACGTCGGAAATACCGTTCCACTTCTCCGGCATCGGCAGAAGCGACTTGGTGAGCATGGTGATCTCTTCGGCATTGATCGTCAGCTCGCCACGCTTGGTGCGGCGCACCTTGCCGGTAACGCCGATGATGTCGCCAATGTCGATCATCGGCAGCATCTCGCGTGCCACTTCCGGCGTCGTATCCTTGTGGGAGAAGATCTGCACCTTGCCCGACGCATCATGGATATCCATGAACATGCCGGAATTGCGCGAGGAATAGACGCGACCGGCAACCGTGACCGTATCGCCCGTTTCGACATCCGGCTCGATATCGGCATATTTTTCCGCAAGCTCGGCATTGGTCAGCGTGCGGTGGAAATGGGCCGGGTAAACGTCGCCGATCTTGTCGCGCAGGATCGCCAGCTTCTGGCGACGCACTTCGGTGGCGTCGGAGGACAGGGCAGTGGTTTCGGTCGTCTTGGTGTCGGTCATGGTCTCAAAGCCTTTTTCGGGCGTGTTGTTCTTGTGTCTGTGGCGGCCACCTCTTGTGCCCGCACTGTCCTGTCAGCCCGCAGCGCCGACCATCGTCGTGACGACGGCAATGGCTGCCTTCAGGCGCTGGCGCACGACGGAGCGGCCGAGCAGCGCCATGGAATCGAAGAGCGGCAGCGAGCGCGAGGAGCCAGACATGGCGACGAAGAGCGGCGGGGTGACGACGCGCAGCTTCTTGCCGGTGCGTTCGGCCACATCGCGCAATTCCGCCTCGATGGCTTCGACGTTCCAATCCGGCATCTTTTCCAGATCGGTGGCGACCGTCGTCAGGATCTCGAGGATCTCTTCCGGCTTGCTCTTCAGCCCGGCGAAGGAGGCCGGTGTCAGGCCGACATCGCCGGAGAGCAGGAAGCCTGCGAGATTGGGCAATTCGCCGAGCTTGGAGACGCGGCTTTGGGAGAGCTTCAGGCCTTCGGTCAGGCGCTGGTTTTCCATCGCCCATTCCAGCGTGCGGGCAATGAACTCTTCCGGCGAAAGCTTTTCGCGCAGCCAGCGACCGTTCAGCCAGTCGAGCTTCTGAATGTCGAAGATCGCGCCCGCCTTGGAGAGTGCTTCCGGGTCGAACTTGGCGGCGAGCTCGTCCATCGACAGCAGCTCTTCGCCTTCAGCGATCTGGATGAAGAACAGGCCGAGGAAGTTCATCAGCGCCTCCGGCAGATAGCCCAGCGCGGAATAATAGGAGATCGAGGTCGGGTTCTTGCGCTTGGAAAGCTTGGACTTGTCGGCGTTGCGCATCAGGGACAGATGCATGAACACCGGCTCCTGCCAGCCGAAGTAGCGATAGAGCAGGATGTGCTTGGGCACCGATGCCAGCCACTCTTCGCCGCGCGCCACATGGGTAATCTTCATCAGATGGTCGTCGATGACGTTAGCCATGTGATAGGTCGGCATGCCGTCGGCCTTGATCAGCACCTGCATGTCGACCGATTCCCATGGGATCGAGACATCGCCATAGACGCCGTCATGGAAATCGCACGAACCTTCGGTCGGGATCTTCATGCGCACGACGGAAGGCTCGCCCGCTTCCATCTTGGCGGTGACTTCTTCCGCCTTCAGATGCAGGCAGAGACCGTCATAGCCCGGCGGCTTGCCAGCCGCGCGCTGGGCTTCGCGCATTTCTTCCAGCCGCTGCGGCGTGCAGAAGCAGCGGAAGGCGTGGCCCTTGTCGAGAAGTTCCTGCGCGTAAGGCCAGTACATGTCCTTGCGCTCGGACTGGCGGTAGGGGCCGTAAGGACCGCCGACATCCGGGCCTTCCGACCATTTCAGGCCGGTCCATTTCAGCGCTTCCAGAACCTTCTCTTCATATTCGCGCGTGGAGCGCGTGGCATCGGTATCTTCGATGCGCAAAATGAACTCGCCGCCATGCTTCTGGGCGAAGAGATAGTTGAAGAGGGCGATATAGGCTGTGCCGACATGCGGCTCGCCGGTGGGGGAAGGGGCAATACGGACGCGGACGCCGGAAGTGGTCATTGGAATTCACTCGTCGTGACGTTGCAGCGACGCAAGGCTCAAAATCAGCCTGTTGTCAGCGAAATTGACGTTGGATGCGAAAGAAAGGGTGAAAAGAGACGCAGGCTCAAGCGCCATTTCACACCATCCCATTGGGCATGGCTTAGGCCATATTCCACCGCAGGCGTCAAGGAAATTAGGACAGGATACGCTCTGGGTGGGCCTCTCCCGCCGAGCGAGCGGTCAGGAAACGGGCCAGACGTAAAGCAGCATGGGGATGCTGACGATGACGATCATGATGGAGAGCGGAAATCCAAGGCGCGGGTAGTCGCTGAAGCGATAGCCGCCCGGTCCCATGACCAGCGTATTGCACTGGTGGCCGATGGGGGTGAGGAAATCGCAACCCGCGCCGATCGCCACAGCCATCAGGAAGGCTTCCGGTCGAAAGCCGAGCGTGGTGGCAAAGCCCGCTGCGATCGGCCCCATGACCAGCACGGTCGCAGCATTGTTGAGGAAGGGGGTTACGGCCATCGCCGTCAACAGGATCAGCCCGAGCGCTGCAAATGGCGGCAGGCCCTGTGCCACGCCTCCGAGCCAGTGGGAGATCAACTCGCTCGCACCACTGGTTCTGAGACTATCGCTCACGGGAATGAGGGCAGCCAGCATGACGAGGATCGGCCCATCGACGGATTTGTAAACCTCCGTCAGAGGAATGGCGCCCGCGACGATCATCATGAAGGCAGCGGCGAAGAAGGCGACGGAAACCGGCACCAGTCCGCTGCCGGCCGCCGCCATGGCCGCAGCAAGCACGAGGAGCGGCACGAAGGCCCGGCGCTGGACACCGAGCAGGATCTCGCGCTGCGCCAAGGGCAGCAGCGAGAATTCCTGCAGCATCAAGGGCACGTTCTTGCGGTTGCCCTGCAACAGAAGCACATCTCCGGTCTGGAGCGTCAGATCGCTCAAGCGCTCGCTGACGCGGTGGCCGCGACGCGACACGGCGATAAGGTTGACGCCGCGGGTATAAGACAGCGCCAGTTCACGCGCCGACATGCCGTTGAGCGGAGAGACGTTGCTGATGACGGCTTCCATGGAAACGAGATCGACGACCTTCTCGCCCCTTTCGGTAAGCGGTTTGCCGGACAGGATGAGCTTTGCCTGAGACACCATGCGGTCGAGCCCTTCCGGGCTCCCTTCCAGCATCACCGTATCGCCGCTCTTCAGCTTCACATCGGGAAAGGGTGAGATGCGGCGCGGACCGCGCAGAATGGTCCTGGCAATCACGTCGCCATCGCCAAGTCTCAGGAGTTCGCGCAGCGGCTTGTCGACGAGCACGCTGTCAGATGCCAGCGTGGCTTCGGCGGTGTAGCTTGCCTGGTCGAGAATATCTTCAACAGACGCCTGCTGCTTTGCCCGGACCGGCAGAAGACGATAGCCAAAGGTGAGGAAGAGAATGCCGACCACGGTCAGCGCAAGACCGACAGGGGTGAAATCGAACATGGAGAAGCTCTGCCCGGTCATTTCCTCGCGAAGGCGCGAGACGACGATATTGGGAGAGGTGCCGATCTGCGTCATCAACCCGCCGAGCAGGGCGGAGAAGGCCATCGGCATCAGATAGTAGGAGACGGGGCTGCCGGATTTGCGGGCGAACTGAAACGCCACCGGCATCATGATGGCAAGCGCGCCGATATTCTTGATGAAGGCCGACATGACGGCAACGGTCAACATCAGGAAGGCGAGCTGCAAACCCTTGGAGCGCATTTCCGGCAGGTAGCGCTTGATGACGAAATCGACGATGCCGGAGCGCGCCACGGCGGAGCTGACGATGAGCGCGCTGCCGACAATGATGACGATGTCGTCGGAGAAACCGGAAAAGGCCTTGTCGAAGGGAACGACGCCGACCGCGACGGCCACAAGAAGTGCGCTGCATGCCACGATATCGTAGCGGAACCTGTCCCACATGAAGGCCACCATCATCCCTGCGATCACGGTGAAGGCGAGGATCTGCTCTGTGGTCATGCGGGGCACTTTCAGGAGGGCATTGCTGTTTCGCAATGACGGGATGACCCGGGAAGGGGTGCATCAAGAACGCTGGCGATATGACACTTGTTCCTGCCGCCGCGACGGGTTTTACGGCATGTGGCTCAGACGCCATCCGGGGCTGGCATGGGCAAGTGGTTGAGGTTGCTTGCCCTTCAGCTGTCGCGAGGCAGCGCCTTGCGAGAGCTTCAGGCTTTGCCGGAGCCCGCAGCGATTGCGGGCTCCAGCCAGTCTTCAAAGCGTCAGTGCAGGGTGCCGCTCTTCTTGCGCCTGGAGTTGCGCGCAACGATGTTGAGCACTTCCACCAGCGCCGAGAAGGCCATGGCGGCATAGACGTAGCCCTTCGGCACGTGGAAGCCCATGCCTTCTGCAATCAGCGTGGTGCCGATCATCAAAAGGAAGGCGAGCGCCAGCATGACGACGGTCGGGTTGCGCTCGATGAAATTGGCAAGCGGTGTTGCTGCCAGCAGCATGACCGTAACAGCGACGATGACGGCAACCACCATGATCGGCACATGCGGGGTCATGCCGACGGCGGTGATGATGCTATCCACCGAGAAGACCAGATCGAGCAGCAGAATCTGGACGATGGCCGACGAGAAGCTGCCAATTGCGGCCTTGCCGCCGACCATGTCTTCCTTGTGGTCGATCGGATCGACATTGTGGTGAATTTCCTTGGTGGCCTTCCAGACGAGGAAGAGACCGCCGACGATGAGGATGATGTCCTTCCAGGAGAAGGGCTGGCCGAAGACTTCGAAGACCGGTTCTGTCAGCTGTACGATCCAGGCAACGGTTCCGAGCAGACCAAGACGCATGATCAGCGCCAGGCCAATGCCGATGCGACGCGCCTTTTCGCGCTGGTTCTCCGGCAACTTGTTGGTCAGGATCGAGATGAAGATCAGGTTGTCGATACCAAGCACCACCTCCATGACGATGAGGGTGACGAGCGCCACCCATGCGGTGGGATCTGACAAGAGAGGGACGATGGACTCCATCGGGCCGGACTTCCTTTTCAACTAAGGGTTATTTTTCCACGTAATTAGCGCAGATAATGGCGATTTATAACTAAAAAGTTGCGACGCCGGTATGTCAAAAGCGCCGTCGGAACCAAGGTCCAGCGGCGCTCATGACAATAGTGCGGAAGAATGAATGGTCTCAGGCGGCTTTGGTTCCATAGGCGGCCATGAAGACGCGGATGGCGCTGGATATCACGCGCTCCAGTTCCTCGTCGGGCACCGGACCTTCAAGCTCACCGAACAGGCGATATTTGAAAAAGGTACCAGTGGAGAGTTCGATAAACTGGCGTGCGGCCAGTTCCACATCATCGATCTCGAGACTGCCATTGGAAATATGGTGGCGGATGAACTCTTCCAGAACGATGCGGACATTGTTTGGCGCCGAGCTGAAGAAACGGCGCGAAAGTTTCGGCATGCGGTCGATTACGCCAAGCAGTGAGCGCATGGCTGGTATCATGTCAGTACATACCAGGCGATTGGCAAAGGCCGTTCCAAACTGCCTCAAGCCTTCGCGCACCTCTTCGGTGCCGGCGAGAATATCGCGCATGGAATCGGCAAATTCGCGTCTGTGGCGATCGATGAGCGCTTCGAACAGTTCTTCCTTGTTGGAAAAGTAGACATAGATCGTACCCTTGGAAACGCCTGCTTCCCGGGTAATATCGTTCATGCTGGCGGCATCGAAGCCCTTCTGCCGGAACATGCGCCACGCGCCGTCGAGAATCTGTTCGCGCTTGGAGGGGTCCTCGCCCGCTGCAAAGCGCCCACCCGCTGCAGCGGTCGAACATGCGTCCTCGATAGCTCTCTCCGTCATCGTCTTCCGTCCGGTTGCGATTAACACTCAATTCAACATATCGAACCGGGTGGTTCGATGGCTCTTGATATGTGCGTTAGAACGGACTATGTCAATCGAACCGAACGGTTCAGTTCAATAAATTTCATATAACCAGGTGTCTACCATGTCGTCTCAAAAGAGTGGCGCAGTGCGAGCGATCAATTCGTCCGATGCAGCAGAAGCCCAGACAACAGTTCAGGCTGAAGCCCGCACTGAAGAAAACCGTCCAGCAGATGCCGCAAAGGCCGCAGCGCCGGTGCAGCCGCCAGTCCAGAAGAAAAAGGGCAAGTCCTTCCTTCTTCCGATCATTGGACTTGCGCTGTTGGCCGGTGCCGCCTGGTATGGATACGACTACTGGACGACGGGCCGCTTCATGGTGTCGACCGACGACGCCTATATACATGGCGATATCGCTGTCATTTCGCCGAAGGTTTCGGGCTATGTCGCGAAGGTGGATATCGTCGCCAACCAGCAGGTAAAGGCTGGCGATCCGCTGGTGACGCTGGACGATGGCGATTACCGCAATGCGCTGGAACAGGCTGAGGCGCAGCTTGCCACCCAGCAACTGTCCCTGAACCGCATCGACGCGCAGATATCAGGCGGTGAAGCCGCATTGGCGCAGGCCGTGGCCCAGAAGGGCGCGCTTGACGCAGCGCTTCAGGGTGCCGAGATCAACAACAAGCGCGCTACCGAGCTCCAGTCCAAGGATGTCGGCACCGCCGCATCCGCCGACAATGCCCGCATCGCGCTGGAGCAGGCCAAGGCCAACCTTGCCGCCGGTCAGGCGAATGTGGTTGCGGCTCAGGCCAATATCGAACTTTTGAAGGCGCAGCGCAAAGAGGCCGAAGGCTCGATCCGCACGCTGGAACTGGCGCGCGACAAGGCCGCCCGCGATCTCTCTTTCACCGTTCTGCGTGCGCCTTATGATGGTGTGATCGGCAATCTCTCGGTTCAGACGGGCGATCTGGTTTCGGCCGGCAAGCGCCTGGCCTCTCTGGTGCCGATGAACCAGCTTTATGTCGATGCCAATTTCAAGGAAACGCAGCTCGCGCGCATCGTTCCCGGTTCCAAGGTGACGGTGCATGTGGATGCCTTCGACGACGACCCCATCGAAGGCACGGTGCAGTCGATCTCGCCAGCATCCGGCTCGGTCTTCTCCATGCTGCCGCCGGAAAACGCCACGGGCAACTTCACCAAGGTGATCCAGCGCGTGCCGGTGCGTGTCGTTCTGTCCAAGGAAGATATCGACAAGCATCATCTGCGCGCGGGCTTGAGCGTCGTTGTCGATGTCGACACCCGCACGGCGCCCAAGGCGACCGATACGGCCGCAGCGCAGAACCAGTCCAAGTAACCGGCGGCCCGGATCAAAGTAAGGATCACTACGATGGCGGCTACAGCCAGCATGAGCGGCGGCACCACAGCCGCCGTCGATCCGCCGATGGACCGCAGACGCCTGATCGCGTTCTTCGCCATGGTCTTCGGCATGTTCATGTCGATCCTCGACATTCAGATCGTCTCGGCCTCGCTGGCTGAAATTCAGGCGGGTCTGGGTGCCGGGTCTGATGAGATTGCCTGGGTGCAGACATCCTACCTGATTGCGGAGGTCATCATGATCCCGCTGTCTGGTACACTTGCGCGCATTCTCTCTACCCGCGTGCTGTTTGCCACCTGTGCGGCTGGCTTCACCATTTCCAGTGCGCTTTGCGCCACCGCGACGAATATCGACCAGATGATCGTCTACCGCGCCATTCAGGGCTTTATCGGTGGCGGCATGATCCCCTCGGTTTTCGCTGCAGCCTTCACCATCTTCCCGCCGTCCAAGCGCCCGATCGTTTCACCCATTATCGGCCTTGTCGCAACGCTTGCGCCCACCATCGGTCCGACGGTCGGCGGTTATCTTTCCAACGCCTTTTCCTGGCACTGGCTGTTCCTCGTCAACATCATTCCCGGCATCATCGTCACCATCCTGACCTGGAGCCTGATCGATTTCGACAAGCCGGAAACCTCGCTTTGGAAGAAGTTCGACTGGTGGGGCCTGATCTCCATGGGTGTCTTCCTCGGCTCGCTGGAATATGTGCTGGAAGAGGGTAACAATAACGACTGGTTCAATGACGAGAATATCGTCATTGCCGCGATCGCCATGACGATTGGCGCGGTGGTGTTCTTCTGGCGGGCCTTCAAGGTGGATTTCCCGGTGGTGGATCTGCGCGCCTTTGCAGACCGGAATTTCTCCATCGGCTCGCTGTTTTCCTTCGTCATGGGCATCGGTCTTTATGGACTGACCTATCTCTACCCGCTCTATCTGGGGCGCGTGCGCGGCTACGATGCGCTGATGATCGGCGAGACGATGTTCGTCTCGGGTCTCACAATGTTCTTCACCGCGCCGATTGCAGGACGGCTTTCGGCCAAGCTCGATCCGCGCGTGATGATGGCGATCGGCTTCATCAGCTTTGCATCCGGCACCTGGATCATGACCCATGTCACGGCGGATTGGGATTTCAACGAACTCCTGATCCCGCAGATCCTGCGCGGTTTCGGCCTTATGATGTGCATGGTGCCGATCAACAATATCGCGCTTGGAACCCTTCCGCCCGCCCGCATCAAGAACGCATCCGGTCTCTTCAACCTCACGCGTAACTTGGGCGGTGCGGTCGGTCTTGCCATCATCAACACCGTGCTCAGCCAGCGCACCGACGACCACTATTTCCGCATTGCCGACCATGTGAATTACGGCAATCCGGCAGCGCTGGACTGGCTGAGCAGCGTTGGCGGCAACTACGATTCCTACGGGCTCGACGGCTCGTCGGTCGCGATCAAGAAGCTTGTCGGCATCGTTTCGCAGCAGGCGTGGATACTGGCGTTTGCCGATGTGTTCCTGCTTTTGACCTTCCTGTTCAGCGGCCTGATTTTCCTCACGCTGTTGATCAACAAGCCCAAAGCGGCGGCGCCGCCAGACGCCGCGCACTGAGTTTCATCCATCCACCGCAGCGCATGCAGGGGTCACCGGAAACGGTGGCCCCTTCTTGGTTTCGTGTGGGTGTTTTCTTCGGGGCAGCGACACGCTTGAGATATTGCCGCGGCTCTGTCCCTGCAAGCGCTCCACACTCTGCCGTCATCCTCGGGCTTGACCCGAGGATCCACGATTTTCCAACAGCGTCAATGGTTTATGGATCCTCGGGTCAAGCCCGAGGATGACGCAGAGTGTGTGGCAAGCTGCCTGCAACGAACCGAAACGCAGCAGAACAAAGAACGCCGGCCGCTCAAGCGACCAACCCGCAACCCCTTCATGAGGTACGTACATCATTTTATGATTTACGTACCTCAGAAACTCCTCTATGACGTTGCGCCGGGAGGAAGCATGAAGCCGACAGTTCACGATATCGCATCGAAGGCAGGGGTCAGTTTGGCGACCGTCGACCGGGTAATCAACCTGCGTCCGGGCGTGCATCAGTTGACCCGCGCCAAGGTGGAGGCCGCAATTTCCGAGCTTGGCTATGTGCGCGATATCGCGGCCGCCAATCTTGCCAAGGGGCGCAGCTATGCGCTGGTCTTCATTCTTCCCAATAACGACAATTCCTTCATGGCCGGGCTTCGCAACGAGGTTCGGTGTGCGGCCTCGCGCTCCTATGTGGAGCGCACGTCGATCCGCATCATCGAGGTGCCGCCTTTCGATCCGGCAGCGCTGACCCAGGCGCTCGATGTGGCGCGGCTGGAAAAGCCGTCCGGCGTTGCCTTTGTCGCCATCGATTCCGAGGATGTGTTGGAGGCGACCGATCGGCTCACCCATAGCGGGATTGCAGTCGCAACGCTGGTGTCGGATCTGACAGGCTCGAAGCGCGATCATTTCGCCGGCATCGACAATCATGCTGCGGGGCGTACGGCGGCGAGCCTGATGGGGCGTTTCTTGCCGAAGCAGAAGGCAGAGATCGCGGTTCTGGCGGGCTCCATGCTGGTGCAGGATCACCGCCAGCGTCTTGCCGGTTTTGAAAGCGTGATCGAAGCCGAATTTGCGCATCTCTCCATCCGTCCGGTTCTGGAAGGGCGAGACGATGCCGAGAGGGTCGAAGCGCTCGTCGCAGACACTCTGCGCGACAATCCAAAGCTTGCCGGGCTCTATAGCCTCGGTGCGGGAAACCGCGGTCTGATCCGGGCGCTGAAAGCGCATGATGGTCTGCGGCCCTGCGTCATCGCGCACGAGCTGAACGACACGACCGCCGCAGCCCTTCGCGATGGCACGCTGGATGCCGTGCTGAACCAGGATTCCGGCCATGAGGTGCGTAGCGCAATCCGCGTGCTGAAAGCCCGCGCCGATGGGCTTGCCGTCATCGAGGCGCAAGAGCGTATCCGTATCGACATATTCTTGAGGGACAATCTCCCTTGAGCGCCTATCGCTTCAACTTCATTCGGGCGCTGCCCGGCTGGAACTGCTCCAGCACAATCACATCCAATCGTGGAGGACGACATGTATCTCGGTCTTGATCTTGGAACATCCGGCGTGAAAGCGCTGCTGATCGATGGCGATCAGACGGTCGTCGGTTCGGCCAATGGCGCGCTCGACGTTTCGCGCCCGCATCACGGCTGGTCGGAGCAGGACCCGGCCCACTGGATCAAGGCGACTGAAACAGCCATTGCCGGATTGAAGGCGAAGTTTCCCGCCGAGCTTTCGGCAGTCAAGGGCATCGGCCTCTCCGGCCAGATGCATGGTGCCACGCTGATCGATGCGGGCGGCAACGTTCTTCGTCCTTCTATCCTGTGGAACGACACCCGCTCTTACGCCGAAGCCGCCAAGCTCGATGCGGACCCACGCTTTCGCCAGATTACCGGCAATATCGTCTTTCCAGGCTTTACCGCGCCAAAGCTCGTCTGGGTGAAGAACAATGAGCCGGAGATTTTTGCCAAGGTGGCCAAGGTGCTGCTGCCGAAGGATTATCTGCGGCTTTGGCTGACGGGCGAATACATCTCCGAAATGTCCGACTCTGCCGGAACCTCCTGGCTGGATACGGGCGCGCGCAAGTGGTCTTCCGAGCTGCTTGCGGCAACCGATCTCGGCGAAGACCATATGCCTTCGCTGGTGGAAGGCACGGATGAGGCGGGCGTGCTGCGCGCCGAACTGGCGTCTGCCTGGGGTCTCTCCGGCAAGGTCGTCGTGGCCGGTGGTGCTGGGGACAATGCAGCGTCGGCCTGCGGCATGGGCACGGTTGCCGAAGGCCATGCCTTCGTGTCGCTTGGCACCTCCGGCGTACTCTTTGCTGCCAATGCCTCCTATTTGCCGAAGCCGGAGAGTGCCGTTCACGCCTTCTGCCACGCGCTGCCCAACACCTGGCACCAAATGGGCGTCATCCTGTCGGCCACCGACGCGCTCAACTGGTATTCCGGCATTGCCGGTAAATCCGCGTCTGAACTTTCGAGCGAGTTGGGCGACAACCTGCAAGCGCCGACCGGCGTCACCTTTGCGCCCTATCTTTCCGGCGAACGCACCCCACACAATGACGCGGCCATTCGCGGCTCCTTCATCGGCCTTTCCCACGAAAGCGACCGCAAGGCGCTGACGCAGGCCGTGCTGGAAGGCGTGACCTTCGCCATCCGCGACAATCTGGAGGCGCTGAAATCGGCTGGCACCTCGATCTCACGCGTCACTGCCATCGGTGGCGGCTCGCGCTCGCGCTATTGGCTCGCCTCGATCGCCACCTCGCTTGGCGTGCCGGTGGATATTCCGGCGGAGGGCGATTTCGGCGCGGCCTTTGGCGCGGCTCGTCTCGGCCTGATTGCCGCGACCGGCGCCGATCCGCTTGAGGTCTGCACCCAGCCGGAAACGGAAGAAACCATCGAGCCGGTGGCAGCGCTCAGCGGTTCCTACGAGGAAGCTTATGCGCGATACCGCGCGCTTTATCCGGCCATCAAGCCGCTGTCGCACTGACAAACTTTCGAACACCATTTTCGATCATCAAGGGAGAAGAAATCATGAGCACTGGATTTTTCGGCAATATCGCCAAGGTCAAATATGAAGGCCCGGACAGCACCAATCCGCTGGCCTTCCGCCACTATAACCCGGATGAAGTCGTTCTCGGCAAGCGCATGGAAGACCATCTGCGCTTTGCTGTCGCCTACTGGCATTCCTTTGCCTGGGAGGGTAGCGATCCCTTCGGCGGTCGTACCTTCGATCGTCCGTGGTTTGGCGATGACATGCAGAAGGCCAAGCTGAAGGCCGATGTGGCGTTTGAAATGTTCAGCCTGCTCGGCGCGCCATACTACTGCTTCCACGATGCGGATGCGCGTCCTGAAGGCCAGACATTTGCCGAGAGCACCAAGAACCTCAACGAGATCGTCGATTACCTGCAGAAGAAGCAGGAAGAGACCGGCGTCAAGCTGCTGTGGGGCACGGCGAACCTCTTCTCCAACCGTCGCTTCATGTCGGGCGCTTCCACCAATCCGGATCCGGATGTGTTTGCCTATTCGGCAGCCACCATCAAGACCTGCATGGACGCCACGATGAAGCTCGGCGGCGAGAACTATGTTCTGTGGGGTGGTCGCGAAGGTTACGAGACGCTGCTCAACACCGATCTCTCCAGAGAATTCGACCAGATGGCGCGCATGCTGCATATGGTGGTGGAGTACAAGTACAAGATTGGCTTCAAGGGCACGATCCTTGTCGAGCCGAAGCCGCAGGAGCCGACCAAGCACCAGTATGATTACGACGTCGCAACCGTCTATGGCTTCCTGAAGAAGTACGGCCTCGAAAACGAAGTGAAGATGAACATCGAGCAGGGCCATGCGATCCTGGCTGGCCATACCTTCGAGCATGAGCTGGCGCTTGCCAACACGCTCGGCATCTTCGGCTCGATCGACATGAACCGCAACGACTACCAGTCCGGCTGGGATACCGACCAGTTCCCCAACAATGTGCCTGAAATGGCGCTGGCCTATTACCAGGTTCTGCAGGCGGGCGGCTTTACCACCGGTGGCACGAACTTCGATTCCAAGCTGCGTCGCCAGTCGCTCGACCCGGAAGACCTGCTGATCGGCCACATCGGCGGCATGGATTGCTGCGCTCGTGGCCTGAAGGCTGCGGCAAAGATGGTGGAAGACGGCGCGCTTTCGAAGCCGCTCGCAGAACGCTACGCCAAGTGGGACCAGCCGGAAGCGCAGAAGATGCTGCGCGGCGAAATGAAGCTGGAAGAGATTGCGGCCAAGGTGGAGCGGGAGAATATCAACCCGCAGCCGAAGTCCGGCCGCCAGGAATATCTCGAAAACGTGGTCAATCGCTACGTCTGAGGCGTTGTGCCGGTGAGAGCCGGCTGTTGCGACTGTTTCACCCCGGACTTGCGTTCGGGGTGAAGTGCTTAGGAGAATGTTTAGTGCCTGTGGCTGTCTTCCAAAGGGCTCAGTTATTGCGCACTAACCTCTCCTCCGTCATCCTCGGGCTTGACCCGAGGATCCATAACCCCTTGAAAACATGGATCCTCGGGTCAAGCCCGAGGATGACGGAGATTGGGGTGGGCTTGCCGCCCTATAACTAAGCTCAGGCGTGCGCCGAACCAATCTCTTCACGCAAAAAGCTGTCCACCCTGTTACACCCGCACATCCCCCCGATAGACATTCGGCGTCGTCCCGGTCAGCCGCCCGAAAATCTTGCGGAAGGCGGCGGGGTCGGTATAGCCGACGGACCAGGCGATGGATTCAATCGAGCCGTTGGTGGTTTCGAGCAACTGCCGCGCCTTCATGATGCGGACATTCTGATGATACTCTGTCAGCTTCAGTTTTGTGGCGCGGAAGAAGCGGCGTTGCAGGGTACGCTCGGAGAGGTTGACGCTGTCGGCCAGTTCGCTGACGCTCTTTTGCAGTTCCGGCGTGGCGTGGAACTGGTGCTGGATTTGCAGCACCTCGCGGTCGCCATGATCGAAGCGCGGCAGGAAGGCCTTGTAGCGGGCTTGGCTGGCACGCGGCGGATCGACGATCAGGAAGCGGGCCGTCTCCAGCATCACCGTCTGGCCGAGAAGCTTTTCGACCAGCAGCAGTCCAAGATCGGCCCAGGCGAGAATCCCGCCCGCGGTGATCACGTCGCCATCATCGATGATCATGTTGTCAGGCGCCACATCGATCCCCGGGAAGCGCTCCGACAGCGTATCGGCAAAGGCCCAGTGGGTGGTGGCGCGCCGTCCGTTGATGAGGCCGGTTTCGGCCAGCACGAAAGCGCCCGCGCAGATCGAGCAGACCGTGACACCCTGCGCGTGTTGCTCTGACAGCCACTGCGAGGCAGGCGTCATGCTCTGCATCTTCTCCGGCATGACGATGCTGGGCGGTGCGATGACGTAGCGCAGCGCATGGGGTTCGCCCGGATGGGAGTCCCAGATGCAAGCGACCGTCTCATCGTCCATCTTCCAGTGGCTGATACGGATGCTACCTTCACCGGCGCGGCCTTCCAGCCTCATGGCCCAACTGGAGGCGATGCTGAAGAGATCGGTCAGTCCGTAGATCGCGGCCAACTGACAGTCGGGATAGATGAGTAGCGCAATTTCGATTGTGCTGATATTCGTATCGACGGTCTTCGGCGCCTCCGTCTCATCACCCATTTCCAGTTTTTGCATTCTTGTCACTTTTGCCTTTTATAAAGTCATTTGCGCCACGTGTTTTGTGTAGAGCATGGCGCTAGGTTGTTCAAGTCAACAGCAACAAGACAGGCACTGACAGGAGAGTGTGATGACGGACTTGAAGACGACCACCGATGCCCACCGCCTTTCTGTGTCAAGACGTTCGGTCTTGATCGGAAGCGCGGTCCTTGCAGGTGCCGCACTCTCGCCATTCGCTTTTTCACCCGCTTATGCAGCAACCAATACAGCACAAGGAGATATCACCATGGGTTATGTTACCACCAAAGACGGCGTGCAGATCTTCTACAAGGACTGGGGTCCGAAGGACGCGCAGCCGATCGTTTTCCACCACGGCTGGCCGCTGTCTTCCGACGACTGGGACGCGCAGATGCTTTTCTTCCTCTCCAAGGGTTACCGCGTCGTGGCGCATGACCGTCGCGGGCATGGCCGCTCCGAGCAGGTGTCCGAGGGTCACGATATGGACCACTATGCAGCCGACGCCTTTGCCGTCGTCGAAGCGCTGGACCTGAAGAACGCCATCCATATCGGCCATTCCACCGGCGGCGGCGAAGTTGCCCGTTACGTTGCCAAGCATGGCGAACCGGCAGGGCGCGTTGCCAAGGCGGTTCTGGTTTCCGCAGTTCCGCCGATCATGGTCAAGACCGCCGCCAACCCGGAAGGTCTGCCGATGGAGGTCTTCGATGGTTTCCGTTCCGCGCTTGCCGCCAACCGCGCGCAGTTCTTCCGCGATGTTCCGGCTGGTCCCTTCTACGGCTTCAACCGCGACGGTGCCGAGGTGCATGAAGGCGTGATCCAGAACTGGTGGCGTCAAGGCATGATGGGTGGCTCGAAGGCCCATTACGATGGCATCAAGGCTTTCTCCGAAACCGATCAGACGGAAGACTTGAAAAACATCAGCGTCCCGACGCTGGTTCTGCATGGTGAAGACGACCAGATCGTTCCGATTGCGGATTCGGCCCACAAGTCGATCAAGCTTCTGAAGAACGGTGAATTGAAGACCTATCCTGGCTTCTCGCATGGCATGCTGACGGTGAACGCCGATGTCTTGAATGCCGATCTTCTGGCATTCGCCAAGAAGTAAACAAGCTCAAAAGCCGCTGGCCGGGCGCAAACGCTCGGCCAGCGGCTTTTTCACTCATGGGCTGTCTGCCACAGAAAGATTTCCGATAGTTACATTTCTGTGCCTTCTTGTGTGCGCCGCAACAAAACCTATCTGTGTTGGCGTTTCAAAAGGGGCTTCAGACCGCGCAGTGACGCGCATGGCTGGCCCGCCAAGGAGTTTTTATGCTGATCGATAAATTGAACTGGCGTTATGCCACGAAGAAGATGGACCCTGCCAAGGCTGTGTCCGAGGACAAGGTGGACCGCATCATCGAGGCGGCGCGTCTGGCTCCGACGTCCAGCGGCCTGCAGCCCTTCGAAATCATCGTCGTCACCAATCCGGACGTTCGCGCCAAAATCCAGGAGATCGCCTGGAACCAGGCGCAGATCACCGATGGTTCGCATCTCTTGGTCTTCGCCGCCTGGGACAATTACACGCCAGAGCGCATCAACCACATGTTCGATCTGACGAACGAAGAGCGCGGCTTCAAGAACGAAGGCTGGGAGAAGTACCGTCAGTCCCTTCTCGACAGCTATCCGAAACGCGACCCCGAGGTTAATTTCGAGCACGCCGCTCGTCAGGCCTATATCGGCTTCGGCATGGCCGTCGCACAGGCTGCCTTCGAAGGTGTGGATGCAACGCCGATGGAAGGCTTCGATCCCGCCAAGCTGGACGAGATCCTCGGTCTTCGCGAAAAGGGTCTGCGCTCGGTGACGATCCTGCCGCTCGGCTATCGTCAGGAAGAGGGCGACTGGCTGGTCAATCTGAAGAAGATCCGCCGTCCGCTGGATCAGTTCGTCTCGAAGGTAGAGTGACCGGATTTCGGCTTTTCGGGCAGATTTTTCCGCCATTCGCGGATAATTGAAATATCCTGCCTATAAAATGGTATCGCATACGGGCATGTATGCGATACACAAATGGCTTACACGCTATGTCCTCCACGGACTTCGGCGGAAAGCCATCACCCTTGGAAAGTCGACCATGCTCTCAGATGTCTTTCATTGTCGAATGTGCCAGATGGCGGCATGACCGGTTGTGGCCCGATGGGCCGTTTGCCGCAATGAAAAGACGCAACTCCTCAAGAGCAATGGCATGAATTCCGAAATTTCAAAGAGCGCAGAGCGCTCGGTCCCGACATCGACAGCCGACCCGATGGTGGTCTTCGATGCCGTCACCAAGACCTTTGGTGGCAGCGGCAGCCAGCCTGCCTTTACGGCGCTGGCGGGCGTCGATTTCATCGTTCCGCGCGGTGGCATATCCGGCATTATCGGCCGTTCGGGTGCCGGCAAATCCACCATGATCCGCCTCGTCAACGGGCTGGAACGCCCGACGTCGGGCAAGGTGGTGGTGGATGGCGTCGATGTCGGCGCGCTGGACGAGAGCGGCTTGCGCACCCTTCGCCGTTCCGTCGGCATGATCTTCCAGCATTTCAACCTGCTGTCGTCGCGTACCGCTTATGACAATGTCGCGCTGCCGCTGGAAATTTCCGGCGTCTCGAAGGAGGACATCAAGCGCAAGGTCGGGCCGCTGCTCGATCTGGTCGGGCTGGGTGACAAGGCAAAGCGCTATCCGGCGGAGCTTTCCGGCGGGCAGAAGCAGCGTGTGGGCATAGCGCGTGCGCTTGCCACCGAGCCGAAGCTGCTGCTCTCCGACGAGGCGACGTCCGCGCTCGACCCTGAGACGACACAATCGATCCTGGAACTGTTGAAGCGCATCAATGCCGAACTCGGACTGACCGTGCTGCTCATCACCCATGAGATGGAAGTGGTGAAGACCATTGCCTCGCAGGTTGCCGTCATCGACAAGGGCCTGATCGTCGAGCAGGGCTCCACCTTCGATATCTTCACGAACCCGCGCCATGAAACGACCCGCAGCCTGTTGTCGTCCGCCGTCGGCGTCAAGCTGCCGCATTGGGTGACCTCCGGCCTGAAGAGCGAACCGGGGGGCCTCAGTGACCGCATTCTGGTGCGCCTCGTTTTCTTCGGCGATACGGCCTTCCAGCCGCTTACCGCCCGTCTCGTCAACGAGATCGGCCCGGATGTGAATATTCTGGCCGGAACCATCGAAGAGATCGCCGGTGCGCCCTTCGGCTCGCTGGTCGTCTCTTATCCCGCAAGGCCGGATGTGCTGGCGCGGGCCAAACGCGTCTACGACGAAACGGGTCTGACGACGGAGGTGCTTGGCTATGTCGCCTGATATGCTGTTCAACATTCTCCTCAAGGGCCTGATCCAGACGCTGCATATGGTGGCGGTGTCCGGCATCGTCGGTTCGCTGCTTGGTTTGCCCATCGGCATCTTCCTTGCCACCAGCGGCAAGGGCGAACTGTTCGAAGCGCCGATGGCAAACCGCATCATCGGCTTCATCGTCAATGCGGCGCGCTCCACACCCTTCATCATTCTGGTGGTGGCGATCATTCCCTTCACCCGACTGGTCGCCGGAACCTCGATCGGTACCAATGCCGCCATCGTGCCGCTGACAGTGGCCACCGTGCCCTTCATAGCACGACTGGTGGAAGCGGCCATCCGCGAGGTGGACAAGGGGCTGATCGAGGCAGCGCGTGCCATGGGAGCCACACCGCTCCAGATCGTCACCAAGGTGCTTCTGGCCGAAGCCAAGCCCGGCATCACGCTGGCGCTGACGCTGACACTCGTCAGCCTCATCGGTTACTCGGCGATGGTCGGTGCGGTCGGCGGCGGCGGGCTTGGGGACCTCGGCATTCGCTACGGCTACCAGCGCTTCATGCCGGATGTGATGCTGGCGGTGGTCGTCGTTCTCATCGTGCTGGTGCAGCTGGTGCAGAGCGCCGGTGACGCGCTCGCCCGCAGCTTCGACAAACGCAACCGCAAGAATTGACATTCAACATGCGGGGGTTCGCCCCACGCTCAAGAGATAACAAACTAAAGGAGACACCTCATGAAAAAGCTTATCATCGCTGCTTCTCTCGCAGCACTGTTTGCCGGCAGCGCGCTGGCGGAAACCATCAAGATCGGCGTCACGCCTGCCGAACATGCGCAGATCATGGAGCAGGTGAAGAAGGTTGCCGCGGCCAAGGGTCTCGACATCGACATCCTCGAATTCTCCGACTACGTCGTGCCGAACCAGGCGCTGGCCGATGGCGAGCTGCAGGCCAACTCCTTCCAGCACCAGCCTTACCTCGACAATCAGATCGCTGATCGCAAGTTCGATCTCGTCAGCGTCGGCACCACCATCACCACGCCGATGGGCGTCTACTCCAAGAAGGTGAAGAGCCTCGACGAGCTGAAGGATGGCGCGACCGTCGGCATTCCCAACGACCCGACCAATGGCGGCCGCGCACTTCTGGTGCTGGCGTCCAAGGGGTTGATCAAGGTGAATGAAGCTGTTGGCCTCAAGGTCACGCCAGCCGACATTACCGAGAACCCGAAGAACATCCAGATCGTCGAACTGGATGCCGCACAGCTGCCGCGCTCGCTGGATGATACCGATGCATCGGTGATCAACACCAACTACGCAACGGCTGCCGGTCTGAACCCGAAGAAGGATTCGATCGCCATCGAAAGCGAAAAGTCTCCCTATGCGAATGTGATTGCCGTGCGCGCGGAAGACAAGGACAAGCCTTGGGTCAAGACGCTGGTCGAATCCTACCACAGCCCGGAAGTGAAGAGCTTCATTCTTGAGAAGTATAACGGCACCGTCATCCCGTCCTGGTAACAGGCTGTCCTAAGGTCGCGATCAGTCGATTGCTGATGGCATGGCCGCCCTTGCGATGACGTGTAGAAAATCGCCCCTTCCGCAACCGCCGAAGGGGCTTTTTCTTGCGCAGGTGGCAGAATTGTACGTTTTGTACCAAGTTTCTGCGCGCGCCCTTAATCTCTTTTGAATGTTTCGCCCGCACCATGGCCTTTTAAGAGAGTGTGCAAGTACGTTTAGTGTGGGGCAGGGCAGCATGAGGATGATCGGCAGGAGATCTGCGGTTGCAGGTGTTCTTTTCGCCTTTGCGCTGATCGTCATCCTGATCACAGCGCTCGTTCTATCGGCGCTCACCAATGTCACACAGATGGCCAACCGGCTCGACGAGGAACGGTCTCTCCAGACGGCACGCGGTGCGCTGTCCACGTTTGTGCAGCAGCTCGGTGCGACGCTGAATGATTACGCTGCCTGGGACGATGCCGCCCGTTTTGTGTATGCGGCCGATGGCGCTGACTGGATCATCAGCAATTACGGCAACATGACCGTCAATAGCGAGCTATTCGATACCGCGGTCGTTCTGGACGATCGGGACGGCGTGCTGCTGGCCTATCAGAATGGCGCGCCTGCACCCTGGAGCGTCGGCTCCTATTTCGGTGCCAGCATTTCTGAAATGATCAACCGGATCCGCAATGCTGGACCCGGAACCAAGCCCGAAATGGCTGGCTTCATCCGCACGCGTGATGGCATTGCCGCCGCCGGTGTGGCGCTGGTGCGCAAGAAATCCGGTGAGCTCGATCCCGCGCTCGGCAAGCGCTATCTGGTTTTCGTTCGCCATCTGACAAATGAGAAGGTTGGTAAGCTCGGCCAGACCTATCTGGTCAACGGGCTGTCGCTCAATACTGGCCTTGCGGCCACGCCCTATTACGTCGATATCGTCGATGCGCACGGCGAAATCCTCGGCAAGCTCACCTGGACATCGATCATGCCCGGCGATGTCAGCCTCAATGAGGTGCGCCCGCGGGTGTTGACTGCCTTTGCCATTGTCGGCGTCTTCTTCCTGGTGCTCTTCGTTTTTGGCCTTGCCGTCATCCGCAGGCTCAGACGGGAGGAAGCGGTCATGCGCGAAGAGCTTCTGGTCGATCGCTTGAGCGGGCTCCATAATCGCCCCGGCCTATTTGACGGTCTGAAGCGCATGACCGAGATGGCGAGTGCGGACGGCTCCTATGTGAAGCTCATCTATCTCGACCTTGATGGCTTCAAGGATGTGAACGATTCCTTCGGCCACGAGGTGGGCGACCTCCTTATCAAGGCCTTTGCCGCAGCACTCAGGGTTCTTGCCCCCCGCGACGCTCTGCTGGCGCGCCTTGGCGGTGATGAGTTTGCGATTGCCTTTCAAGGTCCCAACGCCCGCATCGAGGGACGCATGTTCTGCGAAGCGCTTCTGGAACTCGTTTCCGAACCCTTCATGCTGGGCGATCGCGTCGCCGCAATCGGCTGCAGCATCGGCATGTCCGTCTCCAAGGGTGGCGATATCAATGGCGAAGAACTGCTGCGGCGGGCAGATATGGCCATGTATGAGGCGAAGGAAGGTGGCGGCGGACGCTACTTTGCCTACCAGGCCGATCTCGACGCGCGCCGCGAAGAGCGCAAGCAGCTGGAAGCTGACCTGAAATACGGCATCGACAATCACGAAATCCGCGTCGCCTTCCAACCTGTGGTCAACACGCTGACCCGCCGCATCGTCGGGGTGGAGGCACTCGCCCGCTGGGATCGCCCAGGCTACGGCCCGGTCTCCCCGGATCTGTTCATTGCCGCTGCGGAATCGAGTGGGCTGATCGACAAGCTCGGCATACAGGTCATGCGCACGGCGCTCAAAGAAGCGGCCGCATGGCCGGACCTGAAGATCGCCGTCAACATCTCCCCCGTCCAGTTCCGCAATCCCGCCTTTGCCGGACACGTGGTGCAGCTGCTGGAAGAAACGGGCATTGCTCCCGAGCGGGTGATGCTGGAAATGACCGAAGGCTATTTCATCCACCACCCGGAGCGTGCGCAGGCGGCTATCGAAAAGCTGCAGCAGATCGGGGTCAGCATCGCGCTTGACGATTTCGGCTCGGGCTTTGCCAGCACCGGCTATCTACGCCGCTTCGGCTTCGACCGCATGAAGATCGACAAGTCGCTGGTCGAGGCGCTCGACGAAGGCGGGCGATCCTTGGAAATGCTCACCGCCACCGTGGCGCTCGCCCGCTCACTCGGCATTCCGGTGACGGCAGAAGGTATCGAAACCGAAGACCAGGCCGTGATTCTGCAGATCTGCGGCTGTGACGAGCTTCAGGGCTATCTCTTCTCCAAGCCGCTCTATGCCGCAGGCATTCACCAATTGCTCGCACAGCAGAATGCGCCGCTGGAGCAACTAAAGGCGTCCTAAAGCGTGTCTTCTTATGCCGTTGTGGCAAGATCGCTAAACAGTTTCGCGCTCACCGAGCTTCAAGCTGGTTGGTGACTATCGTCCCAGATGCTTTTCGCCACGCTTCTTGGCGATATCGATCTGCTTCTGGCGGTCGCGGAAGCGTTGGCGGTCTTCTTCGGTGCGGTCGTGGTAGCAGCTCGGGCAGGACACGCCTTCTTCGAAGAGCGGCGACAGGCGCACCTCTTCGGTGATCGGGTTGCGGCAGGCATGGCAAAGCTGATGGTCGCCTTCGGCAAGGCCGTGGACGACGGAGACACGCTCATCGAAGACGAAGCAGGCGCCTTCCCACAGGCTTTCTTCTTCCGGCACCTCTTCCAGATATTTCAGAATGCCGCCTTTGAGGTGGAAGACATCTTCAAAACCCTGTTCCTTCATGAAGGCCGTGGCCTTTTCGCAGCGAATGCCGCCGGTGCAATACATGGCGATCTTCGGCTTGTTGTGCAGGCCGGGATTGTTCTTCACCCAATCGGGAAACTCGCGAAACGTCTTGGTCTGCGGATCGACCGCGCCCTTGAAGAGGCCAATCGCCGTTTCGTAATCATTGCGCGTATCGATGACGATGGTGTCGGGGTCGGAGATCAGCGCGTTCCAGTCTTTCGGATCGACATAGGTCCCGACGATCCGGTTGGGATCGATATCCGGCACACCCATGGTGACGATTTCCTTCTTCAGCTTCACCTTCATGCGCACGAAAGGCATTTTCGACGCGCGGCTTTCCTTGTGCTCCAGGCTCGCAAATTCCGGCTGGGCGCGAAGATAGGCAAGCACGGTCTTCACACCTGCATCCGTGCCGGCAATCGTGCCGTTGATGCCTTCCGCCGCCAGAAGCAGCGTGCCCTTCACACCCTGTTCCTGGCAGAGCTTGAAGAGCGGATCGCGCACGCTCTCAAACCGCGGGAAGCGGGCGAAGTGGTACAGCGCTGCCACGAGGAAATCGCCAGCGGCACCGGAGAGGGGGGAACTGGAGGACGTCGCCTCGGCGGTAGCGTCCGGGCGGAAGGATGTCGTGTTGTCGGTCATGGGCGCTGAAATACAGCCATCCGGGCGTTGTTGCAATCCTGATTGCGCCCGATTTGCTTGGGGTCCGCGCAAGTTCACAGAGCTGGTCAAGAAAGCCATGGGTCGGACTCTGGCAAGTATCCAATCTCTTTGCTCCATTGATGTGGCCGAAAAATTCGTACCTTCTGTACGATTTCGATTGAATCTCGGACAAAAATGTCCGAAAATCGAAATCCACACAGGGAGCAAAAATGAAGCGCGAGCAGTTTCTTCGAGAGCTTCGCAAGATCGCCAAAGACAGGCAACTCCACTTGGAGATTTTCGAAGACAAGGGAAAAGGTTCGCACTATCGGGTAAAGCTCAATGGCAAGATGACAACCATCAAGTCCGGTGAACTCACGCCCACTTATGTGCGACTGGTGAGAAAGCAGCTTGGCATCGATTGATGCAGCGCCCCGTCAGTCGGACTGCGCACGAAGGAAGTTGAGGAACGCATGTTGTTCAAATACATAGCGACTATCGAAGACGATCCGGATGGCGGTTTCGTTGTGACCTTCGCAGATGTGCCGGAAGCCATCACCGCGGGTGAGACGAGAGAGGAAGCGCTGACCAATGCGCGGGAAGCGCTGGGTCTTGCCCTTCGTGGCATCCTTCAGGACGGTGGCAACCTTCCTGAGCCGGCGGTAAAGCAAGGAACGCCGGTGTCTGTCGAAGCGGATGTTGCGCTCAAGCTGGGCGTGATCCAGGCATTCAAGTCGTCGGGTATATCCAAAAGCGAGTTGGCGCGCCGCATCGGCAGGGAAGAGAAGGAAGCACGCAGAATTCTCGATCCCGATCACGCCACCAAGATCGGTCTGCTTCAAGAGGCCTTGCACGTGCTGGGTATGGAAGTGACCGTTTCCGTTCAGCGTGCGGCATAAATCAACCGGATCGCCATCTTCGGTAGCGAAGGTCGAAAGCATTTGCGAGTGCTGGGTTCAGGCCTGGAAGCATCCGCCGCCCTATCGCGCCGCATGCTTCCACAAAAGCGCAACGATCTCCGCCTCGCGGCCTGCACTTTCGGCAAATACGTGATCGGCGAGTTTCAGGCTCTCTTCGCGCAGTGCCTGCTGCCGGTCGATGATGGCGTCAAGCAGCAAAGCGAGCGTTTCGCCACCTGCGAAGCTGTCCGGTTCTCGGTCGGCGAAGGCGGCGAGCACCGAGAGATCGTGTTCGTGGCCGAGCAGCTTTACCAGTTGCTTAGCCTCCGCCCTCTTGGCGCGCATGGCCGAAGGCCAGAGCTTTTGTAACAGCGCCAGATGCATCCAGTAGACCTGGCCGCTTTTGCGCAGGTCGTGAAAATACTCGTCATGGGCCTGTCCGTGACAGAGGCCAAGAGCGTCCAGCGCCTTTCGACGTTGCTTGCGCCAGGTCTTGCGGATCATCTTCAGCGCGGTTTTTTCGCTGTGGGAGAGCGACAGGGCCGAGAGCGCATCCCTGCCTTCTTTGCAGGATTGGATTGCGGCTTCGATCCGCTTTGGCAGATCGCCGTCTTCACCGGTCGTGGCATCGCGACGCTTGCTCAGCACCTCATGGGCGGCGGCCAGTGCATCGCGCTCGGCATCGGAGCGAGCGAAATCTTGCAGATAGGTGATGGTTTCCACCAGTGCCGCTGCGTCTCGCGCGGCTGACAGGGAGCGGGCGATATCGCGGAAGCGGGCGTTTTCCGTTTTGCGGAAATCCGTCGCCTCCTTTTCCAGGAAGCGATAGAGCGCCCGGATGCGCTTGAACCTCTTTCGCGCATCATGCACCGCACGGTCCGTTCCATCCGGCTGATCCTTCAACAGGGCGATGGCGTCGTCGATGAGTTCAAGTCCGGTGCGTTTGATCTCCTCGACGAAGGAGCGTGTCGGATCAATCCTGAAGGACATGGCGCAGCTCCAAGCTTAAATCTTCCATGGCCATGTGCTGGTTCGAATAGCGCCGGTCGCCGGTCACTTCCGGGCCGAGCCATGCGGGAAGGGCAGGGCGGTCGGTTTCCTGTTTCATCTCGACTTCTGCAACCACGAGGCCGTGATAGATGCCGTCAAAGACATCGACTTCCCAGACGAAGCCTTCGTGATCGACCGTGTAGCGGGTCTTTTCGATGACGATGCCGAGCGCTGCGGTGATCAGTTCGCGGGCGTCTTCGACGGTGATGGGGTATTCGTATTCGTCGCGCACAAGCGCACTGGTGCCGATCTTGATGGTGAGGCGGGCGTCGGTGTCGTCCATGATCCTGACGCGCACCGAGCGGTCTTCCATGGAGGCGACATAGGCTTGCTGGAAGGATTTCCGAGACGTCGTTTTGTGCCGCCACTCATCGCTGCGGACCAGAAACTTGCGTTCGATTTCTTTTGCCATTCAACACCCTGTGCTGTTTTGCCGGGACGGTAGACCAAGTGGTTGTCATGAAAAAGCAATAAATGAGAAATCGTTGCCTCGGCCTCGACAGGGGAGAATCGGCAGGTTATTTGAAAGCCCAATTTCAATCGGTTCAATCGCGGGAGATATCGCCATGGCCCAGGACTCCGAGAAACTTCTTTCCATCCTGAAACTTCAACCCGTGGTGCCGGTACTAATCGTGGAAGACGTGGCGTCTGCCGTGCCGCTGGCCCGCGCGCTTGTCGAAGGTGGCCTGAAGGCGATCGAGATTACCATGCGCACCCCCGTCGCACTCGATGCCATCCGCGCCGTTGCAAACGAAGTGGAAGGCGCGCATGTGGGCGCTGGCACCATTTTGAACGCCAAGGATTTCGATGCTGCGGCCAAGGCGGGCTCGACCTTCATCGTCAGCCCCGGCGTCAACAAGAGCGTGCTGGACGCGGCAGAGGGCTCAGACGTGCCGTTGCTTCCCGGTGCTGCCACCGCCAGCGAAGTCATGGTGCTGCGCGACGCGGGCTACAAGGTGCTGAAATTCTTCCCCGCCGAGCAGGCCGGTGGCGCGCCTTACTTGAAGGCGCTTTCCTCTCCGCTCGCTGGTACCGTGTTCTGCCCAACCGGCAGCGTCTCGCTGAAGAACGCCAAGGACTATCTGTCATTGCCGAACGTCGTCTGTGTCGGCGGCTCCTGGGTTGCGCCGAAGGAACTGATTGCGGCAGGTGACTGGGCAGGCATCACCAAGCTTGCAGCCGAAGCGGCAGCGCTTCGCGGCTGATCCTTAACCTATGCCGTTCACGACGGCGTGATGACTGGCGCCAATTGCATTGGGCCGTACACTTCCTATCTCCTGTTTCGACATTGACGCAAACAGGAGATTTTGATGTTCGACGCGAAGAAGCTTCTCGACCAGTTTTTGGGTTCGCAGGTGCCTGGACTGTCCGGAAGCGTGCGGGACCGGGCAGGCCAAGCCGCAGAGATTGCGAAGAACAATCCGATGAAGGCCGGTGCGCTTGCTGCCGCCATTCTCGGCACCAAGACGGGGCGCAAGCTTGCGGGTAATGCTGCAGCCGTCGGGGGCCTTGCCGCCATTGCCGGTCTTGGTTATCTCGCTTACCGCAACTACCAGTCCGGCAAGTCGCCGCAGGCCGTGACCCAGCCGCAGCCCACGCAGGAGCTTTTGCCGCCGCCGGTCGATTCGCCCTTTCACCCACAATCGCCCGCTCTGTCCAACAGCTTTGCGTTGACGCTGGTTCAGGCGATGATTGCCGCCGCCAAGGCCGACGGTCATATCGACGCGAGCGAGCGGGCCAATATCATGGAGAAGGTCAAGATCTCCGGTCTCGACAATGAGGCGGAAGCCTTTATCGAGATGGAACTGGCCAATCCCCTGGATATCGATGCGCTGGTGGCTGCGGCAAGGACTGAAGAGCAGAAGGTGGAAATCTATACCGCCTCGCGTCTCACCATCGAGCCTGACAGCCGGGCAGAGCGCGGCTATCTAGATCTTCTCGCCGGTCGTCTCGGCCTGCCGGATGCGCTAGTGGAGCATATCGAAGCGACCGTCTCCGCCGCCAAGGTCTGATCGATCAAAATATTCCATATCAGAGGTCGGTTGTCTTTGATGGACAGCTGACCTATTCCTCTGGGTAGAACCGCTCAGGAGGAAACATGCGCGATCTCGGCCAGTTCAAAGGATGTCCAGCACCGCAGCCGGTGACGCTTGAAGGCCGGTTCGTGACAGCCGTCCCCTTTGATCGGGCAGCGCACCAGCAGGCGCTGTGGGATGCGCTTGGCGGGCTCGGCACCAATGAGCTGATCAAGTATTTTCCGAATGAGCCCTTTGCCGATGCGGCTGCCTTCAGCGACTGGATCGAGGGGATGGCGACGAGCTTCCAATGGGTGACGCTGGTTTTCATCGAGAACGCCACGAAGGAGGTCGTCGGCATGGCGACCTATATGCGCCCCGATCCGAAGAATGGCGTGGTCGAAGTGGGCTCGGTGGCGCACGGACCGAAGATGAAGCGCTCGCCGCTTGCCACCGAAGCCCATTACCTGATGGCGCGGCATGTTTTCGACGATCTCGGCTATCGCCGCTACGAGTGGAAGTGCCACAATGAAAACGAGCCATCCAAGATCACGGCCAAACGCTATGGCTTCACCTTCGAGGGCGTCTTCCGCCAGCACATGATCTCAAAGGGCAAGAACCGCGATACGGCATGGTTCTCGATGATCGACAGCGAATGGCCGGTGATCCGTGAGGCCTTCGAGGCATGGCTTTCGCCCGACAACTTCAACGAGGACGGAACGCAAAAGCGCAAGCTCGAGGATATTCGCGCAACGTTTGCTGCCGGGGTTGTCCTATGAGCGGGAACGATACGAAGTCTGCGGCCATCGCCGCCCTCGCCATCATTCTTGGCTTTGGATTTCTGTTCTACATCATGCCCAAGATCACCTTGTGGCTGGCAAACACCTATTCGGTCTGGGTGGCAGCGGCCTTCGATATCGCCGCGGTGCTCGCCTTCTTCCTGGTATTCTGGCTTCGGGCGCGACACCAGCGCCGGGGCTGAGCGACTGGCGCGACCGCGCCGTCATTGCCTAAAAAATCTGCTCTCAGCTTCTTTTTTGCACCTTCTTTCGGCGCAATTCCAAATGATATATAGCGGCGGCATTTCAGATGCCGCCTTATATCCTTTGGTGATTTTATGGATCAGAATGTGGCCGCCAGGCCGTTGGAACTGACTGTCTATGCGCCGATTGCCCCGTCGCTCCCCATTCGAGAAGATGAGCCTTACGCCCGCGACGAGATGCTGCACGAGATTTTCGAGCAGACCGCCAAACGATATTCGTCCAAATGCGCCGTCAGGCTGCTGGGCAACGATCCGGAAAACAGCCGCCGCAAGGAACTGACCTATGCGCAGCTGTCCGAACGCGCCACGCGCTTTGCCCGCCAGCTTCAAGCCATGGGTGTGAAGCGCGGCGACCGCGTCGTCATCTGTCTGCCGCGCGGCCTCGACCAATATATGGCCATCCTCGGCACATTGTGGGCCGGTGCCTGCTATGTGCCGGTGGACTGGACCTACCCCCAGGACCGTATCGACTTCATTGCCGAGGATAGCGGTGCGACCTTGATCGTGACGGACGCCGAGCGCGCTAGCGCCATGCGGGTGCAAACCCTGGTGGTCAACGAAACGCTGGGCGATCTTGCGGCGCAGGACGCCATGGTGATCACACGCGAGGAGACCGGCGCCTCTCCGGAAGACCTTGCCTATATCATCTACACATCGGGGACGACCGGTCGCCCCAAAGGCGTGATGATCTCGCACCGCAGCGCCTGCCATTTTCTGCGCTCCGAGGGCGCGATCCTTGCCGTCGAAGATACGGACAAGGTTTTCGGCGGCTTCAGCGTCGCGTTCGACATGTCGATCGAAACGATGTGGAGCGCCTTTTCGGCCGGTGCGGAACTGCTCGTCGCCACCGAGGCGCTCCACAAGGCAGGCCCGGATGTGGCAATCACGCTTGCAGAGGAAGGCGTCACCGTCTGGCACGTCGTGCCGTCGCTGTTCACGCTCGTCGAGGCGCAGCTTCCGACGCTGCGCATCGTCAATCTCGGCGGGGAAGCCTGCCCGCCCGATCTCGTCAACCGCTGGGCGCGTCCTGGCCTTCGCATCCTCAACACCTATGGCCCGACCGAGACAACGGTGACGGCAACCTGGACCGAGGTTCAGCCCGGCCGCCGTGTTACCATCGGGCGCCCGTTGCCCGGCTATACGGCCTGGATCGTCGACGACAAGCTCTGGCCGGTGAATGCCGGCACTGAGGGCGAGCTCGTGATCGGCGGGCCGGGAGTGAGCTCCGGCTATGTGAACCGCCCCGACCTGACCGCAGACAAATTTGTCATGACGCCGTTCAACGGGCCGGATGGCAAGCCTGCCCGGATCTACCGTTCCGGCGATCTGGTGCGGCTCGATTCCGTCGGCGATATCGAATTCATGGGCCGCATCGACACGCAGGTGAAAATCCGTGGTTTCCGCGTCGAGCTGGCGGAAATCGAGGCGGTAATTGCCGAGGATAGCGCCGTGGCGCAGGCTGTCGTGCATCTCTTCCGCGATGATGACGGGTCGGAGTTGCTGGCCGCCTTCCTGGTGGCGCGCGGCAGTGGGGCGATCGACATCGACGCGGCTCGCAAGCGCGTCAATGACCGCTTGCCGAACTATATGCGGCCCGCCGCCTATCAGGTGCTGGAGGCGCTGCCGACACTTCCCGCTTCCGGCAAGGTGGATCGCAAGGCGCTTCAGCGTCCGCTGGTGGTCGCCACGTCGGACCGCGAAACTGTTGCGCCGGAAACGCCGCTGGAAATTCAGCTGCATGCCATCTGGTCGGACGCTTTCGCGCCGCAGAAGGTGTCGGTCGAGGACGATCTGTTTGAAGATCTCGGCGGACATTCGCTGAAAGCTGCAAGACTTGCTTCCGCGCTGCGCAAATCGCCGGGCCTTGCCGGCGTCTCCATTCAGGATCTTTATGCCGCGCCTACAATCCGGCGGCTTGCGGAGCGGCTGCGCGACCGGGTGATGGCCGACAGCGCTGTGCTGGAACCCTTCCACCGGGTCAGCACGTTCCAGAAGCGGCTCTGCTTTGTGCTCCAGACGCTTGCGCTGGTGCCGATCTATGCGGTGGCGGGATTGCAGTGGTTTTTCCCTTATCTCGCCTACACCTATCTGGTCGAGGATCTGGGCCGCGTCTCGGCGCTTTTGATGAGCGGTCTCAGCTTCATCTTCATTCCGCCGCTCGGCATGGTGTTTGCCATCCTCAGCAAATGGCTGATCATCGGTCGCTACAGGGCGGGCGATTATCCGCTCTGGGGAAGCTATTACCTGCGCTGGTGGTTCGTGCGGCGTCTTTCCGACACGATCGCGACACCCTATCTCAGCGGCACGCCTATGATCCGGCTCTATTACCGGCTGCTCGGTGCCAAGATCGGCCGCCGTGCCTTTATCGGCACCGTCGCGATCGATACGGCCGATCTCGTGAGCATTGGCGACGACGCCATTCTCAGCGATTATGCGATGCTGGCCACGAGCTCGGTGGAGCGCGGCCTGCTACGTCTGGGGTACGCTCGCATCGGCAATAGCGCGTCTATCGGCACCATGGCGGTTGTCGGGCGCAACAGCGTGGTGGGTGACGCGGCATCGCTTGAGGATCTGTCGTCGCTGCCGATGAACCAGTCGATCCCGGCTGGCGAAATCTGGAACGGCTCTCCAGCCAAATGCATCGCGACCGGGCGCGTGGCCAAGCGCGATGAGGAGGCGGGGCTCGTGCGCCGCCTGCTGGTCGGCATCGGACTTTTCATCGCCGCCGCCATTCTTCCCATCGTCGCCATCCTGCCGATTGCGCCGGGCCTGATTGCGATGATCGAAATCGACTGGAATACCGACGGGTACTCCTATCTGCTGCTCTCTCCGATCCTGGCACTCACCTATATCGTCCTGATGTGCGTTTTGACGGTTGCAGCCAAGCGTCTCATTCTCGGGCCGGTGCGGCCAGGGCGTTACTCGATCCATAGCTGGTTTTACCTGCGCTTCTGGTTCGTCCAGCAGGTGACGGATATGGCGCTGGCGCTGCTGCACCCGATTTATGCTACGCTTTACGTGCTTCCCTGGTACCGCGCACTCGGGGTCAGGATCGGCAAACGTGCCGAGATTTCCACTGCCGCGAAAATCGTGCCGGATCTCGTCGATATCGGGCCGGAAAGCTTCATCGCCGATGGCGTGGTCTTTGGCGCGGCGCGCCACGAGCCGGGCATCATCGAGCTTGCGCATACCCGTATCGGCCGCCGCTCCTTCATCGGCAACTCAGCCGTGCTGCCAACCGGCGCCAGGATTGCCGACGGCACGCTGATCGGCGTGCTTTCCAAGCCACCGGCGGACGGAGGCGCCGAACAGCCGGATGGCACATGGTTCGGTTCTCCGCCGATTTCGCTGCCTGTGCGCCAAGCCGTCGGCCTGTTCGATGAGGGATCGCGTTTCAATCCTCGTCCGCGGCTCGTTGCGACACGCCTTGCCATCGAAGCGATCCGCGTGATCTTGCCGCTGACCCTGTTCCTCGCCTTCTTCAGCATTCTCTTTTCCATTGTCGGAGACATTCAGGATTATGACGACAGCCATTTGCTGATCGCCATTGTCTTTCCCTTTCTCTACATCGCTTTCGCGCTCGCCTGCGGCTTCTCCGTCGTTGCGCTGAAATGGGTGGTGATGGGGCGATACAAGCCGACGACCAAGCCGCTGTGGAGCACCTTCGTCTGGCGCACCGAGCTGGTGACCGCAACGTATGAAAACCTGGCGGTGCCGAACCTCTTGCAACCCTTGCGGGGAACGCCGTGGCTTTCCGTCTATCTGCGACTTCTCGGCTCGAAGATCGGCCGGGACTGCTTCATCGACACGACCGATATCACCGAGCATGATCTGGTGCATATTGGCGACGAGGTGGCGCTGAACGAATTTTCCGGTCTGCAAACGCATCTGTTCGAAGACCGGGTGATGAAGGTCAGCAGCGTGACGGTGGGCGATCGTGCGGTGATCGGCTCCTATGCCATCGTGCTCTATGATGCCGAAATCGGCGATGACGCCCAGCTCGGCGATCTCTCGGTCGTGATGAAGGGCGAGACGCTGCCGACTGGAACCTCCTGGGAAGGCTCTCCAGCGCAACCCGTGCGCAGCGCATGAGCGAGATCGTCTGGCTTTCCGGCTCGGATGATTTCACGATAGCCACCGGCGATGCGCCGGTGGTTTGGTATCTGCGGCTCGACGAGCCTGAGACTGAAAGACTGGCGGGAGGAGCGATGCTCTCTGCCGCCGATTTGCAGGATCTGGCGGCCAAGCCGGAGGCCGGCATGCGCGCTCTGCGCCGACGCCTGGCCAAGCTGCTTCTGGCCCGGTTCTCCGGTCTGCACCCGGATGAGATCACCATCGGCAGAACCGGGATCGGCGCGCCGCAGGTTCTCCAGCCAGAAGGCTGGCACATCAGCCTCGCTGGCCGCTTCCCCCATTGCCTGATCGGCCTCAGCCGCTTGCCCATCGGTGTCGATGTTGAGCCCTTGGACGCCGAGCCACCACCAGAGGACAGCTTCACGCGCACCGAGCGACTGGCCCTCCAGGGCGTCACGGACACAACCCTCATTACGCGCTGGACGGCAAAGGAGGCCCACGCCAAGTGCCTCGGTATCGCATCTCGCATCGATGCGGACGAGATGGAGACGGTGGAGTTGGAGGACGGCTTGAGGGTTGTTTCCCACCAAGGGGAAACGCGGGTGCACGTGCGTTTGGAGAATGGGACGGTTCAGGCGGTTGCGCGTTTAGCTGGCTCAGACGCGCCATAGATCGAGCGTATCACCCAGCGCGTTGCTCCTTATGGCTGCGCCCGAACCACAACGTTTCTGCCCTGATCCTTTGCAGTGTAGAGCGCGGCGTCGGCGCGCAAAAGCAGTTCCTGCAGCCTCTCGTTCGGGCGGGCCTGGGCAACGCCGAAGCTGCAGGTGATGCGGCCTTTGGGTAGTGGCTCGACCACGCGGCTTTCGACGGCAAGGCGCAGGCGTTCTGCCACGGACTCAGCGGCCGCGAGGTCGGCGCCGGGCAGGACGATGCAGAACTCTTCGCCACCCATGCGTGCGGCATAATCGTACGGGCGCAGGTGATCCTTCACCGCTTCGCCGATTGCCATCAAAACGCTGTCGCCAGCATCGTGGCCGTACTCATCGTTGATGCGCTTGAAGTGATCGAGATCGAACAGGATGAGCGACACCGCTTCCTCCGGCCGTGCGGCCTTGGCGCGAATGATCGGCATCTGTTCCATCAGCGCCCGGCGGTTTCCAAGCCCTGTCAGAAAATCCGTCGTTGCCTGATGCGTCAACTGCCTGGTCAAGCTCTCGACTTGCAGGAGCGTCGAACGCGCGATGTCTGTCACGGTGCCGATTTCGTCATGGGACTTCGGATAAAGCCGCAAGATCCCCTTGTCCTCCGGATACCGCTTCATGGCGTCTGCCAGCAGGTTGAGGGGTCGGATCAGCCGCCAGATGGCGAACAGGCAAAGCGCCGTCCCAACCAGGGTTGCCCCAAGGACGAGAAGGAAGACCGGTAAAGTCCCGAGCTCAAACCCCATCGATAGATAGGCGACAAGCGCTATCAGCGGCACGTGGACGCTGACGAAGCAGACGAGGAAGGTTTTCGCGACGAGGGACGATTTGATCTTCTTCAATGACACCTCCGCATGCCGCTTATTTTTTCCCGGCCTCATTTAGAAGCTGAAAGACGAAATTCCTACACTCTATTCTGGTGGGCGACATCTTGCAGCCGAGGCGCTTGCGCTCACGTAATAAACGCGATGGCATCCTTCAAGGATGTCATCCCGATCGCGAACGGACCGGTCTTAGGCCTACGCCGTCAATCATAGAGACCGCAAAGGGGACCTGCGACAAACACGGCGTCAAGGCAGAGCAAATAGTTCAAATCCAGGATGCGTTCTGATGAAACCTTTTTGCATGCCGCGTGTTAATTGCGTTGGATTTCGTCAAGTCTCAGGACTGGAACCCTTTAGATAATCGTCATCGAACTACGACAACCATTCTGGAGAACCACTCCCCTTGCGCAGTCTGACATCCACCGATCTCGTCGCAATCGTGCAAGGGATGCCGCAGCCCTATCTGATCCTCGATCCCGATCTCGTTATCGTTGCTGCCAGTAATGCCTATCTGGCACTGGCGGACCGCACGCTCGATGATATCGTCGGTCGCTCCATTCTCGAGGCGTTTCCGGAAAATCCCGATGCCGCCGGAACCGTCGAGCAAGGTCCGCTGGAAGTGTCTCTCCGCCATGTGCTTGCAACCGGAAAGCCGCATGAGATGGCGGTCATTCAGTACGATATTCCGCAGCCGGGTGGTGGTTTCTTGCAGAAGTTCTGGACACCTGTCCACACGCCCGTCCCCGGGCCTGACGGAAAGACGGCATTCATCATCCAGAATCCGATGGACGTCACGAAAAGCGTTCTGAAGGCGCGCGAGGCCGATGCCCGTCTGCGCGTCGCCCTCCATGCCGCCGACCTCGCGTCCTGGGAATACGAACCGGAGACAGACCTCTGGCGCCGCAGTGGCGCTGTCGATGTGATGTTCGGTTTCGAGCCGGGGGAGGGTGGACCGGTGGCCGCCCCGTTCTTTGCGAAGATGCATCCAGAGGATCTGGTGCGTGTTCGTGAGGCCCTCGCCTCGACCATCGCCTCACCCGACCATACCGTAACGAATTTCGACTATCGCATTGTCGATTCAGGCACTGTGCGGCACGTTTCCTCGCGCGGCGAAGTCTTAAGAACATCGACGGGCAAGGTGAGGATGATCGGCGTCCTGATGGACGTGACGGCAGACCGCGAGCGCGAGGCGGCACTGTCTGCGGCGCTCGAAGAGAAGAGCGAACTGGTCGCTCAAAAGGATCTCCTGCTGGCCGAGGTGAACCACCGCGTCAAGAACAGCCTGCAACTGGTTATCAGCACCTTGCGCCTTCAGGCGCGCCGCCTGGAGGAGCCTGCGGTTGCCCAAGCTTTCGATCGGGCGATCGCGCGCGTGCGCGCGATCATCTCCGTGCATGAAGGTCTCTACCGCGATCAGAACTCGCTGTCGGTGAACATGGCAGAGCATCTCGACAAGCTTTGCAGAGACATGAACCTTGCCGGGGGAGCCGAGATCGAAGTCGATGTCGATGATATCGCCCTTCCCACGGAGCGCGCGATCCCGGTTTCGGTGATTGTCAGCGAACTGGTGCATGATTTGCCGCGTGACCGTTCGAGCAGCGGTCCGATTCAGGTGAGCTTGAAACGCAATTCGCCTGATGAGTGCGTGCTCAGCATCACTGGCGATGAAAGTGCATCATCCAGTGAGCTGTCAGAACGCCTGACCGCCAGCATGGCAAGCCAGATCGACGGCACGATCTCGCGCCCGGATGGCCGTGGCCCGTGGACGATAACATTCCCGGCGGGGGCACGTTGATGCCGCTGCGTGTGATGATCGTCGAGGATGAGATGCTTCTGGCGTTGGACCTGGAGGACATGCTGATCGACGCCGGCCACACCGTCGTCGGGCAGGCATCCGACATGGTGCAGGCAATTGCGCTTGCCGAAAAGGTCGATGGAGCCGTCGACGTCGCCATCATGGATGTCAATCTTGCGCGCGGAACGAACGGCGTGGAGACAGCCGCAGTGCTGCGCGACCGTTTCGACGTGCCATCTCTCTTCGTCAGCGCCAACCTGGATGAGCGAACCCGCGCGCAGGCGCAGGCGTCCAGGCCGTTAGGGTTCGTCGGTAAGCCTTACTCCGAGCGGGAGGTGTTGTCTTCTCTCGTGAAGCTTCTGAACTGACGAAAGCGTTGGTGGTTGGCCACGAGTTCACCGGAGCGTTTATGAAAGGCCAACCGAGAGCGATCTGAGGGCGGACGACAGGTAGCGTTCCGTCAGTTCGAAATTCTTCGCCTTCGCCAGTTCGATCGCAGCGCCGATATGCGTTTCGAGGCCCATGGCGTCCAAACTCGCATCGACCTCCCTTTCAACAAGCACGACGCCAGAATAGATCGAGGGCACGCCGTCGGCATCCTTTGCGCAGGATCCCATGCTCAGAAGTGATTTCACCTTTCCACCTGCGCAATAGATCCGATAGGCCGAAACGAGCGGTGGGCCGCCCAGAATGACATCATGGATACGCTCGGCCAGACGCGGCCGGTCCTCCTCGACAATCTTCTCGAGGATTGCTTCCACCGGAATACCCTTCGCCAGTTCGTCTTGATCGATCTCGTAGATTTGCGCGAAAGCCCCATCGGCGGTCAGAAGGTTCGTTGACAAGGACCAGGAATAAAATCCCCCGCCTTCCAAAAGGTTCTTGATCAAGTCTCTTTGCATCGAGCCCATGGCGCCCCTTCCATTCCCCATCGGCCATTTAAACCACGAGATCGGCTTCGCCAATGGCCTGCACCGACTGGTCGTTGGAAGTTGCCCATGTTCGGTCGATCACATTTGTGTGTTAGCATGTTCTAAATCACGATCGATAAAAGGTTACGGAAGCTGAACGCTGTGCTATTCTTGGTTGGGACATGTATCGAGTATCAGATCAGCCATGACGAAAGAACCTGTGAAAGGTCCAGCCTCCTATTTCCCGTCCATCGAAGCCAAGTACGGCCGACCGATCGCAGAGTGGAAAGAACTCATTCGCAGTCAGAGCGGCAAGAAGCACATGGAGCTGGTTGCCTGGCTGAAGCAGGAGCATGGCTTGGGCCACGGGCACGCCAATGCTCTCGTTGCGGATACGTTAAAGGAGTGAAGACGACGTCGTCCGATTGAGATGGCGTCGGAACAAGCCACGTGGTTTTGATCTTTTCGTGCGAAAGCATGTCTCTACTGCAAAACCGCAGCACACCTGTGCGCGATATGCTTTAGGACCAAGGTCATACGCTTACCCACGCAAGTAACCGGTATCCGTGCGCAGAACAGGAAAGATCAAGCCATGGCGCGAAAGAACAGGGACGAGCTGGAATCATGGGACGAGCCGACGCCAGAGCCGGTGATCTGCCCATTGTGCGAGCGCGTCATTCCGGATGACCAGCAAGTCCAGCATCATCTCGTTCCCAAGAGCAAGGGCGGAAAGAAGACGGTGTGCCTTCACCGGGTCTGCCACGATCAGATCCATTCGATCTTCACCGACGCGCAACTTGCCAAGAAATTCTCGACGATCGAGGCGATTCTGGAAGACCCTGCGGTGCAGACCTTCGTTACGTGGGTGAAGAACAAGCCGCCAGGCTTTGCGGACTCCGCCAAAGACTCGCGGCAGTCATTCGGCCGAGGGCGCAAATCCTAAGCGGCGAGGTTCTCCGGAAACAAATGTGCGGTCGCCAGGCGCGCGTTCAGCGAAGCTTTCAGACAGACTGATCGAACAGATCCGCTTCGGCCTGGCTGGAGAATGTGAAGGTCACCAACTCGCTGTCATCGCTCTGGCGCAGGCCGATGGCCGTGACGATCAGCCGGGCGATTTCGTCCTGCGCTTCGCTGCCTGAGCGGGTTGAAGCCACTGCCTTTTCGATGGCGGGGGCAAAGAGTTCGCTGATGACGCCGAGGCGCATATTGTAGCGCATGATGATATCCCGGTCCTCGATGATCGCGGCCTGTTCTTCCTTCGGGATCCCGGCATTGTCCATCGCGGTGATCGTGGCATTGGTCGCGAGCCTGATCGGACCTTCGGCCAGCCAGCGATCGACCATCTGATCGAACTGGTGCATGCGCTGCGCGGGAATTGTCTTCTGTACCGTGATCGACATCTCAGTTCCTTTGTTCGCGTCCATGGCTGCGGCGTGCTTGCCTTGATCGGAGAGAGCGGTTGCTGCCAGCATCGAGACATTTTCCGAGCAGGCTTTATGGGGTCAGGCGTCAGGCTTCAACGCTTTTCTGCCTCCACTCAGGTTGATCGGGACGGGAGATGCCGAAGGACGATGATGGTTTGCCCGCGCATGGTTTGTCGCGCCGTACTCACCCAAGGCCCATGCATTGTCGGACGCGCGTCCCAGGGCGTCAACGGCAATCCCGTGCCTCGTCATAGGTCTTCGCCGCCGCATCGATCTTTTCACCATTGGTCATCGCCCAGGCGCAGAGCGCCTCGAATGGCTCGCGCAGGGAATGGCCGAGCGGCGTGATGGCATATTCCACGCCAATCGGCTGGGTGGGCAGAACCGTGCGCGTCACGAGGCCGTTGCGCTCCAGCCTCTTCAAGGCGTCTGCCAGCGCCTTGTGAGTGATACCATCCAGACGTCGCTTGATCTCGTTGAAGCGCGATGGTTTTGGGCAGATCACGGTCAGGATCAGGATCGTCCATTTGTCGGCGATCTTGTCCAGCACCGGGCGGACTTTTGGCATATCGCAGAGCGCCTGCTGAGAGAGGGTTTCCAGGTCGGTATACTCGTCCATATCTAGGCTATCCAAGGTGCGTAATTGATATCAGATATCCACCGTATATCATGGCGGGACCATTGAGTGAAAGGAATTACGATGGCTCGCATGAACAACAAGGTGGCTCTGGTCGTGGGCGGCGCGAAGGGCATCGGCCTCGCCATAGCAGAGCGGCTTTCTGCCGAAGGCGCAAAGGTTTTCCTCACCAGCCGCAAGGGGGAGGAGGCCGAAAAGGCAGCCCAGAGGATTGGCAATGGCGCGGTCGGCATTGCCGCCGATGCAAGATCTCCCGAAGATATGCTCGCGGTTGTCGAAGCCGTCCGCCAAGCCCATGGCCATATCGACGCGCTGGTCTTGAATGCCGGTCTTTCCGAACCGTCACACATCGCCGAGATCACGCCGGAGCATTTCGACCGCCACTTCGACGTCAACGTTAGAGGGATGGTCTTCGGCTTTCAGGCCGCTCTGCCTGCCATGAGAGAAGGAGGCTCAGCTGTCCTTATCGGGTCGATTGCCGGTAGCGCAGGCTACGCAGGTTACGGAACCTATTGCGCCACCAAAGCGGCCGTCCGCTCCTATGCAAGAACCTGGACGGCCGAACTCGCCCCCAAAGGCATCCGCGTCAACGTGGTTGCGCCCGGCCCGACGGATACGGACATGATGGCCTCCGTCGCAGACGACGTGCGCGCGGCCATCGTCGCGCCAATCCCGATGGGCCGCATGGGGCGGCCCGCGGAAGTGGCCGCGGCGACGCTGTTTCTGCTGAGCGATGAGGCAAGCTATATCGCCGGCGCCGAGCTCTGCGTCGATGGCGGGTTGCTGCAGGCTTAAGGGCGGATGGAAGATGCTGCCCGATCGCGAAGGGGTCGGGCAGCCACGATCACCATCCTGAGCCCGCGGCTCACGATGGTTGGCGACGTGGAGCCGTCAGGCTGTCGTGTGGACTGGACGCTGCGATGTCATCTGCCGCCGGCTGGTCAGTGTCAGGATAACGGCTCCGCTCAAACCGGACACGAGCGATCCCATCAAAATCCCGATCTTGACGTGATCCTGCACCGCCGGATCGTTGAATGCCAGCAAGCCGATGAATAGCGACATCGTAAACCCGATGCCACATAGAAGTGCCGTGCCTGCCACCTGTCCCCAGCTTGCCTGCGCGGGAAGTTGCGCCAGACCGAGCTTCACGAGCACGGCGACGATGCCAAACACGCCGATGAGCTTGCCGAAGAAAAGGCCTCCCGCCACACCCATTGTCAGCGGCTCGGTAAACACCGACAGGCTCAGACCCGAAAGGGAGACGCCTGCATTGGCGAAGCCGAAGATTGGCACGATGATGAAGGCAACAGGCTTGTGCAGCGCATGCTCGAGGCGATGAAGCGGCGACTCGTCCGGCGTCGCTTCCGGTGTGCCGGGCGTCAACTTGAGCGGGATCGTCAGCGCCAGCATCACGCCAGCCAGTGTTGCGTGAACGCCGGACGCAAAGACGAGCACCCAGAGCACAGCGCCAAGGAGGAGATAGGGCCACAGCACCTTTACCTTCATCCTGTTGAAGATGAAGAGATTGCCCCAAACGAGAGCGGCGCCGATAAGAGCGACCAGGTTCAGGTCTGCCGTGTAGAACACAGCGATGACGATGACCGCACCGAGATCGTCGATGATGGCGAGGGCTGCAAGAAAGATCTTCAGCGAGGTCGGGACGCGCGATCCGAACAGGGAGAGCACGCCAAGGGCAAAAGCGATGTCCGTCGCGGTCGGTATGGCCCATCCTTGCAAGGCGGCTGGATTGTCGCGGTTCAGCAGGACGTAGAAGAGTGCCGGACATATCATGCCGCCCGCTGCGGCAGCACCCGGCAGAACCCTGCGGCTCCAGCTGGAGAGTTGTCCGTCAAGCATTTCGCGTTTGATTTCCAAACCCACCATCAGGAAGAACACCGCCATCAGGGCGTCGTTGATCCAGTGCTGGATGCTCAGCGGTCCGATATAGACGTGGAGGATATGGAAATAATCTTCAGCCAGAGGCGAGTTGGCCGTGATGATGGCAAGAAGTGCGACGGCCATGAGCACGAGGCCACCAGAGGCCCCGTTGTCGAGAAACTTGCGAAGTGTGGAATTGATGCGACCTGGATTTGATGTCGAAGACACAGGCTCACCCTCCCTTTGTTGGAAGTTGATCTTAGTCTCCGTCGATTTCGGGGGAACCCGCAGCGCACGCAGCACGCGCTGTGAGCTTCAATCATAGCGCAGTTTGGTGCGTTTTTCCACCAAAACCGGCATCTTGCGCGTCCGTTTTAAGCTTTTTTGCCGGGGAGGCCGACGTTTCAGCGCAGCCCTTCTTCGTCCTCCACCCGTCCGGCAAACCAGTTGGCGAGCAGTGCGCCGGATATGTTGTGCCACACGCTGAAAATGGCGCTGGGCACGGCGGCAAGCGGCGAGAAATAGGCCGTGGCAAGTGCGGCGCCGAGGCCGGAATTCTGCATGCCGACCTCGATGGCAATGGCTTTGCGCTTGGCAAGCGTCAGGCCGAAGGCCTTCGCCGCAAAGAAGCCCAGCAGGTAGCCGAGGCCGTTGTGAAGGATAACGACGGCGAAGATCATCAGGCCGGATTGCACGATGGACGCTTTGGACGCGCCGACAACCGCCGAGACGATCAGCACGATGCCGATGACGCTGACGAGCGGCAGAGCGGGGACGGCGGCCTTGACGAAAGCGGGCAGAAGCTTCTGCAGGATTGCGCCGAGCGCCAGCGGTATCAGCACCACCTTGATGATGCTCATGAACATCGCCCAACCGTCGACGGGCAGGTACTGGCTGGCAAACAGCCAGACGAGGAAGGGCGTGACGATGGGAGCCACAAGCGTGGTGACCGACGTGCAGGCAACAGAGAGCGCCACGTCTCCCTTGGACAGATAGGTCATGACGTTGGAGGATGTGCCACCGGGGCAGCAGCCCACCAGGATCACGCCTGCCGCCACTTCCGGCGGCATTGGAATGAACTTGGTCAAAAGAACCGCCAGAAGCGGCATGATCAGGAATTGGCCGAGCACGCCGATCGTCACATCGAAAGGCCGCTTCACCACCTCGCGGAAGTCATCAAGCGAAAGGGTAAGACCCATGCCGAACATGATGATGGACAGCAACGTCACGATCCACGGACCGATCTGCTTGAACGTATCGGGAAAGAAGAAGCCGAGGACCGCAAACAGCACCACCCAGGCCGCGAATGTCTTGCCAACGAACGACGATATCTGCGCCAGTGCCTTCATGTCTGTCCCTCCAACGAAATGCTAGCGGGACGTCTAGATGCGTCAGCTTGACTGTCAAGGTCAGTTTGGCTGGGTTATTGCGTGTCTGCTAATATTACCGTTGCCTGCTTTCAGCAGGGATGTGGACGACAGCTGCAGTCGACGTGCGTACACCCAGTGGTGAGCCTATTCCAATGCAACGCATGGCAAAACCCTCGGAAGTGGCCGCGAACACGCTGTTTCTGTTGAGCGATGATGCGAGCTACATTGCCGCGGCTGAAATCGGAGTTGATGGTGGGTTGGGGCAGGTTTAACGCTTAAGGTGAGATGCCGTGCCTGACCTTGAAGGGGCCGGGTGCTGCAAAATTTACGTCACCTTAACCCAACGAACTGGTAGGCATTGCATTGCAGGGAAATGGAAGGGGAACAAATCGCAGCACATAGTTTTAGGGAACTACGAGATACTGTTGCGGCTGGATCTTTGTATCCGGGCCGTAGTTGACGAGATAAGGATTAATCCAAATTCTCTTGCGCTCCTGTCGATTGCGACCGACGGCTTGATTCCTGTAGTGGCCCGCACGGACGTGCGGTTTGACGTGGCCACGACCTTCTTCGTAAGCATGATTTTGGCCTTGCTTATCTGTAGCGTAGCCGATGTGCACCGTTACATAATCTTTGGTGATAGGCGGTTTGCCGCTTTTAGTCCGCGCGGCATCTAGCTTAGGACTGATCGGAGCGGGCTCTCGCGTGACGATACCACGTACATGAAGCGTCATCGCAAGGCAGAGGGCTATCCCGGCTGTTGGGGCGTACGAATCGATAAATGAGCGCAGAAGAGGCGTGGGTACTGACCCGCGGTACCTTTTAACAAATGCTTCGCCTTTCGAAGTAAATGACGCTGGAAAGTAGTCTCCAAAAACCATACTGCGCTTGGCGCGACGATAGTGAAAGGCGGGCCATATTTGGTAGCTGTTGCCTCCTCCGCCTTCAATCATCCAGAATATCCGCTCATCGGGATTATCATTCCATTCAATGAGCATGGTCCCGTATGGAAGCTCTGTTCTCCCTGCTTCGATAGCAACTGCAACCGCATGCGAATAATCCTCGGAATGCTCCGTAAGCCATTCGATCACGTCACGCGAAAACACGAATTTGGGCGCAGACCGCATACGATCGAATACTTCTTCCGCACCAGGAAAATTGTGGTGCGGTAGAAAGCGTAGATCGTGGAACCGGCTAACTGACATTTCTCTCGCGTCTCCCGATAATCAAAGTGCTCGTTTTAAAGCAAACACACACCTCACAGTAACCCAAACTTGTGGATCGAGAATATATTCGAGCGAACCTCACGCCGGGCGAAGGCCAAAGTTATTGGCAGTGATACAGCGAACGGTGCGCTACTTCTCGCATTAGCCGTTCAAGCAGTGCCTTTATCAGCCTAATTTGATCGTCTTCATTCCTAGACTCGTTGCTAACGGCGAGCTGCTCTCAGGGGTCGACTAAACTGCAAACCGTCCTTACCTTTCAGGCGCATCCATTTAGATCTGCTTTACGAGAGGGTTTCTCTGTGCTCCTCTAACGTTTGCAGTTCGCGCTTGAGCTAGTCGACACGGTTCAACTCGAATATAGTGAAACAAATCCCGGCCTTAGGGTAAACATGTCAGACGAACATCGACAGTGGGGCGTGGAAGAGGACGGCAGCTTCAACGAGCTATCCCTTGCGTATAAGCGCAATCCAACGATGGAGACGTATCTTGCTTTGCGAAGAGCTCATCCGGATGCCGAAATAGAGATTTCCGCTTCGGGAGGCTTGGATACCCTTTTCCAAATTGAACCAGAACTGCGCAAGTACGGTTTTGACCCTGCCGATATCGCTGGGATTCTTGATGCGAATCCAGACGCGATCAGCAAAGTTGCTTTGCAATGCATGGAAAAGCTAATCGTTGCAAAGGAACTCGTAGCGAAGGGCGAGACTCACTTGGTTGGCCGAGGAATGGCGCTCCCGCCGAGCCTTGTTGACTGGATAATCGTGGTCGCTCTCGATGGAATGAGTTGGACGGACCAGCTTGAAATTCCTCGCGACCTGATGGTTCTAATCCAAAATCGCTTGGGAGGGGTTCGAGGGAAATACTTTCGAAATTTTGAGTTACATGAGCGGAAGCAAACCGCCCTCATGATTGCAGGTCAGATGCTTGCTCGAGGTGACAAGCCTAGCATTCGCGGCCTTGCCCGTATCCTCGGATTGGAGGCAAGCAGCGTGTCTCGCTGGTTTGAAGAGGGTGAGTTTGAGCGTGAGTCTAAGGATTTCGCGGCGTGGTTCGATGAAAATGGACGCTTAAAGCCGCTGTTGCATCCTAAATGACGTGCGCAACACGGGCGCTGTCATGTAGTCTTCTCCTAATGGAGAAATTTATGAACAAAAAAGAACTGGCGACAGATAAGCATGTCGAAAAGCTTCACGTCCGGGTTAATAATTTCGAAGTTTCGGCGAGTGGGCGCTTCACTATATTGGTTGTCGTCAGCGCTCTTTTATTAGCGTTTCTGCTAGTTTAAATTCCTAATATTACTATTATTACAGAGGGGTCACTTCTCTAAAGTGTCCTGTTCCAATTGATATTGGCGAACTCGCATCGGACCGAGATTTCGTGAAGCTGAACATCCTAAGCCTGCAACGACGCCCCCAACAGCGCCAGCCCCATCAACAGCACCACCAGCGCACCGGTAATCTCGATCCCATTGGCGATCCTTGAAGCCCGGCGGCTGCCGGTTCCGGCGTAGCGGATGGCGGCGTCCTTGGCGGTGACGGCGAGGATGGCGAGGAGCGAGACGGTGATGGCGGTGCCGATGGACATGGCGAGCACCGAGAGCATGCCGCCGAGCAGCAGGCCGTTCAGCATGGAAAAGCTCATGACGATGATGGCGCCGGAGCAGGGGCGAAGACCGACCGCGACGATGGCCGACCAGGCTTCGGTGAGGCTGAAGGTGCGGGACTGGAAGAGCAGGGGGTCGGGCGCATGCGCCTTGCCGCAGGCATCGCAGAGATCACCGCTGCCGCTTTGGGCGTGATCGGCAAAGACCGGCTGGCCCTGGAAGCGCAAGCCGCTGCCCATGCCGGTGCGGCGGGGTGCTGAGCCTGCGGGCTCTCCGAAGCCGGTCGTTCCGTTTTCGGCTGCCTTGAACGAGAGCACGGGGCTGGCGGACAGGCTGGCGCTTGCGACAGGTGAGGCCGATGACGATGGGGCAAGCGCCGGTGCGGGCGTTTGCGGGGATGCGAGCGCGTGATGATCAGAGCGCCGATGCAGCATGCTCCAGATCTTGCGCGCCAAGAGCCATGCGCCGAAGAGCGCGACCATGGCGAAGCTGGCAATTTCCATCGCCTGCGTTGCTTTCGTCATGGTGATGGAGGTGCCGCGCAGCAGAAAGTAAGCCGCGACGACGAGGCCGATGGCGACGACGCCTTGAATCAGCGCCGAAACGAAGGAGATCAGGATGCCGCGTTTCAGCTGCGTCTCGTTGGCGATCATGTAGGAGGAAATCACCGCCTTGCCATGGCCGGGGCCAGCCGCGTGGAACACGCCATAGGCAAAGGAGAGGCCGATCAGCGAGGTCAGCGCCCATGGGTCTTCGCGCATGGCTTTCAGCGCGCCGGTCAGGGCGCGGTAGAAACTCTGCTGGTGGACATTGATCCACTGGAAGAAGGGTGCCAGCGGCCCGCCGACGGAAATGGAGGGTTCCGCCGAGCCGATGCCGAGCGGCGACTGGGCGTGGGCGATGCTGAGCGAGGCGAAGAGCAGGGTGAGGGTGGTCAGCGCGAGGAGAAGCTTGCTTCCCTCATTCCTGTCCTTGTGACAGGAATCCAGTCGTCGCGCGTCTGCGCGGCGGGAGGAGTCTTGCCAACCCAACGACCTCTCCGGCGTCATGGTCGGCCCCCAGGTCACTTCCGAGGGTGACCTGACCATCCATGAGCCGTTGAAAACATGGATCCTCGGGTCAAGCCCGAGGATGACCCAAAGCGAGCGTTTCAGGGTAATCATCAATCCCTCAGCCTGCCGGGCTCCCTGCGGTGAAACGCCATCCTCTAGCATTGCAGTTCCAGTCTTGTCGCAAAGAGCTTGGTCATGTCGGTGCCGGTCGGGTCGTTGAAGAAGGCGTCGGTGAGGCTGCTCTGGTTCTGGGCAATGATTTCATCCGGGTCCGGGCGCACCACCTTGTGCTTGCAGGCGGCCAGGTGCGGACCCTTCACCACGATGTCGGTGTCCTTGGCAAAATCGATGGCCGTATACATGGTCGGGTCCCAGGCGCCGAAGGAGAGCTTGCCCTTTACCGGTAGCGGGTTCTTCGGCTTGACCGAGAAGAACATCAGGATCTGGCCGTCCTTGTAATCCACATGGATGACGTCCGGCTTGTTGAAGTCGATGTTCTTTCCGTTCACCGCGATGAAGGTGTAGTAGGAATATTCCGCCAGCGATTCATGCACCGTATTGCCGATTTCGGCGAGCTCTTCCTTGTCGAGCTTGGCGTCGCTGTTCTTGTCGTAGTCCAGGACCACGCTTGCGGAAAACATCTCGTCGAAGCGCCAGATGTTGCGCACTTCTTGCACATTGCCATCCGCGCCTTCGATGATTTCCATGCGCGCTTCGGCAAAGATATGCGGATGGGCGAAAGCGTTAAGCGGCGCAAGACAGGCAGCGGCGCAGGCGGCCATTGGTAGAATGAGTTTTTTCATGGGCCGCGTTTTATCCTCGGGCGAATCTGCGGTTACTCTATAACAAATTGGGTCTGAATTTCGGCGGAGCGCCGATCAACCGTTCTTTCGGAACCAGTTGGAGAGATAATCGACGAAGCTGCGCACCTTGGCGGGCAGGTAGCGCCGGTGCGGATAGACGGCGTAGATGCCGCGATCGCGGGAAATATACTCATCGAAAAGCGTCACCAGTTCGCCCGACTGGATATGCGGGCGAGCGATGAAATCCGGCACGATGGCAACGCCGAGCCCAGAGCGTGCGGCGCGCAGCGTCGCCTGCGGGCTGTTGACTTCGATCGGTCCTCGCGTCGCAACCGAATTGGTGCCGCCGCCGGGCTCGAAATAACGGATGTGATTCTGGAAGCGGGAATTGGTGTCGATGATGCAGGGCACTTTTCCGAGATCCTGCGGGGTTTCCAATGGTCCGTGGCGGTTGACGAAATCGGGTGTCGCCACCGCATGAACGCGGAAATCCGACAGCTTGCGGGCAATGAGGCCCGAATCCTCCAGCTTGGTGATGCGGATTGCCAGATCGAAGCCTTCCTCGATCAGATCGACGAAGCGGTCGTCGGCCACGATCTCCATGGAAAGCTCCGGGTTTTCTCGGGCGAAATCGATGAGGCTCTGGCCGACATCGGCATCGATGAAGGTGCGCGGCACGGAAAGGCGTAGCTTGCCTTTCAGGTCGGAGTTCTTCTCGCGCACCAGGTCGGCGAGATTGTCGATCTCTTTCAGAATATCGGAGGCGGTGCGGTAATAGGTATGGCCGGCCTCCGTCAGCGAAAACTGCCGCGTGGTGCGGTTGAGAAGCAGTGCGCCGAGATCGTCTTCCAGCTCGCGCACATATTTGGACAGCAGCGCCTTGGAGCGTCCTGTCTTGCGCGCGGCGGCGGAGAAACCTTCCGCCTCGACCACGTCGATAAAGGCGCGAATGCGGGTCAGCGTATCCATCCAAAAACTCCTGTTTGTTCCATATATTTGAACGATCGGGACGGACTGTCCAATAACAAAATAGCTGCCGAAAAAATTCGCGATGTGGTGAAAAATTCCTCTTGATTATGACGGCGAATATTCTTATCTCCCGGTCTGCCCAAAGTCGCACGTGCCCATGTGTGTCCGCCGACCCTCGATGTGGTGAGGAGTTCGGTAAGGTACCTGGAATTAACCCCTCCAGTCGCTGTTCCGGCCAACCGGATATGCGAGGACATACGAAGCAACGACGGTGCGGGCCTTTCTGGTTCTCTGCCGGCTTTCCATCAGCCGGGGTACTGAAGAGGCACACCATCATTGCCGTAAGTGCGGTTGGGTATGATTCCCTCCAATCCCATGGCAGACAAAGCCGAATAATGCTCCTGGCAGGGCGTTGTTCACATTTGCGCCTTGAGCGTATGCGAATGAATCTGCGCCTCCACCGGCTGATTCGTCTTGCATATCTCGAGCGTTCTTTGTCCTCCGGAATTTTCCGGAGCCGGATCAAGTTAGGGAACACAACGATGACGACTGCTCGCATCCTCGACTTCATCAATACCCGCCGTCCCGAAGGTCCCTGCCTTGTGGTCGATCTCGACGTCGTGCGCGATAATTTCCACGCGTTCCGTCACGCCCTGCCGAACAGCGCGATCTATTACGCCGTCAAGGCCAACCCGGCTCCAGAAATTCTGAAGCTGCTCGCTTCCATGGGCTCCAACTTCGATTGCGCCTCCGTGGCTGAAATCCAGATGGCGCTCGATGCCGGTGCGACCTCCGACCGCATCTCCTTCGGCAACACCATCAAGAAGGAACGCGATGTTGCACGCGCTCACGCGCTCGGCATCGATCTCTTCGCCGTGGACAGCCATGAGGAAGTCGAGAAGGTTGCCCGCGCAGCCCCAGGTGCCCGCGTATTCTGCCGCGTTTTGACCGATGGCGAAGGTGCCGAATGGCCGCTGTCTCGCAAGTTCGGCTGCGTGCCGCAGATGGCTGTCGACGTTCTGGTCTATGCACACCAGCTGGGTCTCGAATCCTACGGCGTGTCCTTCCATGTCGGTTCGCAGATGATGAACCTCGACGCATGGGATGCAGCCGTTGGCGATGCCAAGCGCGTTTTCGCCTCTCTTGCCAAGCAGGGAATCCACCTGCAGATGGTCAATATGGGCGGCGGTTTCCCGACCAAGTATCTTCGCGACGTTCCCGCCGCTGAAGAATACGGCCAGGCGATCGACACGGCGCTGCGCAAGCACTTCGGCAACCAGATCCCGAAGACCATCATCGAGCCGGGCCGCGGCATGGTTGGCAATGCGGGCGTGATCAAGGCGGAAGTCGTTCTCGTCTCTCGCAAGTCCGACAATGACAACCATCGCTGGGTGTTCCTCGACATCGGCAAGTTCGGCGGTCTGGCCGAAACCATGGACGAAGCCATTCGTTACCCCATCCGCACCACGCGCGATGAGGACACGATGGAGCCTTGCGTTCTGGCCGGTCCGACCTGCGATAGCGCCGATGTGCTCTACGAGAAGAACATGTACCCGCTGCCGGTCTCGCTGACCATCGGCGACGAAGTTCTGATCGAAGGAACGGGCGCCTACACGACCACCTATTCGGCGGTCGCTTTCAACGGCTTCGAGCCTTTGAAGGCCTATGTGATCTAAACCCGTCTCAGGGTTTTTACTGATCCAAAGCAATGTGATCTGCGCGAGACGCCGCCCGTTGGGGCGGGTGGCGTTTTCCCGGATCTTCCCGTTCCGGCCCGGCTGACGCCCGGGCCTGGCGCAAACCCTGCTTGCCAAGCCCTCTGTCCAGCCGAGGGAAAGCTTGCGGCGCGCGCCGGGCCGGAACGGTTCAATCCTTGTCGTTGCAGGTTTTGATCAAAAACGGGCGCGACATGTTCTTTCGCAGGTGCCGCTTTCGTGGGCGGCTTGGTAACGGGAGGCCGGGATGGCCGCTGTTCTCAATTCGGTTCGTGCATTCTTCACGCCGCAGACATTCTTCATCGATACCGAAAACGCCAGCGACGTCGTCGCGCGCGAAAACCTGCTGGACCGCGCCATGGGCCCTGGCCGCCGCCGCAAGTCTTCCGAGAAGCTGCGTGCTGGCCGTGTGCCTGCTGAAGGTCTGGCGCTGGTTGCCCGTGATGAGGATGGCCATGTCATCGGCACCGTGCGCCTGTGGAACGTCGAGGCGGGCGTGACCCGCGAAGGCCGCCCGGTTGCCGCCCTGCTGCTCGGACCGCTCGCCGTCGATGCCGCGCATGAGGGCAAGGGTATCGGCTCGGGGCTGATGCGCGCGGCAATCGCTGAAGCTGCCCGCCGCGGCCACGGCGCAATCCTGCTTGTCGGTGACGCGCCGTACTACGAACGCTTCGGCTTCTTCGCGAACAAGACCCAGCACCTCGTCATGCCAGGCCCCTTCGAGCGCAACCGCTTTCTGGCGCTGGAACTGAAGGCGGGTTGGCTGGATGGTGCCGCTGGCATGCTGGTGGCGAGCGGTCGTCGCTTTTCCTGATGGACAGGCAGTCTTTTGGGTCTGCCATGTAACTCTGTGAACCAAGAGAGCCGTTCCCGGTATGGGGGCGGCTCTTCTTATTTGCGGGTGGGCTGCTGCTTTCCGGCCAATCCTGCAATCTACTCACGAAACGATCGGTATCCAGATTTCCACCTCGCCGCGACCGGTGCGCCCATCGAAGCGGTGATCGTAGCGTTCGAAGTCCGGGGCCTGTGCGCTGTTCAGGCCAGCGTCGGGCAGTGCCTTGTTCCAGATCGTATAGACTGTCTTGGCAAAGTCCGAGATATGGCCGCTATGGGTGAAGACGGCATATCGGTGTGCGGGGATATCGATATGCTCCATCCCGGATGTCGAGTCTTTTTGCCTCTACTCCCGCGATATAGCGGAAATTGCCGGCGCCGTCCCCCATGCAGCAGACCCCGTATAAGGCTCCCGGCACGGCGTTTTCCACCTCGTTTTCGCGGGCGTTGAAGGCCTGCCAGAGTGCCGGTATCGCGCCGGTGTTGCCAAAGGCGCAGTCGATGCCAAGTCCCACCACCCGCATCGCGCCGCGTTCTTCCAGGCGGGGGGCTGCAACCGGAACAATCATATCCTTGTTCATTTCAAAAGGCTCCATGAGATCGAGAGTGGCGATGGATCGATGGCTTCGCAGAGCGCTTGGCGTGATGCCGAAGCAATGTGCGAAGGCACGTGTGAATGCCTCGTGAGAACCATAGCCAGCATCGAGTGAGATGGCGATGATGTTGTCCTGACCATGGGCGACGGCGCGTGCCGCCTTGGATAATCTGCGGGCGCGCGCGTAGCTCATGATCGACATGCCTGTGGCCAGTTGAAAGATCCGGCACATGTGATGGACATTGACCGCGCAACGCTCAGACAGCGAGGTCAGGGACAGGTCTGTGTGCAGATCCGTTTCGATCTGCCAGATCAGTCTTTCAACAACGGCCATGGGCTCTCCCGTGCTTCACCCGGTCCTTATCGCGGATCGGAGGCTGGTGCGCTTGATCGTATTTGACTTTGCGATGACGGCAAGGGTGCGTCGAGAGCGTGCTTTATGGGACGCAGAAAAGGCTGAAGCGTGTTGCGGTGCTTCAAAACCGCTCCACGCTTCAGGTCGATATCTCACTTGTGGGGGCAGGGCGGAGGGTGCCGCCATGCCATCATACCGTCCGGGTTACGCGGCGCGCTGGACCTGCGCCTGGTCGTTGCCGGAGATATGGAACCGGCCTGCGAGCGAGGCGAGCGTGTGGGCGGCATCTGCCAGCGTCTGGGTGGCGGCGTTGGTTTCTTCCACCATGGCGGCATTGTGCTGCGTCATCTGGTCCAGCGTGTTGACGCTGGTGTTGATCTCGGCAAGACCGACGGATTGTTCGCGAGCGGCGGTTGCGATGGCGTCGATGTTGAGATCGATGCGCGATACCACGGCCTGGATTTCGGCCAGAACCGAACCGGTCGACTGAACGAGATCGACGCCGCCTGCCACTTCCTGGCTGGATCTGGCGACCAGCTGCTTGATTTCCTTGGCGGCGGCGGCAGCGCGTTGCGCCAGATCGCGCACCTCCTGCGCCACGACGGCAAAGCCCTTTCCGGCATCGCCCGCACGCGCCGCTTCAACACCGGCATTCAGCGCCAGAAGATTGGTCTGGAAGGCAATGCCTTCGATGACGCCGATAATGGAGCCGATTTCACCCGATGCCGTCTCGATGCGGCTCATGGCCGAAATCGCCTCACCAACGACGGCGGAGGAATGGACGGCGGAGTTGCGCGCATCCTTGACCAGATTGCGCATGTCTTCCACGCGCGATACCGAGGCCTTGCCGGTAGAGGTGACCTGCTCCAAAGCTGCGGCGGTTTCTTCCAGCGCGGCTGCCTGCTGCTCGGTGCGGCGCGCCAGATTGTCGGCGCCGCCACGCAGTTCCTGCCCCTGTCGGTTCAATTGAACGGTCTCCGACAGAACCTCCCGAAGCGTCGAACGCAACGTTGCGACCGACTCGTTGAAATTCTGTCGCAGGGTTTCGAAGCGCGGATGGAAGGGCTGCTCGAGATTGCGGCTGAGATCGCCATTTGCGAGCTTGCTCAAGCCACCGCCCAGTTGCTCGACGGCAAAACGAAGCGCGTCGGCATCGGCAAGACGCTCCCGTTCGCGCTCCTGGCGTTCGGCATCGCTTGCCTGGCGCGCTTCCTCGGCTTGCGCTTCCAGCCGTCTTTTCTCCAACCCCGCATCGCGGAAGATGGCAAGCGCCTTTGCAATGGCGCCGATCTCGTCCTTGCGGCCAAGGTGCGGCGGAGCGTCCGTCAGGTCGCCGCCTGCCATCGTCGTCATGGCGTGGGTCATGTCGCCCAGCGGGCGGATGGCGCGGCGCCTGGTAAAGAGCGTGGAGGCGATGCACAGAAGAATGAGGAAGAACCCAAGGCCATAGCTTGCGCCCTGTAGCAGGGTGGTCTGGGAGGCAGCATAGGCTTCCTTTTCCGCGCCGAAGACATTTCCCATCTCCACCAGTTGGTTGACGGCAGCTTCATGCAGATGGAATTTCGCCCGCAGCGCGCTCAAGGATGCGGTAATGGCTGCACGATCATTGGCAAAAAGGGCAGGGAGCGTTGTGGTTTCCATTTCGCGCCAGAAATCGTCACCCTTGACCAGCACGTCATCGAAAAGCTTGGCCTTCAGGGCATCTGGCAGGGTGGTCGTCTTCCAGTATTGGCGACGGTCTTCATATTGGTCTTTCAGAACCTTCATGCGTGCTGCGTTGGTGTTCAGCGTATCGGTATGCAAGGCGCTTTCATTGGCAAGCGCATAGCTTTCGATGACATATAGCGGCGGCGGCAGAATATCGGCGATCAGGTCCTTGCTGTAGATGATGTCCTGATAGATCGGGCCATTCACCTTCAACCTGTTTAGCGCCCCAGCGCCTGTCAGAAGTGTCAGAAGCACGCCTGCAATCAGGGCAATGCCTGTGGCTGTAATGGCCGCTGAAATGGAAACTCGCATGGTTGTCTTTCTCCGGGCCCTCATCGCCAGATGCGGCATTAGGGTCATAGCTTGAGTCCGGGAAATAACGTCGCAAAGATAGGTTTAGATCGAACTAATTATAGTTAATAATAAAAATCTGTTTTGGCGTGGTTAAGGTTTCGTAAATCTCTGGCCTCCCAGAGCAAAAGGCGCCAGGGCTTGAGCCTTTCCATGCGATTTGATCCACCTCAAATGCCTCAGTCGTTCGAAGAGATAGGAAAGGCGCGACACACCTTCTCCGCTCTTTTGCGCCGAATCCAAACCTTGCGGGCGCGAAGCGAAGACGCGTGTTCATCGATCTGATCAAGGAGAGAAAACGTGTTTGCGACCATCCGAAAAGCCATCCTTCCGCTTTTGTGCTGCGCTCTGCCCGGCATTGCCTTCGCGGCGGACCTGGCACAAATTGCGCCGGCCCCCACGGCTGAAGAAGCGATCGCTGCGGCAAGCCCGTGGATGATCCGCGTTCGAGCGCTCGGTGTTCTCACCCATGACAGCGGCACGATCAACGGCGTGCCGGGTGCTGGGCTCTCTTATTCGGACACGGTGATCCCGGAATTCGATATCAGCTACTTCTTCACCGACAACATCGCCGCCGAACTCATTCTCGGCACGACCTTTTCCAGGATCAAAACGACGGGGTCGCTTAGCGAGATCGATGTCGGCAAGACCTGGCTCTTGCCGCCAACGCTGACGCTGCAATATCACTTTACAGATTTCGGCGCCTTCAAACCCTATGTGGGTGCCGGCGTGAACTACTCGCTCTTCTATCACCAGAGCGAAAAGCCGGGCTTCAGCAATCTCGATGTGAAGAACGATTTCGGTGCGGCCGTGCAGGTCGGCTTCGACTATATGGTGACGAAGAACTGGGGCGTGAACTTCGACGTAAAGAAGATATTCCTCGATACGAAGTGGACGGCAACGAGCGACGCTTTCGGCGACATCAACGGCAAGGCCAAGCTCGATCCGTGGCTTGTCGGTGCCGGTGTGACCTACCGGTTCTAGGGAGGAGGGCGCTGCGGGCAGCCGCGGCGCCCTTTTTCAAAGCGCGGGAGCTCTGGGGCGTCCTGTTTGACCGTCACCCCGAAATCCGCTAAAGACGGCGTCAGGGCGAGAGTCCCTGCCGTCCGCAAGCGTCACAGCTTTGGTGAAACTCTCTTTCAAACCTCCGATACGGTCATTCCTTTTTCAGGCATGCAGACGGTGGCAATGCGGACCCCTCCTCAAACGACGTATGCCGATGCAGGAGAACCGCCATGCGGAACACGACACTACCTCTACCCAGTCTCGATACGCTGAAAGATCAGGCGAAGCGCCTTCGCGCCCGGCTTGCCGGCGAAGGCACGGCGATCGGCCATTCGCGCGCGCTGGAGTTGATTGCGGCGCAATATGGCTATCGCGACTGGAACACGCTTCATGCCGCCGTCGGCAATCGGCCGCCCTTCAATCCCTATATGCTGGGCTCGCGGGTCAGCGGCTATTATCTCGGCCAGCCTTTTACCGGCGCCATCCTCGGCGTGCAGTCACTCGGTGGCGATCCGGAGCGCTATCGTCTGACGATGCATTTCGACGATCCGGTCGATGTCGTCACCTTCGACAGCTTCTCGGCCTTGCGCCAGCGGGTTCACTGCAATGTGGATGTGAGTGGCCGCACCGTGGAGCGCACCTCCGACGGTCGGGCACAGGTGGAACTGACGTGGTGAGGGTGGCGGGAACCCTTTAAGGTCGAGCCGGATGGCTGGCTGGTGCCAGCCGCCGGTCAGGCCGAGATATCGACGATGCCGCAATCGCCAGCTTCGGACGCGAAGGCCAGCAGCTTGCCGTTGGCGCTCCAGGAGAGGCCGGAGATTGCGCCCTTGCCGGGGCGGCGCAGCAAGGCTTCCTTGCCGTCTGCCATCCGCACGCCAAGAATCATGCCATCGATGAAGCCGATGGCCAGCACGTCGTCAGCCGGATGGAATGCGACCTGGGCTGCCATGATATTGCCGCGGGTACCGAGTTCTTCCGGCGCCTTGCCCATCGGGCCATCCTTGCCGGAAAACGGCCAGACGATTGCCGCAGGAGCGCCCGACGAGGCCAGCCATTTGCCTTTGGGCGACCAGGAGAGCGATTTCACCTTGCCGGGATAGCCGGTCATGCGCATGTGGCGGGCGTCGGCACCCTTCGGGGCATCGAGTTTCCAGCCATGAAGAGCGTTTTCCTGCATGCTTGTCACGAGGAAGCGGCCATCGGGAGAGAAGGTGACGCTGGTATGAGCGCCTTTCCATTCCAGATCGACCGGATCGCCAGCGGTTGCCACCCAGTGCAGGGTCACGCCATTGTAGCGGGCAGCGGCGATGCGCAGACCCTTTGGCGCAAAGGCAATGCCTTCCACCGTGCGGTCTTCCTTGAACTCCTTGGTGGTGCCGTCGGAGAGGCGCACGAAGCTTGACTTGCCCACGCCATATGCCACGGCCTTCTGCGGGCCTCCCGCCACCACGTTGATCCACTTGCGCGGCACATGGGCAAGCTCGGTTACGGTACCGTCATGGCCGACGCGAAGCACCTTTCCATCTTCGCCGCCGGTTAGAAGCGTGGCGCTGTGGGGATCGCGGATGCAGGTGAGCAGGCCCTGGTGGGCCTCGGTCACCTTCTCGCCGCCGTCCAGGCGGTGAATGGTGCCGGCGGAGGTGGCAAATAGCGGAATATCGCCCAGAAAATGCGCCGCGACGACGTGGCCTTCAAGGTCAAGAGGAGCAACGGTTGGCATGGGCGATGAGTCTTTCGTCTGTATGTGTTTTGGCTGCGGTATGGGGTGGGGTGGTTTGTTTTCGTCCACCCTGTGCGGCGTGGAGCCTCGGGTCACCATCGGGCTTGACCAGAGGGCCGAGGAGGACGCAGGAGGAGATGGCGGGGCCAAAGCTGCCTGTGCCGGCCCGACTTGCGCTGGGCCGGCATCAAGTGAGCAGTTTACGCCTTCGCTTCACACGCATGAAAGCTGGCTTCCAGCTTTGCGCGATCGAGTTCGCGGCCGATGAAGACGAGGCGGCTTTCGCGCTTTTCGCCTTCCTTCCACGGACGCTGGTGATCGCCCTCGATAATCATGTGGACACCCTGCACCACGTAACGCTCGGCATCGCCCTTGAAGGCGATGATCCCTTTCAGACGCAGAATGTTCGGACCGTCGGTCTGCGTCACCTTCTGAATCCAGGGGAAGAAGCGCTCGGGATTCATCTCGCCGCCGCGCAGCGAAATGGACTGGACCGTCACATCATGGATGGGCGACGGCGCGTGATGGTCATGATCATGGCCGTGATGATGGTCGTGATCATGGTCGTGACCGTGGTGGTCATGCCCGTGATGATCGTGATCATGCCCATGATGGTGGTGGTCGTGATCGTGGTGATGGTGGTCGCAATCGGGGCCGCAGACGTGATCCTCATGGCCGTGCTCGAGGAAGTGCGGGTCGTTTTCCAGCGCGCGTTCCAGGTTGAAGGCGCCCTGATCCAGCACGCGGGCAAGATCGACGCCGGAGCGTTCGGTCCTGTAGATGCGCGCCGACGGGTTGATGGCGCGCACGATGTCTTCGATGCGGGCCAGTTCTTCCTTGGTCACGAGATCGCTTTTGTTGATCACGACGACATCGGCAAAGGCGATCTGGTCCTCGGCCTCGCGGCTGTCCTTCAGGCGCAGCGGCAGGTGCTTGGCATCGACCAGCGCCACGACCGCATCGAGTTCTGTCTTGGCGCGCACATCGTCATCCATGAAGAAGGTCTGGGCGACGGGAACGGGATCTGCAAGGCCGGTGGTTTCGACGATGATGCCGTCGAAACGGTCGGGACGGCGCATCAGTCCTTCGACGACGCGGATCAGGTCACCGCGCACCGTGCAGCAAATGCAGCCATTGTTCATCTCGTAGATTTCTTCGTCAGATTCCACGATCAGGTCGTTGTCGATGCCGATTTCACCGAACTCGTTGACGATGACGGCATATTTCTTGCCGTGGTTCTCGGTCAGAATGCGGTTCAGCAACGTGGTCTTGCCGGCACCCAGATACCCGGTCAGCACGGTGACGGGGATGGGCTTTGGCGCTGCGGGGGAGGCGGTGTTTGCTTCGGTCATGAAAAACCTCGAATATGCGGCCGGTTGGCGCGACAGACAAAATGTTGCCGTTCATATAGGCTTGCGAAGAAGGCAGTTCAAAGAAATTCTGTTCAAGAATTTTGATGGTAGAGTGTCGCGAGCTTTCGGATCTGTTCGAAGACGCTCTACGCCATTGTGCCGCCTGGCGTTGTCGCAAAACCGACTTCCAGTTCGCACGAACGGCCAAATGGCGTCGCGATCTTTCAGGTTCATTCCCGACGCGTCAGGTCCTCCTCTTGTCGCATGTCCTGATCGCAAAACCGCCGTACGGTTTTGCGTGGACCACGCTTCAGGCATCGAATGCCCTCATATCAAAGGCACGAACGTCGTCCAGAAGCGCAACCAAGCCGCGCACCGAATGAGCAATGATCGCCTCGCCCTTTTCAGCGCTCGCAGCGGCGGCATTTCCGGCCACGCCTTGGCGGTTCAGGTCGCTCATCATCCAGCCGAACGCATGCGGGCCATAGGCGCGCAGATGGGTGAAGCGGCTCGCAAATTCACTCTGGCGCGAGGGGAAATTCGCGGCCTTGTCGATGGCGACTTCGTTCGGAGCGAATGCGAGCATCACCGAGGTTTCGATATCGCCGCCATGGATGTCGATGGCCTTGTCTTGTGGCGCAATCAGCCCCTCGGGCAGGCCGAACCGCGTCCAGCTGGTGGCAACGGCCAGCATGTTGAAGCGCCTGCGCGCTTCGGTGGCGACGATTGTGAGGAGCGGCGAATTGCCACCATGGGCGTTTAGCATGACGAATTTGACGATGCCCTTTTCATGCTGTGCGCGTGCGATGTCGAGCCAGCGGTTGACGGCCTCATCGAAGGCAAGCGTCTTGGTGCCTTCCACATCCATATGTTCGATGGAATAGCCTATGGGTTCGACAGGCAGGAATGTGACGGGAAAATCCTGCGGCAGCGCTGCCTTCAGGCGCGTGACGATGCCTTTTGCGATCAGCGTGTCCGTCTCGAAGGGCAGATGCGGACCATGCTGCTCATGCGCGCCGAGCGGCAGCACCGCGATCGTCTCCCGAGGGTGAAATCCGTCTGTTATCGTTTCGTCGTCAAATTGCGTGTATGTGTGTGGCATATGGCGATCTGCGCCTATATTCGTTAAAAGTTACAACATCATATAGTCGTTTCGCGATCTGGCAAAAGGCACGGGCTGAATGAGCAAGGACAAGGTCTCGAAGAAGGACAAGGCATCCAAGAAAGACAAGTCGCAGAAGAAGAAGGACATAGCCTTCAACCCGGAAGAGCTTGCGCAATCCATCACGCAGGCCGCACGCTCCATGCGCACCGCGCTCAGCCACAATCTGGCAGCGAGCGGCCTTTACGCCGGGCAGGACGGCGTGATCCTGGCGCTGGCGCAGGAAGGCAGCATGACGCCAGGCCAGATTGCCCAGAAGCTTGGCGTCAAGGCTCCTACCATGACGCGCACGATTGGCCGCATGGAAGCACAGGGCTTCGTGGAGCGCAGCGCCGGTGAAGGAGATGGCCGGCTGACCATGGTGAAGCTGACGGAATCGGGCCAGAAAAGCGTCGATCATATCAACGCCTCACTTGCCGCCTGCAGCGCCCGCGCCGTGGACGGGCTATCGGCCAAGGAGGTGAAGACGGTGGTCAAACTGCTGCGCGCCATCGATTCCAACCTGCAAGCTTTCGATATAATCGATTAAATAATTTAAGCGTCCTTTTTAACAGTTTGTGCAAATATTAAACCTCTTGCGCGTTTTGTTTAAATTGTTTAGTCACAATTTAAACGTCGCCGGGAGGCGATGCGCAATCTCGGGGAGGGGACATGGCGCAAAAGGTCAAGCTTTCAACCATTGCCGAAAGCCTGGGGCTTTCGACAGCCACCATTTCTCTTGCACTGCGCGACAGTCCGCTTGTGGCTGCCGACACGCGCGAGAAGATCAAGGACCAGGCCCGTGCGCTCGGCTATATCTATAACCGCCGTGCCGCCAGCCTTCGCACCTCCCGCTCCGGCATTATCGGCGTCGTCTTCCATGATGTGATGAACCCGTTCTACGGGGAAATTCTCAAAGCCATCGAAAGCGAACTGGACCGCAGCCGCCAGACCTTCATTCTGTCCAACCATTACGACTCGGTCGAAAAGCAGCGCACGTTTCTGGAAACGCTGCTTCAGCTTGGCAGCGACGGCGTGATCATGTCTCCGGCCATCGGTACGCCGACCGAGGATTTGAAGCTTGCGGAAGAAAACGGCATGCCCGCCATTCTGGTGGCGCGCTCCATGGATGGTGTCGACATGCCGACATTTCGCGGCGATGACAGCTATGGCATTTCGCTTGCCACCAACCACCTGATCAGCCTTGGCCACCGGACCATTGCCATGGTGGGCGGCACGGACCAGACATCGACCGGGCGCGATCGCTATCAGGGCTATGTGAATGCGCTGCGCAAGGCGGGGATCGATGTCGATCCGAACCTGCGCATTCCAGGCGCACGCTCCAAGCAGGGCGGCTTCGAGGCGGCTGTCAACTTCCTGTCGCTACCGCAAAAGCCGACGGCTGCGGTGTGCTGGAACGACCTTGTCGCCATCGGCCTGATGAACGGCATTTCGCGAGCAGGCTTCGTTCCGGGCAAGGATATTTCCGTCACCGGCTATGACGATCTGGAAGAAGCGTCGATCTCCACGCCATCGCTGACGACCGTATCCAACGGCCAGGCGGAAGTCGGGCGGCTTGCGGCGCGTGCCCTGCTCGACAGGCTGGCGGGCAGCCATGAGCCGGACGGCATTCACCTGATCAAGCCGGAAATGCGCATCCGCCAATCCACCGGACCCTGCATTCCACGACATTGATGAACGACAGTACCGTTCTCGTTCATTAGCGGGTTTTGATTTTGACGCGCATCGGTTAGCCTTTTCCCATCGCAGAGCGGTATCGCCGCTTTGAGGCTTCATGCATGTCCCGTGAGAGCATCGTTCGCTGTCCTTGGAGATGCGCATTGCAAGAGGAATCATCGCCCATGTCAGATCAAAAGCCCGTCGTTCTCGTTCCGGGAAAAATCCATCCGCGCGTTCTGGAACGCTTCGAAGGCAAGGTAGAGGTCGTGACCGCACCTGCGGGCGCGACCCCCACCATTTCCGCCGATGTGGCGAACCGCGTTCGCGCAGTGGCCGTCTCCGGCAGCGTCAACGCGGCCTGGATCGATGCGCTTCCCAATCTGGAAGTGATCGCCAATTTCGGCGTGGGCTATGATGGCGTCGATGCCAAGCATGCGGCCAAGCGTGGCATCATCGTTACCAACACGCCGGATGTGCTGAACGACGAAGTGGCCGATACGACGATTGCGCTTCTGATCAACACCGTGCGGCGCCTTTATCAGGCAGAGACCTATCTGCGTAAGGGCAAGTGGGTGAAGGAAGGGCCGTTCGCTCTCTCGCCGTTTTCGCTGCGCGGTCGCAAGGTGGGCCTGTTCGGCATGGGCCGCATTGGCCAGGAGATCGCCAAGCGGCTGGAGCCCTTCAAGGTGGAGATCGGCTATCACACCCGCAGCAAGCGTGATGAACTCTCCTACACCTATCATGCCTCGTTGAAGGAGATGGCGAGCGCGGTCGATATTCTGATCTGCATCGTGCCCGGCACGCCGGAAACGCATAAGGCCATCAATGGTGAGATCCTGTCCGCTCTTGGCCCGAACGGCGTGTTCATCAATGTCGGGCGCGGCTCAAGCGTCGATGAAGATGCGTTGATACAGGCCTTGCAGGACGGCACGCTGGGCGCTGCCGGTCTGGATGTGTTCTATGCGGAACCGAAGGTGCCGGAAGCGCTCTTGGCCTTCGACAACGTCTCGCTCTTGCCGCATGTGGCATCCGCATCAGTACCGACGCGCAATGCCATGGCCGATCTGGTGGCCGATAATGTTCTCGGCTGGCTGTCTGAGCGAAAGGTCATCACACCCGTGCCGGAAACACCGGTCAAGGAATAATCGCATAAGGTGAGCGAGGCGCTTTACGCCTTGCTCGCCTGATAGTCCCGCACCGCCTTGCCGAAGGCTTCGAACAGTGCTCGCGACGGGCCATCGGTTTCGGCCCAATATTCCGGGTGCCACTGCACGCCGATGGCAAAGCCTTTGGCGTCGATGACGGAGACGGCTTCAATGGTGCCGTCTTCGGCAGTGGCTTCCACCTGTAGCCTTGGTGCCGTCTGCGCAATCGCCTGGCGATGAACCGAGTTGATCTGGATTTCGCCGGAAAGCCCCAGATGCTGGGCGATGCAGGAGCCCTCGCGCACATGAACCGGCTGGCGGATGCCAAACATCACGTCGCGCTCTGTCGTTTCCGGCTTGCGGTGGTCCCAGCGTCCCGGCAGTTCCTGAATTTCGCTGGCAAGCGTGCCGCCAAGCGCCACGTTCAGCTCCTGAATGCCGCGGCATATGGCCAGCATCGGAATGCCGCGATCGATCGCGCGGCGGATGAGATCGAGGCTGGTCGCATCGCGCCCGGCATCGAAGGGGCCATCGGCATCGGTTGCTTGCTCGCCGTAAAGCGAAGGGTGGACATTACTGGCCGAGCCTGAAACGAGCAGCCCGTCTACACGGTCGAGAATGGCATCGATCTCATTGCCACTCTCGAAGGCCGGCACGATCAGGGACATGACGCCTGCGACCTTCAGCGCGGCGGCGAGATATTGCGTCTGCGCCGCATGCCACTCGGCACCGTCTACCTGTTTGATATCGGCAGGGATGGCGATGATGGGCTTGGACATGGTGGCTCCGAACGTGATGCGGTCTTCAAATGCAATGCCGTCAGTGAAACCGAAGGTGCGGATTCGTCAAGCTTTCTCTTTTTGTAAAGCATGGTTTCCGCAATAGGGTGCAGCGCTTTTGCGACCACGACGTGCGGCAGAAGAGGAGCTAAAGCGTGAGGCAGCGTATGAAAGATCGCGACACGCTTTAAGTGACGGGATTTATTCGTCTAAAGTATAATGCCCGGATGTTTTGAGACAGCGCATGCGATAATCTTTTCCTATGCGCAGAGGAAATCCCGCCCTCCAAGCATGTCCCACCGTTTATTCTTTGCCGCGCCGCTTGTCAGTTGCCATGACCCATGCTTTTCTCAAGCCATCTCGTGTGGGGGAGGAAGCCGCACGGTGACTTGGTTCGTATCTGGGAGGATAATATGGATCGACGCTCATTCATCAAAAAAGGCGCGCTTGCGGGCTCGGGTGCTGCGGCAGCAACTGTTCTGGCAGCACCGGCCATCGCGCAGGAAAATGCCAAGATCACCTGGAGGCTGACCTCCTCCTTCCCCAAATCGCTCGATACGATTTTTGGCGGCGCGCAGGATATCGCCAACCATGTGAAGGCCGCGACCGACGGCAATTTCAACATTCAGGTGTTTGCGGCAGGCGAAATCGTGCCCGGGCTGCAGGCGGCGGACGCCGTATCCTCCGGCACGGTGGAAATGTGCCACACCTGCTCCTATTACTATGTCGGCAAGGACCCGACATTCGCGATCGGTACCGCTATTCCCTTCGGCCTGAATGCGCGCCTGACCAATTCCTGGTTCTACGAGGGCAATGGCAACACGCTCTTGAACGAGTTCTACGCCAAGCACAAGCTCTATGGCATGATCTCCGGCAATACCGGCGTGCAGATGGGCGGCTGGTTCCGCAAGGAAATCAACACCGTCGACGATTTCAAGGGCGTGAAGATGCGCATTGCTGGTCTGGCCGGCAAGGTGGTTGAAAAGCTGGGCGTCGTGCCGCAGCAGATCGCCGGCGGCGATATCTATCCGGCACTGGAAAAGGGCACGATCGACGCGGCGGAATGGGTCGGTCCCTATGACGATCACAAGCTCGGCTTCCAGAAGGTGGCGAAATATTACTACTATCCGGCCTTCTGGGAAGGCGGCCCGGTCATCCACTCCTTCGTCAATCTGGACAAGTGGAACGATCTGCCGAAGAACTATCAGGCCGTGCTGCAGGACGCCTGCTCGTTCGCCAACACCAACATGTTGGCGAAATACGACGCCAAGAACCCCAAGGCGATCAAGCAGATCGTGTCCGAGGGAGCCACGCTGCGCCCCTTCAGCCAGGATATTCTCGACGCCTGCTACAAGGCCGCCCTCGAAGTCTACGCGGAAATCTCTGCCGTCAATCCGGACTTCAAGAAGGTCTATGAAGATCAGGTCGCTTTCAAGCGTGAAGGGTATCTGTGGATGCAGCTGGCGGAGTACACCTACGATACGTTCATGATGATACAGCAGCGTAACGGCAAGCTCTGACAGTCTATTCCATAATCGCCGTTGGTCGCCTGCAAATGGCAATTTCTGCGCTTCCGGTGCTCACGTACTTCAGTACGCTCCGCTCCGGTTCTCGAAATCACCATTTTCGGCAGACCAACGCCAATTCTTGAACAGACTGTGACACTATCCAGACCGTTCTATTGGAGCCCGGATCGAAAGGTCCGGGCTTTTGCTTGAGCTGCCTCCAACTCACCCGCGTTTATGGACCAGTAAAGACACTCGACTATGATCGCCCGCGTTGAACGGCGAAGCAGCACACTTCGGAGACCAGCCGGAGTATCGGCGAGGATAGGCCACGCCGACCTTGGCAAAGGCCTTGCTGTTCAACTGTGGAGGTACAGCATCGGCCCGAAAATCGAATTCGATTTTCGGAAAAGCACGATGCGTACATTCAAAGAGTTAGAGCGTCCTTTGCGCGTCCTAAAGGACGCGCGGCGCTCTAATGTGATGCGCAAACCGCTGAGCATTGCGTTTATCGTGAAGAAAAACCGGACAGGCTGGTCAATGACTGTCCGGTTCACATTCTTCAGATAAGCAAACCGGAAGGCAGGGTTGCCGCCCTGTCTTCCACTCCCTCAATATAGCGCTTTCGCGCGCGCCAAACAAGTATTCCCGATCACGGATTGATCTTCGGTGGTTCGTTGAGGTTCGGCATCCCGGGCAGGCCGTTGCCGCCGCCCTGGCCTGGCGCGACGTCCATTGGGGGCAGGCCGAAATTCGGCATGGTGTTGCCGCCCTGATTGCCGAAGGCGGGGACCTCGATCTTGATGGTGTTGGGATCGACCTCCGGTGTTTTGTCCAGCCAGTAGGTCACGGATTCCGGCCAGAAGATGACGATCGCGACGAGGATCAGCTGCATGCCGAGCCAGGGGATTGCGCCCATATAGATGTCCGATGTCTTGACCGTACGCGGCGCAATCGAGCGCAGGTAGAAAAGCGCAAAGCCGAAGGGCGGATGCATGAAGCTCGTCTGCATGTTGATGCAAAGCAGCACGCCGAACCAGATGAGATCGATGCCGAGAGCTTGCGCGATCGGGGCCAGCATCGGCACGACGATGAAGGCGATTTCGAAGAAATCGAGGAAGAAGGCGAGGAAGAAGATGAAGATGTTGACGAAGATCAGGAAGCCGATGGGGCCGCCTGGAATGCCCGACAGCATGTGCTCGATCCACAGCGATCCGTCCATCCCCTGAAACACCAGCGAGAAGCAGGTGGCACCGACCAGAATGAACACCACCATCGAGGTGATGTGCATGGTGGAATGCATGCCCTGCTTGATGAGATCCCAGGTCAGGCGGCGGTGAGCGGCGGCAAGCGCCATCGCGCCGACGACGCCGAGCGCGCCGGCTTCGGTTGGCGTGGCAAGGCCAAGGAAGATGGTGCCGAGAACGAGGAAGATCAGCACGATGGAAGGGATCATGCCGCCCAGAACCTTCAGCACCAGCGCCCGGTTCAGCTCCCCGCGTGCTTCCGGCGGCAGGGCCGGAACATCCTTCGGCCGGAAGACCGAGAGGAAGAGGATGAAGAGCATGAAAATGGCGACCTGCAGGAAGGACGGGCCGATTGCGCCGAGATACATATCGCCAACGGAGCGACCGAGCTGGTCTGCCAGAACGATGAGGACGAGAGAGGGCGGAATGACCTGCGTAATCGTGCCGGAGGCGGCAATGACGCCGGTGGCGACACGCGGATTATAGCCGTATTTCAACATGATCGGCAGCGAAATGACGCCCATGGTGATGACGGAGGCCGCCACCGTTCCGGTGATTGCGCCTAGAATGGCGCCGACCAGAATGACCGCATAGGCAAGGCCGCCGGGAATGGCGCCGAAGAGCTTGCCGGTTCCCTCCAGCAAATCTTCCGCCAAACCGCATCTCTCCAGAATGGCCCCCATGAAGGTGAAGAAAGGAATGGCGAGCAGCAGATCGTTGGAGATGATACCGAAGATGCGCAGCGGCAGCGCCTGCATGAAGGCGGGCGAGAAGTGCTCTGTGAAGATGCCGATGACGCCGAAGAGAAGGCCGACGGTGGCGAGCGAGAAGGCGACCGGAAAACCATAGAGCATGAAGATGATCATGCCCACGAACATCGCCGGTGGAAGAATACCGTATTCGAACATCAGAATATCCTTAAAATGGCGCCGGCGTTACTGGAGCGGTTTTTCGTATTTGGTGTCGAGCTGATAGAGCCCGTTCAGCGCACCGATGCGCTTCACCAGTTCGGATATTCCCTGAAGGACGAGGAGCGCGAAGCCCGCGAAGATGATGAGCTTGACCGGCCAGCGGATAAGGCCGCCAGCATTGGAGGACATTTCATTCTGTTGCCAGGAGAGCAGGAACATCGGCCAGCTCAGCCAGGCGAGATAAAAACAGGCGGGAAGCAGGAAGAAAACGATGCCGATAATATCCACCCAGATGCGGGTGCGCGGTGCAATCGCGCCGTAGATGATATCGACACGCACATGTTCGTTCATGCGCAGCGTGTAGGACGCGCCGATGAGAACGATGAAGCCGAACATGTACCACTGGATTTCCAGAAGGCCGTTCGAACTGTAATTGAAAAGATAACGCACGATGGCGTTGCCGGCGCTGACGAGGCAGCAGATGAGAACCAGATAGCCTGAAAATTTCCCCAGTGACTCGCTCAACAGGTCGATGGCGCGGCTGAGTTTCAAAAGCGCGTGCATTGTTTTCCCCTTTCGATCCCTTTGCGGGTTTTCGAGGAGGAATTTTTTATGGCGGAAAACCCCAGGCGAAACGTCCTCCCACGCCTGTCGCTCCCAACCAGAAATCCTCCCTCAATCCATCGTTATGGGCAGGTTTTGCCAAATGCAACTAGGAAGAAGGTCGTGCACCGACCATCCAGGGCTTTCCTTGGCGCAGGTGGCGTCGATGTGACAAATGCTCCAGCTTTCCAGGGCCAAGAGCCTTGCGCGACCCGCCCAAAGACCAAGCGTTTTTGCCGGGCAAACAGTGCGTTACCCGCGTTGCGTCGGTGCCGAATTTTGTGTAGGTCTTGACACGGAGCGTTCTGTCGCTTGCTTCGTTATCAGGGAAGACGTCATCTCTAGATGGAACGATGACGGTAAGCGCAGATCAATAGAGGGGAAACAAGTATGAGCGAACACCATAGCGGACCGGTCGAACTCGGCGCGAAAATGGAATATTCCGAGCACGAGAAAACTTATAACGGTTTCCTGCTGGCGTCGAAATACGGCACCATGCTTGTCTGCATGCTGATGATCGCCATGGCCGTCGGCTTCTTCACTACGGGCGGCTTCTTCGGCGGATTGCTCGTCTTCCTCATCTTGTCGGCCGCAGGCTTCTTCATTCTTTAAGCCAATTACCGTCATTGACGACAGCGCGGCATCTGTCGCGCTTTATCTCACTCAACGTCATTAGACCGATGAGAGGCGTGTGTCATGAAGGCTCTGTTCCTGTCAGTGTTTCTGGCGCTCTGCTTTTGGCAGGGTGCTTCGGCGCGTGAAATCACGGCCGAGGAAAAAGCCGACCTCCAGGCGCAGATCGCGCGCTTCGAGACAGCGCTGAAGCAGGGCGACTTCGACCTTGTCGGCGCATCCGTGCCGCCCAAGGTTCTTCAGCATATTGCCACGAAGGCCGGTGTCGACGTGACGACGCTTCGAAGCGCGATGCAGACGCAGATGCAGATCGCGCTGGCCTCGGTCAAGTTTCTCGATTTCGATATGGATGTCGACAAGGCGGCTTACAAGCAAGCCCCTGACGGCACGCCCTATGTGCTGGTGCCGTCGCGCAGCCTGATGGAAACCCAAGGCCAGAAGATTGAGGCCAGGACCTCGACGCTGGCGCTGATCGATGACGGTAAGTGGTATCTGGTCAGGATCGACGATGCGCAGCAGATCAATATCGTGCGCGAGGTCTATCCTTCGCTTGCCACTGCCACCTTTCCGACGGGAACGATGACGCCGGTGGAGTAAGCCGTCGTCTTATTTCCCGCCGCCTCATGCCCGCATTCTTTAGCGGTCTTTGGCAGCCGATCTGCAGGTTGAGATGAGCATGGGGATACCCAACATGATCAAGCTCCAGGGGGCGAGCGCGATGACGAAGCCAAGGAGGCTTACGAGAAACATGATGGCGGCAAAGATGAGAAGATAGGGGACAGCTCTTTTCATCTAACGCTCCACCCGAGACTTGAGAACCTGGAGACCGAGTGGCTGCGGGGAAGGCCACAGCTGTAGGAGGTATCGGTCGTTTCCTTCCAGGCCGTCCTCGCTGATCGTGTCCAGGCCCGACATATTTGCACGGACACCCAGTCGTCCCGGTTCAACCGCAAGCCTTGATGCACTCGGCTCATAGTCCGTCAAGCCAGCCACGATCAAGATGCCTGAGGGGCAGTCGAAGCTTGCTTCCGCCACATGCTGGTAGCGCTCCACATCCGGCTGCGGCCGTGCATCATACCACTCCACGCTGACCGGCACGATCATATTGCGCGCAGTGTGAACGATGGCAGCGTGCGGACCGATCATCAAACGCTTGCCAATGGTCTCTTCCGTATAATCGGACGGAAGGTCCGGGTGGCTTTGATCTCTTAGATAGATCTGGAAATAGTCGGCCAGAAGGTTGCCGTCGAATAGCAATCTGGATGAGATTTGCCCGCAGGCTGCCGAAGCCGTCATTGTCCATCCTCCCAGAAGCAACAGAGTACGACGATTGAGAAGCATCATGTTCCCTTGTCTGCTCGGGGTCTAGCCGTGGAGCCTGAAAAGTTTGTCTCTGCTGCAGGTGGATATCGGTAACGCGAAATCGACAAAGACGGCCTGTTCCACGGCTTCCATCTTCTAGCCGGGAAGGAAACGATGGCAACGCACGGATAGACCTCGCGCAGGAGGTCGACATGCCGTTCATCGTCGAGCCTGACCAAATAGCAATTGCCTTCATGCATCAGCGCCAACGCCGTGTTCTTGATCTCTATCTCTGGCCCAGCCCTTCCATAATGCCGCATCCGTTATTGATGCGGCTTGGCCTCTCGGCGCTCCCAGAGGACGATGCAGCCGAAGTGGCGCATGAGGCAAATGTAATTGAACATTCACCTTCGTTGTTCACGTGATTTCAAAACATCCCATGCAACAGTCATGCCGGTCGGGGGCGACGACAGCATCGGCAAGCCCATGCGCAGATTTAAACACTATAAAGCACCGTGCGGCCAAACAGGACACACACACGGGGCTCAATCGCTCAAACAAGGAACCCGAAGGTCGATGCTTGCATTTGTCGAACGCCATATACAGCAGGCTTGCGCCACGGACCGATTTGAAACGAAGGACAAGGTCTTGTCCTTTGCTCTTCGCACGGCTGTTGCCGTTACGCTGATTGCCGACGTTTTGAATATCGTCGCCCATCATCTGATGAACACATTCGGCTTGCTGCCTTACAACGTCTGGCAAGGGGCGACAGTGGGCGTGATCATATCGACGGTGGTGGCCTCGTCGCTGACATTTTCGATCGTCTATCTCGTCGGTCTTGCCATTCATCATCTGTCCATCTCGCGTGCGACATTCGAACGGCTGAGCCGCACCGACATGCTGTCGGGGCTCCTCAATCGTCGTGCCTTCATGGAAGAGGTGGCCAAAGCGGACGACGATGCTTCGCTCATCCTGTTCGATATCGACCGCTTCAAGCGCATCAACGACGAGTTCGGCCACGATGTCGGAGACCATGCGATCGTGACCGTGGCACGACACCTGATGGCTGCTTTTCCGCAGCCTCATGTGGTTGCAAGAATTGGTGGTGAGGAATTCGCCGTTCTGGCGGTCCAGCTCACCGCACAAAAACGTCTCGCGCTCGCCCAAAGATGCAATGAGATGCTGGCAGCCCGGCCCGTGGACATCAAAGACAGGCTTGTCCACATTACTCTGTCCGGCGGGGTGGCCGACAAGGAGTCCCACGCCTCCTTCGAGGATCTGTTCAATGCCTGCGACCGGGCGCTCTACCTGGCCAAATCATCAGGCCGCAACCAGATCCTGCACAGTGACCTGTTGCCGGAGGATTTCAAGGTGAAAGCCGGCGTGGCTGTATAGCTGCGCAAGTGCCTGGCTTTTTTTTAAAGCGCTCGGTTCGGCGAGCCCTTATTCACCAAAAGCCCGTTCATCAACAGGTCGAGATGGGCGTTGAGATAGGCGTCCACATCGATATCCAGGCGCTCGTCGAAGATGATCCTGAGAACGGTGAGCGTCATCAGTGGCGAAATGATCAGTTCGGGGAAGGCGAGATGGTCGCCTCTGAATTCGCCTGCGGCGACGCCCTCCCTGACGAGTTCGGTGATCCGGTCGATCAGTGGCTGGAAGACGCATTGTTCATGGCGGGCGACGATATCGGGAAATTTCTGGCCTTCGGAAATGATCAGCTTCAGCACTTCGCGGTTTTCACTGTCGCTGCCAAGATGGGCGTAAAGCGCTAAAAGCAGGGATCGCAGCCGCTCGGTCGGCGTGCCTTCATGGGTGTCGGCATGTTTGACGATGTCGGCGAAGGATGTGGAGGCGTGGCGGATGGTGGCTTCGAAGAGGATTTCCTTGGTCTCGAAATACACATAGACCGTGCCCTTGGTGACGCCGACATGTTTGGCGATGTCTTCGACGCGGGTTGCGGCGTATCCGTGTCTGACGAACTCGGTAAAGGCCGCGTCCAGAATTTGAGCGGGGCGGAGCTGCTTCTGCTCCGCACGCGTCAGTTTTTTCCCCACCTTGGATTGGCACAGCTTGAACATCGGTGGTTGGCATTCCCTTCATTCGGCATCGACAGTTTCAACGCGGGTTACGATCACATCGATCCGTTCCTGCGCTATATCCCGTATTCCATCGCGCGTCGTTCTCTCAAATGACAGCACTTGCGCAACATGTATCCGAAGTTATCATTGACTTTCCGGTCAGTCAAATATACGCATTCACGATATTTCCATCATAGGGTTCTGCCATGAAGCATATTGTGAGCGTTCTCCTGATTGCAGGCGCGGGTTTCCTGACGTCGTGCAGCCAACAGGAAGGCGAGCGGGAGGCGGAGTCGCGCCAGGTGCGGGTCGTTACCGTCAAGAGCGAACAGCTGACGACGGGCGGCGCGGTGACCGGTGAAATTCGCGCGCGTGTCGAAACCGATCTCTCCTTCCGCGTGGGCGGCAAGATCATCGATCGCAAGGTCGATGTGGGCGATCACGTCATGGCGGGGCAGGTGCTGGCGCGTATCGATGCGCAGGAGCAGCAGGCCGATCTGGCCGTCGCGCAGGCCAATCTGGAGGCTGCGACCGCACAGCGCATCCAGGCGGAACTGGCCTTTGCCCGCCAGCAGAAGCTTTTCGATACGCAGGTGACGGCACGCTCCGCTCTCGATCAGGCGCAGGAGGCTTTATCCACCGCGCAAGGCAGCGAACGTTCTGCCGAAGCGCAGCTCGGCACGGCCAAGGAAGCGCTGTCCTATACCGAGTTGAAGGCCGAGCGCGACGGCGTGATCACGGCGCGCAATGCGGAGGTGGGGCAGGTGGCGCAAGCGGCGTCCGCCATCTTCACGCTGGCGCAGGACGGACCAAGGGATGCGATTTTCGAAGTTGTGGAAACGCTGTTTCTCGGACGCCCGATCAAGCACGTGGTGACGATTACGCTTCTGTCGGATCCAACCAAGCAGGTGACGGCGAAGGTGCGCGAGATTTCGCCGACCATCGATTCTTCCACGGGCACGGTGCGGGTGAAGGTCGGGCTTCCAGGCGATGGGCAGATGCCGCTCGGCGCCGCGGTCAAGGGTGAATTCCAGTATGAGCCGCAGGCGGCGATCGTTCTGCCATGGTCTGCCATGTCCTCGAAGGATGGGAGGCCTGCTGTCTGGGTTGTCGATCCTGCCTCCTCAAAGGTCGCGTTGCGCGTCATCGAAGTCGAGGACTACGAGACAGGACATTTCATTGTGAAGCAGGGTCTGAAGGAAGGTGAGATTGTGGTTTTCGAAGGCGCCAAATTCCTTCGCCCGGATGAAAAGGTCGCTCCCAAAGAGGTGGCATCGCGATGAACAAGGCTCATATTCTTACAGTGCTTCTGTCCGGTCTGATGCTTGCAGCCTGCAGCGAGGACAAGCAGGACGAGGCCGCGCCGCCGCGCCCGGTTTTGTCCATCGTGGCCAAGGAAATGCCCGCCCATCCCTTGAGCTTCGCCGGCACGGTTTCTCCGCGCTTCGAAGCACAACTCGGTTTTCGCGCACTTGGCCGTTTGACGTCGCGCACCGTTTCGGTTGGCGATATCGTCAAGCAGGGTGACGTGATCGCGACAATCGACCCGACCTCGCTGGAGCTTGCGGTGCGCAGCGCACAGTCGGATCTTTCCAACGCGCAGGCGCAGCTTCGCAATGCACAGAGCACGCAGCAGCGCCAGTTGCAGCTTGCCGAAACCCGCTCCGGCACCCGCGCCGCACTCGAAGAGGCGGAGCAGGGGCTAAAGACGGCGGTCGCTTCTGTCGCGCGTGCCGAGGCCAATCTCAACAAGGCCAATGAGCAGCTCGGTTACGCACAGCTGACGGCGGAGTTCGATGGTGTGGTGACGGCAACATCCGCCGAGTTGGGGCAGGTCGTGACCGTCGGCCAGGTGATTGTCACGATTGCCAAGCCGGATGAGCGGGATGCAGTCATCGACGTACCGCAGTCGGTGGCCGAGCAGCTGAAGCCCGGAATGCCCTTTCAGGTGGCATTGCAGCTGGACCCGAAGGTGCGCGTGCCCGGCACGGTGCGCGAAATCGCCCCACAGGCGGATGCGGCGACGCGCACGCGCAGAACCAAGATCGCGCTCAGCAATCCGGGTGAAGCTTTTCGTCTCGGTGCTGTCGTCACGGCCTCTGCCAGCGCTGCCGATCAACCCACGCTGATGCTCCCCGCAACTGCGATCCGCAGCCGCGACAACCAGACGGCTGTATGGATCGTCGATGAAGCTGCGGCCAAGGTTACGCTTCGTCCCGTCGTGGTGGACGGCGAACCCAATGCCTATGGCTATGTCACTATCAAACAAGGCGTTTCGCCGGGCGACCGCGTCGTGGTGGCCGGTGTCAACACGCTTGAGGACGGACAGTCGATCCGCGTCGATCAGGAGCTCGCACAGTGAAAAAGTTCAATCTCTCCGACTGGGCGCTCGAGCACCGCTCGCTTGTCTGGTACTTCATGATCGTCTTCCTGATCGCAGGCGTGTTCTCCTATCTCAATCTGGGCCGCGAAGAAGATCCGAACTTCACCATCAAGACGATGGTGATCTCGGCAGCGTGGCCGGGCGCCACGGCCGAAGAGGTCAGCCGCCAGGTGACCGACCGGATCGAGAAGAAGCTGCAGGAGCTGGAATCGCTCGATTATACCCGCAGCGAAACGACCGCCGGCAAGACAACCGTTTTCCTCGAGCTGCTGCCCACGACGAAAGCCAGGGACGTGGAGCCGACATGGCGTCGCGTCCGCAACATGATTTCCGACATTCGCGGCGATTTTCCCTCCGGCGTGCAGGGGCCGTTCTTCAACGACCGCTTCGGCGATGTTTTCGGCAACATCTTCGCCTTTACCAGTGACGGTCTCTCCCAGCGCCAGCTGCGCGATCTGGTCGAGGATGCGCGCTCCAAGATCCTGACCATTCCCAATGTCGGCAAGGTGGACATTATCGGGGCGCAGGACGAGGCGATCTATCTGGAGTTTTCGACCCGCAAGATCGCAGCGCTCGGCATCGATCGCCAGTCGATCATCACGACACTTCAGGCGCAGAATGCGGTGACCCAATCCGGCTTCGTCACCGCGGGGCCTGAGCGCATCGCCATTCGCGTCGGCGGGCAATTCGCCTCGGAAAATGCGCTGGAGTCCATCAATCTGCGCGTCAATGACCGCTTCTTCCCGCTGACAGACGTGGCCACCATCCGCCGTGGTTATGTCGATCCGCCAACCGCGTTGTTCCGCTATAACGGCACGCCCGCCATCGGACTTGCGATCGGCATGCGCGCGGGCGCAAACCTTCTGGAGTTCGGCGCGGCGGTGGACGAGCATATCAAGGCCATCGTCGCAGATCTGCCCATCGGCGTGGATGTTCACCGCGTTTCCGATCAGCCTGCCGTGGTGGAAGAGGCGGTGTCCGGCTTCACCCGTGCGCTGTTCGAAGCGGTCGCCATCGTTCTCGTCATCAGCTTCATCAGCCTTGGTTTTCGCGCCGGTCTGGTGGTGGCGGTGTCCATTCCGCTCGTGCTGGCCATCACCTTCGTCTATATGGAGTTCAGCGGTATTTCGCTGCAACGCATCTCTCTCGGCGCCTTGATCATCGCACTCGGGCTTCTGGTCGACGATGCGATGATTGCAGTGGAGATGATGGTGGCGCGGCTGGAGGCCGGGGATAATCTGCGAAAGGCCGCCACATACGTTTACACCTCGACTGCCTTTCCGATGCTCACGGGTACGCTCGTCACCGTCGCGGGCTTCATCCCGATCGGTCTGAACAGCAGTGCGGCGGGCGAGTTCACCTTCACGCTCTTCGTCGTCATAGCGGTGTCGCTGCTTGTCTCGTGGATCGTCGCGGTTCTCTTCACCCCGCTTCTCGGCGTCGTCATGCTGCCCAAGCAGATGAAGGGGCATCATGAGGGCAAGGGCAGGTTTGCGCGGATCTTCTCCAGCCTGCTGCAAACGGCCATGCGTTGGCGCTGGGTGACCATTTTGCTCACCATCGCCATCTTCGGCGTGTCGGTGGGCGGCATGGGCCTGGTGCAGCAGCAGTTCTTCCCAAGCTCCGACCGGCCCGAACTGATCGTCGACTGGAACTTGCCGCAGAACAGTTCGATTGCAGAAACCAACCGCCAGATAGCGCAGTTCGAGCGCGAGAAGCTCGCCAATAACGCGGATATCGACCACTGGACGACCTATGTCGGTCAGGGTGCGCCCCGCTTCATTCTGTCCTTCGACGTGCAGAGCCAGAATGCGTTTTTCGGCCAGACCATCATCGTGTCGAAAAGCCTCGAGGCACGCGACCGCATTCGAGCCGATTTCCAGAAATATCTGAATGAGACGTTCCCCGGCACCGACGCCTTTGTGAAGCTGCTCGATATCGGCCCGCCGGTCGGAAAGCCGGTTCAGTATCGCATCAGCGGCCCCGACATCCAAAAAGTGCGCGATATCTCGATGCGGTTTGCAGGCGTCGTCGGCCAGCATCCGTTGCTCACCAACATGATCTATGACTGGAACGAGCCGTCCCGCGTGGTCAAGGTGGATGTGTTGCAGGACAAGGCCCGGCAGCTCGGCGTCAGTTCCGAAGATATCGCCACCGTGCTGAACTCCATCGTGGAAGGGGCAAGCGCCACGCAGGTGCGCGACGACATCTACCTCGTCGATGTGATCGGGCGTGCGGCAGCCGATGAGCGTGGCTCCATCGAGACGCTGCAGAACCTGCAAATTCCAGGTTCCGGCGGAAAGCTCATTCCGCTCTCGGCGGTGGCAAATCTGCGCTACGATGTGGAGCAGGCCATGATCGCATCACGCGATCGCATTCCGACGATCACCCTGAAGGCGGCGATCAAGGGTCCAACGCAGCCGGCCACAATCGTGACCGCGCTTCAGCCGCAGGTCGATGCCTTCATCAAGACGCTGCCGGTGGGCTACCAGATCGAGATCGGCGGGTCGGTGGAATCGAGTGCGGAGGCGCAGGGGCCGATTGCAGCCGTCGCGCCCTTCATGCTCTTTGCCATGGCGACGATCCTGATGATCCAGTTGCAGAGCTTCAGCCGTCTGTTCCTGGTCTTTGCGGTGGCGCCCACCGCACTCATCGGCGTGGTGGCGGCGCTGCTTCTCAGCAACGCACCGATGGGCTTCGTCGCGATCCTCGGCATCTTGGCGCTGATCGGTATCCTCATTCGAAACTCGGTCATTCTCGTGGTGCAGATCGAAGACCTGCGCAAGGAGGGCGTGCCCGCCTGGCAGGCGGTGATCGAGGCGACGGAACACCGCATGCGCCCGATCATGCTGACGGCGGCGGCAGCGACCTTGGCGTTGATCCCGATCTCGCGCGAGGTGTTCTGGGGCCCGATGGCCTATGCGATGATGGGTGGTATCGTGGTCGGCACGGTGCTGACGCTGCTCTTCCTGCCTGCACTCTACGTGGCCTGGTTCCGGATCAAGCCGGAGGAGAAGAAGGCTGAGCCGGATGCGACGGCAGAAGGCGACGCCAAGCCTGCATGACGAAAGAGCCCTGCCAGCGATCGACTGGCGGGGCTTTCAGTATTATTTTTGCAAATCGTGAAAAGCTGGCAAGTGATTAGCCCAGCGAAAGCCCTAAAACTACAGGTTTATTTGGGGTGATTATGTTTATCTGATAAATCATCGCGGGATAACCTGGCGACACGCAAGTCACGATCTTGCGCGACTCGGTGTCGCGTGATTACCGTTAAATTACTTTGATTTGTGGATTCAGCGGCTTCCACACCCGCTGACTAATCGGGTCCACACCGACTAGGTCATCGCTACAGATCCTAGAAGCTGAGTGAAGGAAACTCGGTGTCCAAACCTGAGTTCCTTCCCTCGGCGTCTCCAATCCCTGCGGGATAGTTTAAAGTGCCGCGCTTCGTTGCTTATGGCAATGCTCTTAGCCCGTCATACAAATTTTTTGTTACGCGATTTTAAAAGCGCTGTCGGATCATAATCTCGACGCCGCCAATGCACATACAGAACCTAAAGCAGAGGCTGTACCACGACCTACACGTGACGGTCATTCTATCCAAAGGAATAGACGCCAAGCGCTTCCTTTAATTTATAAGGTTATTATGAGGCGCCAGCGCCGCGCAGGCGGGCAGCGCCGTCGACGCCGGGTTTGTATTTGGGGTCCAGGCGGGCGGCGTGGCTGTAGGATTTATACGCCTTGTCTCTTTCGCCACGTCGCTCATAGACCAGTGCCTGGTTTGCCCAGGACTCCGCCAGATCGCCGTCCAGCGCGATGGCGTGGTTGAAATCGGCAAAGGCGTTTTCGTCGTCGTTCAGCGCAATGTAGGAAATGCCGCGGCCATTATAGGGCTCGGGCGAATTGGGCGAGAGCGAGATGGCCTTGGAAAAATCTTCGATGGCCTGGCTGTGCTGATTGCGCAGCTGATAGATCAGGCCACGGTTGTGATAGGCGCGGCCATCGGTGGTGTCTGTGTTGATGGCGGCGGTGAAATCATTGAAGGCTTCGTTGGTGCGGCCTGACTGGCGGTAGAGATTGCCACGACCGATCAGCGCCACGTCATAGTTCGGGTTGATCTGCAGCGCGCTGTTGTAATCCTGAAGCGCCTGCTGCTGCTGGCCCATATTGCGGTAGACGAGCGCGCGGTTGGCATAGGCCTGATAGAAGCGCGGGTTAATCTGGAGGGCCTGATTGAAATCGGCAATGGCGCGCTTGGAGTCACCGGCGCGGCCGTAAGCCGATCCGCGAACGTTATAGCCTTCCGGGTCCTGCGGGTTCGCATTGATGACCGAAGTCAGCGAGGCGATGTTCTGCTCGGAGCCTTGAGCGCGGTCGATCTGGAAGACGTCGCTCGTGGGGGAGGTGGTGGCGCAGCCGGCAAGAGCCGCAACCATGCCGCAGAGGATGAGGGTGGAGGAGAGCCGCATGGTTTTTCTCTGAGATACGCCGTGGAAGAGGGCGAAAGGACGTCTGGATTCACGGATATCAACAGCGTTCATACGATATGGGTTCCCTCTCAAGGCCATTCATGCATCCACAAACTCAAAGAGCGGCGGCGAATAAATCGCCCCCGCCCCATAAGCATTCAAAAACGTCGAAAAGACGGCCTATCAGCGGCCAGTGCGCGGACCGGCGATCAGACCTTCACGCTGCATGCGCTTGCGAGCCAGCTTGCGAACGCGGCGAACGGCTTCAGCCTTTTCGCGAGCGCGCTTCTGCGAAGGCTTCTCGTAGTAATCGCGCATCTTCATTTCGCGGAAGATACCTTCGCGCTGCATTTTCTTCTTGAGAGCGCGAAGCGCCTGATCAACGTTGTTATCGCGGACTAGTACCTGCACGTGAATCCCGTTCCTTTAGCTTGGTTATCTTGCCATGCGAATAAAGGCATTCGCAGGCAAATAAAAAATCGTTCGTGTGGCCGGCTGGCCGCGCGATTGGTGAGGTGCAATATCAGATCGTTTCCCTGAAGTCCAGCCGTTAACTGTATCTCCAAACGAAAATACAAGGGGTGTCGCGAAAGTTATGACCCATGTCAAAACATTCATGTCGCACGTCGCAAAAGGAACACTGTCATGTTCTTTGATTTGTCATGTTCGGGCCTCAGCCGGAATAATCCAGCCTGTCTTCAGGGAGTTGCTTGCGAATGCGCAAATTTTCTGTTTTTGCCGTGGCTCGCGAGGCAATGCGAGCCCACAAGGGATGGGATGCTCAATGGGCTTCTCCCGAGCCGCGCAAGGAATATGACGTCATCATCATCGGTGGCGGCGGCCACGGTCTCGGTGCCGCTTATTATCTGGCCAAGGAACATGGCATCACCAACATCGCCGTTCTGGAAAAAGGCTGGCTCGGCGGCGGCAATACTGGCCGCAACACCACCATTATCCGCTCGAACTATCTCTATGAAGAGAGCATGGATATGTACGAGCATTCCCTCAAATTGTGGGAAGGCTTGAGCCAGGATCTGAACTACAACGTCATGTATTCGGCGCGCGGCGTGATGATGCTGTCGCACAATGTGCATGACCAGCAGTCCTTCAAGCGCCATATCAATGCCAACCGTCTCTACGGCATCGACAATGAATGGCTGACGCCGGAACAGGCCAAGGCCTATTGCCCGCCGCTCGATATTTCGGCGAAAGCGCGCTACGCCATCAATGGTGCTGCCCTGCAGCGTCGCGGCGGTACGGCCCGTCACGATGCGGTGGCCTGGGGTTATGCCCGTGCGGCATCCGATCGCGGCGTCCACATTATCCAGAACTGCGAAGTGACCGCGATCCGTCGTGGTCCGGATGGCGCAGTGACGGGTGTGGAAACCAATCGCGGCTTCATCGGTGCGAAGAAGATCGGCGTATCGGCTGCCGGCCATTCCTCCGTCATCATGAAGATGGCCGATGTGCGCGTGCCGCTTGCCTCCAACCCGTTGCAGGCGCTGGTCTCCGAGCCGTTGAAGCCTATCTTCCCCTGCGTGGTGATGTCCAACACCGTGCATGCCTATATCTCGCAGTCCGACAAGGGCGAGCTGGTCATCGGTGCCGGTACCGACCAGTACAACTCCTACTCGCAGACCGGCGGCTTGCAGATCATCACCCATACGCTGGATGCGATTTGCGAGCTCTTCCCGATCTTCCGCCGTGTGAAGATGATGCGCCAGTGGGGCGGCATTACCGACAACACACCGGACCGCTCGGCGATCCAGAGTGTCACGCCGGTTCCGAACCTCTTCGTCAATTGCGGATGGGGTACTGGCGGCTTTAAGGCGACCCCTGGTTCGGCGCATCTCTTTGCGCATCTGATTGCGCGTGGCGAGCCGCACCGGCTGGCGGCGGGGCTGAACCTCGACCGCTTCCGCACCGGACGCTTGATCGATGAAGCGGCAGCTGCGGCGGTTGCCCATTGAAGATACCAGCCGCTCTTCTTGCTGCTGCGTCTATGGCCTCTGCGGCCGATGCCGGTCCGGTTCTTCCAGAGGCTGGCGATTTTCGGGTGCAGACCATTCGCAAGGTGCAGGGAGAGGAGAACTGGCCGTTTTTGGCGCAGGAGGGCTTTTTGATGTGCGCTCCAAGCCTTGGCCAGAGGCTCGTCTATTTCGTGCCGAAAGGCCCGGACGGCGAGAATGAATATCCCGTCGCGCTCGACAGCAATCTCATGTCGATGGCGGTGGTCAATATGGGGCGCGGCAATGCGTTTCGTCCCTATGCGAATTTTGAAGAACTAACGAACAGGCTCTCCCCCTACATCACCATGGGAAAGCGCCTGTGTGACCAACCCGCCGGAACGGTGATTCCGGAAAGCTCTCTTTGAGGGAACATTATGCTGCTGATCCGTTGTCCATATTGCGAAGAAGAACGCTCTGAACTGGAGTTCCGCTGGGCTGGTGAGGCGCACATCGCCCGCCCTGAAAACATTGCCGGAATTTCCGATGAGGAATTTTCTGAATATTTCTTCATGCGCGATAACGACAAGGGCATGGTTTATGAGCGCTGGCGCCATATCCATGGCTGCGGTCGCTTCTTCAACGCGGCGCGCCATTCCGTGACCGACAAGTTCCACCTGACTTACAAGGCGGGCGAGCCGAAGCCGGATGAGGCTTCGCTTCTCTCCTCCAGCGAAGGAGCAGCCCGATGAGCGGCGCTTACCGTATCAAGGGCGCTGGCCGCCTGACGCCCGCCCGCACCGCCCGCTTCAACTTCGACGGCAAAAGCTATACAGCGCTTCAGGGCGACACGGTCGCCTCCGCACTGCTGGCAAATGGCGTGCATCTGATCGGTCGCTCGTTCAAGTATCACCGTCCACGCGGCTTTCTCTCCGCCGGTCCGGAAGAGCCGAATGCGCTGATCGACGTGTCGCGCGATGCATCGCGCCGCCAGCCGAACGTGCGCGCCACGGTGCAGGAGGTGTTCGACGGCGCGATCGTCTCGTCGCAGAACCGCTATCCGTCGCTCTCCTTCGATGTTGGCGCGATCAACGATTTCTTCTCGCCCTTCTTTGCGGCGGGCTTCTACTACAAGACCTTCATGTGGCCGAAGGCGGCATGGCACAAGCTTTATGAGCCCATCATCCGCCGCGCCGCCGGTCTCGGCAGTGCGCCGAAGCAGAGCGATACCGATCAATATGCCAGCCGTTATGCTCATTGCGACGTGCTGGTGGCGGGCGGCGGTGCTGCCGGTCTGACGGCGGCTCTGTCTGCCGCGAAGACCGGTGCCAAGGTGATCCTGGTCGATGAAAACCCGACGGTTGGCGGCGCGCTGCGCTTTGAAAGCGGCACCGTGATCGACGGCAAGAATGGTTATGAGTGGGCGCAGTCGGTGCTGGCCGAGCTGAAGGCCATGCCGAATGTGGAAGTTCTGACCCGCACCACCGTCTTCGGTTACTACAACCACAACTTCATCGGCCTTGCCGAGCGCGTGACCGATCATCTGGCAAGCCCTGCGCTGCATGAGCCGCGCGAGCGCCTTTGGCAGGTGCGCACCAAAAAGGTGATCATGGCAACCGGTGCCATCGAGCGCCACATGGTGTTTGCCAATAACGACCGCCCCGGCATCATGCTGGCCTCTGCGGCACGCACCTATCTCAACCAGTATGGCGTGGCCGTTGGACACAATGTCGGCGTCTATACCGCGCATGACAGCGCCTATGAGGCGGCCTTCGACTTGAAGCGTGCCGGTGTGAAGATCGCAGCCATCGTCGATTGCCGTCCGAACCCGGACCAGAAGCTTCTGGATGAGGCGCGTGCGCTTGGCATCGAAGTGCTTGCCGGTCACAGCGTCTACGATACGGCGGGCCGTCTTCGCGTCACCTCCATGACGGTTGGCCGCAATGGCGGTTCGGGCAAGCGAAAGATCGCTGTCGATGCGCTGATCGTGTCTGCCGGCTGGACGCCATCGGTCCATCTCTTCTCGCAGTCTCGCGGCAAGCTGAAATATGATGCGGCCAACCAGCGCTTCCTGCCGGATGTGCACGTGCAGGATGGCGTTTCCATCGGCGCCTGCAACGGCACCGACGATCTCTCCGCGCTGCTTGCCGAAGCGGCTGCGTCTGGCGGCGGCGAGGTTGCCATCTCCGGCAGCAACGCCAACACCTGGACGGGCGGCATGATCGGCGCTGCCGAAGGTGCGGGTGCCGACCACAGCGTCAAAGCCTTTATCGATTTCCAGCACGATGTCTGCGCCAAGGATATCCGCCTTGCGGTGCGCGAAGGCATGCACTCCATCGAGCATATCAAGCGCTTCACCACCAACGGCATGGCCTCCGACCAGGGCAAGATGTCCAACATGCACGGTCTTGCCATTGCATCGGAAGCGCTTGGACGCGATCTGCCGAAGGTCGGTCTCACCACCTTCCGCGCGCCTTACACGCCGGTGACCTTCGGTACGCTGGTCGGCCATTCGCGTGGCAAGCTGTTCGACCCGGCCCGCAAGACGCCGATGCATGCCCTGGAAGAAGCAGAAGGTGCGGCCTTCGAGGATGTCGGCAACTGGAAGCGCGCCTGGTACTATCCGCGTGCGGGCGAAGACATGCATGAGGCGGTCAACCGCGAGTGCAAGACGGTGCGCGAAAGCGTTGGCGTCTTCGATGCCTCCACGCTCGGCAAGATCGAGGTTGTCGGCCCGGATGCGGCGAAGTTCCTCAACCTGCTCTACACCAATGCCTGGGATACGCTCAAACCCGGTCGCTGCCGCTATGGCATCATGACCCGCGAAGATGGCTTCGTCTATGATGACGGCGTTGTCGGTCGCATGGCGGAAGATCGCTTCCACGTGACGACGACGACGGGCGGTGCGCCCCGCGTGCTGCACCACATGGAAGACTATCTGCAGACGGAATTCCCGCATCTCAACGTCTGGCTGACATCGGCCACCGAACAATGGGCGGTGATCGCGGTGCAGGGACCGAAGGCGCGCGACGTGATTGCGCCGCTGGTCGAGGGTATCGATCTGTCGCCCGAAGCCTTCCCGCATATGGCGGTGGCGGAAGGCAAGATCTGCGGTGTGCCGACGCGTCTTTTCCGCGTGTCGTTTACCGGCGAACTCGGCTTCGAAGTCAACGTGCCGGCCGATTTCGGCCCGGCGGTGTGGCAGGCGATTGCCGAGCGGGCGAAAGCCGTTGGCGGCTGCCTCTACGGCACCGAGACCATGCACGTGCTTCGCGCCGAAAAGGGCTACATCATCGTCGGCCAGGATACAGACGGCACGGTGACGCCGGACGATGCGGGCCTCGGCTGGGCCGTCTCCAAGAAGAAGACGGACTTCGTCGGTATTCGCGGCCTGCAGCGCCCGGATCTGACCCGCAGCGGCCGCAAGCAGCTCGTCGGACTTCTGCCGAAGAACGCGCACGAGGTACCGGAGGAGGGCGGCCAGATCGTCGTCGATCCGAATGCGCCGAAGCCTATGACGATGCTTGGTCACGTCACATCGTCCTACTGGTCCGAAAATCTCGGCCGCTCCATCGCCTTCGGTCTGGTGGCCGATGGCCGGGCGCGGATGGGTGAGACCCTTTACATTCCGCTTGCCGACAGGACGATTGCAGTCGAGGTGACGGACATGGTGTTCTTCGACAAGGAAGGAGGCCGGATCAATGGCTGATTTGGCGACAGCAAAGCGTACATTCGTTCTCGATGGCGTCCATGGCGGCTCCGCCGGAACCTCCATCAAGCCCGCGGCCCCGGCCTATCGCGTCGCGCTGCGCGCCCGGCCAGAGGCGATCGAAGCGGTATCTCAGGCGCTCGAACTTGCCCTGCCGACACGCCCGAAAACGTCTGCGACTTCGGGGCTGCGCTCGGCCTTGTGGATCGGCCCGGATGAGTGGCTGGTCATCGACCAGGGCGAAGCAGACCTGATGGCAGCACTTTCCGGCACCACGGGCCTCTTCTCCGCCACCGACGTCTCGCATCGCAACCTCGCAATCATCGTTTCCGGCCCCGGCGCGGAAACGACGATCAATGCTGGCTGCCCGCAGGACCTGTCGCTCGCCGCTTTTCCTGTGGGTGCCTGCACCCGCACGGTGTTCGGCAAGGCGGAAGTCATTCTGCTGCGCGTGACCGATGACACGTTCCGCGTCGAGTGCTGGCGTTCCTTTGCCGAATATGTGTTCGGTTTGCTGGACGAGGGCTCGCGGGACGCTTGAGTTTCGCGCCGCCTATCACGTCACCTAGACATGGATCCTCGGGTTAAACCCGAGGATGACGAGATTGGGTTTGGATGTCCCATCCAGGCAGCCCTTCGGTGTTGCTTCTCCTATTGTCTCGTTCCAAGCGCCAGACGGCAGGCGAGCCCCGCAAAGACTGTCGCGAGCAAATATTGCGGCAGCTTGGGAAAGCGGCGGATGCCGGAGAGACGCTGCCGGATATTGCTGCCAAGCAGGATCACAGCACCATTTACCACAAAACCGACGCCGTTCAGGATCGTGGCGAGGATCAGCATCTGGAGAATGAGCGCACTGCCATCCGGACTGATGAACTGCGGGAAGAGCGCGAGCACAAAGAGCGCCATTTTCGGGTTGAGGATGTTGGTGGCGAGCCCTTCCAGGAAGATGCGTCTGGAAGAAAGCCGCTTCAGCCCGGCAGACGGCGCAAAGGCAGCTCCTTGTGAGCGCAAGGTTTTAACCGCCAGGTAAAGCAGATAGGCGCAGCCTGCCCAGCGGACGATTTCGTAGGCGACCGGTACCGTCAGAAACAATTGAGAGAGGCCCAGGGCCGCAGCAATCGCGTGGCAATAGGTCCCCGCAGCTATTCCGGCGTAGGTCAAAAAGCCTGCGGACCGGCCCTGGCTGACGCTGCGAGAAGCGATCAGCAGCATATCGGGACCGGGTGTTGCCGTCAGCACCAGGGCTGCGGCGGAAAAGAGCATAAGGGTTGGGAATTCCGGCATGGTATTTTCCTTTTGAAAATGAGGCCGGAATTCCGATCTATCATGGGCGGCGCAGATAGCAAGTGCCGTTGCAAGGTCAGGTGGATTTCGCCTGCACCCGCATGAGGCCGACGGTCGCTGCCCAGAGCACGACACCGATCAGGAGCAGCACGGCGGCAATCGAATATTGCACCGGATCGCGACCCGTCCATGGGCCGACGAGGAAGAAGCAGCTGATGGCGCCGAGCACCGGCAGGATGGTCGGTGTGCGGAAGTGCTTGTGCGCCACCTTGTCCTTGCGCAGCACCAGCACCGCAACATTGACGATGGTGAAGACGCCCAGCAGCAGGAGTGCCGTTGTGCCGCCAAGGGCTGGCACGCCGCCTGCAAACGCGATGAGGCCAACGGCAATCAGTGAAGTGAAGATGATGGCCACATACGGCGTGCGGCGACCGGAATGGACCTTGCCGAGGGTTGGCGGCAGTACGCCTTCGCGGCTCATGCCGTAGATCAGGCGGCTTGCCATCATCATGTTGATCAGCGCGGAATTAGCGACAGCGAACATGGTGATCACAGCAAAGATGCCGATCGGGAAGTTCGGTGCGCCTGCTTGCACCACCTTCAACAGCGGCGTTTCGCCCTCGCCGAGTTCGGCAGCGGGCACGAGGGTGATGGCGGAAATGGCGACCAGAATATAGATCATGCCCGTGATGACGAGGCCGCCAAGCAAGACTTTCGGGAAGATGCGGGAAGGCTGCTTGCACTCTTCCGCCATGTTGACCGAATCCTCGAAGCCGACCATGGCGAAAAAGGCAAGCGTGGTGGCGGCCACCACCGACCAGATGACGCCGTGTTCTCCGGCGGGCTCAAACGTCCAGGCGCGGGAGACATCACCCTGACCGTTGCCGATGGCCCAGAAGCCGATGCAGATGATCATGAGCAGGCCGGTCAGTTCCACGACGGTCAGCACCACATTCATCTTCACGCTTTCGCCCACGCCGCGAAAGTTGATAAGCGCGACTGCGACGATGAAGGCGATGGCAATGCCTGTCACGCCGAAGCCGCCAAAATCGAAGCCGGTGACGGTGGCGAAGTTTGCGGCAAAGGCGCGGGATGCAGTCGAGGCAGAGGTGACGCCGGACGACATGACGGTGAAGGCGACGAGAAAAGTGATGAAGTGAACGCCGAAGGCTTTGTGCGTATAAAGCGCTGCACCCGCGGCGCGCGGATACTTTGTCACCAGCTCCAGATAGCTGCAGGCCGTCAGAAGCGCCACCGCAAAGGCGATGAGGAAGGGTAGCCAGACGACGCCGCCCACTTCGGCTGCGACCTGTCCCGTCAGCGCATAGATGCCGGTTCCGAGGATGTCGCCGACGATGAAGAGAAGCAGCAGCCCCGGCCCCATGACGCGCTTGAGCTCCGTCTTGTGCTCGCCTGCATCATCCGGTTGTGTGATGTTATTCGCCATGTAGAGTTCCCCCGAACAATATGTCTTTTAACGCGAGCAAAAGGGGAAGGTTCCCGCGCGACAAGAGCAAATGGGGTCAAGCGCTTAAGCCGAACTGACATAGCGGGAATGGCTTATAGTGTCCGATAAAGAGGTACAGCTTGTGGGCGAGGGGCTGAGCCTGCGCCTGCTCTGTCCGGGCTGGCTCTTCGGGCTATCCGGCATCCGCCATAGGGTGGATCTCCGGCATACCTGGCCTGCTCCCTGCAGCATGGAGCTCTCGTGTGAGCGATTTGCGGCAACGATCAGTCGGCATCACTCACGGCACCCACCCGCGCCATTCCACCCAGCGCCCGTGAAAATCCGCTCGACCAATCTCCTGTTTTTCGCTGGCCGGCCAGATTTGCAGGGTCAGCGCTGCCCCTTGCGGTTGGCCGTCGCCTTCCATCTGGAGGCGGGCGAGAGGGGCGTCTGCTGTGGCGCAAGCGCCGGCCTCGGCGATCAGGGCTTCGCCCTTCTGTTTGAGGGCGTCGGGGAAATATTGCCAGGCGACGGAGTGGAAGATGACATGGGCGGCATGTGGTTTCGGGTCTTTCAGCCGCTTTGCCAGCCAGTCGATCGCGTCTGCCTTTTCCACCTGCAAATGATTGTCCGCCGCGATGCTGAGCGCGTTTCGCGTCCGCTCCAGGCGGTCTGTCTGATCGGCCCAGATATAGGAGAGCTGGCGCAGGCGATCCTCGGCAGAGGAGGGGTTCAAGGGGGTGAGGTCGCAGCCTGCCCGATCAAGAACTGTGAAGGTGTCGGGTATTTCGGGCGCTTCGCCGCGCCATTCGGGAGAAAGGAGGACGGGGCTCTGCGGTCCCCACTCGGTTTGGCCAAGCCGGTAGCGATAACGGTCCAGCTGGAGGTTGAGACCGGCACTGGCGCCGACTTCGGAAAGGATCAGCGGTTTGCCGGTTTGCTTGGCTACGATGAAGAGACCGGGCAGCAGGGCTGCGGAGCGGCGGACCTCGTTGGTCTGGGGTGGCGATGTCAGACGGTCGAGGATGAAGGTTTCGTGTTGCCGGAATGCTTGTTGCACTGCCGGCCAGAGGAGAACATCTTCGAGTTCGGTGAGCGGGTCGATCCTGTCAGAAAGAACCAGCGCATGCAGTGCGCCCGCAATGCGCAGCGGCACGGAATCGTCGCTGGGGCCGGGTGGGCCGGGCCAGTGAAGAATGGTTCGGGCCACAGCGCCTTGTGTCGTTTGGAGCTTGTCGGCGAGCAGCCGGCAGAGCCTTGCGGTGAAGGGAGAGCCGAGCGCATCGCAAGCCGCGGCCTGCGTTTGGAATGCCTCTCTGACGATTGCTTCCGGCATGGCGACCTCCGTTTAACCTGTTGATCAGTCTTCGGGCCGGTCCTTCGGATCGAACTGAGCGATGGTGATCCAGCGGGCGGTCAGTGCGGGTTTCTTTTCGTTTTCGATCTCGACCGCCACGTCATAGGTCATCATCAGCATGGCGCCGCCGCGAAAGCGCGCCTCGGCCAGCGTGAAGCGTCCGCGAACCCGCGCGCCACTCTTGACCGGAGAAACGAAGGTGACTTTCTCAAAGCCGTAATTGATGCCCATGGTCTGTTCGCGAATTTTTGGCAGGGCGCTGTAATTCATGGCAGATAGGAGCGAAAGCGTCAGGAAGCCGTGCGCGATGGTGCCGCCGAAAGGGCTTTCGGCCTTGGCGCGTTCCGGGTCTGTGTGGATGAACTGGTCATCCAGCGTGGCCTGCGCAAAGGCATCGATCATTGCCTGATCGACCGTGATCCAGTCGGACAGGCCAACTTCCGTACCGATCAGACCCTTTACCTCGGCAAGCGAAACGTCTTTCACGGCAACCCTTTCTTTTGAACAGTCGAACCCCGTTATAGGGCGGTGACCGCTACCCGATCAATCGCCAAGATAGAATACGACGGAGCGAGGCGGGAGCCAGACCGGTACGCCGAAGTCGACACCGAGCGGCCTCCAGCCTTCACCCTTCAAGGTGAAGGGAATGGCGTTGCGGCTGCGGTTGAAGAGCGTCGCCAGGCGCACAGTCTTGCCGGTCTCCTTGTCCAGTGTTTTGAGCACCATGGCGAAGGTCGTCGCATCCGGCCGGTTCCAGTCCTCTTCGCACATGGGCTCGCCCAGAGGGGACAGCCATTCGATCTCGCCGCTGTCGGTCGAGAAGAAGGTGCTTTCGCCGAGGGCTGAAAAGCGCTGGCGAAGTTTCGCCAGAAAGGCTGTGTGGTCGATCAGGTCAAGCGAGAGTGCTGCCCAGTCAACCCAGGTGATGGCGTTGTCTTGGGCGTAAGCATTGTTGTTGCCGCGCTGGCTGCGCCCGCCTTCGTCACCCGCGGTCAGCATGACCGTGCCACGGGTGACGAAGAGAGTGGCGAGCAGCGCCTTGATATCGGCGATGCGGGCGGCATTCACCGCCGCGTCGTCCGTCAGTCCCTCGATGCCGTTGTTCCAGGAGTGGTTGTCATTGTGGCCATCGCGGTTGTCTTCGCCATTCGCCTCATTGTGCTTGTGAGCATGGGAGACGAGATCGAAGAGGGTGAAACCATCATGGGCGGCGATGAAGTTGACGCTTCGGGTTTCAGTCTGTCCGTTGCGCGAAAAGAGTGGCGCCGAACCGGCCAGCGCATCGGCAAGTGCTCCGATCGTGTGATCGTCGCCGCGCCAGTAGCGGCGGATATCGTCGCGCGCCCGGTCGTTCCATTCGAGGAAGGACGCGGGGAAATTGCCGAGTTGGTAGCCGCCGGGGCCGATATCCCAGGGTTCAGCGATCAAGATGCGATCGGCAAGCAGAGGGTCTTCATGCATCTGGCGCAAGGTTTCGCTGTGTGGATCGAAGCCCTCAGGCCCACGGCCAAGCACGGGGGCAAGGTCGAAGCGGAAGCCGTCGACGCCTGCTTGGCTGACGAAATGGCGCAGCGTTTCGATGACGAGATGGCGCACTTGGGGGTGATCGCAGGCGAGCGTGTTGCCGGTGCCGGTATCGTTGATCAGCGTGCCGGGATCGTTCGGTAGATGGCGGTAATAGGTGCGGTTGTCGAGCCCGCGCAGCGACAGTGTCGAGCCGAAGCGATCGCTCTCGCCGGTGTGGTTGAAGACGAGATCGAGAATGACCCCAATGTCGGCTGCATGCAGAGCGGCGACGGTATCGCGCAGTTCCTTCATGCCGCCGGGGCAGAGGCGCGGATCGAGCGCCATGAAGCCGACGGGGTTATAGCCCCAGCCATTGGTGAGACCCAGCGGCGGCAGATGCCGCTCGTCTATCCAGGCGGTGATGGGCATAAGTTCTACGGCGCTGACGCCGATCTTCTGCAAATGCCCGATGATGGCCGGATGGGCGAGAGCCGCCACCGTGCCGCGGATGGCTTCCGGTACCTCTGGATGCAGCATGGTGAAGGGTTTGACGGCGACCTCGTAGATCAGGCCGCCTCGGGTAAAGCGGGGAGGCGTGAGGCTGACCGGCGTGTCACTTGAAACAATCGCCTTCGGCATGATGGAGGCGGTGTCTTCGCCAAAAGTGAAGAGGCTTGGATGGTTTTCGAAGGGTCGGTCGATAGTCGTGGCGTAGGGGTCGAGCAGCAGCTTTGCCGGGTCGAACCACAGACCCTGTTCAGGGGTGTAAGAGCCGTGGGCGCGGTAGCCATAGCGGGTGCCGACTTTCGCCTGCGGGACGGTGAGACGGTGGATGCCATTGCCGACGGGTTGCATGGCGAGGCGGGCAGTCTCTGTGTTGCCGTCTGTCTCGAAGAGGCAAAGTTCGATCTTTGTGGCGTCGCGAGAGTAGACAGAGAACTCGGTGCCGGTTGAGGCGGGGACTGCGCCTTGGGGAAATGCTGCTTTGGTTGGCATGGGCTGGTCCCTCTGGTGATGGGTGGGTTTGGAGCTTGCGCCGTTTTTTTTAAAGGCCCGCTATGTCCTGTCGGACATCTTCCGCTCAATGCGGCAAGCAAATTGAGGTTGGCCGCTTGCCTTTCCTGCCACACCTGCTGAGAGGCTTCTCCACTTTTGAAGCTTTACGAGACGCGATACCTCATCGGATATCGATCTCCCCCTGGAGGGGGAGATGCCCGGCGGGCCAGAGAAGGGCGGCCCACCCACAAAAGCGGATGAGGGGCGCCCATCCCAATCATCGACTCTAGATCAGGTAATCACCGTCGGCGCATCACGGCCGGTGTGCTTCTTGATCCCCGCAATCGTATCCGCCACAGCGATCAGGTCGGCGAGCGCTTCCTGCGTTTCGATGTTGTGGCGGGCCGCATCGGCCTCGTAGCGCTCTACATAGAGGCGCAGCGTGGCGCCCGATGTGCCGGTGCCGGAGAGGCGCAGCACGATGCGGGAGCCGCCTTCGAAGAGGATGCGGATGCCCTGGTTCTTGCTGACCGACTGATCGACCGGATCGTGATAGGCGAAGTCGTCGGCCTTTTCGACCTTCAGATTGCCATAGGTGGTGCCGGGCAGTGTGGCCAGTTTTTCGCGCAGCGTTGCGACCAGCGTGTTGGCGGCGTCGCTGTCGACTTCTTCATAGTCGTGGCGCGAATAGTAGTTGCGGCCATATTCGGCCCAGTGCTTGGTGACGATGTCTTTAACGCTTTCCTTGCGGGCGGCGACGATGTTCAGCCAGAAGAGCACGGCCCAGAGGCCGTCCTTTTCGCGCACATGGTTGGAGCCGGTGCCGAAGCTTTCCTCACCGCAGACGGTGACCTTGCCGGCATCGAGCAGGTTGCCGAAGAACTTCCAGCCGGTTGGCGTTTCATACATGCCGATGCCGAGCTTTTCGGCCACACGATCGGCTGCCGCACTGGTCGGCATGGAGCGGGCGATGCCGGAGATGCCCGATGCATAGCCGGGAGCGAGTTTGGCATTGGCGGCGATGATCGCAAGCGAGTCCGACGGGGTGACGAACATGCCCTTGCCGACCACCATGTTGCGGTCGCCATCGCCATCGGAAGCAGCACCGAAGTCGGGGCCTTGCGGGCTCATCACGTCATCATAGAGTTCCTTGGCGTGAACGAGGTTCGGGTCCGGGTGATGGCCGCCGAAATCCGGCAGCGGCACGGAGTTGCGGACAGAGCCTGCCGGTGCGCCGAGGCGTTTTTCGATGATTTCGACCGCGTAGGGGCCGGTCACCGCACTCATGGAATCGACCACGACCTTGAAGCCGCCGGCGATCAGATCGCGGATCGCGCCAAAATCGAAGAGCTCTTCCATCAGCGTGGCGTAATCGGCCACCGGGTCGATGACTTCCACCTGCATGCCGGCAACGTCGCTTGTGCCGATCCGGTCGAGATCGATATCGGCGACATCGGCGATGCGGTAGGTTTCGATTGACTTGGTGCGGGCGAAGATGGCGTCGGTGATCTTTTCAGGGGCCGGGCCGCCATTGCCGATATTGTACTTGATGCCGAAATCTTCGTTCGGGCCGCCGGGATTGTGGCTGGCCGACAGAACAATGCCGCCGAAGGCCTTGTACTTGCGGATGACGTTGGAGGCGGCGGGCGTGGAGAGAATGCCGCCCTGGCCGACCAGAACCTTGCCGAAGCCTGCGGCTGCGGCCATCTTGATCGCCTTCTGGATGACCTCGCGGTTGTAGTAGCGGCCGTCGCCGCCGATCACCAGTGCCTGACCCTCGAAGCCCTCGAGGCTATCGAAGATCGACTGGATGAAATTCTCTGCGTAGTTCTCCTGCGCAAAAACCGGCACCTTCTTTCGCAGACCCGAGGTTCCGGGCTTCTGATCCTGAAATGGCGTGGTCTGGACGGTCTTGATCGACATTCAATGGCCTTTCGACGTAAGTTGGGTGTAAAGCGCGGCGTAAAGTCCTGCGCTCTTTTCCCAGGAAACATCCGATTTCATCCCCTGCTTCTGCATCTGCGTCCACAGCTTCGGGTCTCGGTAATATCGCATTGTGCGACGTAGCGCCTGGCGCAGCCCATCCGGCGTGACGGAAGAGAACTGAACGCCCGTTGCCACTTTCGCGGAAACAGCAGCATGATTGGCATCGATCACGGTATCGTTCAAGCCACCATTGCGCGCCACCACCGGTACGCAGCCATATCGCAGCGCATAAAGCTGGGTGAGGCCGCAAGGCTCGAAGCGCGACGGAATGATGATGGCGTCACAACCGGCCTGCATGAGGTGCGAGAGCGGCTCGTTATAGCCGACCGCCACGCCGACCCGTCCGGGATGACGGGTGGCCGCTGCCATCAGCGCGCCTTCCAGACCGATTTCGCCCGCGCCCAGCACGACGAGGCGACCGCCCATGGCCACGATATCATCGGCAACCTCGGCGATCAGGTCGATGCCCTTTTGCCAGGTGAGGCGGGAGATGACGCAGAAAAGTGGGCCGTTATCGTGGTCCACCCGGAAGTGGCTGGCCACCGCTGCCTTGTTGAGCGCACGCAGCTTGAGGTTGGCGGAGGTGTAGTTCTCCTGGATTAGATGGTCGATGGCCGGGTTCCAGACCTCGGCGTCAATGCCATTGACGATGCCGTGCAGCACGTGGGCGCGGGAGCGAATGACGCCATCCAGGCCCATGCCGTAATCTGGCGTCAGGATTTCGTCGGCGTAGGATGGGCTGACGGTGGAGAGTGCGGTTGCCGTCTGCAAGCCGCCCTTCAGGAAGCTGATATCGTTATAATATTCGATGCTTTCGGTGGAGAAGGCGTGTGCGGGCAAGCGAAGCTCGGAAAAGATATTGGCGCCGAACTGACCCTGGAAGGCAATATTGTGGATGGTCAGCAGGCTTGGAATTTCCGGCGTCTCGGCATAGCGCATATAGACCGGAGCCATGGCCGACTGCCAGTCATGCGCGTGAAGAACGTCGGGCTGCCAGCCTTCCAGCTTTCCCGCGGCGATCTCGGCAGCCGCCAGCGAAAGGGCGGCATAGCGCTTCCAGTTATCCTCGAAGTCCTTGCCCGTCGAATCCAGATAGGGGCCGGCAGGGCGATTATAGAGCGAGGGTATGTCGAGGATCAGCAGATCCAGCCCCTCGTGTTCTCCGGCCAGAATATCGGCATGTTCTCCCAGAATGTCGGGAAACGCGCCGACCTTATGGGCGTCCTTCACCGCAGATGTGACGGCGGGATAGCCGGGGATCAGCGTGCGGGTGCGGATGCCGCTCGCCTTCAGCGCGATGGGAAGCGCGCCGGCAACGTCGGCGAGCCCCCCTGTCTTGATCAGCGGATAGATTTCGGACGCGACCGAAAGAACATTCATGAGGCTCACAGATCCAGCTTGTCGATCATCGATTGGGTTATCAGGCAGATTCCGTTTTCGCTGCGGCGGAAGCGCTTTGCATCGAGAACCGGATCGTCTCCAACGACCAGCCCTTCCGGAATGACCACGCCATGGTCGATCACGACGTTGCTCAGTTGCGCGTGACGGCCGATCTTGACGCTCGGCAGCACGACCGCATTTTCAAGCCGCGAATAGGAATTGGCGCGCACGCCGGTAAAGAGCAGGCTGCGGTTGAGCGACGCGCCGGAAATGATGCAGTCGCCGGACACGACGGAGGAGACTGCCGAACCACGACGGTTTTCGTCGTCATGGACGAATTTTGCCGGCGGCGTGATTTCCGCATAGGTCCAGATCGGCCAGGACTTGTCGTAAATATCGAGATCCGGAACGATATCGGTGAGGTCGATATTGGCCTGCCAGTAGGCATCGATGGTGCCGACGTCGCGCCAGTATGGACCATGCTCGAAATCGGAGCGGACGCAGGACGAGGCGAAGCGGTGGGCGACGGCTTTTCCATGTTCGACGATATAAGGAATGATGTCCTTGCCGAAGTCGCGGCTGGAACTGGGGTCGGTGGCGTCGCGGCGCAGGCATTCCATCAGGAACTTGGTGTGGAACACGTAGATGCCCATGGAGGCGAGCGCGTTTTCTTCATCGCCCGGAATGCCTGGCGGATCGGCAGGCTTTTCGATGAAGGCGATGATCTCGTCCTTGTCGTTCACATGCATCACACCGAAGCCGGTTGCATCCATGCGCGGCACTTCCAGACAGCCGATGGTAACATCCGCGCCCGAATCCACATGCTGCTGGAGCATGTATTCGTAATCCATCTTGTAGATATGGTCGCCAGCCAGGATGACCATATATTCCGGGCCGTGAGCCTCGATGATGTCGATGTTCTGATAGACGGCGTCGGCTGTGCCTTCATACCATTGCGTTTCCGACACGCGCTGGGAGGCGGGCAGAATATCGAAGCTTTCGTTCCGCTCAGGGCGGAAGAAGTCCCAGCCGCGTTGCAGGTGGCGTATCAACGAGTGCGCCTTGTACTGCGTGGCCACACCGATGCGGCGGATGCCGGAGTTCAGCGCGTTCGACAGCGCGAAATCGATGATGCGCGCCTTGCCGCCGAAATAGACGGCTGGCTTTGCCCGCCGGTCGGTCAGCTCCTTCAGGCGGCTGCCGCGCCCGCCTGCGAGGACATAGGCCATTGCATCACGTGCCAGAGGCTGAATTCTCTTTTCACTCATCGCTCGAGTCCTCCCATAAAATTCCACTCTTGCCTTAGTCTGTAACGCGACTGGAGTTTTTAATGCTTCCCGTCACGTTTTCATTCTTGTCTGCCTCATGTCCCTGCGACGAGAGGAAGATCAGTTCTCAAGCTCCAGCATGATGACGGCAAGCGGCGGAAGTGTGAGCGTTGCGCCGATACTGCCACCGGCATCCACCGCCTGAACGCGTCCGCCATTACCCTTGCCGGTGCCGCCATAGATCTCGGCATCGGTGTTGAGAATTTCGCGCCAGCGCCCGGCAGCCGGAAGCGGCACATAGTAGTTCTCGCGATAGACCGGCGTGAGATTGGAGATCACCGCCACCGGCTTTTCGCCCGGTGCGCGGCGCAGCCATGCCAGCACGGAATTGTCGTGATCGTCGGCCACCAGCCATTCGAAGCCTTCCGGCTCGCAATCACGCGCATGGAGAGCGGCCTTGGAGCGGTAGGTGAAGTTGAGGTCGCGCACCAGGCGGCGCATGCCCTCGTGCATGTGGTACTGGAGGAGGTTCCAATCGAGCGAAACCTTCTCGCTCCATTCGCTCCACTGCGCAAATTCCTGGCCCATGAACAGCAGCTTCTTGCCTGGATAACCCCACATGAACGCATAATAGGCGCGAAGGTTGGCGAATTTCTGCCAGTCGTCACCCGGCATCTTGGCAATCATCGAGCCTTTGCCGTGCACCACTTCGTCATGCGAGATTGGAAGCACGAAGTTTTCGCTATACGCGTAGAGAAGGCCGAAGGTCAGTTCTTGATGATGGAACTTGCGATGCACCGGTTCGCGGGCAAAATAGCTCAGCGTGTCATGCATGAAGCCCATGTTCCACTTGAAGCCGAAGCCCAAGCCCCCCTCATGCACGGGCTGCGAGACTTTCGGCCAGGAGGTGGATTCTTCGGCAATGGTCATCACGCCCGGATGGTTGCCGTAGATCAGCGTGTTCATCTTCTGCAGGAAGCGAACAGACTCCAGGTTTTCGCGCCCGCCATATTCATTGGGGATCCACTCGCCTTCCTTGCGGGAATAATCGAGATAGAGCATGGAGGCGACCGCATCGACGCGCAGGCCATCGAGATGGAATTTCTCGGCCCAATAGAGCGCATTGTTGATGAGGTAGGACATGACCTCGACGCGACCGAAATTGTAGATCGCGGTGTTCCAGTCCGGATGGAAGCCCTGGCGCGGATCGGCATGTTCGTAAAGGGCCGTGCCGTCGAACCATTTCAGACCATGCTCGTCGGTCGGGAAGTGAGCGGGCACCCAGTCGAGAATGACGCCGATGCCGACCTTGTGGGCGCCATTGACGAAGCGGGCAAACCCTTCCGGCTCGCCGAAGCGGGCGGTCGGTGCATAAAGGCCGGTCGTCTGGTAACCCCAAGAGGGGTCATAGGGATGTTCGGTGACAGGCAGGAACTCGATATGGGTGAAGCCCATGTCAGCACAGTAAGGAATAAGCTCCGCGGCCATCTCGTCCCAGGTCAGCATCGAGCCGTCCTGACGCTTGCGCCAGGACGCAGCGTGGACTTCGTAAATGCTTATCGGCTGACGGCGCTGATCGATGCTGGCCCAATGCTTGCGGTGGGTTTCATCCTCCCATTGCTGCACGAGTTCGGGCGTGGTGACGGAAGCGTTCTTGGGACGAAGCTCTGCGCGCCGCGCATAGGGGTCGGCTTTGAGCGGCAGAAGCTCGCCATGGGGACCGATGATTTCGAACTTGTAGGCGCAGCCGGCATAGACATCCGGTGCGAAGATTTCCCAGATGCCGGTGTCCTTGCGAAAGCGCATCACATGGCGGCGGCCATCCCAATTGTTGAAATCGCCGACGACGGAAACGCGGCGCGCATTCGGCGCCCAGACGGCAAAATGAAAACCTTCGACACCTTCGAGCTTGAGGGGATGTGCGCCCATTTTGTCGAAGAGGCGAAGATGGGAGCCTTCTCGGACGAGATAATCGTCCATGGGCCCAAGAACCGGGCCGAAGCTGTACGGATCGGTAACCGCCCACTCGGCGTCGTCGCGAAGCGCGCGGTAGCGCACCGGCTGGCGCTTGGTAATGTCGATCACGCCTTCGAAGAAGCCGTCATCGTCGGTGCGCGCCAACTCTCCGGCAACGTTGCCGTCAAGTGTCATCACCGTCACCTCTTCGGCCCCGGGGATGAAACAGCGCGCCACGAAGCCGCCCGGCGTCTGGTGGACGCCAAGCACTGCAAAAGGATTGGAATGCAAACCGCTCTTGATTGCCTCGATTTCGGCCGTGGGTATGGGATTGAAGGTCTTGTCTTCGGCCGAATTGAGCGGTTTTTTCATCAGGCTCTCCAGATTTCCGTGGCGTATTGGCGGATCGTCCTGTCGGACGAGAACCAGCCCATGCGCGCGGTATTGCGAACGGTTTTTTCATACCAGCTGGAAGGGTTGCTCCAGATGGCGTCGACATCGCGCTGGGCTTGCGCATATGCATCGAAATCGGCGGCGACCATGAACCAGTCATTGTTGTAGAGGCCGTCCATCAGCCCGGTGAAGCGCGAGCGATCATCGGGAGAGAAGACGCCGGATGCAATCGACGAAACGGCCTGGGCAAGCTCTGCCGAGTTTTCGATGATTGCGCGGGGATTGTGGCCTTCGGCGCGGGCCTTTGCCACTTCGTCTGCCGTCTTGCCGAAGATGACGATGTTGTCTGCCCCGACATGTTCCAGCATCTCGACATTGGCGCCATCGAGCGTGCCGATGGTGAGTGCGCCGTTGAGAGCAAATTTCATGTTGCCTGTGCCGGACGCTTCCATGCCTGCGGTGGAAATCTGCTCCGACAGGTCGGCTGCCGGCACCATGATTTCGGCCAGCGAGACGTTATAATTCGGAACAAATACCACTTTCAGAAGCCCACGCACTGCCGGATCGTTATTGATGACGCGGGCGATATCGTTGGCGAGCTTAATGATAAGCTTGGCATTGTGATAGCTCGGCGCGGCCTTACCGGCAAAGAACTTAACGCGTGGAACCCAATCGAGTTCCGGGTGCGAACGAATTTGGTCGTATAAAGCGACAGCCTCGATCAGATTGAGGAGCTGACGCTTATATTCATGGATGCGCTTGATCTGGATATCGAAGAGCGCGGACGGATCGATGCGGATGCCCATGCGCTGCGCCACCGTGTTGGCCAAACGCACCTTGTTCTGCCGCTTGATCTCGGCGAACTTGTCGCGGAAGCTCGAATCTTCGGCAAAACGATCGAGATCGAGAAGCTTTTCGGCGTCGTCCAGGAAGGCATCGCCGATGGCATCGCGGATCAGGCTTGTGAGGCCCGGATTGCACTGCATCAGCCAGCGGCGCGGGGTAATGCCGTTGGTCTTGTTGTTGATGCGGGTTGGAAACAGCATGTGCAGGTCGGAGAAGACCGTTTCCTTCATCAGTTCGGTATGGAGTGCCGAGACGCCATTGATGGAGTGCGAGCCGATGAAAGCCAGATTGCCCATGCGAACCCGGCGCTCGCCGCCTTCGTCGATCAGCGAGATCGAACGGATCTGGCCATCCGAGAGCTTCTTTTCCTTGCGGGCGAAAATCAGCGTGTTGGCATTGATCGCGTAAATGATCTGCATGTGGCGCGGCAGAAGACGCTCTAGCAGCGGCACCGGCCAGCTTTCCAGCGCTTCGGGCAGAAGCGTGTGGTTGGTGTAGGAGAAGGTACCGCGGGTGATCGTCCAGGCCTCTTCGAAATCCAGGCCGTGTACGTCGCACAGAAGGCGCATCATTTCGGCGATCGAAATGGCCGGGTGGGTGTCGTTGAGCTGGATGGAGACCTTGTCCGGAAGGTTGGTGAAATCCGGATATTGCTGCAGGTGACGGCGCAAAATGTCCTGCAAGGAGGCCGACGAGAAGAAGTACTCCTGGCGAAGGCGCAGTTCCTGTCCGGCGGGATTGGCATCCGCCGGGTAGAGAACGCGGGTCAGCGCCTCGGCCTTGTTGCTTTCGCGCAGTGCGCCGATATGGTCGCCGGCATTGAAGGCATCGAGCAGGATCGGGTCGATCGGCTGGGCAGACCAGAGGCGCAGCGTGTTGACGCGGGTGCCGCGCCAGCCCACGACCGGCGTGTCATAGGCCATGGCGATCATGCGTTCGGCAGGCTTCCAGACGAAACGCTGTGGCTCCTCATAGCCGCCGACGGTTTCCACCGATCCGCCGAAGCCGATTTCGTAGGCGCTTTCACGCCGTTCGAATTCCCATGGGTTGCCATGGGCAAGCCAGGTTTCCGGCAATTCTACCTGCCATCCATCGGCCATCTGCTGGCGGAAGAGCCCGTGAACATAGCGGATGCCATAACCATAGGCCGGAATATCGACGGTGGCCATGGATTCCATGAAACAGGCGGCAAGACGGCCAAGACCACCATTGCCAAGGGCGGCGTCCGGCTCAAGCGCTGCGATCACATCGAACTCGACGCCAAGCGAGGTCAGCGCCTGACGGATTTCCTCCATCAGCTCCATATTGGTGATGGCGTCGCGCATCAGGCGACCGATCAGGAACTCCAGCGACAGGTAATAGACGCGCTTGGAATCGTTCTGATAGGCCTTGCGGGTGGATTCCATCCACTTGTCGATGATGCGGTCGCGCACGACCAGAATGGTTGCCGTCAGCCAGTCATGCGGTTTGGCGACCTTCACATCCTTGCCGATACGATAGGTCAGACGCTCGATGATTTCGGAGGCAAGCACGTCCGGGTCGGAACTGCGCGGGGCGGGGCGGGGAAGATCGTTGGTAGCCAGTTTATTGATCATTGGTCGGTCAGCACCTTGATGGGAGGGGAGGGGCCTGATTGTGTCGATCCGTTAAAGCGTTGCGCTATCCGTCAGATACGCTCTTCACGCCTTGAATCCTTTCTTTGTCGCATGCCGCTGTCACAAAACCTCGGGACAGGTTCGGGCGTCATGCCGTCGTGGTTCGCTTGCAGTTTATGCATCGATAAGCGGCTGTGGCAACAGCCGTTTTCGCTGGAAGAGCGATTGCCCGAAAAGGGTCAGTAAGGACGTGGTGAGACGGATGGCAGCAACGCAAAGTGCGCGCGGCTTTCGCCACGCGCACGTGCAGAACAAAGGACTGAAATTCGCTGTCAGTTCATCAGACGGGTGGGGGTGCTCGCCGCCTTGCGGGCGATTTCGCCGAAGGCCGCGACGATTTCCTCCATGTTTTCCGGATCGTAGTAATTGTCCGGACTGCTGGCGCAATATTGCAGCAGCGACTTGCCCTTGGCGGGCGCCATGAAAGCCACGGTGAAGATCTGGATGCCGTCTGCCTTGACCGCCGAGCAGGTGGAGCGCACCTGACTGTCGATGGCGCTGCTTGTCATTTCGCCGTCGGTCATCAGCACGATGTAGCGCTGAAACGTGTCGCTACCCTTGTCCGCGTGCTGTTGCTTTTCGTAGGAATTGTCGCTTCGTAGCGCAGCGAAAGCGGTTTTGAGCGCCAAAGACGCGTCCGTTCCCCCCTGTGGATATTTGTCGATGGCGTTGACGTAGGATCCGGCCTGGGAGGTTCCCCAGCTCAAATTACGCGGCGGGAAGGGGGCAGAGTTGTAAGCGATGGCGCCGGTGCGCACGAGTTCCGATTCCGGCGAACCGCGGTCCTGATAGGATGGATCGGCCTTGTTCAACGTGTCCGTCAGGTAGGAGACGGCCTCTTTGAGCGACTGGATCTTGGTGACGTAGCACGGGCTGGTAAAGGCCACTTTCGGCCAGCTCTTTTCCGTGTAGTTCGGGCAGGCGTTCTTGCTGTTGTCGACCGTATCGGTCTTGAAGGACATGGAGCCGGAGCGGTCCAGCACAAGATAGAGCGATAGCGCCGCACCCTTGCTGAAGGCGCTTTGGGCGGTGCTGCTGACACCGACCTTGACGGTTCGGATGCCGATGAAGCTGATAAGTGGAGCCAGCGGTATTTCCGCGTTAAGCGTTGCGGAGATCTTGAAGCTCATTCCTCTTTTGGAGTCCGAGCGTTCGGCTATCGTATCGAGGTCGGGTTTCTTTTTCCCTTGATCGCCATCGCTGCCGGTTGCGCCGTCCTTGCCCTTGCTTAGTTCGCCCGTATAGGCTGCCATGCGCCGGTTGACTTCGTCGGCGTAGTCCTTGTTGGACCTTTTACCTTCCTCGACGCGTGCGGCGGTCGCTGCGGCAAGTGTTGCGCTGTCGAGTGCGGCTTGCATCTCCTGCTTGACCTGCATCACGCGGGTGGCTTCCATGCCAGCACCGGCCGTTCCGAGCAGAATTGGCAAGAGCAGGCCTGTCATCAGCCCGAAGTTGCCGCGCCTGTCACGCAGCAGAGCTTCGCCATTACGTAGTACGGCAAACCGCTTTCCCATGATTATCTCACCCAATTTTTATGAGTCAGAAGTAGAATGGGAAAATTGAATTTTTCCTAACTCATCATATTCAATTCTAACGAAGTTAAGTAATTCTAAGTGTTATCAAGTTTCGAACACTTAGACGCTGCGGCCAACGTCTACTCCAAACGCGCTCACATTCACGCTTTGACGGGAACAACGTCCACGGCCTGCGTGATCTTCTGGTTGCCGTAGCTCTTCAAAACGCCGATGACTGGAGCGACATCGGCATAGTCGCGGCCATAGCCGACGACGATATGATCGCTGCCGGCGACGATATCATTGGTCGGGTCGAGCTCGATGTAACCGTCCGCCTCACCGCACCACACACGCACCCAGGCGTGCATGGCATCCGCGCCTTCCAGCCGCTCCTTGCCGGGTGGCGGAATGGTGCGCAGGAAGCCGCTGACATAGCCTGCCGGAATGCCGAGGCTGCGCAGCGCTGAAATCATGATGTGGGAAAAATCCTGGCAGACTCCGCGTTTCAGCTTGAAGGCCTGAATAGGCGTCGTATCCACCGTGGTGGCCTCGCTGTCATATTTGAAATCCGCATAGATGCGCTTGCATAGCGCAAAGGCGATTTCGCGCACCGTCATGCCCGGTCTGGCCGTATCGCGGGCATAGGCCGCGATTGCCGCATCCTCGCCGATGCGCGGGCTGGCACCCGCCAGATGGTGCGGTGCATGCGCATCGAGCGAATTGATGCTGGCCAGTTCCGCCTGGAGCTTGTTGAGCTGCGGAGACAGATCGGCGGTCGGTGAGGGGCTGTCCACAGCCACGCGGGCCTGCATGCGAATGTCCAGCTTGTCATGCGGTGCTCTGAGATAGATCGAGGTGGCAGTCTGCTGGAAGAAATCGGCAAAGACGGTGCGCTCATCCGGCGTGGGCGACACGGTCAGGGCGGAAGCGACCAGTTTCTGTCTGCCAGGTATGGAGAGCGGCGTGACGCGGATCATGTGGCGCGCACCCGACGCCAGAGTGTCGTAGATATAGCCCATATGCAGCGTAAGATCGTAGAGCATGACTATCCGAGATAGGTTTGCGCGAGAATGTCGGAGAGCCGCTCCAGATCCTTCTCCAGCTGGCGGAAGACATCGCCGTCGAGATTTTCCGACGTCATGACCGCGAGCGTGGAATGAATGCGCATCGCTTCCCGGTAGAAGGGCGACATCTGGCCATTGACGAAAGCGTTCGGCAACTGCTCCACCTCGGCGCGGATTTCGTTCAGCTGAAAGAGGATCGAGCGCGGGTTGAGCGGATCGAGCGCCAGAAGATCCATGACGGTGAGAGCCGCCGTGTTCACATTGTAGCGGCGGCGGTGGGTCATGACGCTGTCGCCGATTTCGAGCAGCATATCATAGGAGCCGTCCGGCGCGTCCGGGCCACCCATATGGGCAAGCAGCCGCGTCATGTGCAGGCCGCGCTCCAGATAGCGACCGATGGCCAAGAAGCGCCAGCCGGTGAAGCGATACATGTTTTCATGCACGAGACCGGCAAAGCCTGCGACCTTGCGCAGCAGAATGGTCGTGGCATGAGTCGCGTCGTCGCCCGCGTGGATCTTGCTCTGGAAGCGGCGGGCGGTCTTTGCCAGATCGTTGAGCGCCAGCCAGCCATCGGGCGAGAAACGGTCGCGAATGTTGCTGGCGGAATAAATGGAGCTGTTGATATTGGCGATCAGGCTGGAGGGAATGGCCTCCTTCACGTCGATATCGACCGTCTTGAGATAGTCCGTCACATGCGCGAGCAGAGGCTGCTTTGGGTCGGCGGATTCGGCGTAGCGTGCGTGCCAGGCGCGCAGGATGCGCAGCGCCCCTTCGGACCGCTCGATGTAGCGGCCAAGCCAGAAGAGATTGTCGGCTGCACGGCTTGGCAGGCTACCCGGCATGTTGCGAGTGAAGTTTTCTTCCGGCGGCAGAAGCGTGGTGCGCTCCACCGGCTTGTCGCTGACGATCCAGACATCCGCTGCCCGGCCACCGGCCTGCATGGCAATCGCCGCGACATCGTTGCTGCGTCCGATACGGGCAAAGCCGCCCGGCATGACCTGCCAGCCGTCCTGGGTGCGGGCCACGAAGACACGAAGGCTCATGGGCCGTGGCACGAGCTTGCCATCGACGAAGGCAGGCGTGGTGGAAAGGGTCACGACCTCCTGGCCGACGAGCTTGTGGCCGTCACTTGCCAGCCAGTCGCTGATCGAATCCTTGGCGGTTTCGCGTAGGCTCGAGCCGAGCACCGACTGGCCGTTATCGTCGAAGAAGGGCAGGCGCGAGTATGCCGGGCCGATGACCATTCGCTCGATATTGCGGGCCACCTGCTGACGTTCGGTCGGTTGGCCGCACCACCATGTGGCAATCGAGGGCATGGCGAGGTCTTCGCCGAGGATGTGGCGACAGATGGCGGGCATGAAGGCGAGCAGCGCACGGGTTTCGAGAATGCCGCTGCCGAGCGCATTGACCATGCTCAGCGCGCCTGCCCGCAGCGCCTGCACCATGCCGGGTGTGCCGATATGGGAGTTCTGGTCGAGTTCCAGCGGATCGGCGTAAGACGCATCCAGACGCCGCCAGAGCACGCCGACGGGTTTGAGACCGGCAACGGTGCGCACCATGACGCGGTTGTTGACGACGGTCAGATCCTCGCCTTCCAGCAGCATGACGCCGAGATAGCGGGCAATATAAGCGTGCTCGAAATAGGTTTCGCTGGCGGGGCCAGGGGTGAGAACCGCAATGCGGTCGTCAGGGTGCTGGCGGTGCGACTGCAATGTATCGCGAAACGCGCCGAAGAAGGAGGCGAGCCGATGGACGTGGGCCTCGGCATAGATATCGGAAAAGGCGCGGGTGGTGGCCACGCGGTTTTCCAGTGCAAAGCCCGCTCCTGACGGGGCTTGCGCCCGGTCTGCCAGAACCCACCAGTTGCCGTCCGGGCCGCGGCCGATCTCGAAGGAGCAGAAATGCAGATAGTGGCCGTTGGCGGGCTTGATGCCGACCATGGGTCGCAGAAATTCCGGATTGGAGGCTATGAGGGCTGGCGGCACATAGCCCTGCTTCACCAGCCGGCCTTCTCCATAAATATCGGCCACCACGGCTTCGAGAAGATTGGCGCGCTGGATCAGCCCCCTGGAGACGACCTGCCATTCGGCATCGTCGATGAGGACCGGGACGTGGGAGATAGGCCAGTTGCGTTCGCTGCTGCCGCCGCCGCTTTGAGCGCTGTAATCGCGATAGAAGACGCCGGCATCGCGCAGGTAACGGTCCGTGCGGGAAAAGCGGTCGTGCAACTCGCGCTCATCCATGCGTGAGAGTGCATCGACGAAAGGCTGCCAGACCGGGCGAATTCGCCCCTCTATGTCCAGCATTTCATCGGCAACGCCCGGCAGGGCGCGGTAGCCCAGCAGGGGGTCCGTGCTGGTCTCTCCGGTCTTGCGTTCCGTTGCAGGTGCCTTCGCCACCTTATACTCCTTGCGGGCGTCGCAGATCGAGTGTCAGCGGAAATTCCGGCGACACCCTTTCCGGCCAGACCGTGTACTGGCCGCCTGTATGTCCCCACGGTTCGAAACGCGCCAGGCGACGCGCTTCCGCCTCGTTTCCATTGACGGGAAAGGTGTCATAGTTGCGCCCGCCCGGATGGGCAACATGATAGATGCAGCCGCCAATCGACCTGTTCGACCACGTATCATAAATGTCGAATGTTAAGGGCGAGTTGACCGGCAGCACCGGATGCAGTCCGGACGCCGGCTGCCACGCCTTGAAGCGCACGCCCGCGACCGAGACGCCTGAGGTTTCCGTCTGCTTCAGCGGCACGGAGCGACCATTGCAGGACACGGTGTAGCGAGCGGGATTGGCGGTTTCGAGACGCACCTGAAGGCGCTCGACGGAAGAATCCACGTAGCGGACCGTACCGCCAATCGCACCCTGTTCGCCCATCACATGCCATGGCTCCAGCGCCTGGCGCAGTTCGAGCTTGGAGCCCTCATATTCCACCTCGCCGAAGAACGGGAAACGGAATTCCAGCTGTGCTGCAAACCATTCGGGTTTGAGGTCGAAGCCATGTTCGCGAAGATCGGCCAGAACGTCGAGGAAATCGCTCCAGACGTAATGCGGCAGCATGAAGCGATCGGCAAGGGCGGTGCCCCAGCGCACGAAGCTGCCACCGATTGGGTTCTTCCAGAAACGGGCAATCAGCGCGCGCACCAGCAATTGCTGGGCCAGCGACATGCGCGCATTCGGCGGCATTTCGAAGCCACGGAACTCGACCAGCCCAAGACGACCCGTCGGGCCATCCGGCGAAAACAGCTTGTCGATGCAGATTTCCGAGCGATGGGTGTTGCCGGTGACATCGACGAGCAGATTGCGGAACAGGCGGTCGACCAGCCAGGGGAGCGGGGGAACGCCTTCACCTGGAGCCGGGACCTGCGCCATTGCGATTTCCAACTCGTACATGCTGTCATGGCGCGCTTCATCGATGCGCGGCGCCTGGCTGGTAGGGCCGATGAAAAGGCCGGAGAAGAGATAGGAGAGCGAGGGGTGGCGCTGCCAGTGCAGCACGAGGCTCTTCAAAAGATCAGGGCGGCGCAGGAAGGGGCTGTCATTGGGGTTCGCGCCGCCGACAACGACATGGTTGCCACCGCCGGTACCGGTGTGGCGACCGTCGATCATGAATTTGTCGGCGCCGAGCCTCGACTGGCGTGCGTCCTCGTAAATGGCGGTGGTGATATCGACGCAGTCCTTCCAGCTTGCCGCCGGATGGATATTGACCTCGATGACGCCCGGATCTGGGGCGACGCGGATGACATTCATGCGCTCGTCATGCGGTGGCGCATAGCCTTCGATATGGACGGGCAGGCCGAGATCGGTGGCGGCGGCTTCGGCGGATGCGATGAGATCGAGATAATCCTCGATGCGCTCGACCGGCGGCATGAAGACGCAAAGGCGTCCATCGCGGGCTTCGACGGAAAGGGCGGTGCGCACCGTTCCGGCTATATCGCTGATGACCTGTTCGTTGCGGCCAAGGTTTGGCGCATCGCCCGCCTGGAAGGAGGCTTCCGGCATGCTACGCGCCGAAGGCGGCACGTGATCGGGCAGCGGGCCGCGTGGAATGGAAGGGTCTGCCTCGTGAATATAGGGGAACTGCGATGGCGGGACGTAGGGGAGCGTTCCAAGCGGCAGGCGGTAGCCGACAGCGCTATCGCCAGGTACGAGGAAGATCTTGCCGCGGCGTGTCTTCCACCGCTCGCTGACCCAGCGCCGATGACCGGAGCTTTGCGCGTTCCACGCCTGGACGGGCAGAATATAGCCGGTCGGTTCCGTCAGGCCGCGTTCGAAGACGCGTGCGATACGGTTACGCTCTTCCGGGTCCTTGAGCTTGGAGTTCGACGGATCGACATTGTCGGGAAGATTGGCTTCCTTGATCAGCCATTCCGCCGGATCCTCATAGGCCGGAAGCACCAGATCGGGCTCGATTCCCAGATGGCCGGCAATCGAGGTGAGGAGCCGTTCGGCATCGACGGCGCTGACGCCGGTATCCTTGCCCTCCTCAGCCACGAGATCGGCATTGCGCCAGACGGGGTTGCCGTCTTTGCGCCAATAGAGCGAAAAGGTCCAGCGCGGCAGGCTTTCGCCCGGATACCACTTGCCCTGGCCGTAATGCAGGAAGCCATTGGGGGCAAAGCGCTCGCGCAGCTTGCGGATCAGAATATCCGCCTTTTGCCGTTTGGTGGGGCCGACGGCGCCGGTGTTCCATTCTTCCGATTCAAAATCATCGATGGAGACGAAGGTCGGCTCGCCGCCCATGGTGAGGCGCACGTCCTGCGCGGTCAGCACCCGGTCCACGGTCTCGCCCAGCGCGTTCAGTTCTTCCCAGCTTTCATCCGAAAACGGCTTGGTGATGCGCGGATGTTCCGCTACCCGCGTGACCTTCATGTCAAAGTCGAATGCGGTATTGGCCTCACCGAAATAGCCACCGGATATGGGAGCGGCATTGCGATAATGCGGGGTAGCCGACAGCGGAATATGGCTTTCGCCGGTGAGAAGCCCGGACGTCGGATCAAGCCCGACCCAGCCAGCGCCCGGCAGATAAACTTCCGCCCATGCGTGCAGATCGGTGAAATCCACTTCCGTGCCCGATGGTCCGTCAAGCGCCTTCAGATCCGGTGCCAGCTGGATAAGATAGCCCGACACGAAGCGGGCGGCGAGACCCAAGCGGCGCAGCACCTGCACCAGAAGCCAGCTGGTATCGCGGCAGGAGCCCTTGCCAGACAGAAGCGTTTCTTCCGGTGTCTGGACGCCTGGCTCCATGCGGATGACGTAACCGATCTCCTGCTGGAGCCTTGCATTGATGCCGACGACCATATCGACGGTCGTCTGGCCGGGGGTCTTGTCGATGGTCGCCATCAGCGCATCGAACAGTGGGCCTGTCTCTTCCGGCTTGCGGTAGATCGACAGGTCGTCCTTCAACGTCTCGGGATAATCGAAGGGCCATTTGGTAGCGCTTTCCTCGACGAAGAAATCGAAAGGATTGTAGACCGTCATATCCGCGACGAGATCGACCTCGATCTTGAACTCGGTGACCGGATCGGGGAAGACGAACCGAGCCTGGAAGTTGCCGTAAGGATCCTGCTGCAGATTGACGAAATGATTGGAGGGCGTGACCTTCAGCGAGTGGCTGATGACCTTGGTGCGCGAATGGGGCGCGGGCTTCAGCCGGATGATCTGCGGTCCCAGCCGAACCGGGCGGTCGTATTTGTAATGCGTCAGGTGATAGATGCTGGCCTTGATCGACATGAGGGCGAGGTCCCGATTATGATACTGAAATGGCGTGGCCGGTTTGGCGGGTGACTTCGTTAAAAAGCCTCGGCGATACTGACCGTATCGTCTGCGTGTTTCGCCCAGTCCCACATCCAGATCGTCTCACGCCATTTCAAAACTATCATCGCGTACTCGCCCTTCGCCTTTATTTACCGGCATTTGCGGATTGTTCCGCCCCCTCTGTTGCATCGACTTTGTGCAATGCACGCAAATAATGCAAGGAACATTTCGACCCGGTAGCGCATTCGATGCGGCGGTATTTCTGGCAACACTTCGGGGTTGTGTGGACAAGGGCGGGCGGAGTGATATTGCTGTCATCCGAGAGGTCGACAGTTGATTGCTGTAAGCTGTTGTGATTCGACGATTTCAGAAAGTGGCGGTCCATTGACAGTGCAGGGAAATTCTCCGGAAGAGAAAGCCGCTTATGCGCTTTTCGATCTCAATTTCCGCTCGCAATTGCGCATGATGGGCAATGCGTTCTGGGGCTCTCCCGTGCGCGGACGGCTTATCCTGCTGGCCTGCGGATTGCTGACCATCATTCTGGTGACCGCCTATGGGCAGGTGAAGCTGAACGAGTGGAATGCGCCCTTCTACAACGCGCTGGAGCGGCGCGATATCAATGCCTTCATCCACCAGCTGGAAGTGTTCGCCATCATTGCCGGTTGCCTGCTGCTGCTCAACGTGTTCCAGACCTGGTTGAACCAGATGACGGCGCTGAACATGCGCGAGGGCCTGGCGAAAGACATGGTGGATCAGTGGCTGAAGCCCGGCCGCGCCGCCAAGCTTGCAAGCTTCGGCACCATTGCCATCAACCCAGACCAGCGCCTGCATGACGATGTGCGCAACCTGGCCGAAAGCAGCACGGCACTTGCCATCGGTCTCGTCAACGCCACCATCATCCTCGTCAGCTTCATTGGCGTTCTCTGGGGGCTTTCCGCTGGCTTTGCGCTGGAAATCGGCGGAAAGATGGTGGCGATCCCGGGCTATATGGTCTGGGCGGCGCTGCTTTATGCGGGCTCTGCCTCGCTGCTTTCCAACCTTGTCGGCTACCGGCTGGTGCCACTGAATGCCGAGCGCTACTCGAAGGAAGCCGAGCTTCGCTTCTCCTTGATGCGCGCCAGCGAAAACCTTACCGCCATCACGCTCTCGCGTGGTGAAAAGAACGAGCGCCACCGCATTCGCGGCGATATCGATGCGGTGCTGGGCGTGATCCGTGGGCTTGCCATGGCGCTCACGCATCTGACCTGGGTGTCTGCCGGTTATGGCTGGCTTGCCATCGTCGCGCCGATCCTGATTGCCGCGCCTGTCTATTTTTCCGGCAACCTGACCTTCGGTGGGCTGATGATGGCGGTGGGCGCCTTCAACCAGGTGAATGTGGCGCTGCGCTGGTATATCGACAATTTCGGCCCGATCGCCAGCTGGAAGGCAACGCTGCAGCGCGTTTCGATCTTCCGTCACGCGCTGATCCAGATGGACAGTGTGGAGCGTCATGGCAATGCCATCGAGGTGGAGCGCGTGGCCACCGATATCGTGCGGCTTTCGGCCATCGAGATCATTCCCGATGCCGGAGGGCAGGATGGACGGCGCACCTTCCGTCTGCGCGAAGACCCGGTGGAAATTGCGGTTGGCGACCGGGTGATGATCAATGGCGACCAAGGCGTGAACCGGCGGCTGTTCTTTGCCGCGATTGCCGGGCTATGGCCCTGGGGGCGCGGCAAGATCACCGTACCGCCGCGCGAAGAGATACTGTTCATTGCCCAGCACGGCTACATGCCGGCGGCACCCTTGCGCGAGATCCTGTCCTATCCGCGTGCGCCGCAGAAGTTCAAGGAAGACGAGTTTCTGGCCGCCATGGAAGCCTGTGGCCTTGGCCACATCATTCCGAAGATGAACGACGCGATCCGCTGGGACCAGAAGTTCGATTCCGACGAGCAAGCCTGTGTCCGGGTGGCCAATGCATTGCTGTTGAAGCCGCGCTGGCTGTTCATCGACGATCTTCTGGAAGGTTTGGAGAAGCACACGATCGACCGGCTGGTGGCGGTTCTGAATGGCATGCGCGACACGGCGGTCGTCTATATCGGGCGATCGGAAGCCTTTATGGAAACGATGTCGCCGCGAACGCTCCATCTGGATCTGGAGCAACAGCTGTAAAGACGGGCTCGACCTATTGTCCGAACCCGCTGTCTGAGCGCTTTCTTGCTGTCAATACTCGCGTTAAGACCGCGCGAGGCGAATAGTCCGGGCCTCTTCGATGATGATCGGCGCGCGGTTTTCGGCCTGCGCTTTCGCCGTCATGTCGGTTTCGAAATGCAGCATGAAAGGTGCCGTGACCGCAATCGATACGAGGGTAAGCAAGGCAGCCACGATCACGCGGTCATAATGCCTTTGCTTGATGTCATTCCCACTCCAGTCATATGCCATTTTTAGAGCCCCGCCCTGCATCTGGAAGTATGTGAACACACGCTAATTCATTAAGAGATTGACCCACTATAGTTAATGAAGCGTTACCGAAACTTGTGCGCCCCAGTATTAATGCGATTCGGCGGAATGTGACATGCGGCTCTATTTCGATGCGCGCATAGCAACATCCGCACACGAGGCTTGTTATTGGCGCGGATCGATTTCAACATGCGGTGTTGTTGAGGCGTGCCAAGGCCGGCATGCCGGAAACGAAAACCAGCCACGACGAAATGGCTCTTTTCGGGGGGCGGGCGAATAGGGTATCGCGGCACTGGGAGGTGCGCGATCAAGAGGTTTAAGCTCATGGATACCCAACCCCCTACCGATATGGAACTGACACTGCGGACGCTTGCCATGCCGGCCGACGCCAATCCCGCAGGGGATATTTTTGGCGGCTGGGTCATGTCGCAGATGGACCTTGCCGCATTCGTTCGCGCCAATGACGCTGCAGGCGGGCGCACCGTGACCGTTGCCGTCAACGAGATCATCTTCAAGAAGCCGGTCAAGATCGGCGATACGCTGTGCGTCTACACCCGTATCGAAAAGATCGGCCGCACATCGATCACGCTGAAGATCGAGGCCTGGACGCGCCGCCACTCGCAGCAATCCCGCGACAAGGTGACGGAAGCGATCTTCATCATGGTGGCGGTGGACGAGGCGGGCAACCCGAGGCCGGTGAAGGGGTGAGGGTTTTGCCTTCGATGTGCTTGGCTGCGTGTGTTGGCGATGTCGGTCAGTGGTAGGGGCGTCCTGATTACGCCCGCGACTGGATGTCCTGCTGCACGTGGTTCAGCGTATTGTAGAGGCCGGTGCCGTGGCGCAGGCGGCGGTGTCGAGCGATCTCGTCGCGTGCCTCTTCTTCCCTGCGGTCTTCCTCCCGCTCGGTGAAGGAGCGGAGATCGAAATCCTCGGCGATGGACATGCCCTTCTTGGCCTTGAAGTCGTAAAGATCGACGCCAATTACCGTGCAGTTTTCGGAGGTTGTTTCATCGATGAGGGCCTGGATTTCTTGCGCCTTATAAAGGCGCGCCGGCATTTCCAGAAGAACCGTATCGCCATCGCGCCAGCGGGTGGCAATGAGCAGCATCTCGTCTTTTCCGATGATGTAGCCAGGTGCGGTCATGGGAGAACCTCCTCGTCATCGCTGTCTCGCTGGAGGATTGACTGCTCGATCCCCGAGTCGTTTCATCCCTAGTGAGTGAGCAACGTCTACTATAATACTAGTATCTCTGTCAACAAGAAAACTAGTAAATATGAGAACAAAGAGAGAATCGCGTTGGGAACGCAGGGCCGTGCGTGGTAGCCGCCGTCAGGCGGGGGTGGTCCAAGATCGGGAGGGCAGTCCTCCCAAATGGTTTACATGTTGATGATCGAGCGGCGGACGCGACCGACAATGATGGGATCGTTATCCGGGAAGATCGGCTCATGCTGCGGGTTGGTCGAAACCGGCTCGAAGCGCATGGGGCCGGAGCGGTAGCGCTTATATGTGGCGTTGCCTTCCACGTCTGAAATGACATAGCAGCCATTGGGCACGAGGTTACGGTCGCTGCGATCGACGAAGATGATGGAATCGGGCGGAGAGATCCGATCCATGGAATCTCCTATGACTTTCAAAGCGATCCAGTCTCCGGAGGCCGGCAAATCCGCCACGCGGATGAGGCCAAGCGCTTCATCGGCAATGTCATCGCGGATCATGGCGCCGGCGCTGACCCAGGCGAGATAGGGCACGCTTAACGTGGGAATGCCCTCCGCATCCGGCGTGTAGGATGGGTCGAGCTCATGGACGCCGACGCCGAGCGCCTGGGCGAGAGCAGGAAGCTCTGTGGTCTTTTCGGTCAAGCCGGTCTCGAGCTGCGAGATGAGCTGCTGGCTGACGCCCGACAGTTCCGCAACTTTCGCCTGCGAAAGATTTTTGATCTTCCTGATCGACTTCAGATTTTCGCCAATAATTCCCATGGCTTAGTTATTACCAGAACGCTTGTGGAAAAGCACACAAGGAAACTAGTTGACGGACGCCCGAATTTTTACTAGTTTTCTTGTATGAGCAGATTTCGTCATCACATCATCCATGCCGCTGAGGCTGGCGGCTTTCAAGCCGGGCTTGCTGCGGCAAGCAGCTGTGACAAGCCGTTGCTTTTGCCGCCGCTGCCCGACGCCGGGCACGTCTGCGTGACGCCAGCGGTTGCGGGTGAGGCGGTGTCTGCTTTGCGAATGGCGGGGGATGGGTTTGTCCCTCGTCTGGACCTGCGCCCCGATGTCTTTGGTGAGCGGCACGCGCTGAGGCGAAAGGCGGAAGCGTCTTTTGCCGGGCCGTCTGCTCTCAGGCATCGGGGCGGGCTCGTGCTTGCCGGGCTTCTGTCCGGCCTCGAAGTGTTTCTGCCGATCATCGATGAAAATCTCGATATTCCGCGCGGCGTTTTTGCCGCGCTTTCAGGGGCCGCGACCTGCGCGGCCTTTATTTCCCGTATTCTTGCTCAGAAAGGTATTGTCGATGCCGATCAACAGGATCACGCCGACACGGCGGGGTAAGGCTGCGCTTGCGGCGGTGCTCGCCAGTATCGCTGCCGGTGGCTATACGGCCTATGACCGTTATGCCACGACGGCGAAAATGGATCCTGCCGTCATTCTGGCAGTGGAGAAGGCCATCATCCCCTGGGAGGGGCTGGTGCTGAAGTCCCATTGGGACCCTTACGCGAAAATCTGGGACATCTGTTATGGCGAGACGAAAGGTGTCGGTCCCGGCATGACGAAGACGAAGGCGCAGTGTCGCGACATGCTTCTGCGCCGCGTCCATGATGACTATCACCAGGCGATCATGACATGCTCTCCGAACCTGGCGAAAGCACCTTTGAGCGTTCGTGCGTCGATGATCTCCGGCGCCTATAATTTTGGTGTCGGTGCCTGGTGCCGGTCGACGGCGAAGGCGCGCGTTGAGGCAGGGCAGTGGCGGGCGGCCTGTGAGGCGCAGACGGCCTTCAATCGTGCCGGTGGCCAGATCGTGCGCGGCCTCGTCAACCGTCGGGAAATGGGCGACGCGCGGCGCATTGGCGAAGCCGAACTCTGCGTGAGCGGCCTATGAACATGCTTTTTCCGACTTCGCTTCTGGCGCGCTTTGCAGCCCTTATCATCGTGGCCCTGCTGGCCTTTGGCGGCTTTCGGCTGTGGCTGGCGTCGCATGATGCGACACTGCTAAAAGGTTATGTGCTTCTCTCGGAAAAGACCGCCGCCGAGGCAAAGGCTACGGAACTGGAGCGCCAGCGCAATGCGAGCGCCCAGGCGCTTGAAGACTATCGCAAGCGTGCGGTGGCCGATGCTCTTACCCAACGAAAACGCCAGGCTGAACTCGAAGAGGCGATCCGCAATGACAACCAGACGATGGATGATGGCGATTACCGCTGGAGCGATGCTGATCGTCTCTGGCTGTGCCGGCAAAGAGGCGCGGCTGATTGCAGCCGCGGACGCGCGGGGCAGGATGGCCGCAGGAATCCGCCTTCCGGATCTGCCCGATGAGTGCCGTCAGACGATGGACAGGGTCGTGCCGAAATACGGGATCGAGAAGCCGCGCAATACGCAATTGCGATGGGAAGTTGCGGCCGATCTCGCTGACCGACGCACCGGGCGATGCGCCTCCTTTTACGATGGCGTGAAAACACGTTTCGACCCGACCACGCCGCAGGGCGTGGAGCGTGGTATCAGGCAATGACAGGACTTGAAGACATGAACGGCCATGAAACCCACCGCGCCTATAGCGATGCCGCCACCGCACAGCTTGGCGAGCGCGTCACCAACCTGGGGCGCAGGCAGAGCGATCTTGAAACGGAAATGCGCTCCGGTTTCAAGCAGGTGGAAAACGCCATGGGGGTAATTGCCAATGAGATGCGCACGTCGATCTCCGGCCTGTCTGCCAGCCTTGCGGAGCGCAGCCGTACCCAATGGCCTGTCGTCTGGTCGGCGGTTGGCGTGTCGTTCACGATCCTGGCGGCGCTCAGCGCCTTCGTTTATGGCACGCTCAGCAAGGACCAGAGCCGTCTCGATGCCGCGATCCTGAAAAATTCCGAATTGGCACAGATGGCTGTCGCCAGATTGGCCGAAACCACGCAGCAGAGCATCGTGGCCATGACCGAGCGGATGGTGACGCGCCAGGAAATGGAGTGGCGACAACAGCGCGGCTCCGAGGACCGCATTCGACTGGAAACAGAAATCAAGGATTTGCGCGACGCGCAGGTTCCACGTCCCGAGGTCGATCGCGCTTTTGCCGATTACGATCAACGCTTCAGCGCTCAGCAGCGCCAGATCGACGAGCAGAAGAGGCGAGCTCAGCCTCAATAAGCCTTTAAGCTCACGTTCGGCATGTGGTGCCGATCATGTCTTTTCCGAAGATCTGGCGAAATGATGCACGCCGAAAGCGACTGCCGCGATGATGAGGATGCAGGGGATCAAAACGAGCGCCATATGATGGCCGAGCGCAAGTCTGCCCAATAGCGTTTCGACAGCCTGTCCCAAACCATAGCCGACAGCGGTGATGACGGTGCCCCAAGTGGCGGCGGAAATCATGTTGATGAAGAAGAAGCGAGTGGCCGCAATGGAGGATAGGCCGATTGCGACCGGGCTGATGGTGCGAATGCCATAGACGAAGCGGAAGAAAAAGATGAAGGCGTTGGGATGCTGTTCCAGCCAGGAGGTGACGCGCCTCATTGCGGGCTTTGCCGTCAGCCGCTTCACCGCTTTAAAATCGCTGGCATAGCGTCCGAGAAAAAACAGGATCTGGTCTGCCAGGAATGAGCCAATTGCGGCTGCCATGGCGGCCTGCGAATAGGGAAACAGACCCTTGTGGGCCAAGACCCCGCCGAGAAATACGACGGTCTCTCCCTCGACGCCGGAGCCAATGAGAACGGCGGCAACGCCGTAATCGGTTATGAAGTGTTCAAAGGCCATGATGTGTTCCGGATGATTGGTCGATGGTAAGACTGTCGTGGGGCACAAATGGTTGCTACCGCATCCTGGTTTCGCGCCTGTCGTCTTCGGTATTTTCGTGGTGCCGGCGCGTAAAGGGATCCATCGCCTTATCGTTTCGTGATCCAGCCGGCGAGTGATGCCGTAAGGCGTGGGACTGGAGGAGCGGATGGCGAAACATCGGAAAAAATCGGACCTGCCTTCGAAGATCTGCCCGGTCTGCGGCAGGCCTTTCGTCTGGCGCAAGAAATGGGCTAAGGACTGGGAGACTGTAAAATTCTGCTCCCAGCGATGCCGCGAAGCGAAATAAGGGTTCGCTCCCGCCCGTCCTGACGAAGTGATGAGAGCGCCACTACGAAACGAAGACGTGCCCTGCCTCTTCAAGAAGACGTTCTGCGCGGTCCCAATCCCTGTCCGGCACGAGAATATGCTCGCCGTCAAAGGTGCAGAGAACGAATACGCCTATGCCATTTTCGGAGATCGGTTGGATCAGTGCCTGAAGGATGCCGGTCGCATTAAAGGGAATGGGGCCGAGGCTGCGCAGACAGCGCCAGTTCGGCTCGGCTTCGATGTCCCCCGGCACGCGGTCTTGCAGGCAGATCAGAGTGAGTTCATCATCGCTTCTCACCAGGGCGGAGAAGCCGGGCCCATTGAACCAGTCCGGGACGGATGCGCTAGCTGCAAGTCGTGCGACGCCGTAGAGACCGGGAACAATGCGCAGATTGATCGAATGTGGCATGGCGCCTCGTCCCTCTACTGTCTGGTTTCAGCGTCGATCAAGGTCGTGGGACGTACCGCGCAATGGGCCACGCATTTTTCGATCTGTGAGAAATCCGTCAGGCCGCACCAGAACACTTTCCAGCGCTCCTGTTTGAAACAGCCATCGGACTGGGCGTAGTAGAATATGTTGACCTGGTTGTTATGGCGCGAGCGCCAGAACAATTGCGGTGTCTCTTCGCGCATGACCTTCCAGACCGCACGTCCCAGGCCCTCGCCCTGCGCCTCATCCAGCACGGCGAACTTGTCGAGATAGGGCACGCCATCTTCTTCAGTCATGATGATGGCGGCGCGGTAATGCTCGCTGATATAGGCCCGCAGCAGGCGGGTGCGCTGGAAATAATCCGCCACCACCGGCCGCCCGAAGCTGGATTCGATCAGTGCTCTCAACCGGGTCAGGTCCAGCTCCTCCCAGGAGGTGGCGCGCAGCACGCGCTCGCCGCGGCGGATCAGCGTGCCGGAGCCCTTATGGGTAAAAAGCTCCTGCGCCAGATTGGCCGGGTTGGTGATCGAGATCGAAGACTCCATCGGCAAGACGTCCAGCAACTCTCTCATCTGCTCGATCTTGAAGGTGAAGCCGCCGTCGCCATAGGTTTTGCCGACGAACTGGTCGTATTCGGTAGACAGGTTGATCGAATCGATCCGGCGGCCAGTGTCATGGCGCAAGCCGCCCTGGCTTGTCAGAAAAATGACCTTGAACGGTTGCAACGACCGTACCATCTCGCTGGTCGCGTCATCGCTGCCGATCTCGATGACCTGGCCCGATGGTGTCTCTCCGACGCTGCTGATGACAGGGATCGATCCAGCATGGAAGCTGGCTTCGATCGGTGCCAGTTCGACGGCGCTGATGGTTGCAACAGGATTGGCAGTATTGCCTGTCGACGTTTGCGCCATGAAGATGCCTGCCGCAATCGAAGTGGCGCGCGCGCCTTGCTGCTCAAGCAGTTCGACAAGCTTGAGATTCAAAGCTTCTGCCGAAAACTCAAATCGATTGCCAGCGGCTGCCCCCAACAGGACGATAGGCGTCAGGCCGACCTGTTGCAGAAACGACAGCGACGAGGCTGTTGCCTCCGCTTCGCGCGCATCGTGCAGGATCGCGCCATCGATGTTGACCACCGCGAAGCGCTTGGCATCGAGCTGGGAAAAGCGTTTCAGATACTGGTCGATCTCCTTGGCGCTTGCCATGGTGGAGAGAAGACGCACGATTGTCTGGCGGGTGTCGCTTTGCATTTTAGGCACGGTCGTTGATTGTTTCGGGCGATGGAGTGGTTTCACCCATAGGACCAAGATTGTCCATTTCCAAATCATATCGACCATGAAGGCGAAAAAGAGAGCGGTGCGCTCATCAAAATCTCGCGCCTCGCCCCCGGGAGGGTAGGCGAGGCGCGAGAGACCGCAGCAAAGGGGGGCTGCGGTCTACTGATCAGAGGTTGGCGAGAAGCTCGTTGACGCGGCTTTCCATATCGGCCAGCGCGGAATCAACGTCCTTCTGCCCGGTGATGGCCGCACTCATTTCCTCGCCGACAATGTCCTGAATGGCGAACTGGCGCTGGACGGCAGAGGGCAGCGGCTTGCCAAGCGTGGCGATCGGCGCAATCGTGTCGCGATGCGGCAGCGCCTTGAACTCGGCGGATTCGATGACCGCCTTGTAAGCCGGCAGGTGGCCGGTGCGCGACCATTCAAAATCATTATCGGCAAAGAATTTCAGGAACTTGGCAATCGCCGCTTCCTGCTCCGGCGTGCGATCCTTCTTGGAAACCGCCCAGCTGTGGCCATCGGCATATTGCGCCTTGGCACCAGGGAAGAGCTGCGGATAGGGATAGACCGCATAGCCGCCCTTGTTCAGCGCAGTGCCCGGCTTTTCAGATTGGGCATTGTAGTCGCCGACCATCCAGGTGCCGTTCAGGTGTACGCCGCCTTCACCACCGAGGAACGCGTTGATGGAGCCGCCGTAATCGAGGTCCTTCGTCGTGTCGTCCTTTTCGAAGATGGTCTTGTACATCTCCACGATCTTGCGGGCTTCCGGCGTGTTGAACTTCACCTTTTTCGGATCGGCGAAGAAATCGGAATCCTGCTGGAAGAGATAGGTGTAGAGATTGCGGGCATAGAGCGCCGTCTCATTGGCAAGGTTCTGGACGAAATAGGGCTTGCCGGTCTTCTGCTTGAACTGCTCGGCCTGGGCCAACAGCTCTTCCGGCGACTTTGGCAGGATCGGCGTGCCATCGGCATTGACGAGGCCAGCGGTTTTGAACAGGTCCATGTTGATATGATAGAGCATGGTCCAGTTGTCGATCGGCAGGCCGTAGATCTTGCCGTTCTTGGTGACACCTTCCTTGGCGGCGTCGGTAAATTTGTCCGGCGTCACGCCGACCGTCTTTAACATGTCGTCGAGCGGTACCAGCAGATCCTTGGACTGATAGTCGGACAGGACAGATTCATGGATGGTAACGATGTCCGGTGCGTCGCCCGAGGCGAACTGAGCGGTCAACTGGTCGTAGCCCGGCCATTCCACCGTGGTGACATTGATCTTGATATCGGGATTGTCGGCAGCGAATTTGTTGATCATCGAGGTGATGATGCCGCATTCGCCCACCGCCTTGCTGATATCGGTGTTCTTGCCAAAGTCTGCATCGCAAGCGCCGAAGAAGCGCTGCACCTGCAATTCGGTCTCGGCAAAGCTTGGTGATGCGACCAGAACCGCGGCTGCGGATATGGTGGCGAGAAACAATGTCCTCAAAGTCATGATAGTCTCCTCCTCCTCAGGTTTCGCCGTCGCTGGGCGAGCGGCGTCTTTTCCTCATTCGTTCAGGCCTTGCATCTTGGCCGGAGCGTCATGCATCACCGCACCGCCGCGCCAGAGACGGCGGTGACGATATATTTCTGGAAAAACAGATAGATGATCAGGATCGGTGCGCCGGCGAACACCGCCTGCGCCATCAGAAAGCCGATGCCCTGCGACTGGGCAAAGTTCATTTGCGTCGAGGCAATGCCGACGGTGAGCGTGAACATTTCCTTCTTCGTCGCAGAGATCAGCGGCCAGAAGTAATCGTTCCAGGCGCCGAGAAAGGTGAAGATGCCAAGTGTCGCTTGGGCCGGAACGGTCAGTGGCAGAAGCACCTTCCAGAAGACGCGGAAGCGGCTGGCATTGTCGAGGATCGCCGCCTCATCCAGCTCCTTTGGAATGGCGCGGAAATATTGCGTCATCAGGAATACGCCGAAGGCGGACGACAGACCGGGCAGGATCAAGCCCGGATAGGAATTGTGCAGGCCAAGCCAGCTGAAGATCTGATGGCGGGCAATGAGCACCGCCTGTTCCGGCACGGCGAGACCCAATAGCACGAGGACGAATAGCACGTCGCGACCGGGGAAGTTCAGCCGGGCGAAGCCATAGCCCGCAAGCGAGGATAGGATCAGCGTCATGATCGTCATGCCGCCCGCCACCACGATGCTGTTGAACACCCAGAGGAACACGCTGGAGGTGCCGATCGTGTCGATATAGTTCTTGATCGTGTAGGGCAGATGGAAGACCGAATGCGGATCGACCATCAGCGCATTGTTGTCTTTCAAGGACAGCGCGATGACGTAAATGACAGGCGCTGCCATGACGATGGCCAGAAGGATGACGAGGCCGTAGAGAACGCGGTCGCCGAAGGATCTGCCGATGATGTTGGAGTTTTGCGAAGCCATCACACATCTGCCTTTCTGCGGGACACCAGAAATTGCACCATGGCCGCGATCAGGATCAGCACGAAAAGCACTTCGGACGCGGCGGCACCGAGGCCAAGATCCCAGCGGCGGAAGGCGGTTTCGTAGATATAGAAGACGATCGGCTTGGTGAGGTTGTTCGGGCCACCGCGCGTCATCAACAGCGCCTGGCCGAAGAGCTGGAACTGAAAGACGATCTGGATGATGACGACGAGCACGAAGGTGCGCTTGATCGAGGGCAGGGTGATGGACCGCAGCGTCTGCCAGCGGTTGGCATTATCGAGGGCTGCGGCCTCGTAGATATCCTGCGGGATCTGTTGAAGGGCCGAGAGAAACAGCATCATCGGCAGGCCGATGCACCACCAGACGGTGGCGATAGCGATGCCGATCATCGCAAGGCTCGGGTCCGACAGGAAGGCAGGGGCACGAGCACCGAACAGGCCGAAAATCATCGACAGAAGGCCGATATCGGGAATGTAGACGATCCGCCAGATCAGCGTGACGATGGTGACGGAGAGAACCGACGACGAAAAGAACAGGCCTCTGAGAACGGCGGCGCTGCGGGTGCGCTTGTTAAGGCAGAGCGCCAGAAACAGGCCGAGCAAGGCCAGCGACGGGACGGTCAAGAGTACGAAATAGAAGGTGTTCCAGATCGACTGCAGAAAGATCTTATCATTGAACAGGCGGACATAATTTCCGAGGCCGATGAAGCGGCCGGAGGAGAATGTATCCGCCTTGTGGAAGGAAAGCCAGATTCCCCAGAAGAGCGGAACGACAAGCAGCGTGACGAAGAAGACGAGATAGGGCGCGACGAAGAGGAAGTTTCGCCATTGAGGCGCGTAGATATCGACGCTCTTTCTTCGCTTGATTGGGACTGTATTTGGTGCAGTCAGTGCTTCAGCCATGACCCACCTCCCGCGCATGCCAGGCGCGGCCTGACGCAGCGAAGAGATGCGCCTTGGCGCTATCGAAGGAGAGGCCCACCCGGTCGCCGACCGTAACACGGCTATCGCCGCTATCAGAGCCGACAAGCTGTTGGCCGTCGGCAAGGCGCACATAGACCAGCGTGCGCTCTCCCAGCCGCTCCACCACATCCACAATGCCTTCGGCAGAGCCGGTGCCGGGTGTGGTGATGCGCATGTCTTCCGAACGCAGGCCGAGTTCGAATGCGCCGGGCGCGATGCCTGCGGCCGGAATGGCGGTTGCGATCTTGATGCCGGAGGCGGTTTCGACGCTCACCAAGCCAGCATCCGTGCCGATGGTGACGGGCAGGAAATTCATTGCCGGGGCACCGACGAAGCCGGCGACGAAGCGGCTGGCGGGACGATTGTAGATCTCCATCGGCGTGCCGATCTGCTCGATCTGCCGATTGTTCATGACGACGATCCGGTCTGCCAGCGTCATGGCTTCGATCTGGTCATGGGTGACGAAGATCATCGTCGATTTTAGCCGCTGGTGCAGTTGGGCAAGCTCGATGCGGGTGCGGGTACGCAATGCCGCATCGAGATTGGACAGCGGCTCGTCGAAGAGGAAGGCTTTCGGCTCCTTCACTACCGCACGACCGATGGCGACACGCTGCCTCTGGCCGCCGGACAATTGCCCGGGCTTGCGCTCCAGCAGATGGCCGATCTCCAGCATGCGTGCGGCTTCGGCAATACGGGCATCGATGACGGAGCTGTCGACGGCGATGTTCTTCAGCCCGAAGGCCATGTTGTCGCGCACCGTCATATGCGGATAGAGCGCATAGGACTGGAAGACCATGGCGACGCCGCGTTTGCCCGGTGGCTGGTCGTCGATGCGTTCGCCATTGATGCGGATTTCGCCGTCATCCACACTTTCCAGCCCGGCAATCATGCGTAAAAGCGTGGACTTGCCGCAGCCGGAAGGGCCGAGGAAGACGACGAATTCATGCGCCGGAATGGAAAGCGACAGCCCTTCGAAAACGGTCAGCCCGCCGAAGTGCTTGCTCACATTGTTGATATCGATACTTGCCGTCATTGTCTCTCCTCCCATGACCCGTCTGGCATTCCCGGCTCAGCCGGTCAGACCTTGATGCGGAGCATCTGGTAGGAGTAGGGAGCGCAACGCGCCGAAAGCCGCCCGTTGGCAAGCGTTGCAGTATCGGCCTTTTTTGGCGCGACATTGTCCATATTCGCTTGCGTGTTGACGGCCTTCAGATCGGCATGGGTCATGACCTGGTGATCGGTGATGCTGCTTTCGCTGCCGAAGGCTGCGACGTCGAAGTCGGCCTCGATCTCCTTGTCGGAGCGGTTGACAATGAAGAAGCTGACGAAGCGGCCTTCCTCGTCATGCACGGCGGATACGTCGAGGCAGGATACCTCGCCCGCCACATCGCTCTTATAGGTGGGGCTGTCGACCTTCAGATCCAGCGCCTTGCCGCGACCGTAGCGGGAGGCAAACAGGAAGGGATAGAAGATCGTCTGGCGCCAGGCCGGTCCGTTCGGCGCGGTCATGATCGGCGCAATGACGTTCACGAGCTGCGCCAGGCAGGCAATGCGCACCACATGCGAGCGGCGGATAAAGGTGTTGAGGATCAGGCCGACCTGCAGCACATCCTCGAAATTGTAAATATCCTCAAGGAGCGGTGGGGCAAATGGCCAGCCATCGGCGCCGGCAAGCGTTTTCTTGTCCTGTTCCTTCGAGTGATACCAGACGTTCCACTCGTCGAAAGAGATATAGACCTGGCGCGACGAGCGCTTCTTGGCCTTGATGTAATCGATGACGCCTGCGACCGACATGATATAGTCATCGAGCTTCTGGTTCATCGCCAGATAGTTGCCCACATCATTGGCATGGTTTTCGAAATACATGTGAAGCGAGATGTAATCGACCTCGTTATAGGTGTGGTCGAGAACGGTCGCTTCCCACTCCGGATAGGTCGGCATCTTGGCATTGGACGAGCCACAGACGACAAGTTCGAGCGAGCTGTCGAAGGCGCGCATGGCCTTGGCGGTCTCATGGGCCAGGCGGCCATACTCATCGGCTGTCTTGTGGCCGATCTGCCAGGGGCCATCCATCTCATTGCCGAGGCACCAGAGCTTGACGTCGAAGGGCTCCTTGCGCCCATTGGCAATGCGCTTGTCGCTCCACTCGCTGCCGCCGGTATGATTGGCATATTCCAGCATATTGCGCGCTTCATCCAGACCACGTGAGCCAAGATTGACGGCCAGCATCATTTCGGTGTTGGCGGATACGCACCAGTCGGCAAATTCATGCAGGCCGACTTCGTTGCTCTCAGAAGTATGCCAGGCAAGATCGAGGCGTACGGGACGTTCTTCCTTCGGGCCAACACCATCTTCCCAATTGTAGGCGGAAACGAAGTTGCCGCCGGGATAGCGCACGATCGGAACATCCAGTTCCTTGACGAGATCGATGACATCCTGACGCATGCCGTTCTGATCGGCCGCTTCGTGGGCTGGCTCGTAGATGCCGGTATAGACCGCGCGACCGAGATGCTCGATGAAAGACCCGTAGAGTCTTGGATCAATATCCGCCACGACAAATTGCGGATGCGCCACAACCGACACCTTCATGCATTCCTCCCATTAATATCATAAAAAACGATATGTATCGCCATTGCTGATAATAAATCGGAAAATCCGGTAAGGGTCAACCGGAAGAGCGCTGATACCGCGTGAAGAAGCTACCCGTAATTTCTAACAGCTTGATGTCGCATTCTTATTTTAAATATCGGAATTCTTGATATTATTCGATTTTCAGGCGCAGAACGATGTCCTGATCGTAATTGCCGAAGCCCTTGCCGAAGATATTGATGCCGCCTGGATGGGAAGCGTCGTCCTCGATACCGATGCGCACGCGAATGGAGTGATGGCTGGCAAGATCGAGATCGGCCAGCGTCACATCGGAAATCTGCACGCCATCGACGAAGGTGCCGTCCGGTCCGACGCGCCAGTTCTTCAGCTTGCCATATTGCGAGCCCTTGAGCTTCCACCAGTCTGGCGTATAGACGCCACGCTTATCGCCGAAATCTCCGGGCGAGGTCCACACGCCGACCTTCTTGCCGTTGATGGTCAGCGTTATGTCAGACGGCCAGTCGGCGCTGGTTCCTGGCACTTCCGAGCTCAGCTCCACCGCCACTTCAAGCTCGCGAATTGCGGTGTTGGAAAGTTTGGCATTGTTGGGGAACTGATATTCCACATGGCCACGGGTAAACCAGATCAGCCCCGCCTTCATCCGGTCCGGATCCAGAAGTGCATTCGGAACATCGAGAAGGCCGATGATACCATCTGGTGAACAGAGCCCGCAGGGTGCCGTCACCTCGAAGCCGGTGTAAAGACCCACTGGCATGGCCACCTCGATCATGTCCTTGCGCGGCTCTCGCACCTCGCTTTTGAAGACGACAACAACCTCTTCCACCGTGGCGCGACAGATTTTCTGGCTTCCCTTGCGCGCTTTCTGCGTCTCGCTCTGCAGCAGACCGGCATCTTCCAGAATCTGGATGTGGGTGGAAACCGTCGATTGCGGCAGGTCCAAAGCCGCCGCCATGTCGTTGACATTCATAGGGCCGCGATCGTGCAGCATTTTCAGCATGATCGCTCGCGTCGGCGAGGCAATGCCCTTCAACACGGCGTGGTCGGTCTCGGGATCGATGATCAGGAATTTTTTCGTCATGGCGCTTTTACATTCGGATTTTCCGATTTGTATCGCGCTTTCTGATAATTGAAAAGTCGCTACTTCCTGTCTGCCCGATCCCGTTTAGAGGCGGTAAGGCTGAAATAGGCTTGCAGGAGCACGGATACGAAAAATCCGACGGCAGCGAGAGCGGTATAGGCTACGAGGCGATTGGAGAGCGTGTACCATCCGCACAGGATCGCTACGGCATTCATTCCCATCAGAGCTGCAACGACGCCAAAAAAGCAGATTGCTGCTTTCCACGGACCTGAGGCGGCGCTGACGAAGCGCCTCAGCCCAGATGAGGTGCGATTGCTCATTCGTCTACCTTTATTACATAGTCCTGTTTCTATCGCGCCCGAACTCATCCTCGGAGCGAAGGGAACTCATGCCGCACTGGCTCTTCGCCACGGTGCATCCTGGCTTGCTGCTTCGAACGCCAGCGACGTGGTCCTGTCTGAGGTATATTGCGGTCTGGCGCAGGGCGGGACAATAAAGAAAAAGGCCCTGCAATATTTTGCAAGGCCTTGATTTCTTTGAATTCGGATGGTGGGCGTGACAGGGATTGAACCTGTGACCCCTACGATGTCAACGTAGTGCTCTCCCGCTGAGCTACACGCCCTCCGTTGCGGCGCATAAATCACATAACCGAATGAAGCGTCAACTGCCTTTTTCGATTTTGTGACAGGTTTTTTTGAAACCCTTACGCCACAAGGAGTTTGTTGACCTCGTCGACGAGGTCGCGAAGGTGGAATGGCTTGGAAAGCACCTTGGCATCCTTCGGCGCCTTCGAATCAGCATTCAAAGCAACCGCTGCGAAACCGGTGATGAACATGACCTTGAGGTCGGGATCGAGTTCGGTGGCGCGGCGCGCAAGCTCGATGCCGTCCATTTCCGGCATGACGATATCGGTCAAAAGCAGTGAGAAAGGCTCTTCGCGAAGCCGATCATAGGCGCTTGCACCATTATCGAAGGACGAGACCTTGTATCCGGCCTTTTCAAGCGCCTTCACCAGGAAGCGGCGCATGTCATTGTCGTCTTCGGCGAGAAGAATTTTCTGAACCATATAAGTGACCGTAACTACAGAATTATTGGGATACCCTATCGCGATTGTACCATTGTCGGAGTAAATATCATGTGAATGGTAGAATCACGAGAGGGTGACTGCCTGCCAGTATGGACTTGCACTGGCGCAACTGGCAACATGATGCGTCTGGCAGAATTATGACATGGTAAACGGGACGGCATGGACTGGGTGACGGGCGAATATGAGCTGTTCGAGGTGTGCGAGCCAGCGGTGCACAGCATTCCCTTCGTCTATAATTCACCCCATAGCGGCCGCTGTTACCCCGTTTCCTTTCTTGAATCCTCGCGGCTCGATTCCTACGAAATCCGCCGCTCGGAAGATTGCTTCGTCGATGAGCTTTTTGCGTGCGCTCCTGATATCGGCGCGCCGCTGCTGAAGGCCAATTTCCCCCGCGCCTATCTGGATGTCAACCGCGAGCCCTATGAGCTCGATCCTCGCATGTTCGACGGCGCACTGCCATCTTACGCCAATATCGGCTCCATGCGCGTTGCAGGCGGTCTTGGCACCGTGCCGCGCATCGTGGCGGAGAACATGGATATCTACGCGCACCGCCTATCGGTGGAGGAGGGGTTGTCGCGTGTCGAGGGCATCTACAAGCCCTACCATGCGTGCCTGCGCCGCCTCGTCTCGCGCACCCATGCCACGCATGGCATGGCGGTGCTGATCGACTGCCATTCCATGCCTGGCAATATCCGCCTTGCCGGATCGAACATCCGCCCCGACATCATCATCGGCGATCGTTACGGCACCAGCGCCTCTGCGGAGATTTCCCGTGCGGCCCTGCATTTCCTTGAAGAGCTTGGCTTCAACGCCGTGTGCAACAAGCCCTATGCCGGCGGTTTCATCACCGAGCATTACGGCCGGCCGATCCGCTCGCTGCATGCGTTGCAGATCGAGGTAAATCGCGCACTCTATGTGGACGAAAAGACCTTTCTGAAGGCGGCGGATTTCCCGGCCATGCAATCGGCCCTGGGAATCTTCATGCGTCAGATGGCGGGTTTCGTCTCGGAATATGTGATCGATATGGCCTTTGCGGCCGAATAAAGCTTTTTTCATCCTGAACAGGACGCCTGGACGTCTCGCGCCGCTCTGGGCTGAGCGCAAAAAAAACCGCGCCTTCGCGCGGTTAAGTCTAGGGAGGAAACACCCAAGGAGGGTATTTACAGTCAAAGACTGTGCTCCCCATCCTAGATAAAAATGCACAATTGTCAATCATTATAATTACTTGTATAAATTATAGGCAATATTTAGGTGTTTGCATGTATGGTGGACTGGCATTTCTTGGGCATGCCTATTCTGCAGGCAATAGGTGCCTCACGTAAGTGGAGTGGACGAGTCGCGCAGAACCGCGCTATGTGATTCTCCAGCCAATTACAGATGCCGGGGATTTTCATGCTGCCAGATCGCGACTTCTTCTTCCGCCTCGCCGATGCCGCCAAGGAGGAGACGCTGCCCCGGTTTCGCACCGGTATCGCTGTCGATAACAAGCAGGCTGGCGGTTACGATCCCGTAACTGAGGGCGACCAGGCAGCCGAAGCGGCAATCCGCGCACTGATCACCGAGCGTTTTCCCGATCACGGCATCCTTGGCGAGGAGCATGGCAGCATCGGGCTCGACCGCGAGCATGTCTGGGTGATCGATCCGATCGACGGCACCCGCGCCTTCATCTCCGGCGTGCCGGTCTGGGGAACGCTGATCGGTTTCCAATCCGGCGGTCGCGCCAGAATGGGCCTAATGGACCAGCCCTTTACCGGCGAGCGCTATTACGCCGATGGGGAGAAGGCATGGTACAAGGGGCCGGAGGGCGAAAAAGAGATCAGGACGCGGGCCTGCAGCTCGCTTTCGGATGCCATTCTCTTTACCACCTCGCCCCATATCTTCACGCCAATGGAGGCCGAACGTTACGGCAAGGTGCAGGACAAGGTTCGCCTGTTCCGCTATGGCGTGGATTGCTATGCCTATGCTTTGCTGGCTGCCGGCCATGTGGATCTCGTCATCGAATCCGGCCTGAAGCCCTATGATGTCGGTGCGCTGATCCCGATCATCGAACAGGCAGGCGGCATCATCACCACCTGGGATGGCGCACGGCCAGAAGAGGCAGGGCGGATCATCGCTGCAGGCAGCAAGGCCGTGCATGAAGAGGCGCTCGCGCTGCTTTCCGGGCTCTGATCTTCTGTCCAGTCCGGTTTATTCCTCCGGCGCGAAAAAGGCGTCGATCGCCGCAAGCGCCTGAGCACGATAGATGTCGCGTTCCTGGAAGAGTTCGTGGCGCGCGCCGATCACCGGGATGAGTTGCGCTGCCCGGAAATTGCGCGACAATTCCTCCTGCGCCGCATAGGGCGTGATGGTATCGAGAACCGGCGCCAACAACAAAGTTGGAATGGTGATGTGGGTAAGGTGATCCTGCCGCGTCACTTTCGGCATGATCTTCATCACCTCATAGACCCAGCGAGCGGTCGGCCTGCCGATGAAAAGCTCCGGGTGGCTACCGATCATGGCGATGTTGCGGGCGAAGCGCTCGGCATCGGATGTCAGCGGGTTGCCGTCGAAATCCCGCTCTCGCTGGTCTTTGCCCAATTGCTTGCCGCCGAAGCCCGTCAGGGTCAGCGCTGTTGCAATCGCCTTGACCCATCGTGGCGAAACGGACTGGCCGCTAAGGGCGATAAAGGGCGAGCAGAGCGCCATGCGCTCGATGCGATTGGAGAGTTGCGGGGCCATGGACAAGGCGATCAAGCCGCCCGTGGAATGCGCCATGAGGAAGAATGGCAGCCGCGTGTCCGGTAGCACGACCTGTTCCAGAAACAGCGACACGTCCTTCTGATAATCGGAAAAGCGCCGCACGTAACCGGCATCCGCCTTTTTCAATAACCGCTCCGAACCACCCTGGCCGCGCGTATCGAAGGTCGCGACCCAGAAGCCCTTCACCGTCAGATCGCGGATTGTCTCGAAGTATTTCTCGATCGTTTCATTGCGACCGTGCAGCAGCACGATGGTTCCGCGCGCGACCGTCTGTTCCGAGCGAAAAATCGCATAACGCAGTTTCTTCCCGCCTTGACCTTCGAAAATTCCGACATGGTGGTTGCCGGGCACGGTATTGCCTTTGGTCTCATGGAGAATGGCTTCGGTCATCGATATCCTGCCTGGGGCAAATCGTGGTCGCACGAGAGCGTCCTGCGGCTTTTTTACACGCACAAAGGACGCTCTATCCTCTTTAAATCTACGCATCGTGTTTTGTGAAAATCGAATCCGATTTCCGGGCCGATGCTGTAGAGATATCTGAAGGGGATAGGTTGAGCGCCCGCATGCGTCAAAGGAAATATGCGCCATCAGAAAAATTGCCGGAACCGTCGGTCTTAGCAGTCGCGGTTCCGGCCAGTCGGACGGAAGGAGAAGGGACGATGCTCTTCCGCCCTCGAAGTTGCCTTCGATGAGACGTTTCTAGCGGTGCGAAAATGAACGCATCCGGAACCTCGTATTCAGCCATCATTCAGGTGATACGATCTCGAAAATTTTTCCTCTTGAACTGACAAAACAGCATTCCCACTTATTGCTCACGGTCGCCAGAACGGGGCCGTATCCAGGTCTCTCTCATCGCCAGAATGGGATGGAGAGTCGCCACCGCAAACAGTCGCTTCTAAGGAGGACACCATGCGTCACGTTGATTTTTCCCCCCTGTACCGCTCCACTGTCGGTTTCGACCGCCTGTTCTCGATGCTCGACAGCATCGGCCAGCCCGAGCAGGCGCAGGCCTATCCGCCCTACAATATCGAGCGCACCGGCGAGAATGCCTACCGCATCACCATGGCGGTTGCCGGTTTCGATGAAAACGAAATCAGCATCGAATCCCGCGCCAATGTGCTGACCGTCAAGGCCGAGAAGGCCGAAGACACGAAGGCATCCGAGGGCGACTTCCTGTATCGCGGCATTGCCACGCGCGCCTTCGAGCGCCGCTTCCAGCTTGCCGACCATGTGGAAGTGCAGAATGCTTCGCTGAAGAACGGTCTTCTCCACATCGACCTTCTTCGCAACATTCCCGAAGCCATGAAGCCGCGCCGCATCGCGATTGCGACCGACGTCTCGGACGCACCGAAGCAGATCGAGGCACAGGTAACGCCAACCCAGGTGAACTAAGCTAAGGGTTAGCCCAGAATGAGAAGACGGCTCCCGCAAGGGGGCCGTCTTTTTTTGCGTCTACGGATGGGCGAAGCTCACTCTGGCGTAAGCCTCGTGCCGCGCTCAGCCGCCTTAGAGCGTTTCCTTGTTAAATAGAAACGTTCTGCCGGAGCAGGTTTTCGTCAGGGCAAAGGCGATTGGCGAAGGGCATACCCAAAGGTACGGTCGAGCCGATCGCCTTTGATCCTGGCGGAAAGATGACCGGCCCTTCGGGTTGGTTGAAACGGGCCACCTGCTTGCCCGGACGGCTTGGCCGTATGCGTTGGCTACGGCACGCGCCGCCCGGACAATCAGTCGATCCCGTTTGAACCAACAGAACTGTTTCTATTTAACAAGGAAACGCTCTACGATGCCGTCTTGGCGGCGATGGCAGCGGCCTCGGGCGCGTCTGCCGCCGGTGCAGCAATCTTTGCAGCCTCCGCTTCCTTCGCCTTCTTGGCATAGCGCTGCGCAATCACGGCGCAGGCCATCAGCTGGATCTGGTGGAAGAGCATGATGGGCAGGACGATGGCGCCGATGCTTTGGCCGGCAAAGATGGCGCCAGCCATCGGCACGCCGCTTGCGAGGCTCTTCTTCGATCCGCAGAAGGTAATGGTGATCTCGTCTTCCTTCTTGAAGCCGAGCAAACGGCTGCCGAACATGGTGAAGCACAAAACAAGCGTCAGGAGCACGATGTTGATGCCGATGACCACGGCAATATCGCGCAGCGTAAACTGATGCCAGATGCCTTCCACGACGGCATCACTGAAGGCCAGATAGACGACCATCAGGATCGAGCCGCGATCAACGGGGGCCAGAAGCGTCTTGCGGGCGCGTATCCAGTTGCCGATCCACGGTTGAAGAGCCTGACCGGCAATGAAGGGAAGCAGCAGCTGCAGGAAAATCTGGCCAAAGGCATCGAGCGAAAAGCCGCCGCCGTGGCCGCCGACGGTAAAGAGGAAGCCGACGAGCAAAGGCGTCAGGAACATGCCGAAAATATTGGAAGCCGAGGCTGCGCAGATCGCCGCCGGGACATTGCCGCCCGCCATGGAGGTGAAGGCAATCGAGGACTGCACTGTGGACGGCAGAACGCATAGAAACAGCACGCCCATATAGAGCGGCTGCGGCAGGATGCTGTCTGGAATGTAACCGAGCGCGATGCCGACCAGCGGGAAGATACCAAAGGTGACGAGAAGGATGACGAGGTGAAGCCGCCAGTGCAGCATGCCCGCCAGTACCACATCACGTGACAGACGTGCGCCATGCAGGAAGAAGAGTAGCGCAATGGCGCATTTCGTCGCGATGGAGAAATAATGTGCAGGCTCCCCGCTGATCGGCAGCAGCGACGCGAGGATGACGGTGGCGACCAGCATCAATGTGAAGCGGTCTGGCAGGAAGCGGCTCATGACGCGGCCTTTCTAGAACGTGGTGCGCAAGACGGCTTTTCGCCTTGCAATCGGGAAATCCGCCGAACCGGGCTCAAGCGCGAAAAGAGCGAAAGATCCCTCAGCGCCGCCAGCCAGCTTGCGGATTGTAATCGGCTGCACTATCGCTCATCATGAAATCAGATGCAAAAACTAACAGTTATCATGTTTTGAGATAGCCATGCTGAACCTGCAACATCTCGCCAGTTTCGTAACGCTGGAGCAGACAATGAGTTTCACCCAAGCCGCAGAGCGGTTGGGGATTGGCCAGTCGACAGTCAGCCAGCACATCCAACGCCTGGAAGCTTCACTCGGCCAGCAACTGATCGCCCGCGATACGCATCGCGTACGACTGACGCCGGAGGGCGAGGCGCTGTTAGGCTATGCGCGCAAGATGCTGGATCTCAACAACAAGGTCGCCACCCTCTTTGGTGAGAGCAGTCTGCGTGGTCGGCTGCGCCTTGGCGTCTCGGAGGATTTTGTCGCAAGCCGTCTCACCGTCATTCTGGAAGAGTTTACCAGGCTTTATCCGCTGGTCGATCTGGAGCTGACGGTCTCGCTTTCTGGCGTTCTCTATCAAATGCAGGACAATGGCGAGCTCGATGTCGTGCTGGCCAAGCGCAGACTTGGCGATCAACTTGGCCATTTCCTTTATCGCGAGCCACTGGTGTGGCTCGCCAAGGATCCGGATGCGATCCTTGCGCGCACAGAAGCGCTACCGCTCATCGCCTTTCCGCCGCCCAGCATCACGCGCAAAGCCGCGCAAGAAGCGCTCGATCGGGTAGGCGTTGCCTGGCGGATCGTCTGCACTTGCGGAAGTCTCAGTGGGCTGACGGCTGCCGCCCGCGCAGGCATGGGCGTTCTCGTCCAACCCCGCAGCATGGCGCCATCTGGCCTGCGTGAACTACCTCACGGAAGCTTGCCATCGCTGGAAGACGTGGAGTTCGTGCTGCAGCCGCGCAAGGGCGCGGATGCAGAACTGGTGCGGGCGCTGTCATCGCTGGTCACGGCAAAGGGCATGGTGCCGGGCAGTTTTGCGTGAAAGCCCAGCAGCTTTTTCTTAAGCCCCGCCGCAAATTCGCAAAAAGGCGTCTACGTCGCTTTCCTCTGTTGCAAAGCTCGTCACGAGGCGGATGAGCTGTTCGTTCTCGCCGACCTCCTGCTGCATATCGTGTGGTGTTGGCCACTCGTAGAAGCTCGCTCCTGAGTCGCGGGCGGCCTTGGCGCTCTGCTTGTCCAGCACGACGAAGAGTTCGTTGGATTGGGTGGGCCAGGCAAGGCGGGCACTGTTGGAGGCGGAAAGACCCTCACGCAGGCGGTTGGCCATCGCGTTGGCGTGGGCGGCAAGCTCCAGCCACAGGTCATTGTGGAAATAGGCGTCGAATTGTGCAGCCATGAAGCGTGTCTTGGAGAAAAGCTGGGCGGAGCGCTTGCGAATGAAGGGCAGGTCCTCTGCCATTTTCGGATCCATGTAGACGATGGCTTCCGCGCACCAGCAGCCGTTCTTCGTCGCGCCGAAGGAGAGAATATCGACGCCGCGCTTCCAGGTCATTTCGGCAGGCGTCGTGTCGAGCGCGGTCAGCGCATTGGCAAAGCGCGCGCCATCCATATGCAACGGGACGCCGGCGCTCTTGGCGATTTCCGAAATCGCCGAAATCTCGTCGAGTTCGTAGATCGTGCCCTGCTCGGTCGCTTGAGTCATGGTCACCAGCATCGGCTGGCCTTGGTGAATGGAGCCGGGCGGAAAGCGGTCGATGGCGGCTTTCAGGTTCTTTGGCAGCATCTTGCCGTTTGGCCCTGCCACCGGCATCAGCCGCGAGGCGTTGGAGAAGTAGATCGGCGCGCCGCATTCATCCTCGATCACATGCGCTTCGGAATGGCAGAAGGCGATGCCGCCGGGACGCGCCACACTTGCAAGCGCCAGCGAGTTGGCAGCGGTGCCGGTGCCGACGAAGAAGACGGCGACCTCGCGCTCAAATATTTCGTTGAACTTCTTCTCGATTGCCTTGTCCAGTTCGCTCGTGCCGTAAGCGGCAGCAAAGCGGGTGGATTCCTTCATCAAACGCTCGTTGATGGCCGGGTGGGCGCCAGCCCAGTTATCGGAGGCAAAAATCATCGTCAGCACTTTCAAGCAGGTTGCGGGCAGGAATGTCGCGCGGTTGATATGATCAGCGAGGATAGGTCCGAGGTTTTACGAGCATATTTCAGCCAAGGCAAATGCGGTAATGAAAGCAATCATTTCTGCGTCCCGGAGGAAGAAAATTACGCGATCCTTCATTTGGTTGAAATTTCACGTCATAAAGCGTGTCTATAAATTAACGGCATCCCCTTGCGGAAGGTGGGTGTTTCTGTCATTGTTCAGACAGAATTAAGACAGCAATGCTGTCCTAAATTGGAATGCGGAGACGGATTTGGCTTCTGAGATGAGGGCCAGATCGGCCTCCGCCTCTCTGCGTGACACCATGCAACGAGTTTGCAGGAGGGATGACAATGACCATACGGCTTGAAGGCGAAAACGCCCAGGCACTTCTAACGAATGACTGTCCGAGCAACGCGTCGGAGGCGACGTCGCCTCGCGCGACGATCGGCGGTCTTCCGGCCAAGCAGGGTCTTTATGATCCACGCAACGAGCACGACGCCTGCGGCGTCGGCTTCGTTGCCCATATGAAGGGTCAGAAGTCGCACCAGATCGTCAAGGATGGTCTCTTCATCCTCGAAAACCTCACGCATCGCGGCGCCGTCGGTGCTGACCCGTTGATGGGCGATGGCGCTGGCATTCTCGTGCAAATCCCTGACCGCTTCTTCCGTGAGGAAATGGCCAAGCAGGGTGTGACGCTGCCGAAGGCTGGCGAATATGCCGTTGGCCACATCTTCTTTCCGCGCGATCCGGAACGCATTGAGCACTACAAGAAGGTTATCGTCGATGTGATCGGCGAAGAGGGCCAGCAGTTCCTCGGCTTCCGCGATGTGCCGGTCGACAATGCCTCGCTTTCGAAGGCTGCTGACATTGCTGCCACCGAGCCGCATCACGTGCAGGTCTTCATTGGTGCGGGCCGCGATGCCGCTACCAATGCCGAGTTCGAACGCCGTCTGTTCCTTATCCGCAAGGTTCTGTCCAACCGCATCTATGACGCCGGCGGCGGCAAGGAAGCGCAGGATTTCTATCCTGTGTCGCTTTCCTCCTCGACCATCGTCTACAAGGGCATGTTCCTGGCCTATCAGGTCGGCGCTTATTACAAGGATCTCTCCGACCCGCGCTTCGAAAGCGCCGTCGCGCTTGTTCACCAGCGCTTCTCCACCAACACCTTCCCGTCGTGGAAGCTCGCCCACCCGTATCGCATGGTTGCCCATAACGGCGAAATCAACACGCTGCGTGGCAACGTTAACTGGATGGCGGCGCGCCAGGCCTCCGTTTCCTCCGCTCTCTTCGGCGACGACATTTCCAAGCTCTGGCCGATCTCCTACGAAGGTCAGTCGGATACGGCCTGCTTCGACAACGCGCTGGAATTCCTGGTGCGCGGTGGCTACTCCATGGCTCATGCCGTCATGATGCTGATCCCCGAAGCATGGGCTGGCAATCAGTCCATGAGTGCCGAACGCAAGGCGTTCTACGAGTATCACGCGGCCCTGATGGAGCCATGGGATGGCCCGGCAGCTGTTGCCTTTACCGATGGCAAGCAGATCGGCGCGACGCTCGACCGTAACGGTCTGCGTCCAGCCCGTTATCTCGTCACCGATGACGACCGCATCATCATGGCATCCGAAGCCGGCACGCTGCCGGTGCCGGAAGAGCGCATCGTCAAGAAGTGGCGTCTGCAGCCCGGCAAGATGCTGCTGATCGACATGGAAAAGGGCGAAATCATCTCGGATGAGGACGTCAAGCACGAGCTTGCCGCCAAGCACCCGTACCGCAACTGGCTCGATCGCACCCAGCTGATCCTGGAAGACCTGAAGCCGGTTGAGCCGCGCGCGCTGCGTCGCGACGTATCGCTGCTCGACCGCCAGCAAGCCTTCGGTTACACCAGCGAAGACACCAAGCTTCTGATGTCTCCGATGGCGACCACCGGTCAGGAAGCCGTCGGCTCCATGGGTACCGATACGCCGATTTCGGCCATGTCGGAAAAGTCCAAGCTGCTCTACACCTACTTCAAGCAGAACTTCGCGCAGGTCACCAACCCGCCGATCGATCCGATCCGTGAAGAGCTGGTGATGAGCCTTGTCTCCTTCATCGGCCCGCGTCCGAACATTCTGGACCATGAAGGTGCGGCGCGTGCCAAGCGTCTGGAAGTGCGCCAGCCAATCCTGACCAATGGCGATCTGGAAAAGATCCGCTCCATCGGCCACACGGAAGACCGATTCGATACCAAGACACTCGACTTCACCTATGATGTGGAGCGTGGCGCTGAAGGCATGCCGGACATGCTCGACCGTCTGTGCGAGCGGGCAGAATCTGCCGTGCGCGGCGGTTACAACATCATCGTTCTGTCCGACCGTCAGGTCGGTCCGGATCGCATTGCGATCCCGGCGCTGCTCGCAACCGCTGCCGTTCACCATCACCTGATCCGCAAGGGTCTGCGCACCTCGGTCGGTCTCGTCGTCGAAACCGGCGAGCCGCGCGAAATCCACCATTTCTGCCTGCTGGCCGGTTATGGAGCGGAAGCGATCAATCCCTATCTCGCCTTCGACACGCTGCTCGACATGCACAAGCATGGCGCGTTTCCGAAGGAAGTGTCGGACGACGAAGTGGTCTATCGCTACATCAAGGCGGTGGGTAAGGGCATTCTCAAGGTCATGTCCAAGATGGGCATTTCCACCTACCAGTCCTATTGCGGCGCGCAGATTTTCGACGCCATCGGCCTGTCGTCGGAATTCGTCGAGCAATACTTCTTCGGCACCGCCACCACCATCGAAGGCGTGGGCCTGAAGGAAATTGCCGAAGAAACCGTGGCACGCCACACGGCGGCTTTCGGCAAGGACCCGATCCTTGCGAACACGCTCGATATCGGTGGCGAATATGCCTATCGCATGCGCGGCGAAAGCCACGCCTGGAGCCCGGATTCGGTTGCCACCCTGCAGCATGCCGTGCGCGGCAACAGCCAGGAGCGTTACCGCGAATTCGCCGAGATGGTGAATGACAGCAACCTTCGCATGAACACCATTCGTGGCCTGTTCAAGATCAAGAGCGCCGAGCAGCTCGGTCGCAAGCCGATCTCAGTCGATGAGGTTGAGCCAGCCGTCGATATCGTCAAGCGCTTCTCCACCGGTGCCATGTCCTTCGGCTCGATCAGCCGTGAGGCGCATACCACGCTTGCGATTGCGATGAACCGCATCGGCGGCAAGTCCAACACGGGCGAAGGCGGCGAAGAGTCCGACCGTTACATGCCGCTTCTCAACGGCCAGCCGAACCCGGAACGCTCGGCCATCAAGCAGATCGCCTCTGGCCGCTTCGGTGTGACGACGGAATATCTCGTCAATGCCGACATGCTGCAGATCAAGGTCGCGCAGGGTGCAAAGCCCGGCGAAGGCGGCCAGCTGCCCGGCCACAAGGTGGATGCGACGGTTGCCAAGACGCGCCACTCTACGCCGGGCGTCGGCCTGATTTCGCCGCCGCCGCACCACGACATCTACTCGATCGAAGATCTGGCACAGCTGATCTACGACCTGAAGAACGTCAACCCTGAAGCCGACGTGTCCGTCAAGCTCGTCTCCGAAGTGGGTGTCGGCACGGTTGCTGCCGGTGTCGCCAAGGCGCGCGCCGACCATATCACCGTGTCCGGCTTCGATGGCGGCACGGGAGCGTCGCCGCTCACCTCGCTGAAGCATGCCGGTAGCCCATGGGAAATCGGTCTTGCCGAAACCCAGCAGACGCTGGTGCTGAACGGTCTTCGTTCGCGCATCGCGCTGCAGGTGGATGGCGGCCTGAAGACCGGCCGTGACGTCATTATCGGTGCGCTTCTGGGCGCCGACGAGTTCGGCTTTGCGACGGCTCCGCTGATTGCGGCGGGCTGCATCATGATGCGCAAGTGCCATCTGAACACCTGCCCCGTGGGCGTTGCAACGCAGGACCCGGTTCTGCGCAAGCGTTTCAAGGGCACGCCGGAGCACGTCATCAACTACTTCTTCTTCGTGGCCGAAGAAGTGCGCGAAATCCTCGCTTCGCTTGGTGTTTCCAGGCTGGACGAGATCATCGGCGCTTCGGAGCTGCTGGAGAAGGATGAGATGCTGGCGCACTGGAAGGCACGCGGGCTCGATTTCAGCCGCATCTTCCACAAGGTGGAAGCGCCGAAGGAAGCGACTTACTGGACCGAGCGCCAGAAGCACCCTATCGACGACATTCTCGACCGCAAGCTGATCGAGAAGTCCATGCCGTCGCTGGAAAACCGCGAGCCGGTGGTCTTCGAAGTACCGATCAAGAACGTCGACCGTTCCGCTGGCGCGATGCTGTCTGGCGCGCTTGCCAAGCGTTGGGGCCATAAGGGCCTCAAGGACGATACGATCCATGTGACGCTGCGCGGCACGGCTGGTCAGTCCTTCGGCGCGTTCCTGGCACGCGGCATCACCTTTGATCTCGTCGGTGACGGCAACGACTATGTCGGCAAGGGGCTGTCTGGTGGTCGCATCATCGTGCGTCCGCCGGAAAATGCCCGCATCGTTGCGGAAAACTCGATCATCGTCGGCAATACCGTGCTTTACGGCGCGATCACCGGCGAATGCTACTTCCGCGGTGTGGCCGGCGAGCGTTTTGCCGTGCGCAACTCCGGTGCGATTGCCGTCGTCGAAGGCGTGGGCGACCATGGCTGCGAATATATGACAGGCGGCATTGTCGTGGTTCTGGGTGAAACCGGCCGCAACTTCGCAGCCGGCATGTCCGGTGGCGTGGCCTATGTTCTGGACGAGACCGGCGATTTCGCCAAGCGCTGCAACATGGCGATGGTCGAGCTGGAGCCGGTGCCGGAAGAAGACGACATGCTGGAAAAGCTGCACCACCACGGCGGCGACCTCATGCACAAGGGACGCGTGGACGTTTCCGAGGACATGACACGTCACGACGAGGAGCGCCTCTACCAGATGATCTCTAACCACTTCCACTACACCAACTCCACCCGCGCCAAGGATATCCTTGACCGCTGGAGCGAGTTCCGTCCGAAGTTCCGCAAGGTCATGCCGGTCGAGTACCGCCGTGCGCTTGAGGAAATGGAACGGCTGAAAATGGGGGTTGCGGCGGAGTAAATCCGCCGCGCGGCAATGGTTCATCGACTGATTTCGCTGCTCATCGCACTCGCCCCACCAGCGGCGACATGGGTAGCCAGCGGCGAAATCAGATTTGAGTTTATCGTGCTGGGGGCGATCATGGGCATCGCTTACTGGTACTGGGGTCCGAGCGGGACCCTGCTTTGATGTGAGGAAAGTAACATGGGCAAGGTTACAGGTTTTCTGGAGATCGATCGTCAGGTTGGCAAGTATCAGCCGGCGTCGGATCGTATTCGCCATTTCCGGGAATTCACCATTCCCATGTCGGATGCCGAGGTGCAGAAGCAGGCGGCGCGCTGCATGGACTGTGGCATTCCCTATTGCCACGGCCCGACCGGCTGCCCGGTGCATAACCAGATCCCAGACTGGAACGATCTGATCTATAACAACAATTGGGAGGAGGCGATCCGCAACCTCCATTCCACCAACAACTTCCCGGAGTTTACCGGCCGTGTCTGTCCCGCCCCTTGCGAGGAAGCCTGCACGCTGAACCTGGAAGATGCACCGGTCGCCATCAAGACGGTTGAACAGGCGATTGCCGACAAGGCCTATGAGCTTGGCTTTATCGTGCCGAAGCCTGCCACCGTTCATACCGGCAAGAAGGTCGCGATCATCGGCTCGGGTCCGTCTGGTCTTGCCGCTGCCCAGCAGCTCGGCCGCGCCGGTCACGAGGTGCATGTCTATGAGCGCGAAACCAAGGCCGGTGGCCTGCTGCGCTACGGCATTCCCGACTTCAAGATGGAGAAGAACTTCATCGATCGCCGCGTCGAGCAGATCAAGGGCGAGGGCGTGACCTTCCATTACGGCGTCAATGTCGGTGTCGACATGACGGTTGAGCAGCTGATGGCCGAGCATGATGCCGTGCTTTATTGCGGCGGCTCGGAAACCCCGCGTCCAGCCGGTATCGGCGGCACGGAGTTCCATGGCGTTCACGATGCCATGCCCTATCTGGTGCAGCAGAACCGCCGCGTCGGCCGCGAAAATATCGACAGCGTCGGCTGGCCGGCCGATCCGATCCTGGCAGGCGGCAAGCATGTCGTCGTCGTCGGTGGTGGCGATACGGCGTCCGACTGCGTCGGCACGGCGTTCCGTCAGGGAGCTGTCAAGGTAACCCAGCTCGACATCCGCCCGATGCCGCCGGAAAAGGAAGACAAGCTCGCGGTCTGGCCTTACTGGGCCACCAAGATGCGCACCTCGTCCTCGCAGGCCGAGGGTGCCGCACGTGAGTTTCAGGTGGCGACGCTCGAATTCGTGGGTGACGAAGACGGCGTGCTGACCGGCGTAAAATGCTGCCAGGTGGATGAGCGCCGCAAGCCGATCGCTGGCACGGAATTCATCATCAAGGCCGATCTCGCCTTTATCGCCATCGGCTTCTCCGGTCCCTTCACTGACAGCGTTCTGAAGGAGTTGGACGGCAAGCTGACGCTCAACACCGACCGCCGTGGCTCCACCAACGTCGTTGCCAATGACCGCGACTACAAGACCTCGATCGACAAGCTCTGGGCCGCCGGCGACGTGCGCCGTGGCCAGTCGCTGGTGGTCTGGGCCATCCGCGAAGGCCGCCAGGCTGCGCGCGCCATCGACGAGGCGCTGATGGGAAGCTCGATTCTGCCGCGCTGAGTGGTTGTCGGATAATCCCATGAAGATACGCCCGGGACGTCGTTCCGGGCGTTTTGCTTTATGCCGCCGCCATGAAGCGTTCGCGATAGGCCTGTGGGCTCACGCCGAAGCGGCGTTGGAACAGGCGGCGCAGGGTTTCTTCGCTGCCAAAACCGGCGCGGCGCGCAGCGCGCGAGACCGGCTGGGCCTGCTCCAGCAGACGCCTTGCGGTCTCCAGACGCATCTCCTCCAATGCCTTGGACGGCGTCACACCCGTCTGCTCGCGGTAGTGACGGGAGAAGCTGCGTAGGCTCATCCCCGCCTTGTCGGCAAGATCGGCAAGTGACAGATCCTGCGTGATGTTTTCCATCATCCAGGCATGCAAGCCGTCGAAGCGACCGCTTTCATCCTGAAGCGTCAGGGCTGCGCTGAACTGCGACTGACCGCCCGGGCGCTTGAGGAACACGACGAGCTGGCGCGCGACGGCCAGTGCCACCTCGCGGCCAAGGTCATTCTCCACCAATGCGAGAGCGAGGTCTATGCCTGCCGTCACGCCTGCAGAAGTCCAGATCGCTCCGTCCTGTATGAAGATCGGGTCCGGATCGAGACGGACCTTGGGAAAACGCTTTCGAAACTCGCCGCAGCGTTGCCAGTGCGTCACTGCCCGCCTGCCATCGAGGAGACCGGTACTGGCCAGCAGAAAAGCGCCGCTGCACACAGACGCCGTGCGTCGCGCCGTTTTGGAGCGCTGCGCGATCCAACTGACAAGTTGTTGATCTTCACAGGCGCGATAGACGCCCCAGCCACCCGGAACGATCAGCGTGTCTATCGGCTGGTCGCTGACGGGCAAAGGAGATGTGCCGATCGGCAATGCAGAGGATGTGACGATCGGATTGTCAGCGCCTACTGCGACCGGCTGATAGGGCGCTGGCTTTCCGGCGTGCAGACAGAAATCATTGGTCGAGGCAAAGACCTGCAAGGGGCCGGTGACATCCAGAAGCTGAACGTCCGGGAAGGCGAGGATTTCGATGCGGCGGGTCATTTTGGCCTGGAGCGTGGGATGAATGGCAATCTCGCCAAGTCATGCGCGCCTATCATTCCCTCGTCAACAGGAGAGTTAACATGACCTACCGCTTCGGCTTTCTCATCTTTCCGAATATCCAGCAGCTCGATCTGACCGGTCCATATGAGGTCTTTGCGTCGGCGAGCAACAGCGAGGTCCATCTGGTGTGGAAGGACAAGAGCCCGGTTCGCTCCGTAACGGGGCTGAGCTTCACGCCGGATGTCGATTTCAGCGACAGCCCACAATTCGACGTGCTCTGTATTCCGGGCGGTGGTGGGGTTAATGCGCTTCTCGAGGACGAGGCAGTGCTCGGCTTCATTCGTAGCCAGGCTGAGAAGGCGCGCTACGTCACCTCCGTCTGCACCGGTTCGCTCGTGCTGGGTGCTGCCGGTCTGCTGAAGGGAAAGCGCGCTGCAACGCACTGGAATGCGATGGATTTTCTGCCGCATTTTGGCGCGACCCCAGTTTATGAACGCGTGGTCAAGGATGGCAATCTCATCACCGCTGGCGGCGTCACCTCCGGCATCGATTTCGGTCTGTCGCTCATCTGCGAATTGATGGGGGAGGAGGAAGCCAAGATCGTGCAATTGTCGCTGGAATACGCACCGGCGCCGCCGTTCAATTCCGGCACCCCTCAGGAAGCGTCATCCGATATCGTTGAAAAAGCCAAGGCCCGCATTGCCCGGTCGCGTCAGGAGCGGGAGAGGTTGCTCATCGCTCGATAAGCGGCTTCATAGGAAGCTTGGCACAATAAAAACGGCCCCCGTGCGTCCTGCGCGGGGGCCGTTTTCCCACATGCGTGGAAATCAGTGCTTGTTCTTGTGGCTCTGCTGGCCGGCCTTCATGTGCTGCTCGGACGTGCCACCCTGCTTGCCGCCGGTCTTGCTGTCCGATGCGGACTTGGACGATGCGCTGCGGGTTGCCTTGTCGTCGCTGTTCTTGTGCGACTGCTTGCCGGCTTTAACGTGCTGTTCGTGCGTGCCACCTTGATTGGCCATGACGGTATACTCCTCATATCCATCTTTTTTCAGCAAAGCCTCATGCCTTGCCGGGCGTGAACACAGCTTGAAGGGAGATCGTTCCGACTTTAATATTTCGTGATGAAAAACCGGCGAAAACGGGTAGCTGACTACCCGTTTCGCCACATAGCGTCTATTTGGCCGCCGTTTCGCCGGTCGCCGGCAGGCGGTAATCGTCCACGCGGCCAAGCGGCGCATCTTCCATCAGTCCGCGCTTCGTCAGCTTTTCGCGCGGCGTTTCGACCACGGAAAATTTGGCCGGAGCCGGTTTTCCACCAAGCAGAGTGTCACCACCGTCGAGATCCGGATCGGTCAGGCTGATCGGCTGGGTGCGAACCTGCTGGGCATCGATGCCGAGTGCCGGGAGCGAAGTCAGTGCGGGCAGGTTGCTGCCGTCCAGCGTTTTCAGATCGGGTTCTGCGCCATCGAGATGGCGGCGAACGAATTTCTCCACATAGAATGCGAGCTTTTGCTTGCCGGCCTGGGTCATGCCGATGCCGTCTGCCTCGCGCAGACGAGCCTGCTGGCCGTTCACGTCATATCCCGTGGTCACGTATTTGCCGCCCTCATCCACGAAGCCGTCCCAGACATCGACGAACTCGCCGCCGAGCTTTTCGATATGGCTACGGTAAAGGCGGTTGAAGCCGATGAAATCCGCCGTCAGCGAGGGCGACTGGAAGGCGGGCAGACCCACCCACAGCACCGGCACCTGCTGGCGCTTGGCAAGCGTGATCAGAGCGTCGATGCGCTTCTCATATTCCTTGAACCAGAGTTCGGTGCCGTATTTTTCCTTCGTGCCGCCGATATCCATCGCCTGACGGTCGTTGGAACCCATCATGATGACGATGGTGGCAGGCTTGGTGTCCTTGATGAATTGCGGGAGATTGGCAAACCAGTCGTAGTAATCCGAACGCACCAGACCGGACGAGCCGTTGGCACGCACGTCAATGGCGATGCCTGCGGAGCTTTCGAAGGTGGAGACAAGCGCTTCGCCCATGGCGCCGGCTAGAAAATCACCGACGATGAGAACGCGTTTGGCGGTTTCCAGCTTCTCGACCGGCGCGGGCTTGGCGGTGCGCATCTGCACGACCGACGGCGTGCTGCGCGGCGCCGATGGCCTTGTGACGGAACGGTTGGAGTTCTGACGTGGCGGTGCAGCCTGGCGCCGCTGCTCGCGCCGCTCCGGCGAATAAAGACGATCATTATACTGATTGGGGCCGCCGAACAGCATTTCCATCAGCGTGCGGCGTTCGCGGTACTCCTGGCCAACCGCCGTCGCCGTCCAGGACGGGACGCTGAGCGTCACGACAAGAAGCGCGACACTGCCGCGCTTCACGGTCTTTGCAATGGGTCCTGCTTCTCTGGTGGTCATGGCGTGATGTTCCCGAGACGGTCCCATTGACTATATGCTAATATTCTTGGCCCGTCAGGACCATTATCAGTTCCGCAGTGCTCTCAGCAGGGTCTGCGATGGCTCGCCATCATTTTGCAGGCCCATGCGCCTCTGAATGGCGCTGATCGCTGCCTTCGAGCCGGAGCCGAAATTGCCATCGATTTCGCCATCATAATAGCCGAGCTCCTTCATACGCGTCTGAAGCTCGAACTTTTCCTTGATGTCCAGCGTGCCGTTCGGGCGCGGCCACTTCTGCTGCATGCCGCCATAACCGGCAATCTCGTCTGCCAGAAGGCCAACGGCAAGCGCATAGCTGTCCGACGCGTTGTAGCGCTTGATGGTGAAGAAGTTTTTGGTCATCAGGAAACCTGGACCATTCGAACCACCTTCAAGCTTCAGCGTCGCGCGATCCGAACCGCGCGGAAAACCCTTGCCGTTCGGGCGGAGGAAGCCGAGCTTCTGCCATTCGGCGAGCGACTTCGTCTGGTCCGCATAGCGTGCTCCGCCAGCAGGAACGGCTGTCTCATAGCCCCAGGTGCGGCCCGGCTCCCAGCCGTTCTTCGCCAGAAGGTTGGCAGCCGTTGCCAGCGCATCCGGCACGGAATGCCAGATGTCGCGCTTGCCGTTGCCATCCGCATCGACCGCATAGAGCAGATAGCTCGTCGGGATAAACTGGGTGTGGCCCATGGCGCCTGCCCATGAGCCGGTCAACTGCTTTGGCGTCACGTCACCCGACTGCAGGATTTTCAGTGCGGCAATCAGCTGTGTGCGGGCAAACTTGGCGCGCTTGGGATCGGAATAGGCAAGCGTTGCCAGTGCCTGGGGAATGTTGTGAAGGCGTTCGGGCTTTTCCAGCACCGCGCCGTAATTGGATTCCATCGACCAGATGGCGAGGATGACGTGCTTGTCGACACCGAAATTGCGCTCGATCCAGTTGAGCGTCGTGGCGTGCTTCATCTTCATCTCGCGACCGATGCGCACCGTGTAGGGGTTCACGCGGCTGTCGAGATAATCCCAGATCTGGGTGGTGAATTCTGGCTGATAGGTCGCCTTACGCAACGCATCGGGATCAGGTTCGGAAACGCCTGCAAAGGCCTTCTGATAGGTCGCGCGCGAAATGCCTTCCTTGGCGGCTGTGGCATAGAACTGGTTGATCCATTGCTTGAAACCCGCATCTGCATTTGCAGTGACGGGTGTCAGAGCAATGGTCAGGCCTGCGAGTGCTACGCAGCCAAATTTACGGACGCCGGAAAGGATCATCTTTTTCATCGTCAGTCTTTCGTTTCTCTCGAATGTCAGTTCGATTGCGAGACACGCATCGGGCTTCACGACGGGGTACCAGATTAAAGTCAACAAATTCTTTACCATTAACGATAGGTAACGTCACCCTTTGCAAAAACTTGCCACTTTTGTCATAACAAGTTCGTGTGCGTTACTTAAAAACCGTTGAAATCTCTCAGGAGGGATGTGTGGTAGAAAAGAAGAAGATTCGGAAAGCAGTGTTTCCCGTTGCAGGTCTTGGAACACGTTTCCTGCCGGCAACAAAAGCGGTTCCGAAGGAAATGCTCACGGTGGTCGACAAGCCAGTCATCCAATATGTGGTGGATGAGGCAGCTGAGGCGGGTATCGAGCACTTCGTGTTCGTCACCGGACGCGGCAAGGGCGTGATCGAGGACTACTTCGACATCCAGTTCGAGCTGGAGCAGATGCTGCGCGAGCGCAACAAGAATGCCGAATTGACCCTTCTGTCCAATATCCTGCCGAAAGCCGGCACCGCCAGCTTCACGCGCCAGCAGGTTCCGCTCGGTCTCGGCCACGCGGTATGGTGCGCACGCGACATCGTCGGCGATGAACCCTTCGCGGTTCTGCTGCCCGACATGATCATGACAGGAGACAACAAGTCCTGCCTCAAGGGCATGGTCGAGCTCTACGATCAGAGCGGCGGCAACGTTCTGGCGGTTGAAGAATGCGCACCGGAGCTTGCCCATCGTTACGGCATCGTAGCGCCCGGCGAAGAGATCGGTAACGGTTTCCGCATCACCGACATGGTGGAAAAGCCTGCCAAGGGCACGCAGCCGTCGAACTATTTCATCAACGGCCGTTACATTCTCCAGCCGGAAATCTTCACGCTGCTCGAAACGCAGGAACGTGGTGCCGGTAACGAGATCCAGCTGACGGACAGCATGCTGAAGCTTCTGAAGCAGCAGGACTTCACCGCTTATCCATTCCGCGGCGAAACCTACGACACCGGCGCAAAGGATGGCTTCATTCTGGCCAACCTGGCTTTCGCCCTGCAGCGCGAGGACATCCGCCCGCTGATCGAAGGCCCGCTGAAGGACATCATCGCCAAAATGGGCTGATCCGGTTGATCAAGTCACCCCGTCGCTTTCGGGCTCGACCCGGAAGCTCAGGGTGGCAAGCCTCTGGAATCCCGGCGTCGCGCCGGGATTTTTTTATCGCCTGAGCGTCAGGCCGGCGCCAATGCGCCAATCGCTTGTCTTGATGACGGGCGTGGTTTCGTAAGTCAGGTCGGTGGTGAAATCGAGATAGCGGTTGATCTTCCAGGTCAGGCCAGCGCCCACCGAATACTTGATTTGATTGTCGATGCTGTCTGTCTGGAAGTTGCGGTGTTCAAGCCCGGAGCTTAGCCGCGCCACGAGATCGTTTCGCAATTGCTGGATGACCGCGACCGTCAATTGACGCGTGACCCAACCGCCGCGCGCGCCGCCGGCAAAATCTTCTATGTCGGTCTTCAGGCCGAAATTGACATCCGTGCCGCGCATGGGGGACCAGGTGAGGGTGCCATCTGTGGTCAAGGCGTTGACCGATGCCAGACGGTTATCGTCGTAATCGCGCCGCAGCAGGCCGACTGCCACTTCGCCGCGCCACTTTTCGCCGAGATCGATCTGCGTTCCGACCTTGGCGCCGTAGGAGGTAGAAGATCGCTGGTAGCCGGTGCTGTCTGTCTTGTTGTCGTAGGCGCTCAAGGCGCCCGTCGCTTCGAGGAAGGGAACGAGCGCAGGCGACATTTCGTAGCCGACACGGCCGCGCAAGGCTACGCCGGACCGATCTCGGTCGGCAAGGCTGATCGACTGGCCATTGATGCCCTTGGCATCAGTATAGATGGCGCGGGAGAGATCGAGGGCTGCAAGCGCCTTGACCAGACCGATATTGCGCTCGATCGACCCACCAGCTGTGAAGAGATGTTCGCCACCCTGGATCGATGCACCGGAAATGGCGTTCGGATCGCTGGTGTCCTCGCGGCTGAAGGCATAGCCCGCCTTGAGCCGGGCGGTTGTCTGGTCTGCCAGATCGAGCCGCAACTCCGCCTGCACGTTGGCGCTCGGGTTCTCCCCGGCACTGCCGCCGCTGATATTGCGCTCATAGACGCCTTCGCCTGAAACCGTCAAAGCGTGGCGCGACCAGTCGCTGGTCAGTGTGCCGCGAATCCCGGTTGCCAGATAGGTCCGGTTGGTGGAGGCAGCCGGAAACTTCTTGTTTTCATGGTTGATCGTCTGGCTGATCGATGGGCGCAGCGTCAGCGTCCCGATGCGGATTCCGGGTGCTGTACCATCATCGACGGTTGCTTTCTCGCCGCCATCCACCGTCGGCTCGAAGATGTTGTCGCGCCGGTCGGCTGGCTCTATCGCCTCATCCACCGGTTCGGGTATGGCGCTGCCGGGTTCTGTGCGCGCACCAATCACGCCATTCGGCGTTTGTTCAGGACGGGGCGTGGGAACAACGGTTGCGGCGGGCGTATCGGCATTCGTGCCGACTGGCTGACCGGACGCTGGATCGTTGGCATAAGGATCGGCGCTTTGAAGGCCGACCGGCAAGACCGGTGTGTTGCGGCCCGTGTTCTGACCGCTGTTCTGGCCGCTATTTGGCCCGCTCGTCTGGGCCTGCACAGGAAAGGACAGCCACAGGCAGGCGGGCAGAGCGACGGCTGCTCTGCGCAACGTCTTCAGACGCATCGCTCTGCTGTGACGGTTCATGCGTTTCACCCGGATTCGGTATGTTGGTTACTCAAAGGTAAAACCGCATGGTTAACATCTGGTTGATCACAGTTGATTGGAGGGCGCCAACCCAGACGCCAGCAGGATTTCGCCAATGGACAGGCAAAGGCGAAAAGAGTAACAGTCCGGCCATGACCACGAGATCTGCCGCCCTGACTGAAAACAATGCCATCGAGTCTGCGCTGAGAACCGTTTCGGTGGAGCGGAAAGGGCTTGCTGCCCTGGAAACCGCGCTGTCTGGCGATCTTGGCGAGGCCTTTGCCAGAGCCGTCGATGTGATCGGCAACATCACCGGTCGGCTGATCATTACCGGTGTCGGCAAGAGCGGCCATATCGGCGCCAAGCTTGCCGCGACCTTTGCCTCCACCGGAACGCCTGCCTTCTTCGTGCATGCAGCGGAAGCCAATCATGGCGATCTTGGCATGATCGGCGGCAATGATGTGGTGCTGGCGATTTCCAAGGGCGGAGAAAGTGCAGAGCTTCGCAGCATCATCAACTACACCCGCCGCTTCGCCATTCCGCTGATTGCGCTGACCTGCGCCAAGGCGGGATCGCTCGCCAAGGCGTCCGACATCGTTCTCCTGCTTCCGGATGAGGAGGAGGCCTGTCCGCATGGGCTTGCGCCCACCACATCCACTCTCATCCAGCTTGCACTGGGCGATGCGCTGGCGATTGCCCTGCTTGAGGCACGCAAGTTCACCGCTGGCGATTTCCGCGTATTTCATCCGGGCGGCAAGCTCGGTGCGAGCCTGACGCTGGTCGGCGATATCATGCACACGGGCGAGCGCGTGCCGCTCGTGGTCAAAGGCACGCCGATGGCAGATGCCATCCGTGTTCTGGCGCAGAAGCATTTCGGTTGTGTTGCGGTGCTGGATGAGAATGAACGTCTTTGCGGTATCGTCACGGAAGGCGACATGGCGCGCAATCTGACGCGCAATCTGGCTGAGCTGACGGTGGACGACATCATGACGCGCACGCCCAAGACGGTGAAGAAAGAGGTGCTTGCGACGGCGGCCTTGGCCACGCTCGAAAAGCACCATATCGGCGCGCTGATTGTGATCGATGAGGACAGCAGGCCGATTGGCCTCGTTCACTTCCACGATCTGCTCCGGATCGGTGTTGCCTAATCTTATCGTTGCAAGCGTGCTGCGATCGTTCAGATCCGCTCATACGCTTTAGCGCATCACGGGCTTGCGTGTGTTGCCATAGAGGGTAAGCAGGATGCCCGCCGTGACGATCAGGGTCGCGCCCACGACGGTGTGGATCGTAGGCACATCTCCAAACATCACGAAGCCGAGAATGCTGACCCATATGAGGCTTTGATATTCCAGCGGCGCCAGGACCGATGCCGGTGCAAAACGATATCCCTCGAAGAACAGCATTTGGGCGAGCAATATTTCGATGCCCAGGATTGCACACATGCCGATCTCGAACCAGTTTGCCGGCGTGGTCCAGTCCATCAGCAGGCCGCTGACCAGGCAGAAGACGCAGCCCGTTGTCAGCAACTGTGCCTGCGTGCTTTCCCGTGTCGCGGCCTTACGGGTGTAAATCACCGCAAGAGCCCAGAAAATCCCGGAAGCAAAGGCAAGCAGGGTTGGAACAGGGTTGAGGGAACCCGTCGGGTTGGCGGCGATGACGGTGCCGATCATTCCCAGGACGACCGCCGCCCAACTTGCTTTCCCTACCTCTTCGCCGAGAATCGGTATGGCGAGGAGGACGATGATGACCGGGGCTGCGGCATAAAGCGTTGTGACTTGCCCCAGAGGCATGAGCTTTGCGGCGGCAAAGAAACAAAAGGTGCAGGCGATTTGGAACAGCGCTCTGACCGCCGTCGCGCCCTTATAGGGGCTCCTGATAACTTCTCGGCATACGGAGGGCTTCATCATTATGGTGGCGAATACCATCACGATGCTGCGGATGAAGAGGAGTTGCCAGACGCCGAACAGGTTTCCCATCCACTTCATCGTGGCGTAATGGAGGGAGTACATCATGTAGCAGCCGCAAACCAGAACGATGCCCAGTGCCCTTTTTTCATGGGTGGTGATCACCGCGGGCCTCCCGGTTCATGTTTTCGCATATCCGAATACCGAAGTGCGGGATCACGTTTGCCTGGGGGGGCGGCTGTGAGGCTTTCATTTGACATTGACCCACCACATACTCCCTAATGCCTCAGTGTGAATTAGATAGTAGACCGGTCGTCTAGTAATGGCTCGAGAGAATGCGACACGACACAAGCTTATTTGCGAAGGGCTGAAAGGCTTGATTGCGCACGGCTATGAAGGAGTGGGGATCGGGCCGATCCTGGCGAGCGTCGATGTGCCTAAAGGTTCCTTCTACCATTTCTTCAAGAGCAAGGACGATTTCGTCGGCGCCATCATCGAGTATTATGCGGAGATATGGGAAGCGCAGCGCAACGACATCTTTGGAGATCAGAGGCTTAGCCAACTTCAACGGCTCGATGTCTATTTTGGGCTGCTCGAAAGTCAGCTTCGCGAGGAGCATCCGTCAGGCGGATGTCTTTTTGGCGCCCTAGGGCAGACTGTTTCAGGCCGAAGTTCCGTGCTGCGGGCCAAGCTTGCAAAGGCCTATCGTTCCTGGGAAAGCAGCATCGCGCGCCTTCTTGAAGAAGCAGAGGTCGCCGGTGAGCTGAGGGATGGCATCGATCCGCACATGGCTGCCGGAGAACTTGTCGACGCTTATGAAGGCGCAATCATCCGCGTGAAGCTCAACGACGATCTGGAGGCCTTTGCGCGTTTTCGAACACTAGCGCTTGCGAAACTGAGACAACCACGCGGACAGTAAGGCGATGCCATCGCCTGCGTCTCACCGTTTTGCGACACTTTAAAGCTTGAGGGCTGCGTCGACGCTTAAGCCTTCTCCACCGTTAATGTGCGACCATGGGCAGAGGCGATCCGGACCCGGGTGCCGGCCGGCTGATCCGCGCCCTGCACCGGCCACCATGTATCATCCAGACGAATACGACCGCGACCTTCGGTGATCGGCTCCTGGAGGGTCGCGGTGCGGCCGATGAGGCTTGCCTCGCGCTGGTTGAGGAATGGCTCGTCCGTTGCCGCGTATTTGCGGTCATAGTAGCGGCGACCGGCAATGGCGAAGGCGACGGAGAGCGCGGCAAACAGCAGGAATTGGAGCTGCCAGTTCCAGAAGCCCATGTCCCACAGCGCCAGGGACAGCGCGCCTATTACCAGCGCTGCAGCACCGATCCAGATCAGGAATACGCCCGGTGCCGCCAGTTCCGCCACCAGAAGGATGGCGGCCAGCACCCACCAACTCCAGGGACCGAGATCGGCAACAAGTTTCTCGATCATGTCACTTGTCCGTCGGGGCGGCGAATGGGTTGGGCACGGTCACGTTGATTGTCTGGCCGCCCGGGCGGTTGGAGGGCGGAACGGAGGAACGGCTTGCCGGTCCGCGTGGAGCGGGCGGAGGTGTTGTTCCGTCATTGTCCTTGCCAAAAACCTCACGGGCAATGGCGCCAATGCCGCCGAGCGAGCCGATCAGCGACGAAGCTTCCATCGGCATCAGCACGATCTTGGAATTGGTCGCCTTGCCGATATCGGCAAGCGCCTCGGTATATTTCTGGGCGATGAAGTAGTTGATGGCGTGGATGTCACCGGCGGCAATCGCCTCAGACACCATGCGCGTTGCGTTGGCTTCGGCTTCCGCCAGACGTTCGCGTGCCTCGGCGTCGCGGAAGGCGGCTTCGCGCTGGCCTTCGGCTTCCAGAATGGCCGATTGCTTGGCGCCCTCGGCGCGCAGGATCTGAGCGTTGCGCGACCCTTCGGCTTCCAAAACCTGGGCGCGCTTTTCACGCTCGGCCTTCATCTGGCGGGCCATGGAGGTGACGAGATCCTTTGGCGGAGCAATGTCCTTGATTTCGATGCGCGTGACCTTGATGCCCCACGGACCGACGGCTTCATCGACGACGCGCAGCAGACGGTCATTGATCGCATCGCGGTTGGAGAGAAGCTCGTCGAGATCCATCGAACCCATGACCGAGCGAATGTTGGTCATTGTCAGGTTCTGGATGGCGAATTCCAGATTGGCGATCTGGTAGGCAGCCTGGGCGGCGTTCAGCACCTGGTAGAAGGCCACCGCATCCGAAGACACGCTGGCATTGTCCTTGGTGATGACCTCCTGGGTCGGAATATCCAGTACCTGCTCCATCACATTCATGCGCGCGCCGATGCGCTCGATGAAGGGCGTGATGAGGTTAAGGCCAGGCTCCAGCGTGCGGGTGTAGCGCCCGAAGCGCTCCACCGTATAGCGGTACCCCTGTGGCACGGTCTTGATACCGGCGACGAGCGTCAGGATGACAAGAATGACCGCCGCTATGACAAAAATATCGAAACCGCTCAAATCCATTCCTGCTCTCCTGTTTCATCAACGAGGGGTAGCCGAGACTGGATCAGACCCAGCCCTGCAACTCCTTGCGTACAACTTTTTCGAGAACTCGCATACCATCGGCGCTGTCGTTGAGGCAAGGAATATGGGTGAATTTCTCGCCGCCATGGTGCAGGAAGCTTTCGCCCGCTTCACCGGCAATTTCTTCCAGCGTCTCGAGACAATCGGAGACGAAACCCGGGTTCATCACCGCAATGCGCTTGACGCCTTCGCTTGCCAGCTTCTCCACCGTCTTGTCGGTATAGGGCTGCAACCACTCTTCCGGCCCAAAGCGAGACTGGAAGGTGATCATGAAGCGGTCTTTGTCCAGCCCGAGCTTTTCGCGCAGCAGGCGGCCGGTCTTCATGCACTGGCAGTGGTAGGGATCGCCCTTCTTGAAGTAGGATTGCGGAATACCGTGGAAGGATGCGATCAGCTTTTCCGGCTCCCAGTCCAGCGTTGCCAGATGGCTCTTCACCGAGTTTGCGAGCGCATCGATATAGGTTTCGTCATCGTGGTAAGGCGGCACGGTGCGCAGTGCGGGCTGCCAGCGCATTTTCATCAGGTGCTCGAAAGCCTTGTCGTTGACGGTCGCCGTGGTGGCCGCCGCATATTGCGGGTAAAGCGGGAAGAGCAGGATCTTCTCGCAACCCTGTTCTTTCAGGGCATCGATCTTGGAGGCGATGGACGGCTGGCCGTAGCGCATGCCCCAATCGACAACCACATTCGGAAGATCGGTCAGCGCCTGCGCCATCAGGTCGGACTGGTTGCGGGTATAGGTGCGCAGGTAGCTTTCGTTCTTCTCGTGGTTCCAGATCTCTTCATAGGCCTTGCCGACCTTTTGCGGGCGCTTGTTCAGCACGATGCCGTAAAGGATCGGGTACCAGAAGACACGCGACCATTCGATCACGCGCTTGTCGCTCAGAAACTCCGCAAGATAGCGGCGCATGGACTTGTAATCCGTGCCATCCGGCGTGCCGAGATTGACGAGAAGAACGCCAACCTTGCCGAAGGAAACCTTCGGATGGTCCTTGGGCAGGTGGCTTGCGGGGAAAGTGGTGATGTCTGCGGCCATTAACTTGTCCTGAACTCTCATGAATCGCGGAAGACTACGTCCGCGCGCGCATCGTGGATCAATCTTTAGACCATCAATCCCGTGATCTGAATTGATTTTTGACAAAACCTACGCGGCATTTGGGCGCGTCGCTGCACCTAGGCATGAAAAAGCCGGTCCGCGACGCGAACCGGCTTCTCCTCATCAATTCCCGCGCAGATCAGTTGGCCGGAATGGTCAGTTCTTCACCGATCTCGATATGGTTCGGGCGACGCAGTTCGTTGGCTTCGGCGATCTTCTTCCAGTCGACGCCCTTGCCGTATTTCTCCTCTGCGATCTTCCACAGCGAGTCGCCCTTGGTGACGACGTATTTTGCCGCTGCGGTGGCGGCTGCCGGTGCGGATGGTGTTGTTGTGGAAGGAGCTGCTGGAGCCGTTGTGGCAGGGGCTGGTGTTGCCGGTGCTGGGGCGGCCGGAGCAGGCGCTGCAGGAGCCTGAGCGGTGGTGGCCGGAGCGGGTGCAGCCGGTGCCGGTGCGGCAGGCTGCTTTGGCGGAGCGACGTAGTCGGCAGGGGTCGCGTCTACGATACGGCCATCGGTATAGGGTTTGTAAGGGCTGTGCGCGCCGATATAGGCGGCGACAGCATCTTCCAGGCTCGGTCCGAAGTCGTAAGGGTTGATTGCCTTGGTGGCGAAGGTTTTGAAGCCGTCGCCGCCGGTGCGGGTGTAGTTGTTGGTGACCACGCCGTAGGTCTTTTCAGGATCGAGCTTGACGAAGTTGTCGCCTTCCTTGACCTCGACGGAGACGATGCGGCTTCCAGCTGGCTTGGAGCGATCGAAGGTGTATTTCAGGCCGGACGCCTGAACGAAGCGCCCCGCGCCTTCCTCGATCTGGCTTGCGCCGTTTTCAAGTGCGGCCTGCAGGTCCGCACCCTTGATCTGGAAGGTAGCGATGGAATTCTGGAACGGCAGAACCGTCAGAACCTCGCCCATGGTTACCGGACCGGCGTCGATGGAGGCGCGAAGACCGCCACCGTTCTGGATGGCGATGGTGATACCCTGATCCTTGACGCGGTCGAGCAGCGCATCGGCGACGAGGTTGCCCATGGAGCATTCCTTGACGCGGCAAACCTCGCGCGAACCGTCAATTGCAGCTTCGCTGACGCCGATCTCCTTCTTCTTCATTTCTTCCAGCGGCGCGGCCAGTTCCGCCACACGCTTGTTGAAACCTTCATCCTGCGCCACGGCGGCATCCAGCAGCTTCGGCGCGCCGGTTGCGGATTTCACCACGCCATTGTCATCGAAGGTGACGGAGAGATCGCCGAGATATTTGGAATAGGCATAGGCGGTGACGACAGGCACATCGACACCGGAAGGGTTCTTGACCAGCGTCGGGTAGGGACCGGCAGCCTTCGGATCGGTGCTGGAAAGCAGCGTGTGGCTGTGGCCGCCGACGATCACGTCGATACCATCCACTTCTCTGGCGATTTCCTGATCGCGCACATAGCCGACGTGGGAGAGCAGCACGATCTTGTTGACGCCCTGATCCTGAAGTTCCTTCACCGCGCCCTTGAGGTAGGTGACTTCGTCCTCGAAGGAGACCTTGTCGCCCGGCGAGGAGGTTTCGCCGGTGTCGGTGGCGAGAACGGACACCATGCCCACCTTCTGGCCGCCCATTTCCTTGACGACGTAGCCCTTGAACTTGTCCTTCAGCTCCGAGCCATCGGCAATCTTGGTGTTGCCGGAAATGATCGGGAACTTGACGGCGTTGATCAGCTTCAGAAGTTCTGCCGGGCCGTCATCGAACTCATGGTTGCCAATCGCCATGGCGTCGAAGCCGATGCCGTTCATGAATTCGGCAACCGGTCCGCTTTTGTACTGCGTGTAGAACAGCGAGCCCTGAAACTGGTCGCCGGCATCAAGCACGAGAATATTGGCGTTCGGCCCAAGCTCGGCGCGGCGCGCATCGATCGCACCCTTCACGCGGGCGATACCACCGAAGCATTCCTTCTTTTCTGCGTCGGCAGCCGAGCAGGTCGAGTCGGATTTGTTGATGGGCTCGATGCGGGAGTGAAGATCGTTGATGTGCAGGATGTTGAGTTGATAATCGGCGAGTGCTGCGCCTGCCGAAAGAGCGACCACGGAGGCGGTCATCAGGCCAAATCTCAAAATCCTGTTCATCAGTCTCTCTCCTGTTGATGTCTTGCTTGCCGTTTCGGGCTGCACATCTCTTGCTAATTCAAGAGTGTGACAGCCATTCGAAGGCATGTTTCCATCTTGAGGCATCTGCTGCAAGTAGAATTGTTGGGGGAGAAGAGACAATAAAAAACGCGCGCTACACGCGCGCGTTGAAATACCAAATCGGCTTTGCTTTGCGACCGGCGTTTAAGGCTCAGCCTTGGCGGTTCAGTGTAAACTGGCTGTTGCTGTCCGTGGTGCAGTTCAACTGGCCGGGCGAAATCAAGGCGCAATTGACGCGCGACTGGGTGTTGCGTACCAGCGAGGTCATGTTGATCTCATAGAGCGTTGGGGAGATCGCCACGTAGGTTCCCGATGCCAACAGCGTGTTGGTGTCGGACGAACGGGTGGAGAAAGAGCCGTTCTGGAAGGTGGAGACGATACCGTTACGGTCGATCCAGCGGCCATCCACTGCGGGGCGCTGGGAGATCGACGGCATGGGCCGCACAGGGCTGGAAGCCGGCGCACAAGAAGAAACGGCAATTGCAGCCAACAGCAAGGCAACACTTGTCTTGAAATACATCACTCTTTTCTCCTGCGATTCTTCAGCCGATGGTTAATGACGATGGCGCGAGTTCGGGTTTATTGCAAGCCAACGAGAGGCGATACTCACCAGTTCCTCGTTGGACTCACAAAAGCGCAAGCGTGGCAAAACTGCATCAATCGACAGCGTAAAGGGCTCAGGTTTCGCCTGAGCGCCTTCTTTTCGTTTGTGGCTCAGCGCACCAGAATGTTGCGGAACTGCCAGGGATCGTCCTTGTCGATATCGTCCGGGAAAAAGCCGGGGCGGCCGTCCAGCGGCGTCCAGTCCGTATAGTGTCCCTCGACAGGGCCGAGATAGGGTTTCTGGATTTCGAGGCAGCGGCGGTAATCCATTTCATCCGCCTCGACGATGCCCACTTGCGGGTTCTCCAGCGCCCAGACCATGCCGGCCAGAACCGCAGAGCTGACCTGAAGGCCGGTGGCGTTCTGATTTGGAGCAAGCTTGCGCGCCTGTTCGAGCGTCAGGCGCGAGCCATACCAATAGGCATTCTTCTCATGGCCATAAAGCAGCACGCCGAGTTCGTCTGCGCCATCCACCAGTTCTTCTTCCGTCAGAACGTGCTGCACGCTTTGAGCCTGTCCGCCATTGCCGAACATCTCGTAGAGAGACAGCACCGCGTCGTTGCAGGGGTGGTAGGCATAGTGGCAGGTGGGGCGGAAGGCGACTTTGCCATCCTCGTCGCGCACAGTGAAGTAATCGGCAATCGAAATCGCCTCGTTGTGGGTAACGAGCAGGCCATATTGCGCCCCGTGCGTCGGGCACCAGGTGCGCACGCGGGTATCGGCACCGGGCTGTTCCAGATAGATTGCGGCTTTCGATCCCTTTTTGTGCTTTCTGGCGTTCTTCGGCTTCCACTTTTCGTGGCTACCCCAGCCAAGCTCTGCGGGCTGCAGGCCTTCGGCGATGAAGCCTTCCACCGACCATGTGTTCCAGAAAGTGCCGAAGGGTTTAGGCTCGCGAGCGCGCTGCGTGTCGCGCTCGGCCACATGCACGCCCTTGACGCCGAGTGTGTGCATCAGCTTCGCCCAGCCCTCGCGGTCGCCCGTTGCCGGCTCTTCGATTTCGAGCTTGAGATCTTTCGCCAGATTGACGAGCGCCTGCTTGACGAACCAAGACACCATGCCGGGATTGGCGCCGCAGGTGGAAACGGCGGTCGTACCGCCGGGGTGCTTCTTCCGCGCCTTCAACATGGTCTGTCGGAGGTGATAATTGGTGCGGGCGGAATTGTCTGCCTCTCCGTCGAAATAGAAGCCGGGCCAAGGCTCCACGACGGTATCGATATAAAGCATCCCATGCTTGCGGCACAGCTTCATCAGATCCACCGAGGAGGCATCGACCGATAGATTGACGCAGAAGCCCTGACCGTCGACGCCTTCCACCAGCGGGGTCATGACGTCCTTGTAGTTATCCTCGGTCAGATGGGTGCGGATATGACGGATGTTTCTCTCGGCCAGATAATCGGCGATGTCTTCGCGCGGATCGATGACCACCAGTTTCGTCCAGTCGAAGGTGAAATGCCGCTCGATCAAAGGAAGCGTGCCACGGCCGATGGAGCCGAAACCGATCATGATGATGGGGCCGGTGATGTCCCCGTAGATCGGGTATGCTGCTTCCGTCATTTACAATGTCCTTCCAAGACAGGTTTCGAACCAGATTATTCATTCGTATCAATAAAATACAACCACATGACGCGGATATGAAGCTTAACTTCATTCTCTCTTTACTATGGAGAATGACGCATCGTTTTTTGTAATCGTAATTTTGCCATGAGAGATATAATATCATGGCTATAAGCGCCCATGATGGACGCTGGCCGGATTTCAGGTGACGAATGTTCCGTCATGATCAGCAGACTTACATGGATAGTCTTCTGGAGCGCGTGTCAGCGCTGCAAGATTTTACCCCCGTCCTCATTGCACTTTACGACACGGAAGACCGCGTGCGCTACGCCAACCGCGCTTTCCGCGAAGCCTTTCATCTCTCCGAAGACAGCTTTCCCACATGGGTCGACATTATTCGGATGAACCATCGCGACCGTGTAGGGCTTATCATTAACACGACGGATTTCGAAGCCTGGCTTTTGTCGGCGCAATCCCGGCGCGGCAAGCAGCCTTTTCGCGGTCTCGAACTCGACATGCATGACGGTCGCTGGATCTGGATGACGGAGACGGTGGAAACCGACGGCTGGATGCTGTGCGTGGGCAGCGATATTACCGCCCTTCGCCAGAATCAGCGCAGCCTGAGACAGGATCGCGACCTTGCCATGCGTGCGGCACAGACCGACGAGTTGACGGGAACATCCAATCGCCGTTTCGTTTTCGCAAAACTCGCCTGTCACGCCGAAGCCGTCGACAAGGAGATGGAAATGCCCTTCGGCATCTGCATCATCGACATCGATCTCTTCAAGGGGATCAACGACCGTTTCGGTCATCGCGGCGGTGACGCGGTGTTGCGCGATTTCGTCAAGCTGGCGCATTCCACCATTCGCCGCCCGGATTATTTCGGCAGGATCGGCGGCGAGGAATTCATGCTGGTGATGCCTCGCACGGGGCTCGATGAGTGCGTTTCGATTGTCCGGCGCATTCTGGAAAAGGTGGCAGAGACACGTCCCTTTGCCGATTACCCGGATTTTTCCTATAGCTGTTCTGCCGGCGTTGCGCTTTACAAGGCCGGTGAGGGCGCCAACGAACTCTACCACCGGGCCGACCGCGCGCTCTATCTCGCCAAGCAGAATGGCCGCGCACGTCTGGAATCGGTCGTCGACTAGCGTTTTAACACGCTGTAGCCGAAGATGCTGTGGGGATGACGCGCCGCAGGATCAGACCAGTTCAGCCGGAACCAGCCCATGCAGCGAATTTCCGACGAATATCTTACGACCTTGCAGATCTTCAGGCTTCAACGCCTGCCCGCGTGCCTTCCTCTCACGAATGAGGTCGGCGCGAAGCACGCTTGGCAAAATGCCGCTATCGAGCGGCGGAGTCAGCAATTGGCCATCCGGACCTTCGACGAAGAGGCTGGTGGCGGAGCCCTCGCAGATTTCGCCGCGCTCGTTGAGAAGCAGGACTTCGTCGGCTTCCTTGGGCGAAAATTCCGCGCGGGCGGCATCGTAGGGCTCGCGGCGCGACGACTTGTGCCGGTAGAAGGTGTCGCTTGAACCCAGCCTGGTCTTTTGCGCTATCTTCAGCCGCCAGACAGCATCGGGGGCGACCGGAACGAAAGGCTCGGCTGCAATCTCCATCTCGCCCTTGTAGTTCATCACCAACGCGACTTTCATCGGAACGTCGCCATTCACGGTCGTCTTCAGAGCGGAAGCCGGATCCTTCGGGGCGCGGAAACCCAGCGCATCGGCTGAACGCAGCAGGCGGCGCAGGTGTTGCTCCAGCCTCTGGAAGCCGCCTTGCGGCTCCCAGCGCAATGTTTCCCTCAAGGTCAAATCTGCGGGCTTGCGCTTCATGCTCATCGTCCGTCTTCAGCGGATGGCGATCATACCGATCGACCGGTCACGCTTGCGTTTGTGTTATGCCGACTGTCGAGAGTGAGAGCCGCGTGGGCACCCTTGTATGGCGCGTGTCTCGAACCTCGATTCCAATCAGGTATAAAAACCGGCGAAGCTTGTCCGAAATGGGAGCGCCGCCGGTTTTCGTCGCATAAATTACTTGGCCGCCTCGTCCAGCGCTTCCAGTTCGTCGATCAGGCCTTCGATCATCGACAGACCCTTGCTCCAGAAGGAGGGGTCTGCGGCGTCCAGCCCGAAGGGCTTCAGAAGCTCCGAATGATGCTTGGTGCCGCCGGCTTTCAGAAGCTCGAAGTACTTTGCCTGGAAGCCCTCGTCGGCATTCTGGTAGACGGCGTAGAGCGAGTTCACCAGGCAGTCGCCAAAGGCATAGGCATAGACGTAAAAGGGCGAGTGAATGAAGTGGGGGATATAGGTCCACCAGGTCTCGTAGCCTTCCGAAATGCGGATGGCCGGTCCAAGGCTCTCTTCTTGCACCGAGAGCCACAATTCTCCAATCTGCTCGGAGGTCAGTTCACCTTCCTTGCGGGCGGTATGAACCTTGCGCTCGAACTCGTAGAAGGCGATCTGGCGAACCACGGTGTTGATCATGTCTTCCACCTTGCGCGCCAGCATGGCCTTGCGCTCGCGCGGATCGGTGGTGGCTTCCAAGAGCTTGCGGAAGGTCAGCATCTCGCCGAAGACGGATGCGGTTTCGGCGAGCGTCAGCGGCGTGGCGCACATCAAGGCACCCTGCTCACCGGCCAGAACCTGATGCACGCCGTGGCCGAGTTCATGGGCAAGCGTCATCACATCACGCGGCTTGCCGAGGTAATTGACCAGAACGTAGGGGTGAGCGGATGGCACGGTCGGATGGGCGAAGGCACCCGGCGCCTTGCCTGGGCGGGCCGGTGCATCGATCCATTCCTCGTCGAAGAAGCGGCGGGCAATATCGGCCATTTCCGGAGCGAAGGCGCCATAGGCGGACAGCACCATGTCCTTGGCTTCACCCCAGGGGATAATGGCATTGGAGGTATCCGGGAGCGGCGCGTTGCGATCCCAGTAGTTCATCTGCTCCATGCCAAGCCACTTGGCTTTCATCTTGTAATAGCGGTGCGACAGGCGGGGATAAGCGTCACGCACGGCAGCGGCCAGTGCATCCACGACCTCGCGTTCGACGCGGTTTGCCAAATGGCGGCTATCGGCAATGTCTTCGAACTTGCGCCAGCGATCGGAAATCTCCTTGTCCTTGGCGAGCGTATTGGTGATCAGCGTGAAGACGCGCAAGTTGTCCTTGAAGGTGGCGCCGAGTGCTTCTGCCGCCTTGCGACGCGTCTCCGGGTCCGGCTCCTGCAGCATGTTGAGCGTGGGTTCCAGGGGCAAGCTTTCGCCGTCGATCTCGAAACGCAGATCGGTCATCGTCTCGTCGAAGAGGCGGTTGAAGGCCGCCGCACTCGTCATGGATTTTTCCAGGAATAGCTGCTCCAGGCTGTCATCCAACTGGTGCGGCTTGTCCTTGCGCAGGTCCACCAGCCACGGCTTGTAGTGAGCGGCAAGCGCATCCTTTTCGAACGCCGCGTCGATCAGCGCATCGTCGATGCGGTTCAGTTCCAGCGGGAAGAACAAGAGATGCGAGGCGATGTCGGTAAGCTTTGCCTGGGCATCGCCATAGAGCTTGCCATTGGCCGGGTTGGACGTATCGGAGAAGTAGGTGAGGCCGGCAAAGGAGCCGATGCGGCCGAGAATATCGTCCAGCGCCTCATATTCCTTCAGTGCCGCGCCGATGCCCTCATCGCCGGAACGGCTGGCAGCGGTTTCCAGCTTGCCCTTCCACTTCGTCTCGAATGCCCTGGCATCGGTCTGCGCCTTTTGCAGGTCACTCTTGTATTCGGCGGACTCTGCTGAGGGGTAAAGATCGGAAAGCTTCCAGACCGGCAGGTCGCCAAGGGCAGCGCTACCGCTTTCGGCAGGCGAGAGGGCCGGGCTTTGGATCGATGTCTTCAAGGTCATGAAACGCGTCCTTCTTGTCTTCGTAACGAAGCATATGGGTGCCTCTGTTTCCCGCGGCAATGCTTAAAATGCAAGCAATTCTCAAAACCCGATGTTCAAATCTGCCGTGTCAAAGTCGATCCAAAGGGCCTGCATGATGCGGGTCCATAAACCGGAAACCGGAGATCGAAATGACCACGCATGTTCTCATCGTCGATGATGATCCCGTTCAGCGCCGCGTCTTGAAGCAATCCGTTGAGAGCAGCGGCTATCGGTGCCTTGCGGCTGAAAGTGCAAAGGCGGCGTTCGAGCTTTTGAAGACGCGCGGCGGCGAGATCGGCGTCGTCATCATCGATCTGACGATGCGCGGCATGGATGCCCAGTCCTTCATCCGGGGAACGCATGATCTCGGCATTGCCGTTCCGGTAGTCGTTGAAACCGGGCAGGGCGGTATCGATGTCGTCGTCGAGGCGATGCGTGTCGGGGCGGTCGATTTCGTCGTCAAGCCAGCCTCGCCGGAGCGCTTGGGCACGGCGATTGCGGGAGCGCTAAAATCCGGCGATCAGCCGGCTGTGCGCTCGCTCAAACGCGCCCGCCACAGTGCGCTTGCCCTATCCGATATCGTTTCGGCAAGCCCGGCCATGACGCGGGTGGTGGATCTTTCGAAGCGCGCCAGCCATTCCACAATTCCTGTGGTGCTGGAAGGCGAAGCGGGGGTGGGCAAGGAAACGATCGCCCGCGCCATCCACGCCTCAAGCGACAGGGCGGCCAAACCCTTCGTCATCTTCAATTGCTCTGCGATTTCGCCGGAACTGGTGGACAGCACGCTATTCGGCGGCGAGACGCCTGATTTTCGCGAGAGCGGCGAGCGTCAGACCGGAAAATTCCTTGAGGCCGATGGCGGCACACTGTTCATCGATGAGATCGGCGATCTGCCGCTCGACGTGCAGGTGAAGCTTCTGCGCGCCGTTCAAAGCGCAGAGATCGAGCCTGCAGGTGGGATCAAGACGACAGCCAAGCGTCGCAAGGTTAACGTTCGGCTGATCTCGGCCACCGCAAAGAACCTGATCGAGGAGGTGAAGGAGGGTCGCTTCCGCGAAGATCTCTATTACCGTCTGAATGTCTTTCCCATCACCGTTCCGGCTCTTCGCCGCCGCAGGGAAGACATTCCTTTCCTGGCGCGCGCTTTTGCCGAGCGCTTCTCCATCGAGCAGAAACTGCCGCATGTCCTCGGTTTCAGCGCGTCTGCACTGGCGTTGCTCACCGCCTATGACTGGCCGGGCAATACACGCCAGCTGGAGAACGCCGTCTTTCGTGCCGCCGTGATGGCGCAGGGTCACGAACTGCTGCCGAGCGATTTCGCTCAGATCGTCAAGCAGGTCACTGGTTTCGGAGAGGGCGAAGAAGACAGGCGTGATCCTGACGCAGAACGGCATGCGATCGTTGAGCCGCCGAAGATCGTCGCGATCCAGCCTCACGCTGCACCCGCTTCGGTCCCGGCAGCTGAGGTCGAGGCTGAGGTGGCGCATGACGGCGTCTTTCCGGGCGGCAGCCTGATTGCCAGCACCGATGAGACGGGCAACGTCCGCACCATTGCGCAAATCGAGGAGGAGCTGATCCGTTTTGCACTGCGATTCTATCGTGGCCAGATGAGCCAGGTTGCCCGCAAACTCGGCATTGGGCGCTCCACTCTCTACCGAAAGTTGAAGGATTATGGCATTGATCCCGACGATCCGTTGCGTGATGCGGCGTGACTGCGAGTGCCGACGGCTAAATTAGCCGTTGGCATTTTTGTTAACTCCTGAGCAAGGATATTCCCTTACCCTTCATAAACCTCTTGTTAGTTGTCTGTTCACTATATAGAGGAAGGTTGTATGTGTGTGGCAAATTTGCCATCGTGTCACCGTAATTGAGGTTCAAGTGGGACAATGTGACAAATTGTCTGCCAGGCGGGGATCGAATTGCCATATCTGAATCGGAATAACGCGCATGCGACCAAGCCTGCGCGCGGCTTGATCAAAGATATATGCACGAAGCTGTCGGCACGCGCTGTCACTGTCGCGTGCCTTATGCTAGCCGCACTGCCTTTCTTCGCGCTTTCAGCGGCGCAGGCCTCTGCCGAGACACGCAGTCTCAAGCTCTATTATATCCACACCAAAGAAAAAGCCGTCATCACATTCAAGAGAAACGGCAAGTACGATCAAAAGGGCCTGCAGGAGCTTAACCGTTTCTTGCGCGACTGGCGCCGCAACCAGCCCACCAAGATGGATCCGCGCCTTTTCGACCTCGTTTGGGAAGTCTATCGTCGCTCCGGCGCAACCGACTATATCAACGTCGTTTCCGCTTTCCGCTCGCCAGAGACCAACGGCATGCTGCGTTCGCGCACCAAGGGTGTCGCCAAGCATAGCCAGCACACGCTCGGCAAGGCCATGGACTTCTTCATTCCCGGCGTGAAGCTCGCCCGTTTGCGTGAGATCGGCATGCAGATGCAGATCGGCGGCGTCGGCTTTTACCCGACCTCCGGCTCGCCTTTCGTGCATATGGATGTCGGCAACGTTCGCGCCTGGCCTCGCATGAGCCGCCAGGAGCTCGTTCGCATCTTCCCGAACGGCAACACCATTCACTTGCCTGCCGATGGCAAGCCGCTGCCGGGCTACGACCAGGCTCTGGCCGATTACAAGAAGCGCGTCAGCTCCTCTTCCATTCAGGTTGCCAGCACCGCTGGTTCTGGACCCGCCGCATCGTCTTCCGGCGGCAAGCGCAAGACGCTTCTCGCAGCGCTCTTTGGCGGTGGCGACGAGGACGAGGATTCCGAAGAAATCGCAACACCCGCAGCACCGGCTGGCCGCTCGCCTGCCCCTGCTGCTGTAGCGGAAGAGGCGGAGGAAGCTCCGGTTGCTGTTGCCTCTGCTGCGCCGGTTCCGAGTGCCGTCAACGCACCGCTTCCGACAGCACGCCCGGCTTTCCGCGGCGAAGAGGGTTCGAATGGCCTTGCGACGGCGCTTTATTCGCCGGGTCGCAGCGCCGCCCAGGATGCGCTTCAGGCCGCGACCACGCCGACACCGACAGCCGCACCGGCTGAACAGAAATTCGCCGATCTCGCGGAGGTCTCCGTTCCGGTTCCGACGCTTCTTGGACCACGCGGCATGCGTGGCGATGCTCAGGGTTCGGTCATGACCGCCTCGCTCGATCCTGAAAACGCTCCCGCCGATGCTCTGGTCGCTCATGTACCGGTTCCGGCCAACCGTCCGGCTGTCGCCGAAGCGTTGCTTGCCTCGGCAAGCACCGAAGCGGAAGGACAGGACGACGAGGCTGACGCCCAAGCGTCGCTCTCTCCGACGGTGATCGCCGCGCTCGAACAGAGCGGACAGGATGCGCGCTCCGCCATTGCGACTGCCGGAATGCCGACAGCGGCACCATTCCCGGCATCGGCTTACGCTGCTCCGACGCCAAAGGAAGCTCCTCGCCAAGTGGCGAAGCTCGAACCGATGGTCGCTCCGAAGCAACAGACATTCGGTGACGAATTCGATCCGAAGCCTGCGGCCAACGCCAATAGCGGCCTGAATGCCGGTCTGCCGACCAAGGGCGGGCGCCCGAGCAAGCAGGATGCCGTCGTGTCGCAGCAGGCCATGGTCAGCGGTGGACGCCTGACACAGGAAGCGATTTCCGACTGGGCGCTTAGCCAGAGCAAGGGTGCAACTGTTCGTGCGGTCAAGGCACCGCGTGTCAGCAACCGTATCCTTAGCCATGACATGTCGGCCTCTGCCGCCAATGCAAGTTTCCGCCAGGGCGCCAAGGCAATCGACTCCAGCCGCTTCAGTTCGCCAGTCAGAATGCCCTGAACCTAAGGCCCGACCCGGGCCTTGGAGTATGGTTAGCTCAGGCGGGTACAGCGGCTAAAAACAGCTGTGAAACATCATCAAAGCGTGTCGCGCGGATCGAAAAGATCGCGGCACGCTTTTTCCGTTGCGCACCCGGTGCAGGATCGTTGCCACCGTTTCAATCTCACGTCTGCCCACAATCCGCCTCTAAAGCCCGCATCACAAGGCTTGCGTGGAGCTGCCTGACCCGCTGAGGTCCACCTTGACGCCCTTGCTCGGCGCTGTTAACCCTTCGTTAGTTGCTTTGGTCGTCGCGGCAAGAGTTGTGCGTTTATTGCCGCCTGCAACAGTGTTCACAGTTGGCGCAAAGGCAGTGGTCGGTTTGATCACAGCAGGCATGAAGCATTTTTCAATGCGCCGGTTCTGACGAGCCATGTCCCAGATAAATTCGTTGCTCGTGTTCGAGGTCGAGGTCGAGGTCGTGCCTGTAGGCGCCCTTGCGGCTGGCGTGCCCATCCGTTTTTTCCGTCCATCGGCGGAGAACAGGCGTGTTCAGGCGATCCACCGTGACATGAGCATGATCGACCAGTAATTGACGGTATTCGCGCTCATGACCATTATTGCCAATCTCGCCCCCCGGCAGATCGCCACGCTCTCCACCTCCGTCATTGCAGGCTTGTCCTCGGCCGATGTCGATCAGCTGAGTGCTGCCCAGATCAAGGCGCTGACGAGCGTCCAGATCGGTGCGCTCAATACGTCCGTTATTTCGAGCCTGTCTGCGAGCGAGGTCGGGGCGATCGCACCGAAGTCGATCACCGGCCTGACGCTTGGCCAATTGAGCGCGATTGGCACGGTGCAGCTGTCCGGCCTGACCGCCCAGCAGGTCGCCGCGCTCTACACCAGCCAGATGGAGGGCCTCTCCTCGTCCCAGATCGCGGCGCTGGATACAAGGCAAGTTGCGGCTTTGACCGGCGCCCAGCTCGCGACATTGTCTTCGTCAGAACTGAACAGCTTCAGCGACGACGAACTGACCGTGATCAAGAAGGCCTCCATGTCCGGTCTTTCGACGGCTGCTCTTGCCGGCCTTTCCACGGCCAAGATTGCCGTATTGACCACGCAGCAGATCTCTTCTCTGACATCCGCACAGATGGGGGCATTGACGAGCGCGCAGTTTTCCGCGCTGACTGCGGAGCAGTTCGGCGCGCTGACACCGACGCTTATCACCGGTCTATCGACTGCCGTCATCGCCGCACTGCCAACGGAAAAGCTTGCAGCACTGACCACCCGTCAGGTCGCGGCGCTGACGACAACGCAATTCAATGCATTGAGCTCTGCGAGCATCGCAGCCCTTGGCGCCGCACAGGTGGCGGGATTGACCGCGGGGCAGGCGGCGACGCTGTCTGCCGCCGAACTCAACAGCTTCAGCGCAGACGAGGTCGCCTCGATCAAGAAGAACGTGATTGCGTCGCTGGGCACCTCCACCATTGCGGGACTGTCCACCGGTCTCCTTTCGGCCTTCACGACCGGACAAATCGGAGCGTTGTCTTCTGCTCAGTTGCAGGCCCTCACCACCGCCCAGCTCTCGGCGCTCAGCGGTGAACAGCTCGCATCCCTCAAGGGACCGCAGATCGCCAGCCTTTCGACCGCCACCATTGCCGGACTGGACGACGATACTCTGGCGAGACTGACCTCGCGGCAAATCGGTTCGCTGACGGCGGCACAGTTTCACGCACTTAGCTCCGGCGACATTGCGTCGCTTAACGAGAGCCAGATTACCGGGCTTTCCGCGTTGCAGATGGCAACCCTCTCTGCGGAAGAGATCAACAGCTTCACCTCAGCGGAAATCGCCGCCTTGCAGAAGAGGGCGCTTCCCGGATTATCGACGGCGGCCATCGCCGGATTGTCCACCGGGCTTTTGACTGCGCTGACGACCAGCCAGATTTCGGCGCTGTCCACGGTGCAGATCAAGGCGTTGACCTCCCAGCAGCTCCAGGCGCTGACGCCTGCTCAATTCGCGGCTTTGTCGCCGCAGCAGGTCGCCGGTCTTTCCACCTCCGTCATTTCCAATCTGACGACACAAGTTCTGTCGGCCATGAGCACGAAGCAGATTGCGTCTCTGACGAGCGAGCAATTCGAAGCTCTCAGTTCCGGCAGCATCGAGGCGCTCACCCAAGCGCAGGTGGCTGCCCTGAATGCAAAACAACTGGCAACCCTTTCGGCAGAGGAACTGAACAGCTTCACCGCCGACGAGATCGCGTCCATCAAAAACGCAGCGCTCAAGGGGCTCAGCACGACATCGCTCAGCGGCATGGACTCCACCCACCTCTCAGCCTTTTCGGCAACGCAGCTTAGGTCGATGAGCACAGCGCAGGCCAATATCGTGATTGCAGCCTATCAGGAACATTGACCCATTGATGTGTGGTCTTACCCTGCGCAATCGTCGCCAAGACGTTTTTTCAGTCTTCGAAACGCGTGAAGTGGGCTCTGATTTTTTAAACCGATGCACCGGGTTTGCCGGAAGCGAATTCGGTTCGGGCGGGTGTCATCCCGCTGGGTAGCGCGTGGATATTCACGAAGAAAGCCAGCGTGTCGTGAGACGCGCTGGCTTTTTTGTTCGTTGCGGGCTCTCGGGCCTTGCCGAGATAGAAGCGGAAGGCTCGATCCTTGAGACGCTTGGCCTTGGAACGAAAGAGGGGTAGGCCGAGCTTACCCCTCCGATACCTGTTCAAAGAGTGAAGCGATCTTCGACGACAGCTTCCATCGCGAAAGCGTAGTCCCGCTTATCGCAGAATACGCTTTTAAACGCCGCTCTGGCCGTCCTGCCCGATATAGGCGATGCGAACCATGTTGGTAGCGCCGGGCGTGCCGAGCGGAACACCGGCCGAGATGATGATGCGGTCGCCGGGCTTGCCGAAGCCTTCCGCCACGACGATGCGGCATGCGCGGTTGACCATGTCGTCGAGATCGCTCGCGTCGCTCGTGACCACGCAGTGCAGGCCCCAGACGACAGAGAGACGGCGGGCCGTCTGGATGATCGGCGAGAGGGCGATGATCGGAACCTGCGGACGCTCGCGCGCAGCGCGAAGGCCGGTGGTGCCGGACGAGGTGTAGGTGACGATTGCGGAAAGACGCAGCGTTTCGGCAATCTGGCGGGCAGCAAGCGAAATGGCGTCCGCGCCGGTTGCTTCCGGCTGGGCGCGCTGCGCGTAGATGATGTTGGAATAGTGCGGATCCTGTTCCACGGTGCTGGCGATGGAGGCCATGGTGGAGACGGCTTCGACCGGGTAATCGCCGGACGCGGATTCGGCAGACAGCATGATCGCATCTGCGCCTTCGAAAACGGCGGTTGCAACGTCGGAGACTTCGGCGCGGGTCGGAACCGGGGCGGAAATCATCGATTCCAGCATCTGCGTGGCAACGACCACTGGCTTGCCGGCGCGGCGGCAGGCGCGGGTCAGCTGCTTCTGGATGCCGGGAACGGCTTCGAGCGGCATTTCGACGCCAAGGTCGCCGCGGGCCACCATCAACGCGTCGGACAGTTCGATGATCTCTTCGATGCGTTCGATGGCCTGCGGCTTTTCGATCTTCGACATCAGGCCGACGCGGTTGCCGGCAATCTTGCGCACTTCCGCCAGATCTTCTGGACGCTGAACGAAGGAAAGAGCGACCCAGTCGACTTCCTCGGTCGCCAGAACGGCGGCGAGGTCGGACCGGTCCTTGTCGGTCAGAACGCCAACGCCAAGCAGCGTGTCGGGCAGGCTGATGCCCTTGCGGTCGGAAATCTTGGTGCCGGAAACCACGGTGGTGACGATGCTCTTGCCGTCGCATTTTTCAGCGCGCAGATGCAGCTTGCCGTCGTCGATCAGCAACCGGTCGCCGGGCTTCACGGATTCGAGGATTTCCGGATGCGGCAGGAAGACGCGGTTCTTGTCGCCAGGGGCCTCGTTGTTGTCGAGCGTGAAGGTCTGACCGGCGACGAGGTCGACCTTGGTATCGGCAAACTTGCCGACGCGCAGCTTCGGTCCCTGCAAATCCGCCAGAATGCCGATCGGACGGCCGTTGCGGCTTTCGACAGAGCGAATACGCTGGATCAGCGTGCGCATCAGATCGTGGCTCGCATGGCTCATATTGATGCGGAAGAGATCGGCGCCGGCAAGATGAAGCTTCTCGATCATCGCCTCTTCTGCCGAAGCGGGGCCGAGAGTTGCAAGGATTTTGACTTTGCGGTTACGCTTCATCAGTTCTGACTTTCCTGTGTTCCTGGCGTGTCCGAAAGCTGGACCATCCAGCTTCCCTGCCTGCCCGTATCGTATTCCTTGAAGCCCATGCGCTGGAAGCTGCGGGCATAGCAATCATCGACACCGGTGATCTTGAATTCGTTTTCTGCCACGCACATGTTGACGTCGCCGGTCCAGCGACCGCCGCGGGCGGCATCTTCAGCGTAGAGGTAATAATAGCGCGATTGCAGCTCACCCTCGATCAGGGTCGCGCATGTGGAAGCAGGCACCTGCCACCAGCCTTCGCTGACCCAGCCTTCCTTTGCGCGGTAACCAATGGCAACGCCAACGAGATTTTGCGTGCTGTTGCAGACGCGGAAATCCGCCCATGCCGGCTGCGCTGCGAGAAGGGGAGAAGAGAGGACGGCGGCTGCGGTAAGAGTGCGGATCGCGCGCCGGTGCTTCTTGAGGAGAGCGGAGAATGTGTATGTCACGGCGTCCATCCGGATTCCATGGTTATAGTGAAAACACTTCTAGGCGCGGAGGCCCAAGAATGTCAACGCGAGTTTAATCGATTATATTGTCAGGTCGGGTCTCTGGTGCGGTGCTGTCGATGGCCGTTTGTCCGTGCAAACTTGCGCGTGGCGTCAAGCCATGCCATCAAACGTCTCTCCCAATCGCTGTCCCAAATTCAATCCAGAAATCAATTATGCCAGACTTTCAGCCATACGAAATCATAGAAGGCGATTATGACAAAGGCATGGTTTTGCTAGCAGACCACGCCATGAACCTTCTTCCAGAAGCTTACGGCAATCTCGGTCTACCGCAATCCGCCTTCGAGCGCCATATTGCTTATGACATAGGTGTGGAAGGTTTGACGCGAAGGCTTGCGGGAAGCCTTGGCGTGCCTGCCGTGATGGGCCGGTTTTCCCGCCTGCTGATCGATCCCAATCGTGGGGAAGACGATCCCACGCTGATCATGAAGATTTCCGATGGCGCGATCGTGCCGGGTAATCATCCGATCACCGACGAGGAGTGGCAGAAGCGGCTAAACTCCTATCACCGCCCCTATCACAATGCCGTGGACCGTGTGCTGACGAAGACAGCGGAAATGTCCGGCAAGGCGCCGCTGGTGTTTTCGCTGCACTCCTACACGCCGTTCTGGAAATCCGTTCCGCGTCCCTGGCACGCGGCTGTTCTGTGGGACACGGACCATCGTGCCGTTCATCCGCTGATTGATCATCTGAGATCTGGTGGCGACATTCTGGTGGGCGACAACGAGCCTTACGATGGCGCTCTGAAGGGCGACACCATGTATCGCCACTGCATGTTGAAGGGCATCCCGCACGCGCTTCTCGAAGTGCGCCAGGACCTGATCGGCGAGGAGGCGGGGATTGCTGCCTGGGCCGATCGCCTTGCTCCCATTTTCGCCGCAATGAATGACGATCCCACCCTGCACGAATATCAGCAGTTCGCCTCGCGGACTGGTCCTTATTGAAAGGCGACATCGATATGAGCGAGCTTGACGACAAGCAGAGAACCGAGTTCGAGGCGGCCGCCTTTCGCCGGTTGGTGAACCACCTGCGGGAGCGACCCGAGGTGCAGAATATCGACCTGATGAACCTTGCTGGTTTCTGCCGCAACTGCCTGTCCAACTGGTATGCGGATGCAGCAAACGATGCAGGCACCGATCTCAGCAAGGATGAGGCCCGTCAGATCATCTACGGCATGCCTTATGAGGACTGGAAGCGTCTGCATCAGCGCGAAGCAAGTGACGGCCAGAAAGCCGCCTTCGAGGAAAACCGCCCGAAGGAATAGCGGGCACGCACCGGAATCAGCTTGACGTGAGGCCTTTCCACGGGCAGTTCACCAGCCGGGAAATTTGGCTGCCTTTCACGGGCAGCAGGCGGCCATGCCGCCGCACACCGAACGGGCTCCCGAACGAGCCGAGATATTGAAGGATCATCGAATGGACGATACACCCACAACCGAAACCGTCGCCGCTGCCGAACTGCGTCAATTCATCGAGCGTGTCGAGCGCCTCGAGGAAGAGAAAGCGGCAATCCAGGGCGATATCAAGGATGTCATGGGCGAGGCCAAGGGCCGTGGTTACGACACCAAGGCGATCCGCACCATCATTCGCCTTCGCAAGAAGGACGCCAATGAGCGTATCGAGGAAGAGACCATTCTTCAGACCTATATGGCAGCACTCGGCATGGAGTGAGCCTCGGGCTCAGCCATGGTTGATCTGTTAAATCGCCGCTTCTGCGGCGATTTTGCTTTGTGGCGTTGGTTTAGGCGAGAGAGTCGATCCTTACAGTCGGATCGGTGTGCGCCCCATCCTCCGTCATGCTCGGGCCTGACCCGAGCATCCATCTAGCCTCCATCTGCCGGCAGGCTATATGTCCTCAGGTCAAGCCCGAGGATGACGTCGCGAATGGGGTCGATGTTGGTATGATACGGCTAAGGTGGAGGCTTTGGGCAGTTGCCGCAAATCGGCGTTGAATGCGCGGATTGCCAAGCGGGCCTTAACGACACCTGACACAGTGCAGCAGAAGCACCGGTTAACTCCGAGTACCCGCCAGCTTCTCCGAAAGCTCGCTCATTTCCTTCTGCGCGTCCTTATCCGCAGGATAAAGTGCCAGATAGCGCTCCCAGACTTTCATTGCCGTCTCATTGCGCTCGGAGCTTTCGAGAATATTGGCGAGGCCTGAAAGCGCAGGGAAGAATCGGGGTTCTTTTTCCAGCGTGCTGTTGAGGTCCGCCATGGCCTTGCGGGTGTCGCCGTCTGCCAGATGGACCATGGCGCGGCGGTACCAGGCGCCGGCGAAGTCGGGGTCGAGCAAGATGGCCTGATCCAGGAAGTCGTAAGCCGCAGCGCTGCGCTTTTCGTCGCTGGCTTCCTCTGCCCATTTCATCAACAGGTTGATGGTGGGACTGCCGGAATCGCTCCACTGGCCAACGATTTCGGTGGCGATGACGCGGGCCTTCTTGGCGTCGCGCTCCTTCTTCAGGTTGTTGAAGAGATCGCCGACGGGATCTTTGGGAGCAGGCTGCTCCGTTTGAGGCGTTGCCGCTACGGGCTCTGCGGCATGGGCGGTAAGGGCCGTGGCCGGGGCAAGCGGGCTAAGCGAGGCGAGGAGAAGGGCACAAAAACGAAATTGGCGCATGCGGATCACGATAATCCGTATGCGCCAATTAGGAAATCGAATTCTGTCTGCTATCAACAAAGTGAGCCGCTTTTTCAGACGGAACACCTCAGAACCGCAATCAGCCCTGACGAGCCTTGAAGCGTGGGTTCTGCTTGTTGATGATGTAGACGCGGCCCTTGCGGCGAACCAGACGGTTGTCGCGGTGACGAGCCTTAAGCGCTTTGAGCGAGTTCTTGATCTTCATTTTTCTGGTCCGCAGTTTGGCGGGCTTTCGCACGCATAATCTAAACAATCAAAAGCGCGCAACGGGGCGCGCCTTTTTCGGTTGGCAGGCAGATACCCTGTCGGCACCGGCCTGTCAACACGCTACGCAAGCTTTTACCGGGAAAACCCCGGCTTTCCAGCCTTGGTGAGTTGCGTCACATGGCCCATCTTGCGGCCCGGACGGGCTTCCGTCTTGCCATAAAGATGCACGAGGCAGTCTTTTTGGGCGAGCCATTCCGGAACGCTGTCGATGTCGTCGCCAATCAGATTGGTCATCACACAATCGGAATGACGCTGAGTGCTGCCGGGCGCGAGCCCTGAGACTGCGCGGATATGCTGCTCGAACTGCGAAACCACACAAGCCGCTTCCGTCCAGTGGCCGGTATTGTGGACACGCGGCGCCATCTCATTGGCAACCAGCGAACCATCCGCCAGCACGAAGAACTCGATACCGACGACGCCGATATAGTTGAGCGCAGCAAGTAGCTTCTGCGCCGATTCCACCGCGACCGCTCTAGCCGCGTCAGAGAGATCGGCGGGGATCGTCGAGGTGTGGAGAATGCCGTTCAGGTGAACGTTTTCGGCCGGATCGTAACAGGTGACGGTGCCATCCTGAAAACGCGCAGCGATGATGGAAATCTCACGCTCGAAAGCAACGAAGCTTTCCAGAATGAGCGGCACCTTGCCAAGCGCATCGAAGGCACCGGTCAGGTCTTCGCCGCCCTTGAAGACGCGCTGGCCCTTGCCGTCATAGCCCATGCGCCGGGTCTTCAGCACGCCTTTGCCGCCAAACTCCGCAAGTGCCGCTTCCAGGCCCGCCTGATCGTCGACGGCGCGGAAATCGGCTGTCGGAATGCCGCAACCATTGAGGAAGCGCTTTTCCGTCAGGCGATCCTGCGAGGCGCTCAGCGCCTCAGCCGGTGGATAGACCGGCACGGAGGCGGCAAGCGTTTCCGCGGCAACGACGGGCACGTTTTCAAATTCGTAGGTCACGACATCGCAGAGGCTTGCGAGTTCGGCCAAAGCCTTCTCGTCATCGTAAGCCGCGATGATCTGGCGATTACAGACCTGGGCCGCCGGGCAATCGGCCTGTGGCTCCAGCACGACGGTGCGGAAGTTGAGACGGGCGGCTGCCATGGCCAGCATGCGGCCAAGCTGGCCGCCGCCGATGATACCGATGGTGGAGGATTTCATTGCGGCGCGTCCATGGGGTATTCAGCAACGATCGCAGTCTGGCGGGCGCGGTAATTGTCCAGCCGGTCGGCCAAATCTTCATCCGAAAGCGCCAGCACGGCGGCAGCGAGAAGGGCTGCGTTGATGGCGCCTGCCTTGCCGATGGCAAGTGTGCCGACCGGAATACCTGCCGGCATCTGCACGATCGAATAGAGGCTGTCCTGACCGGACATGGTTTTCGACTGAACGGGCACGCCAAAGACCGGAAGAGGCGTGAGCGCCGCCGTCATGCCTGGCAGGTGGGCGGCACCGCCTGCACCGGCGATGATGACCTTGAAGCCTTCGTCTTTCGCATTCGTTGCGAAATCGAACATCCGTTCCGGCGTGCGGTGGGCGGACACGATGCGCGCCTCATATTCGATATCGAGCGCGTCCAGCGTATCGGCGGCGTTCTTCATGGTTTCCCAGTCCGACTGGCTTCCCATGATGATGGCGACGGGCGGAGTTTCGGTGGTCAAGCGGCCTCTCCTTGTCCAGAGACTTTGGGCGTCAGGGTTTGTCAGGCGATGATATCCGGGATGATCTGATCTTCGATCTGGGTCATCTTGTCTTTGATCGCCAGCTTCTTCTTTTTCATTCTTTGAATTCTGAGCGCTTCGCAACTGGTCTGGATCATCGCGTTGATGGCCGCGTCGTAATCCTCGTGCTCCTGCCTCAGCCTTGCCAGCGTAAGCCGGACGTCCGCCTGTTCCTGGTCGGGCATCTCGTCGTCCCCATTGTAATGAACCGGACCGCCATCCGGCATGTTTGTTATTCGTCCTCGTGCCTGTACCATCAAATGGCAGTAACGGGAAGTTTTCCTTGCCAGCATTTTTGCCGCACTATTGCCTCGATTTCGCCTTCGACAAACCTCGCTTTCCATGTCACATTGGTGTCGTAAACCTGAAACTCCAGCGATTGGAGAGCTGGAGGTAGGTTCAACTAGGAAGGACGTGCCGCATGACCATTCAGGCTCATATTGCATCGCTCGAAAAGAAACACGGTGCTCTGGAGGAGGAGCTCGAAAGTATTCTTGCTTCCCCATCTTCCGACGACCGGGAGATTGCAGACATTAAACGCAGAAAGCTGCGCCTGAAAGACGAGTTGCAGAGGCTGAAAGCGACCACGAAACATTGATTATCAATGATTATTGAGGCCGCAGGGCGCTGGCGGCGCCTGAGAAGCGGCAAAAGTTCGAGGCCCTGGTTGCATAGCGCGATCAGGGCCTTTTTGCTGGCGGCGTCTTAAAGAAAAAGGCGCTTTTTCCAGTCGCTGCACCATCAGGCAGCGAGGCCATCCCATAAGAGCTTCAGGGCAGCGATGAAGGCCATGCCGTACATCAGGGGGTAGAAGACGGCAGGCTTCATATATTTGACCACTTTGGCACCGGCAAATGTGGCAATCATCGCTACCGGCAGAAGCGTCGCGGAGGTGGTGAGGTTGGTGGAATCCAGCGCACCAAGCGCAAAATAGGGGATGAGTTTGACCGCGTTCATGATGGCGAAGAAACGCACGCTCATGCCGGTATAGGTCTTGGGGTCCAGTTTCAGCGGCAGCACATAGATCTGGAAGGGTGGGCCGCCCGCATGCGCCACGAAGCTGGCATAGCCGGAAAGGCTGGACCAGAGCGTTGCCGCTGCCGGTCGTTGCGGCTTTGGTGCAATCTCATGTCCGCCGCGCATGCGGTACGACTCATAGAAATAGCGCAACACGAAGATAATGGTGACGGCAGCTACCACGAGCCGCATGGCATTGGGCGAAATCAGCGTCGAGGTGGCCCAGCCGAGCGCGATGCCCGCAAGTGCGCCCGGCAGCATCAAAAGCAGCGTTTCGCGGTGGTTATGGTGGCGCCATGCCCAGAGAGCCACCAGATCCATGACGATCAGGATGGGCAGGAAGATGGCTGCCGCCTGCACCGGCGGCACGGCAAGCGCCATCAGCGGTACGCCCATGAGAGCCAAGGCACCGCCAAGCCCGCCTTTCGACAGGCCGACCAGAATGACGGCGGGTATGGCAACAAGGAAGAAATGGAGATCGAGAGACATGACAGAGACTTGATGAGCGAGGCGATGGGAGGTGAATTTCCAGGCGGGCAGGAGCGGAAAGACCGCAAAGAGTCCGGCGATCGACTGTTGATCCTTCGTGCAGTCCGGTTTATCGGAAAAGGGATGTGAAAACGAGTGCAGATTGGCGATGAAGCGTTCTTTCTGCGGGAAATGGAAAAATCATGGGTTCTCCTGAAGATCGCTGCCGCCTGGTTCTGATCGTGCCGCAAGGCGAAGACGCTGGCCTGCAAGCCAAGGCGCTGGAGGATGCCCTCAGGGGCGGCGATGTCGCCTCCGTCATCATTCCCCAATACGCGCTCGATGACGACAGCTTCCAGAAGCGTGCGGAAGTGCTGGTGCCAATCGTGCAGGCGGCAGGGGCGGCGGCATTGGTAGCCGGTGACAGCCGCGTGGCTGGCCGGGTGAAGGCCGACGGTCTGCATGTGGTGGGCGGCCTGGAGCCACTTGCCGAAGCTGTTGAAAAATTCACGCCAAAGCTGATCGTCGGCGGCGGCAATGCCGATGATCGGCACAAGGCGCTGGAGCAGGGCGAAGCGAACCCGGATTACATCTTCATCGGCAAGCTGGAAGGCGATATCAAGCCCGAGCCGCACCCGAAAAACGTCGCACTTGGCGAATGGTGGGCGTCGATGATTGAAATTCCGGCGATCGTCATGGGCGGTTCGGATGTGGCTTCGGTGGTTGCGGTGGCCGAAAGCGGCGTTGAATTCGTGGCCCTGCGTCAGGCCGTCTTCGGCCATGCGGGTGGTGCGGCGCAGGCCGTTGCAGAAGCCAATGCATTGCTTGACGAAAAAGCGCCACGGTTTGGCGGTTGATACGGGCGATGATCCTTCGCTTGCTTCGCCTTTCCCGATCGGCCTCGCTTCTGGCCCTTGCTTCCGCCCTGATCGCGGCACCTGCCTTTGCGCAGGGGCAGGGCGATAGCCAGCAGCCCAAGCCACAGACACGTGCTGTCGGTCAGCAGCCAGCGCCGCGGCAAGGCCAGCCCCAAGGCCAGCCGCAGCCGAATGCCGATCTTCTGCCTGGTCTTCAGCCACAGGCAGGTGGGGGCCAGAGTGCAGGCGGCGAGGGTGCTAGTGACGAAGATACCGATTTCGGACCGGCGGCAAGCCAGGCACCGGACGTATTGTCCCGACCGGCTGACAAGGATGCCGACCCGCTGCGCAAAGGGCGCGTCACCGGTGGAGAGCAGAAGGATTTGCAGCCCTCCCAAGGTGTCACCGTTTATCAGCGCATGGGTGCGGAGCTTCCGCCACTGCCGGCGGAAAAGGAATTCAAGGGCAAGGTCGATGAGGCCTATGGTCATTATCAGCGCGGCGAATATGTACAGGCGCTGGACAAGGCGCTGACCCGCGCGCAAGAGGGCGACGCGGCGGCGCAGACGCTGGTGGCGGAAATGATGAGCCGCGGCCTTGGTATCGCCCGCGATGAAAAGACTGCCGCCTTCTGGTACGAGCAGGCCGCTAAGAACGGCGATCCGGTCGCCATGTTCAAATACGCGCTGATCCTCATGGAAGGCAGGCTTGCCAAGCACGATAAGACGCTGGCGGACGACTACATGCGCCGCGCTGCCGAATCCGGAAATCCGGAGGCCGCCTTCAACTGGGCTCAGATACTCGTTTCGCAGACGCCAGGGCCAGCGGGTCTGATGGCGGCACTGCCTTTCTACGAAACCTCGGCGGAGAAGGGCGTGGCGGATGCGCAATATGCCGTTTCGCAAATCTACCTGAACGTACCCGAAGTGCCGAAGGACAAGAAGGCGAAAGCGCGCGAATGGCTGACGCGGGCGGCAAAGGCAGGCTTCGATACCGCGCAGGTCGATCTTGGCATCTGGCTGGTCAATGGTACGGGTGGTGAGCGGGATCTGGAGGAAGGTTTCCGCTGGCTCAACGGAGCCGCGCAGCGGGGCAATGTGGTGGCGCAGAACAAGGTCGCGCATCTCTACATCCAGGCGCTGGGAACCCGCCCGGACCCCGTCGAGGCAGCCAAGTGGTATGTGCTGTCGCGCCGCGCAGGCCTGAAAGACCCGGCACTGGAAGATTTCTATCTCGGCATCGAGGACGATCAGCAGAAGAAGGCGATCGATGCAGCCAACAAGTTCCGGCCCAACTGACCGCAAAACCGCCTCACACTTTTACGCGGCATGCTTTAGCCTTGAATTTCGGCGCGTTTTGTGGTCTTGAACCCGCAAACCTAAAATAGAAACCGATATGCCTGCCTGTCCGCTTTTGTCCGGCAGGTTCAGCCACCTTCCAGGAATGTTTTCATGGCCCGTTCAGCCCTTCTCAATGTCATGGTTCAGGCCGCCCTGAAGGCGGGAAAGTCTTTGGCGCGTGACTTCGGTGAAGTGCAGAACCTTCAGGTATCGGTCAAGGGACCGAGCGACTTCGTTTCGCAGGCCGATCTTAAGGCCGAAAAGATCGTTCGTGACGAGCTGATGAAGGCGCGTCCCACCTATGGCTTCCTCGGCGAAGAAGGCGGCGAGGAAATCGGCACCGATGGCGCGCATCGCTGGATCGTCGATCCGCTGGACGGTACCACCAACTTCCTGCATGGCATTCCGCAATTTGCCGTTTCCATCGGTCTGGAGCGTAGCGGCGAAATCGTCGCAGGCGTCATCTTCAACCCGGCAACGGATGAGCTCTACACCGCAGAGCGTGGCGGCGGGGCATTCCTCAATGACCGCCGCATTCGCGTGGCAGCCCGCAAGCAACTTTCCGACAGCGTCGTCTGCTGCGGCGTTCCGCATCTGGGGCGGGGCAACCACGGCAAGTTCCTCGTCGAGCTTCGCCACGTTATGGGCGAAACCGCGGGCGTGCGCCGCATGGGTGCGGCAGCGCTCGATCTCGCTTATGTCGCAGCTGGCCGCTTCGACGGCTTCTGGGAAGCGGAACTGTCGCCTTGGGATATTGCTGCGGGCATCGTTCTCATCCGTGAGGCTGGCGGTTTCGTCTCCGACATGGGCGGCGCCAACAGCATGTTCGAAAGCCGCAGTGTGGTTGCCGGCAACGAGTATATTCAGAAGGCTCTGCTGGAAGTGGTCAACCGCCCGGTTCCGGGTCGCTGATAGGACTTAGAGTTGCCCCTGTGCCGGAATTCCTGTGCTTGTCACAGGAATCCAGTCAGTCCAAGTCTTTGGTCTGGAGCAATGGTTACTCGTCGCGCCGACGCGCGACGGCCAGATTCCTGTGACAAGCACAGGAATGAGGGTGGTTGAGGAGACCTTGCTCTAACACTTGCCGCTTCCACCATGATGCCCATGCGTTCGATCTCGTACCTTATGATCGAACAACACCTGAGCCTCCCTCTCAAAAAGCTTTGTTCTCTCAAGGCTTTTACACTTCAATTCGTCGTATTTTTACTCTAGCTTCCGCTCCGAACCATGCTGACGCCTCAAGTCTTGGGGCTATGGTCGTGGCAGCATCAGAGGAATGGGTTTATGGCGGATACGGAACTGCTCGATGTCGGCGTCGAGAAACCGCTGACGAAAGACTATCACCACAAGCTATCCAGTCCGACGCCGTTCCTGTGGACGATGCTGATCTTTCTCATCATCGTGGCCTTCATCGCTGCCATTTTGTTCCGCCAGGCAGAAGCGGCCTTTATGAGCAATCCGGGCCTCAACGGTTTCATTCTCGGCGTTCTCGCCATCGGCGTCATTCTGGTGTTCACGCAGATCTTCAACCTGCGTCCCGAAGTCCGCTGGTTCAATAATTTCCAGGCTGCCGGAAGCGTCGACAAGGCGGGCCGTCCGCCAAAACTTCTAGCGCCCATGCGCACGTTGATCGGCAAGCGCGGCGAAGTGCGCGTGTCTGCCGTCACTCAGCGCTCGATCCTCGATTCCATCGCCACGCGCCTGGATGAGCAGCGCGATACGTCGCGTTATATGATCGGTCTACTGGTCTTTCTCGGTCTGCTCGGCACCTTCTGGGGTTTGATCGGCACGATTGGTGCCATTAGTGGTGTTATTCAGGGGTTGGACCCGAGTTCCGGCGACAGCTCCGATATCCTCTCGTCGCTGAAATCCGGTCTGACTGCGCCACTCTCGGGTATGGGCACGGCGTTTTCGTCCTCGCTGCTCGGTCTTTCCGGCTCGCTCATCCTCGGTTTTCTCGATCTGCAGGCCGGTCGTGCGCAGAACCGGTTCTATACGCAACTGGAAAACTGGCTGTCTTCCGTCACCGATACCGGCGCCGATCTTCTCGTCGATGGCAAGCCTGCCGCAGCCAGCAGCGTGATTGGCACCGAGCGTTCGGTTGCCGCCATGCATAATCTTGCCGAAGGCATTCAAGGGCTGGTCAAGAATATGCGCGGTGAGCAGCAGATGCTGCGCGACTGGATCGAAGCGCAGCAGGAGGAATCGAAGGCGCTGCGCCGTACGCTCGACCGTCTGACCGCACGCATTGATGCCGACCAGAAGGCGGCGTCCAAACGTTCCCTCCCGCACGATAACGGGAGCGATTGATCATGGCGCTTGCGCGCAACCGCCGCCGCGACAGAGGCGTGGATTACTGGCCAGGTTTCGTTGATGCGCTGTCGACGCTTTTGATGGCGATCATGTTCCTGCTCACCGTCTTCGTGCTGGCGCAGTTCGTGCTTTCGCGCGAAATTTCCGGCAAGGATGAGGTTCTGACCCGCCTCAACAGCCAGATTGCCGAACTGACCGAGTTGCTGGCGCTGGAAAAGGGCAGCAAGCAAGATATTGAAGACACCCTTGCCAATCTGCAATCGACACTGGCCGCATCCGAAAGCGAGCGCTCGCGCCTGCAGGCGCTGCTCGATGCCGGAGCCGGAAACAGTTCCGCTGCCAATGCCCGCGTCGGTCAGTTGACGAATGAGCTGGAGGATGCGCGCGAGGCCGGTGCGAGAGCATCGTCACAGATCGAATTGCTGAACCAGCAGATTGCAGCGCTCAGAGCCCAGATCGCCTCGGTGGAAGCCGCCTTGCAGGCGTCGGAGGCCAAGGATGCCTCATCTCAGGTCAAGATTGCCGATCTAGGCCGCCGCCTCAATGTGGCGCTGGCGCAGCGCGTGCAGGAATTGAACCGCTACCGCTCGGACTTCTTCGGGCGCCTGCGTGAAATCCTCTCCGACCGCGAGAACATCCGCATCGTCGGCGACCGCTTCGTCTTCCAGTCCGAAGTTCTGTTCCCATCGGGCGGAACGGATCTCAATCCGGAAGGGCAGGTGGAGATGGCAAAGCTTGCCACGGCGCTCATCGATCTTGCCAAGGAAATCCCGCCGGAAATCAACTGGGTGCTGCGGGTAGACGGTCATACCGACAATGTGCCGTTGTCAGGCTCCGGACGCTTCCGCGACAACTGGGAGCTTTCGTCGGCCCGAGCCACATCGGTGGTCAAGTTTCTGATTTCCAAGGGTGTGCCGGCCAACCGTCTGGTCGCAGCAGGCTTTGGCGAATATCAGCCGCTGGCGGAAGGCGACACACCGGACGCGCGTTCGCAGAACCGTCGTATCGAGTTGAAACTGACCGAGCGCTGATCGGGGATCAAGAGGGAGCGCGCCTGCGCGCTCTCAGACGGACTTCGCCAATGGAATGTCGTCGTTGACGCCTGTGTTGAATTGCAGGCGCGCAAGCTTGGCATAAAGACCGCCCTGGCGGATCAGGCTTTGATGGGTGCCTTCCTCGATGATGCGGCCTTCATCCATCACCAGAATGCGGTCGGCCTTCAGCACGGTCGCAAGCCGATGGGCGATGACGATGGTGGTGCGCTTGGCGATGAGCTCATCCAGCGCCTTCTGCACCAGTGTTTCGCTTTCGGCATCGAGTGCCGAGGTTGCTTCATCGAGGAGCAGGATCGGCGCGTCGCGCAGAATGGCGCGGGCAATGGCGATGCGCTGGCGTTGGCCGCCGGAAAGTGTGACGCCACGTTCGCCCACCACGGTATCGTAGCTTTCGGGCAATCTTGCAATGAAGCCATCGGCCTGGGCGGCTTTCGCAGCAGCCTGAACCTGCTCACGCGTCGCATCGGGTCTGCCGAAGGCAATATTGTCGTGAATGGAAGAGGCGAAGATCGCGACATCCTGCGGGACGATGGCCAGCCTGGAGCGCAAGTCTTTCAGCGTGACAGTGCGGATATCGGTACCGTCGATGGTGATGAGACCCGATTGAGGATCGTAGAAGCGCATCAAAAGCGAAAAGACAGTGCTTTTTCCTGCACCCGAAGGCCCGACAATCGCCACGGTTTCCCCGGAGGCGACCCGGAAGGAGAGGTCCGAGATGATGGGCTTGCCGCCGCCTTTCGGATAATGAAACGCCACATGCTCGAAGCTTGCCTCGCCCCGTGGCGGAACGGGAAGCGACACGGGTGCAGCGGGTTCTTCGACCGGAGACCTTTCTTCCAGCAATTCGGACAGGCGCTCGGCGGCACCACCTGCCTGCGACAGCTCACCCCAGACTTCGGAAAGCTGACCGAGCGAGCTTGCGGCGATAACCGAATAGAGCACGAACTGGCTGAGCGTGCCGCCGGAGATCGCGCCGCTCAAAACGCTCTGCGCGCCATACCAGAGGATCGCAACGACGCTGCCGAAGACGAGACTGATGGCGACAGCGGTCAGAATGGCGCGGGCGCTGATTGCCGCACGGGCACCTTGATAGGCCTTTTCCACTGCCGCGTCGTAACGGCTGTTTGCCAGTTGCTCGGCGTTGAAGGACTGGATGGTGCGGCTTGCCGCAATCGTTTCGGAGGCGAAGGCGGAGGACGCGGCTAGCGTATCCTGCGTGTTTCTGGAGCGTAAGCGCACCGACCGGCCAAAGGCAATCAGCGGGAAGACGATGAAGGGGATGGCCAGCAGCGCAAGGCCTGCAAGCTTCGGACTGGTGTAGACCATCATCGCGACCGCCCCGAGACAGAGCAGCGTGTTGCGCAGCGCCACAGATGCAGACGAGCCAAAAGCGGAGCGGATCTGCACGGTATCGGCGGTCAGGCGCGAGGTCAGCTCGCCGGAATGGTTCGTATCGAAGAAGGCCTGCGACAAGGAGGTGAGGTGCGCAAAGACATCGCGGCGCAGATCGGTGACGACGCGCTCGCCGATAATCATCACATAATAATAGCGCATGGCGCTGGCGAGCGCGAGAACGATGGCGATCGCCAAAAGCATGGCGAAATAGTTGTTGATCATCGCGCCGTCGGTGGCTTCAAAGCCGTGATCGATAATGCGGCGAACGGCAAGCGGCAGGGCAAGCGTAGTGGCGGAAGACAGAACGAGTGCGCAAAGTGCGGCGGCAACCAGTCCGCGGTAGCGCTTGAGATAGGGAAAGAGGCTCGCCAGAGGTTTCAAGGTTCTGCGCCCTGCCGGCTTCTGTGCCTCAATGTCTGCCACGTCCATCACTCCTTCATGCCGCAGAGGCGGTAACGCCCGGCGGCAACGCTTTTTTCGCGTCTTGATATGTGTCTTGCCGTGACCGGCAGGCACTTGTTATCTCGGCGCCCTTCATGTATAGGCTCCGCATCAAATTGGGAAGCCATGGCCGAAAGGCTCATGGTTTCATTTATTGAATCGGCTCAGTTGACGCAATTGCGGCAAATGGTCCGCACCCACTTACGCAGGAAGATTGTCATGAAGGCTGAAATCCATCCCGACTATCACATGATCAAAGTTGTCATGACCGATGGTACCGAATACGAAACCCGTTCGACCTGGGGTTCCGAGGGCGCAGTTATGAACCTCGAAATCGATCCCAAGTCCCATCCGGCCTGGACTGGTGGCAACCAGCAGCTGATGGACCGCGGCGGCCGCGTTTCCAAGTTCAACAAGCGTTTCGGCGGCCTCGGCCTCTAATCCGTTTGACTATGGACTGCAAAACAACCTCGGAGCGATCCGGGGTTTTTTGTTGCCTGCAGTATCGGCCTGAAAATTGGAATCGATTTCCGTAAAGCACGGTCGCCGCCGCCCTCGTTGCGGTGGCGGGCGTCGTGATGGTGATGACGGCTTTCGGCAGCGGAGGGAGTTCGCAAAGTCATCGAAGCACGTGCCGGCCAATCACTGTAGCGAAGGGACAAGTGTTCCAAGCCAATCTTGGTCCGGCGCTTCCGGCAACACGGAGAGATGGCTCACTCCGTCCACTATCATGCGATGCGTCGAGGGGAGAGGAGACTGGGGCCTTTCAGAACGTGATCCTGAAAGGCAAATCCTCTGAGCGGTGGTGACTTCAAGCTTGCGCGTAATAAACTTCAATCAGACTCTGTTTTGGTTCTTCCTTGCTGTCGTGTGATAGCAAGTTGCTTTGGCCGGTCGACGGGTTCATGGCGTCGATAAGCCCTCGTAGAATGCGGTCTCTTTGAACTTCGACTGCTCGGTTATATGCTGCGGTCTCTGCGGCATCCTCCTGAGCGGCAAGTGCGCGCTGTGACGATCTCGATTTGATAATGTCGACGCCGTAAACATCCTCAGCTTTATCGTACAAAGCGGCCGTCGCAGGTCGTCTCGCTGGCACTTGAGAGGATGGTGCCGTTGTAGCGGGAGAGCTTGTGCGTGGCGGCAAGTCTCTACCTGTCTGAGATTGAGAAGAAGGGCTGGCGTCTTTGTTCTCAACCTGCGCCGAAGAACTGGGGCGGCTACCCGCTTCGCCGCTGACTGGCGTTTGAGTTGCAGCTGGCTGGGAATTGTCGCTCTCTGGCTGTTGTTGTGCGCCGGTCGGTGCGGCCTCGCTGTTTTGAACAGGAGCATCTGACGGAGCCGGCTGGGAGCTGGAATTATTGTTCTCTACAGCCGAGGGGGCATCCTCATCGCCTGCCTGGCCCTGAGCAGGGGATGGTTCCTCTGCTGCTGGCTGAGACGGCGTAGGAGAATACGTGGCGTCGTCGGTATCGGTGTCA
>NZ_JBNWDI010000008.1:0-251660 GCF_053521965.1 Rhizobium sp. 22-785-1 | reverse complement strand
CCCCGGATGGTGACATCCGGGGTTTTTGTTTGGGTTTTGTATTATTCGCTAGAGACCTTCGCCTCGGCCATTCCTGCGATCGGCCGGCGTGTTGGCAACGTCATTGCAATCACCCCCGCGAGAATACAGACGAGACCTATCATCGTGCTCGCGTACAGTTGCTCGCCCAGGAATATAACACCGATCGCTACGCCCACGGGTACGCGCACATAGGCCTGGGCCGTCGTTCCGAGCGACCCGAGAGTGCGAACGAGGCGGAAGTATATCGTGAAAGCGAGTGCAGTGGAAAATATCGAGAGCCCGATGAGTGCGGTAATCGAACGCGCTGAGGGCACTAGCTCCCACGGGCGGTCAACCACCAGACTGATGGGTATGAGAATCACGGCTCCGCAGATCAAAGAAGCAGCAGCCGGGATCATAGAATCAACACCCTTGAAGTTCTTCCCGAAGATCGCCGCGCCCGCATAAAAAGCCGTGGCTAGAATGACTGCCACCTGCGCCAACACGACATCGCCGAAACCATTCAGCGCCTGAACGCCAATCATGACAACCGTTCCAACGAGCCCGATCATCACACCAAACAGCTTTCTGCCATTGACCATCTCATGACGGGTAATGATCGCGGTTAGCAGAAATGTGAAAACAGGCGTCAGCGAATTGAGAATAACTGCCAATCCGGCATCGATGTGATGTTCTGCCCAGGCAATCAGCGTGAATGGCAGAACGCTGTTCAGCACCGCCTGGATGGCGAACATCTTCCAAAGTGCTGGATCCCTTGGAAGCCGCAAGCCTCGCCAGAACATGACGACGGTGAGGATGCTACCGGCAATCGCGGTGCGCGCTGCAATCAGCGTCAGAGGAGGGATCGTCTCAATGCCGATCTTGATGAAGGTGTAGGAGCTGCCCCACAGGCATCCCAGCAAAACCAGCAGGGCAAGTTCGGGCAGCAATTTTTTATCGGCCATTCTATCAGTCTCTCCATCAAAGCGATCCTTTTTTATAGAACTGCGCCGCGAGGGGAAGCTTCGGTATCGACCGAACAATGTGCCGCTGACGAGCGGATGCGGGAGTGATAATGGTGTTGCATGACCGGTTTCGCCTCCCCTAACACACTTGCCGCCGTAGCCAGCCTTATTGGCGATACGACGCGCGCAAACATGCTCTGCGCGCTGATGGGCGGACAGGCTTTGACAGCGGGCGAGCTTTCGCGAGATGCAGGCGTCACGCCACAAACCGCAAGCGAGCATCTAGCGAAGATGGTCGACGCCAACCTTCTGACAACCGTAAAACAAGGTCGGCATCGCTACTACCGGCTTTCGTCCGCTCAGGTTGCTCATGGTATCGATTCGCTCATGTCGATTGCTGCAGTCGGTCCGAAACGGCATCATCCGATGGGGCCGCGAGAAAAAGACATGCGTATCGCCCGCAGCTGTTACGACCACATCGCAGGACGGCTTGCCGTCGCGATCACAGACAGCCTCAGCGACAGCGGAGTGATTCTGCTGTCGGACGAAGGCGCTCTTGTAACAAAAAAAGGCAAGGACTTTTTGGGGGAGTTCGGGATCGATCTGAGCGACGGTTCACGTCCGAAGCGGCCGCTCTGCCGCACGTGCCTGGACTGGAGCGAACGGCGTCATCACATTGCCGGGCGTATCGGTGCCGCACTTTTCCAACGCATGCTGGATCTTGGATGGGTAGCACGCAGGGCCGATAGCCGCGCTCTGACGATCACGCCTACGGGTGGGAAGGGATTTCGAAACATCTTCCGCCTGCCCGCGGATTGGCGGGAAGGCTGAGCGAAGCCGACGACCTAGCAAGACAAAGCCTTCAAACCGGCCGTATAGGCTGAAAGGCTCGACTGTAGAAGCCGTACCGCAGTCTATCTAGATGCGGCCTCTTCCGCTACGGGAGCCTTGCTCTTGTCGACGCGAACGACCACCGACATGCCCGGAGACAACTCTTCAGCTGCGCGCTGGTCCGGATCGATCGACACGCGCACGCCCACTCTCTGCGCGATCTTCACGAAGTTGCCAGTCGCATTATCTGGCTTGATCACGGCAAATTCGGAACCGGCAGCTGGCGAGAAGCGCTCGACCTTGCCCTTCAATTTGCGATGATGCAGCGCATCGACGGAAATCGAGACAGGCTGGCCCACTTCCATGCCCGCAAGCTGGGTTTCCTTGAAGTTGGCGACAACCCACACATCGTGCGGCACAACCGCCATCAACTGGGTGCCTGCGGCGACATACTGGCCTACACGCGCGCCCACCTCACCAAGCTCGCCATCGCGCGGCGCCTTGATCTCGGTGTTCTGCAAATCGATTCTAGCGAGCTCAACCGCCGCCTGCGCATTGGCAACGGCAGCCTGGAGCGAACTACGATTGACGATAATGGTCTGCAAATCCTGGCGAGCCACTTCCAGCGCCGCCTTGGCCTGCGACAACCCTGCGCGGGACTTTTCAAGATTGGCCTGAGCTTCTTCTTGCAGGCTTGAGGTTCCGACGCCGCTGCGAATCAGATTGTCCTGGCGATCGGCAGCCAATTGCGCCTGTTTCAGCGAGGCTTCGGCGCTATCCACAGCGGCCTGGCTGGAGGCAATGTTGGCACGGGCGGCGTTTTCCTGCTGGCGGGAATTATCCGAGGCGGCGGTCTGCCCGGCAAGTGTGGCTTCTGCCTGCGCCAGTCTCTGGCGGAAGATGCGGTCATCGATCTTGACCAGCAGATCTCCTTGCTTGACCTCCTGATAATCCTTCACCGGCACATCGACGACATAACCACTCACTTGAGGGCTCATGGTCGTGACATAACCGCGCACATAGGCATTGTCGGTCATTTCGACATGACTGGAGAAGGGTGGCAGGCGCCAGGCATAAAGCACCAACGCGACGCCAGCGACACCGCCGAGAAGAACGATTAGGGTAACAGGTGTGAAAATCTTTTTTAGCATTTTTAAGTCTCTGAAGGATCAGGATTGGGAAACGGTTGCGGCACTTTGACCGCCCGACATCAATGGTTTGAGGCGCAGCCATGCGAGGTGTAGAAGCAGCGCGACGAGAGCGGCGGCAGCGCATATAGCGATCAGCAGAAACGTATCGTTATAAGCGAGAATATAGGCCTCTCGCGATACCTGCTGGGCAAGAAGGGTCACACCCTCCGCTCGCAGAAGCGTCGGATCGGTGAGCACATGGCTGTAAGCACCCGAAAGCTGGCTGATGCGCTGCGCGACCTGCGGATTTTGCAGAAGGATGCTTTCCACTAGGATGTTGGAGTGGAATTTTTCCCTGAGTGTCACAAAGGAGCCCAACAGACCAGTCGTCAACATCGATCCGGTAATCTGGGTGAACAGGAAGATGGTGATGAAGTTGACGAGATAGGGCGGACCTTTTGCCAGTGCCGCGCCAAATCCCTTGGCCATAACGGGGGGCAGAAACATGGCCGCGCCGAAGGCGATCATTGCCTGACTCAGATACATTTGTTCAGGCCGGGTCAGATTGGTCGATGTGCTGTCCATGAAGGCTCCGAGCGCAATACAGGACAGGGCGATGACATGTGCGGTTTCGACATATTTCGTCAGCATCAACAACGCGCAGGTCGCACCGCCCAGAACGGTCGCGAGAATAATGAGACCATAAAGGTCCGCTGTCTGTTCGTTGAGGATGCCAAGTTGCTGATAGAGGCTCACTGCGGTGGACGACTGCTCCGAAGAGACGGCGCGATAGATCAATAAGACCGCAATGAGATGCAGGTTGGTGCGCGAGAAAATCCAGCGCAGATCGAGCATAGGATTCTTGCGTGGCAATTCGATCATGGTCATCACGGTCAGGAGGCTGATCGATGTCGCCAAAAGGACTCCGAGCCACCAGGTTTCGAACCACCAGTAGAACCGGCCAAGCGTGAGAAAGACAGCGAGACAGCCAAGACCTCCGGCAAATAGCAGATAGCTCAGAATGTCGAGGCGCTCGATCACTTTCACCCGTGGCGGAGCCGTTAGCGGAAGGAGGTAGATGATCGGCAATACGGCAAGCGCTAGCCCCACTTCCATGCTGTAGAGCGCCTGCCAGCCATCGATCTGGAGCAGCGGCGGAGAGACGATGCGCGCGAGCGGCGATGCCAGAAGCGTTCCCGTCAGCGCGATACTGAGGCCGAGCGTCAGCTTTCGCTGTGCGGGGAAAGCTTCGAGAATGTAGAGAAAGCCAAGCGACGACAGAGGTGCCGCCGCCATGCCGCTAACGAAACGCACGACAATGGCGGAATGCAGATCCGTAACAAAAAGGTTGAGGCAAGAGGCAAAAACGAAGGCGATGATGCTGATTTCCGCAAATGGCCGCAGGCCATATTGCTGGCGGACCTTGAAGAGCGCAATCGAGAAGGTCGCATAGGGCGCCATATATGCTGCCGAAAGCCAGGCCACCTCCGCCACAGTTCCAGAGAATTCGCCTTGCAGCTGATAGATATTGGCCATGACGATGTTCATGCCCATGCCCTGGGTAATGAAGAAGGCAAGGCCGGCGGCGATATACATCAGTTTTTGGCTGAAGGATTTCTCGGCCGGCTGAACCGGCGGGAGGGCCGCATCGTCCTTAGGCTCGGATGCAGGTACAGCAGCGGGAGTGGCCTTTTGCTCCTCTTCATCCAGAGGCACGTCGCGCTGATACGTTATGGCATTACTCACGACGTCGCCTCCCCTTCAGAGAGTTTCTGCAGATTGTTGGTCAAGCGTCTGACCACGTTGAGAGCCACCCGGATCTCATCAGTGGAAACATCCAGCGCGATCTCTGCTCGCATGGCCTTTGCCTGCGCATCCACTTCTTCGAATGTCTGTACTCCGGAGGCTGTCATGTGAATTCGCTTCGCCCTCCGATCAACTTCGTCAGAACGCCTTTCGATGAGCTTTTGTTTCTCCATGGCATCCAACAGCCGCACGAGCGTCGGCGTTTCGATTTCCAACTCTTCCGCAAGCTCCTTTTGCGTCAGCGGACCTCTTCTCGAAAGAGCAAACAATGTCCGAGCACGCGCCAGCGTCAGCCCTTTTTCAGCAACGCGAGCATCGAAGAACGAGCGGAGCTTGCGGTTGAAGGCCGCCATCTCATCAAACAGCTGTTCTTTTTCGGTAATTCGGGACACCGTACTTAAGCCTTATAATTAGTACACTACTTATTTTATCCCTACCTATTTCGCTCTCTGCTAAAATTCAAGTGTCTTTGGTGGATTGGAGCCATGCTTTAAAATCATGGCAGAGAGTGAGTGATTCGCGCCGCCTTCATCGCATTGTCCGAATCATCCTGTGGATTAATGGGGACAACCTACTATGTTGGGGTCCCCGCCTCTCTTTAGGTAAGGTGAGGCCCGAGTGTTGCCTTCAGGTCATTGACGACAACGCCGCCACGCTTCAAACCGGCAGGCTTGCCGCAGACAGAAGGCCAACGCGCCAGCAGAAAATCGACATGGATTTTTCGCAAAGCTGAATGCGCAGATGGAAAAGTTAGAGCGTGTCATGTGCATTCTGAAGGATGCGCTGCGCTTTAAAGGGAGATCGCGAGACCATGAACGACGCCGTGAGAAAGATCACCCCAGCGCCCGCCGCCGAACCGCTTTACCGCGAGGCGCCAAACAACATCGAAGCTGAGCAGGCGCTGCTCGGCGCGATCCTCGTCAACAACGACGCCTATTACCGCGTGTCGGACTTCTTGAAGCCGGTGCATTTGTACGAGCCGCTCCACCGCAAGATCTTCGAGGTCGCGGGCGATATCATCCGCATGGGAAAGACGGCAAACCCCGTCACTATCAAGACTTTTCTTCCGGCAGATGACAAGGTAGGCGACCTGACCGTTGCTCAGTACCTGGCGCGTCTTGCCGCTGAAGCCGTCTCGATCATCAACGCAGAAGACTATGGCAGGGCGATTTACGATCTGGCGCTGCGCCGCGCGCTGATCCAGATCGGTGAGGATGTGGTCAATATCGCCTATGACGCGCCGCTCGACATGCCGCCGCAGGCGCAGATCGAAGACACAGAGCGCCGCCTGTTCGAGCTGGCGGAAACCGGCCGCTACGATGGTGGCTTCCAATCGTTCAACGATGCGGTGGCGCTTGCCATCGACATGGCTGGCGCTGCCTTCGAGCGCGATGGGAACCTGTCCGGCATTTCTACCGGCATCCATTCGCTCGATGCCCGCATGGGCGGCTTGCAGCGTTCGGACTTGATCGTGCTTGCCGGACGTCCAGGTATGGGCAAGACGTCGCTTGCCACAAATATCGCCTATAACATTGCCGCGGCCTATGAGCAGGAAGTGCAGCCGGACGGAACCTATAAGGCCAAGAATGGCGGCGTCGTCGGTTTCTACTCACTCGAAATGTCGTCCGAACAGCTCGCAACCCGTATCATCTCCGAGCAGACTGAAGTCTCATCTTCGAAAATCCGTCGTGGTGACATCACCGAAGCCGATTTCGAAAAGCTTGTGGCGTGCAGCCAGATGATGCAGAAGGTGCCGCTCTATATCGACCAGACCGGTGGTATCTCGATTGCCCAGCTTGCAGCCCGTGCGCGCCGTCTGAAGCGCCAGCGCGGTCTTGATGTTTTGGTCGTCGACTACGTTCAGCTGATGACGGGATCCGGCAAGGGCGGCGAAAACCGCGTGCAGGAAATCACCCAGATCACCACCGGCCTGAAAGCGCTCGGCAAGGAACTCAATGTTCCGATCATCGCACTTTCACAGCTCTCTCGTGCGGTGGAAAGCCGTGAAGACAAGCGCCCGCAGCTCTCCGACCTTCGTGAATCGGGCTCCATCGAGCAGGACGCCGACGTGGTGCTCTTCGTGTTCCGTGAGGAATATTACGTCAAGAACATGGAGCCGCGCGATCCCGCCGACCCGAAATATGCGGAATGGGAATCGCTTTTCGACAAGGTCAAGGGCACAGCCGACGTGATCATCGCCAAGCAGCGTCACGGACCGACCGGCACCGTCAAGCTCGCCTTCCAGGCCGAGTTCACCCGATTTGCCGATCTCGCCGATCCATCCTTCAGTCAGTACGAAGAACACTGATATCGCCTCTGCCTGGTGGTTTGGCGGCCATCAGGCAGAGTCTTTTCAAGAGGATAGCGGCGGCGGCTCAGAAACAGATTCGCTTGCTTCAACCGCTTTCAAGGTGACGACCTGATCCTGCGCACGGATGGAGCTTTGGCGATGCGTGATCGCGATGATCGTCAGATCACCGTCCAGTTTGCGCAACTGATCCATGATTTCCCGCTCAGTCTCTTCATCCAGTGCAGAACTCGCTTCATCCAGGAGCAGGATGGACGGCGCACCATATAAGGCCCGTGCGATCGCGATGCGCTGACGCTCACCGCCCGAAAGCTTCAGCCCCCTCTCCCCGACAATCGTGTCGAAACCATCCGCCATGCCTTCTATACGTTTCAGGATGGCGGCCTGCTCGGCGACTTCGCGTAGCCGCTCTTCATCGTTGGGGCGACCCAGAACAATGTTCGTGCGCAGACTGTCATTCAAAAGCTGAATTTCTTGTGGGACGATCCCGACTAACGAGTACCAACGGTCCTTGCCGATCTCTCTCAAGTCGGCGCCATCGACAAGGATGTGTCCCTGTTGTGGCACCATGGTCTTTTGCTGCAGCTTGAACAGGGTGGATTTGCCGGAGCCTGTCTCACCGATGATGAAGGTAAAGCGCGCCGGTGAGGCCGTGAAAGAGACGTTACTGACGCCACGGCCATTGTCGTAACGGAAACCGACATTCCGAAGTTCGATCGTCTCCGGGTGCGAGACTGACTGCTCGGCTGCCACCTCTTCCGGCTCCTCCGGCTCCAACCACATGCGCGCGCAGGGCATGAAGCGCGCCAGAGAGCGTATGGCTTCTCCGATCGACTGCCCGATCATTTCGAATGGGATGTTCAGTTGAAGCAACAGCATGTTGAACAGCACGATATCGCCAACGGAAATCGTTCCTTGCTGATAGCGCGGCAAGAGGAGATAGAAGCTGAGCATAAGCTGGAAGCAAAACGCCAGAGAGAGTGCCGCGATGAAGCCGATACGCCGCAACGAGTAGAGCCGCCAGTTCTGATAGATCGCATTGGCATTTTCACCGAAGCGCTCTTGCATCCAGGCCGTGCTGCCCGTGTGCCTTAACGGCTCGATCATGCTGACTGCGTTGCCGACAAAGCCGGCATTCTGCTGCCCCGCTTCGATGGCCCGCTCCAGATAACGGCTGGTGAAGCGGTTTGACGCAATTGTCAGTGCTATGAATACTGCGCCGTAACAGAAAACGATCAGGATCAATTCGGGGCTGATCGCCGCGCCGAGAACTATGATACTGAACAGAAAATTGGCGAAGCCCGGCACGAAATAGATTAGGACGATCTGCATCAGGATCGAAGCTGCGGATGCGCCCTGAGTTTGTGCTTGCTGGATCTCCGTAGGATTATGATCAGTGAAGAAAGTACCGTGCTTGCGCGTAATCCTTTCGAAGAAACGTGTCGTTGCTACAAATTCCAACCGCTCCGAATGGATCACGGCAAGATACTGCGTGCAACGTTGTGTCCCCGTCGCTAGAGCCGTGAGAATGGCATAAAGGGAAAACGCCATGATCCATGGACCGGCCTCTTTCGGCACGTCATCGATAATGCGCGAGAACACATAAGGGCCGGATACAGACAGCAACGCGCCTGCGAGAATGGTCACGATTAGCAAGAGGATCGAGGGCCATGCAGTCCTCAGATCTTGTCGATAAATCTGCAGCAACGGCCTCAGAGCGATCTTGTAGTTCTTGAACAAAACGGTGCTCCCGCTTTTCACAAACTAGAAAGTCGTCCGTCAGGACATAACGTCTCCGGTTGGTTTGCACAACCCTTGGGTGACAATGTTACAGCCCAAGCGCGCGCAATAGCGCCACCGTCACAACGCCCGTGCCTGCGGCAGGCAGAAGCGAAAAACGGGTGGCGGCAAGAGCGGTGACAGCGCAGCCGATGGATTCCGCGAGACCGTTGGTAAAGGCTGTGGGGGTGACGACAGCCATCAGCACCGCAGGCGGCACAGCATTGAGCGCTCGCGTCGCCCTGTCCGTCATATGCACGTGGCGGATCAGTACGAGACCGCCGAAGCGCGTGAGGACTGTCGCAAACGCCATGGCGAGGATCGTCAGCAGCGTGTTGGGATCAAGGCTCATTGCGCCGCCTCCCCTTCGTCACGGGAGAAGGCGGCAACGGCCAGTCCGGCCAGCGCGCCGGCTGCGATATACCAGGCGCCGGGAACATATCGATGGGCGAGGAAGGCAGCGGCAGCACTTGCGACGAGAACGAAGCCCGTTTGCCGACCCTTCCAAAATCCCATCAGCAGCACGATGAAGACGGCTGGAAAGGCGAAGTCGAGACCGATGACCGTGGTATCGCCCATGACGGAGCCAAGCAGCGCGCCCGCGAGTGTCGCAAGGTTCCAGACCGTATAGATGGACAGAGCGGCGGCGGCATAGAATGCCGGACGCAAGGGGCCGGTCATACTGCGAAATTCTGCGAGCGCCCAGGACTCGTCCGTCAGAACCGGCATGGAGAGCCAGCGCTGCCATGGTTTGAAGCTTCCCATTTTCACGGCGATGGAGGCGCTCATCAGTATGTGCCTGAGATTGACGAGGAGCGCCGCAAAGCCAAGCGCTGCCCAGCTTGCCGGATGCGTCCACAAATCCATGGCCACGAATTGCGCGCCACCGGCGAAAACGAAGAGCGACATCAGGCAGGTCTCCAAAGGCGAAAGACCCTTGCTGACGGCGATGGCACCGAAGACCACGCCGATCGGCACCATGGCGACGAGCAATGGCGAAGCAGCCTTCAATCCGGCGATCAGTTCCTGTGGTTTTTCAGGCGGGGTCTTGCTCAACATATCATTCTCCTGTTCAGGAGATGCATCTATGCTGCCACCGAATTTCCGTATTGAACGAAAGTGACCTGGTGTTTCAGGCCGCGCGAAACTGGCCGGGCGTCACGCCCGTGCGCGCCTTGAAGTGGCGGGTGAAATGCGCCTGATCGGCAAAGCCGCATTCCAGTGCAACCGAGGCCGGGCTTTCGCCCTTGCGCAACAAATGTCTTGCCCGGCGAATGCGGATATCAGTGAGATAAGCATGCGGCGTGATGTGGAACTCGCGCCGGAAAGCGCGGATCAGATGCGCTCGGCTTAGACCGGCCATAGCTGCGAGTTCTTCCAATCCGATATCCAAGTCGAAATTGTCATTGAGATAATCCCGCGCCTGATACACGGCCGTCTTCTCACGTGTCTCGACGGGCAGAATGATGGCGCTGCCGTGCCGGCAAAACAGTTCAGCCAGAACGGAGAACATCCCCTCATCTGCCTCCAGCGCCCCTACTCCGTTGTCCAGCCTGCGATGAGCGATCTGGAAAGCCTGCGCCATCTTTGGGTCGTGCGGCAGGAACTTCGGAAAGGACGGTGTCCCGTGAAAAGCACGGCGTGTCACGTCTTCGATGACTTCCGACAACAGTGCTACATCCGGATAGATCATTCGATATCTGTAACCGTCACCGCCGGGCGCGCCATCGTGGATCTGGCCGGGATCGATAAGATAAAGATGTCCGGGACCGGTGCGCTCTGTCGTGCCCTTGATGGTCGAAATCTGTGAGCCGTTTTCGATGGCGCCGATTGAAAATGTATCATGCGCGTGCGGCGAAAATTCATGCGTCAGGAACGTTGCCGTCATGCATTCCATGCCTTTGAAGCGCTTGTCGCGCCAAAACCGAGTGGTTTCAGCGCGTGAAAGCGGCATGTGCTCCGTGGCCTGTTCCTGCGAAACATTGTGCATAGCCAGGGTTTAGCCCAATCCGTCATGACCGTCTTGAACAAAAGTGATAGACCATGTCGACATTCAAAAGGTGCAAGACCATGACAGACGACCTTGACGATAGCATCTCCGAGATGGGGGCAGACGCATTCGAAACCGCGCCGGTTCGGCTCACCGTCGATCTCGCAGCCCTTGCGGATAACTGGCGCGATATGCAGCGCCGCTCCGGCAACGCGCGGGCGGCAGCGGTGGTGAAGGCGGATGCCTATGGCATGGGGATCGAAGATTGTGGTTCGACGCTTTATTACACAGGCGCCCGCGATTTCTTTGTCGCCAGCGTCTCCGAGGGCGTCACGCTTCGTCCCCACGCGCCGGAAGCCCGGATCTTCGTTTTGTCCGGCATCTGGCCAAGCCAGGAGCGCGATGTCTTCGCCCATGATCTGGTACCGGTCATTGCCTCGGAAGAGCAGCTTACCTTCTGGATGAGCGCCCTTGCGGATCGCGGCGATCATCCTTTTGCGCTGCATGTGGATACGGGTTTCAACCGACTTGGGCTTCCACTTGAGGACGCGCTTTATCTGGCCGATGACCCCACGCGCCCCGCAAGCTTCGATCCCGTACTGGTTTTGTCGCATCTCGCAAGCGCCGACACCCCCGCCTCGCCAATGAACAAGGCGCAGCTTGAATCATTTCGCAAAGTTAGCGCGGCTTTCGAAGGTATCGAATCAAGCCTCTCAGCCTCGGCCGGAATATTCCTTGGTCCGGACTACCACTTCGATCTGACGCGCCCCGGGATTTCTCTCTATGGCGGTGAAGCAGTCAACGACATGAAGAACCCGATGCGGCCCGTCGCCAAGGCCGAAGCTCGGATCATCCAGATTCGCCAGGCAGGTGAAGGCGAGACGGTAAGTTATGGCGGAACCCACCGTCTGACGCGTGCAAGCCGTCTGGCGATCGCCGCCGTGGGTTATGCCGATGGCTACCAACGCTCGCTTTCCGGCTCCGGCATCCCACTGCGTGAGATGGGTCGCGGCGGAGCGGAAGGGTTTATCAACGGGCACCGTGTGCCGGTTGCCGGTCGCGTGACCATGGATCTCACCATTTTCGATGTCACGGATGTTCCGGAACGCGAAATCCGCGCCGGTGACTATATCGAGCTGTTCGGGCCGAATGTGCCTGTCGACGACGTAGCGCGGGCCGCAGGCACGATCGGTTACGAAATGTTGACGAGCCTTGGGCTGCGCTACGAGCGGCAATATCTGATCGGCGACGAGTGACATTTTCCGGCTCTTGGAAAGCTGCAACGATCTGTGCTAGACGAGAACAAAACGGGATCGAAATTCACGATCGCCGACTGTACTTTCAAGGAAAAGACTGACATTCATGGCCAAAGCCAAGACACAATTCGTCTGCCAGAACTGCGGTACCGTTCACACAAGATGGGCCGGAAAATGCGAAGGTTGCGGCGAGTGGAACACCATCGTTGAAGAAGACCCGATGGGTGGAATTGGCGGAGGACCTGGCAAGACTCCAAAGAAAGGCCGACCGGTCACTCTCACCTCGCTTTCCGGTGAAATCGAGGAAGCGCCACGCATTCCGACCGGCATGAGCGAACTGGATCGTGCAACGGGCGGCGGCTTCGTGCGCGGATCAGCGGTGCTGATCGGCGGCGATCCAGGGATTGGCAAGTCGACTCTGCTGATGCAGGCTGCGGCAGCACTCTCGCGCCAGGGCCATCGCGTTATCTATGTCTCGGGCGAAGAGGCCGTGGCACAGGTGCGGCTGCGGGCGCAGCGCCTTGGCGCTGCTGAAACCGATGTGCTCTTGGCTGCTGAGACTAATGTCGAGGATATTCTCGCCACCATTTCAGAGGGCAAGCGCCCCGATCTGGTCATTATCGATTCCATTCAGACACTGTGGAGCGACACCGCCGATTCCGCCCCCGGCACGGTCACGCAGGTGCGCACCGGCGTTCAGGCAATGATCCGCTTTGCCAAACAGACGGGCGCCACCATGGTGCTCGTCGGCCATGTGACCAAGGAAGGCCAGATCGCCGGGCCCCGCGTCGTTGAACATATGGTCGACGCGGTGCTCTATTTCGAAGGCGACCGCGGACATCATTATCGCATCCTGCGCACGGTCAAGAACCGCTTTGGCCCCACCGATGAAATCGGCGTTTTCGAAATGTCGGATAGAGGTTTGAGGGAGGTCTCCAACCCCTCGGAACTCTTTCTGGGCGAGCGCAACGAAAAATCTCCGGGTGCTGCGGTTTTCGCCGGCATGGAAGGCACGCGTCCTGTGCTGGTCGAGGTTCAGGCGCTGGTGGCGGCTACTTCACTCGGCACGCCGAGACGTGCGGTCGTCGGCTGGGACTCGTCGCGCCTTGCCATGATTCTTGCCGTGCTCGAAGCCCACTGCGGCGTAAAGCTCGGTCAGCACGACGTCTACCTCAACATTGCCGGTGGCTATCGTATCTCCGAACCGGCAGCGGACATGGCGATTGCTTCTGCACTGGTTTCCTCGCTTGCCGGTCTTGCCCTGCCTGCCGATTGCGTCTATTTCGGCGAAATCAGCCTTTCGGGCGCAGTGCGGCCGGTGTCCCAGACAGCGCAGCGGTTGAAGGAAGCCGAGAAGCTTGGCTTTTCTGCTGCATTTCTCCCCTCCGCATCGGCAGAATTGCCGAAAGGCTCAAAGGGGCGCTGGACGGAGATCGAAAGCCTGCCCGATCTCGTGGCGCGCATTGCCGGTTCAGGCAACCGCTTCAGACAGGCTGAGGAAGAAGAATATTGATCCTTTCGCTGCTTACCCGGCTAGTGTAAGAGGATCGCAAACTGGCACAGCGGTTCTCTTCCAGGAGCCGCGACCTCCGGAGTTGGTAAATGCCCATAACGATTTTCGACGGTATCGTTCTTGCCGTTGTGCTTTTCTCCGCCGTTCTCGCCATGGTGCGCGGGTTCTCGCGTGAAATTCTCTCCATCGCAAGTTGGGTCGGCTCCGTTGCGGCTGCTTACTACATCTACCCGCTGCTACTTCCCTACGCGCGCAACTATACCGATGACGAGAAGATCGCTATTGCCGGTTCTGCCGGTCTGGTTTTCCTCATCGCGCTCATCATCATTTCCTTCATCACCTCGCGCATTGCCGATTTCATCATCGACAGCCGCATCGGCGCGCTGGACCGCACACTGGGCTTTCTGTTCGGTGCGGCGCGCGGCCTTCTTCTTCTCGTCGTTGCCGTTGCCTTCTGGAATTGGCTGGTCGATGTGAAAACGCAGCCCGAATGGGTGACGCAGGCCAAGTCCAAGCCGTTCCTGGACGGTCTGGTCGGCAAGTTGGAAGCGGTTCTGCCGGATGATATCGAGCCGCAAATCCGGGCTCGCATCCTTGGCAAGAAGACCGAGACGACGCCTGAGCAGGCGCCAGCAGAAGATGCACCAGCCACAACGGCGCCGGTGCCCGCGAATTGATCGGATAGCGCGCCTTGCAATAGATGCAAGGCGCGCTATTTGTGCTAGATACTTCGACATAGGCAGCAGACAGGCCAAACCGGCAGAGCAATTCTCCGGGGCGGTTTTTGTTTTTGGCACTGAGCAAAGGCAAGCCAGATGAATGAGCCGCTTTCGCATTCCACCTTCAATGACATTATCGATGGCGATACGCTGCATGAAGAATGCGGTGTGTTCGGCATCCTCGGTCACGCGGATGCGGCGGCCCTGACGGCGCTTGGCCTGCATGCTCTCCAGCATCGCGGGCAGGAAGCTGCCGGTATCGTTTCGTTCGATGGCAAGCGCTTCCATCAGGAACGGCATATGGGTCTGGTGGGCGACCATTATACCAACCCCATGACGCTGGCTCGCCTGCCGGGCTCGATCTCCATCGGTCATACGCGCTATTCGACCACAGGCGAAGTTGCGATGCGCAACGTGCAGCCGCTGTTTGCCGAACTGGAAGAAGGCGGCATCGCCATTGCCCACAACGGCAACTTTACCAACGGCCTGACGCTTCGCCGCCAGATCATCGCCACCGGCGCAATCTGCCAGTCCACCTCCGATACCGAAGTGGTGCTGCACCTCATTGCGCGCTCGCGCCACTCTTCCACGGCTGACCGTTTCATCGATGCGATCCGCCAGATGGAAGGCGGCTACTCGATGCTCGCCATGACCCGTACGAAGCTGATTGCAGCGCGCGACCCCACGGGTATTCGTCCCCTTGTCATGGGCGATCTCGACGGCAAGCCGATCTTCTGTTCCGAGACCTGTGCGCTTGACATTATCGGCGCGAAATTCGTACGCGACGTGGAAAACGGCGAAGTCATCATCTGCGAGATCCAGCCGGATGGTTCGATCAGCATCGATGCCCGCAAGCCTAACAAGCCGCAGCCGGAACGTCTCTGCCTGTTCGAATATGTCTATTTCGCTCGCCCGGACTCCGTCGTTGGCGGCCGCAACGTCTATACGACGCGCAAGAATATGGGCATGAACCTTGCCAAGGAAGCTCCGCTCGAGGCCGATGTCGTCGTGCCGGTGCCGGATGGCGGCACGCCTGCCGCACTCGGTTTTGCCCAGGAAAGCGGTATTCCCTTCGAATACGGCATCATCCGCAACCATTATGTCGGGCGCACCTTCATCGAGCCGACTCAGCAGATCCGCGCGTTCGGCGTGAAGCTGAAGCATTCGGCCAACCGGGCGATGATCGAAGGCAAGCGTGTCGTTCTAGTGGATGATTCCATCGTTCGCGGTACGACCTCGGTAAAAATCGTACAGATGATCCGCGAGGCTGGCGCCAAGGAAGTTCACATACGCGTAGCGAGCCCAATGATTTTCCACCCGGACTTCTACGGCATCGACACGCCGGAGGCCGACAAGCTGCTCGCCAATCAATACGCAGATGTCGACGCCATGGCGAAATATATCGGCGCAGATTCGCTGGCCTTCCTGTCGATCAACGGGCTTTACCGCGCCGTAGGCGGGGAGGATCGTAACCCTGCACGTCCGCAATTCACCGATCATTATTTCACCGGTGAATATCCGACCCGCCTCCTCGACAAGAATGGCGAGTCCATGGGCAGCAAGATTTCCATGCTGGCCAGCAACGGCTGACCTTCTTCAAGCCCGCATCGAACGTGCGGGCTTCTCTTTGCGACCCACTCAGACCTTGAAGCCGCTTGCAGGACATGTCCTGCCTCGTTTAGAGATTGCGGACGATCGAAAGATATTCAGGGGGGACCATGACCATCGACCTTAAAGGCCGGATCGCACTTGTGACCGGAGCCTCACGCGGCATCGGCTATTTCACAGCGGTCGAACTGGCAAAAGCTGGCGCCCATGTGATTGCCTGTGCGCGCACCGTCGGTGGGCTTGAAGATCTGGATGATGCCATCAAGGCAGTTGGTGGAACGGCAACGCTGGTCCCTTTCGATCTCGCCGACATGAAAGCCATCGATGCGCTGGGCGCATCGATCCATGAACGTTGGGGAAAGCTCGATATTCTCGTCGCCAATGCGGGTGTACTTGGCGTCATCTCTCCGGTGGGGCACATCGAGGCGAAGGTGTTCGAAAAGGTGATGAACATCAACGTCACCGCAACGTGGCGCCTGATCCGTTCGGTCGAACCGCTTCTGTTGAAGTCGGATGCCGGACGCGCATTGATTCTATCTTCCGGCGCTGCACATTCCTGCCGTCCGTTCTGGGGCGTCTATTCCACCTCCAAGGCAGCGGTCGAGGCACTGGCACGCACCTGGGCTGCCGAAACCGAACGGACCCATCTGCGCGTCAACAGCATCAATCCCGGCGCAACGCGTACGGCAATGCGGGCTCAAGCGATGCCCGGCGAAGATCCGGACACCCTGCCCCACCCTTCCGAAGTGGCACAAGCCATCATTCCGCTTGCCTCGCCGGATCTGACAGAGACCGGCAAGATCTATGTGGTCCGCGACAGGAAGTTCGTGAGCTATCGCACGCCGGAGTGACTGAGCCGTCGGCCATGAATATCGAAGCGAAGCCCTTGACCGACAACGGGCATCGTTTCATAAAGCAAGTTATGAAAATAACGATCTGCTGCTGCTGCTGAGTTGAATTTTGCTGGTTTAACACCCGGCCAGATCGTTTTCGTCTCCTGAAAGGTCAACGCAGACAAACGCTCCGGTGGGGTCAATCTCCGATACCCGAAGGAAATACGCATGTCCTTGCGCTTGAAGCTCTACAACACGCTGACCCGCGAAAAATCGGAATTTCAGCCGATCGATGCGAAGAATGTCCGCATGTATGTCTGCGGCCCGACGGTCTATGACTACGCTCATATCGGCAACGCCCGCCCGGTCATCGTGTTCGACGTTCTCTACCGTCTGTTGCGTCATGCCTATGGCGAGAATGGCGTGACCTATGCCCGCAACATCACCGATGTGGACGACAAGATCAACGCGCGTGCGCTTCGCGACTATCCGAACCTGCCATTGAACGACGCGATCCATGCAGTCACGGAAAAGACCGCCAACCAGTTTCATCAGGATGTCGCAGCGCTTGGTTGCCTTGAGCCGACTGTAGAGCCCCGCGCAACCGACAATATCGCCCAGATGGTGGAGATCATCGAGAAGCTTATTGCTCGTGGTCACGCTTATGTGGCGGCAGGAGAAGTGCTTTTCGATACCAAATCCATGAGCGATTACGGCCAACTGTCAAAACGACCGCTGGATGAGCAGCAGGCCGGCGCACGCATCGCGGTCGATGCGCACAAGAAAAACCCGGGAGACTTCGTGCTGTGGAAGCTTTCAAGCCACAATGAACCGGGCTGGGAGAGCCCTTGGGGGCGTGGCCGTCCGGGTTGGCATATCGAGTGCTCGGCCATGTCCGGTCGTTATCTCGGCGAAGTTTTCGATATTCACGGCGGCGGTCTCGATCTGATCTTTCCGCATCACGAAAACGAAATCGCCCAATCCCGCTGCGCGCACGGTACGCATGTCATGGCCAATGTCTGGATGCATAACGGCTTCGTGCAGGTCGAAGGCCGCAAGATGTCCAAGTCCGACGGCAACTTCGTGACGATCTACGACCTGCTCCACACCGAATCCTTCGGGGGACGTAAATGGCCGGGAGACGTGTTGCGGCTGGCAATGCTGATGACCCACTACCGAGAGCCGATCGACTTTTCGGTGAAGCGTCTGGAAGAGGCAGAACGGCTACTGGCGAAGTGGCCTGCCGCGGAAGCGGGTGATGCCAAGGTTGATCAGAGCGTGCTCGATGCACTGGCCGACGATCTCAACACCGTCGCAGCCGTGCAGGCACTACATGCGCTGGCTCAGGCTGCGAATGCCGATCCAGAAAAGCTTCCGGTGTTTGCGGCAAGTGCAGCACTTCTCGGCGTGCTGCCCAAGAGAGCGGAACTGGATGCGGCGATTGCGGCAGCGGTGGACTCGCTCGTTGCCATGCGCTTGGAGATGCTGAAGGCGAAGAATTTTGCCGAGGCGGATCGGATCCGGGATGAATTGTCGGCCAAGGGTATTCAGTTGAAGGATGGCAAGGATAAGGAGACGGGCGAGAGGGTGACGACCTGGGAGTTAAAGCGGTAGGCAGGACCTACCGCCGTCCTTCTGGCTCACGGACCCGACGATTTGCTTTAGGATACAACTGCCCATTTTCGGTCACATCGTCGATTTCGTCTGAAATCAGCATTAGCTCTTTATAGAGATAGACGAATTCGACACGCAACCGACGTTCGACAAACGGCAATCGTCAAAGGACTGGAACCCTCCAGCAAATTGGCTGGACAGTCATTCGCTTCTGGATTCAAGATGTGCTCCTTCGTTTGCACGACATCTGTCTCTACATCCTAAACTCGATCCCAAGGAGCAACCATGACCATCCACACCGGCGGATGCCAATGCGGCGCAATACGGTTTCGCGTAGAGGGCGACTTGAAGGACAGCTCGATCTGCCACTGCCGCATGTGCCAGAAGGCTTTTGGGGCTTATTATGCGCCTCTGGTTTCCGTGCGAGGCGCCACGTTTGAATGGACCCGTGGCGAACCTAAGCGGTTTCGGTCTTCCAACCACGTGAAGCGTGGGTTTTGTGGTGACTGTGGTACTCCACTCACCTATGAGGCACCAGATGGTATGGCGATCGCGTCGGGCGCCTTTGACGATCCCTCCGTCCTGCCGCCGGTGATCCAGTGGGGCATCGAAAACAAGATCGTCTTTGTCGATCATCTTCACTCCCTGCCGAAAGAAGAAACCGAGGCCGATCAGACGTCGGCAAGTTACATTGCCGACCTTGTTTCCTATCAGCATCCGGACCACGATACGTCCGAATGGCCACAAGAGAGGCATAGATGAGCGAGTCGGGATATTCAGGTGGGTGCCAGTGCGGCGCGGTGCGCTTTCATGCAGGCAAGCTCGGACGCACGTCAATTTGCCATTGTCGCATGTGCCAGAAGCAGTTCGGCAATTTCTTCGGTGCGCTTGTCACGGCAGATCAAGCGCATCTGACATGGACACGCGGACAACCGACGCTGTTCCGCTCATCGGCTAAAATTCATCGCGGCTTTTGCAACAAATGCGGCACGCCTCTGAGCTATCATCATCCAGGTGGGGTGGAGATCGCCATCGGCGCCTTCGATCATCCGCAGGACATCGAGCCGCAGGTTCAGGTCAACGCACATCTCCGGATGCCTTGGATCAAGACTTTGTTCGAAAAGCCAGAGGTACAGCAGGGCGTGGATGAAAGTACCATCACGACCTATCAGCATCCAGACCACGACACCATGGTGTGGCCGCCTGCAAATGACACAAACGACTAAGACCAAGGACTTTATGCCATGACTGAAATACTGCGCGGCCTCTATCCAGAGATCGAACCCTACGAAACCGGCTTTCTGGATGTGGGTGACGGCCACACGATCTATTGGGAGCGCGTCGGCACCAAGGGCGGTAAACCGGCGGTGTTTCTGCATGGCGGTCCGGGCGGCGGCGTCAACCCCACGCAGCGGCGCGTATTCGATCCCGCGCTCTACGACGTGGTCCTGTTCGACCAGCGCGGTTGCGGCCAATCTACCCCGCATGCCAGCCTGGAAGCCAACACGACATGGCATCTGGTCGCGGATATCGAAAAGCTTCGCCAGAAATTCGGCTACGACAAGTGGCAGGTCTTCGGCGGCTCCTGGGGTTCCACGCTGGCGCTTGCCTACGCCGAAACCCATCCGGAGCATGTCAGCGAACTCATCGTTCGCGGCGTCTATCTGCTGACGAAACGTGAGCTCGATTGGTATTATCAGTTCGGCGTCTCGGAAATGTATCCTGAGCGCTGGGAGACCTTCGTCGCGCCGATACCTGAGGCGGAGCGTGGTCAAATGATGGCGAGCTATTATCGCTACCTCACTGGCACGGACGAGAAGAAAAAGCTGGAATGCGCCAAGACCTGGAGTCAATGGGAGGGTGCGACGATCTCGCTCGTCACCGATCCGTCCCGTGTCGACGCATTCGGTGAAGATCAATACGCCATAGCCTTCGCCCGGATCGAAACGCATTTCTTCGTCAATGGCGGATGGCTTGAAGAAGGACAGTTGCTGCGGGATGCTCACAAGTTGGAGGATATTCCGGGCGTTATCGTTCACGGACGTTACGACATGCCCTGCCCGGCAAAAACAGCGTGGGATTTATCCAAGGCTTGGCCGAAAGCCGATCTGCACATCATCGAAGCCGCGGGCCACGCGATGACCGAGCCTGGCATTCTCGATCAGTTGATCCGCGCAACGGACCGTTTCGCCGGAAAGTAAAGCCGGAACTCTGCGCGTTACGTTCAGCGTTACACCAAGGATGGCCCGCCGGCCTCGCTGGCGGGCCTCGTTATTTTCATGGGTCTTGCCGGGCATTTACGTCGCGCGGCTCAGATCTTGATTCATTCGAACGATCAATATCCCGGCAATATGGCATGCGTGATCCAAGCTTCACGGAAATGAATTGGTGCATCACGCCAAAGGGGAATACTGCGAAGAAAATCCGATCATTCTGGTTGTAGTCTCATGGCAATGAACCCCTCCATTCAAGCTCCTCAGTCGGGCGATAGCGTCCGTGGCTTCGTCTATGCGCTGACGGCCTATCTTCTGTGGGGTTTCCTGCCTCTTTACATGAAGGCCGTGGCACATATTTCGCCGCTGGAGGTCATCGTTCACCGCGTCGTCTGGTCCGTGCCGATTGCAGCCATCGTGCTCATCGTGCTCGGCCGAACCGCCGAAATCCGCCAGGCGCTGACCACGCCCCGCATGCTTGCCATGGCCTGCCTCACGGCTTCACTGATCAGCCTCAACTGGGGCATCTACATCTGGGCCATCGGATCGGGTCACGCGCTGGATGCAGCACTCGGTTATTTCATCAATCCGCTGTTCAGCATTCTTCTCGGCGCCGTGATCCTGAAAGAAAAGCTCAGTCGCATACAGATCGCAGCCATCTCGCTGGTCGCGATGGCCGTGGCGCTGCTGACGTGGAATGCCGGCGGTCTGCCTTGGGTGGCTCTCGCACTGACCGTGACCTGGGGCTTTTACGCATTCTTCCGCAAGACGCTTCCCATCGGCCCGACGCAGGGTTTCCTGTTGGAGGTTCTGCTGTTGACCCCACCAGCTCTCGCCTTCATCGTCTATCTGACAGTCACCGGGCGCGGACATTTCTTTGCAGGAACTGCCGCCGACACGTGGCTCCTGGCAGCAAGCGGCCTCGTTACTGCCGTCCCGCTGATCTTCTACGGCAATGGCGCGAAACTTCTGAAGCTCTCCACGATCGGCATCATGCAATACATCGCGCCGTCGATCATCTTCGTCATCGCGGTCTTCATCTTCAGAGAACCGTTCGATACGGTTCGGCTGATTGCATTTCTGATGATCTGGTCAGCACTTGCGGTTTACACATTACCAAGCCTGATGAAAGGCAAGGGCACCCGTTAACCGGCGGCGCTTGGAGCGCCGCGTTCTATTGAATGCAAAAGGCGCTCTCAAACGTTAAACAGACGCATTGCGGTTCAAAGCTGCGCGATGACCGACGCGTCGCCTTCGGGGTTTTGCTGAGCTGCCGCACGCTCGATGATTGCCGGCACGATGTCGCCGATCTGGTCGATCACCAGCGGGTTCAACAAATGCGCGCGATGGATAAAGCCCTGATCGCGCATGTGACGGATCAGTTCGAGCATCGGATCCCAGAAGCCGTTGATGTTGGCGAAAACCATGGGCTTTGCATGACGGCCAAGCTGTGCCCAGGTCATGATCTCGACGATCTCCTCCACCGTGCCGATACCGCCCGGCAATGTGACGAAAGCATCAGCACGCTCGAACATCATGTGCTTGCGCTCATGCATGTCCTTGGTGATCACAAGTTCGTTCAATTGCCCGAGAGAATGGCGTGTCGCTTCCATATCCATGAGAAACTCGGGTATGATCCCCGTCACTTCGCCGCCGTTTGAAAGAACGCCGCTTGCGACCGCACCCATGATGCCCTTGGTGCCGCCGCCATAGACGAGGCGAATGCCGTTTTCGGCAAAGGATTTTCCAAGGTTGCGGCCAGCTTCCATATAGGCGGGATCGCGACCCGGCTGGGAGCCGCAATAGACGCAGATGGATCGAATCGGATGTTTTTCATATGTCATGACCTGCACCGAACTACGCAGGGTCGATCCCGTCAAGAATTTTTGGGGGAAGATGCGGCAAAGGCAGCGCTTCAGCCATGCCAGTGCTTGTATGGAAAGCGCTAAAACGCTAGCAATTCGCGATAATCTTGCGAAGAATGACCTGGAGACTCATGATGAAAAATAAGAGAGCTGCATTGTTGGCGCTTGTCGTGCTCGGCATTGCCACGCTGCTCATGGTCTTCTTCGTCCTGCCCCGTATGTCCGGTGACGACAAACCGATCGGTGACGCTATCAACGAAGCCAGCAACGCTGTCAAAAACAGCGTGGAAATGGGCAGCGAAAAGGCGGGCGATCTTTTGTCCGATGCAGCGGGAGAGACCACCAATGTTGCCGACAAGGTCGGCCGCCTGGCGGAATCCGCCACGAAGTCCATCAAGGACATGAGTAACCTGTTCTCCGACAACAAGGTGCCTTCGAACGAAGACTTCGCCGCGGCCCGCAAAAAGGTGGAAGAGTCCCTTCGCGAACTGGACACGATCGATATTCCGGAATCGCTTGACGAAACGACCTCACGCCTGATCACCACGGCGCGCTCTGCCGCTGAGCGGACACTCGCATATTTGCGCGGGCTACCGGACGATGCATCTGCCGCTGCCGCCCAGGTTCGTCGCCTTGCGGGCGTGTTCGCCGGTACCGATGATGGAGCACCAAGGCAGGAACCGCCTGCTGCGCCGGCACCTGCCGCACCGGCACCTGCGCAAGAACCTGCGCAGCCGGCAGCACGGACTGAAAGCGCCCCAGCCAACGATGCTGCAGCGCAGCTTCCGAGCTTCGACGTTCTGCGCGTGGAGCCCGACGGCTCTGCTGTCATTGCCGGCAAGGCGCAGCCGGGTTCCCAGCTTGAAATCGTCAACAAAGGTCAGGTCATTGCCAAGACGCCAGTCGAAAGCAGTGGGGATTTCGCAGCCGTCCTCGACAATCCGCTACCGCCAGGCGACCACGAGTTGGTGCTACGGGCAACCGGCAAGAATGGCAAGGTATCGCAGTCGCAGGAAGTGGCGACAGTCTCCGTTCCGGCACAGAAGAGTGGCGACCTTCTCGCCATGGTCACTACGCCTGGCAAAGCGAGCCGCGTTTTGACCATGCCGGAAACCGCTCCAGCCGAGCTTCAGCCGCAGGCCACGGGCAATGCCCCAGCGCCCGCCACCAATGCGCGGGGCGGTACCGTACCGGAAACTGCATCGGTGCGCGTGACCGCCGTGGAGTTCGATGGATCGAAGATCTATATCGCCGGCTCTGCGCCAGCCGGAACCACGATACGTGCTCTGGTGGACGAGACGCGCGTTGGCGACACCAAGACCGAAGCTTCCGGCAGTTTCGTCATCGAAGGCGATATCCAGCTCACCGTCGGCAATCACGTCATTACAGCGGAAGCACTCGACGAATCTGGCAAGGTGACCGTGCGGGTACGCGTGCCCTTCTCGCGTCCTGAGGCAGATCAGGGGACGGTCGCCATGCAGCCATCGGGTGCCGCAACCGCATCTCAAAGCGCTCCGACATCGAGTGATCGCCCCGCTGCGGTCAGCGATCAGGCCGCTTTCGAGGCACTTCGCACGGAAGTGGCCAAAGCCTTCGGTATTCTCTCAGGCCTCTACAAGGACGGTAGGACACCCACTCTTGACGAGGTGGCAGCTGCGAAATCCGCAACAGCCATTGCGTTGCGTTCGCTTTCGGAATTCCGCACCGCTGCCTCGGCGGATCCCGCCTTCACGACTTTCGTTGCCGAGATCGCTCGCGAGGCGCGCTCCTTGCTTTCGCTCGTGGACGCGTTGCCGAACGATGTTGCAGCCGTTGGCAAAGCTATTGCAGGTTTGAAAGATCGGTTTGCCGCGTTAAATGCGAAGGGTCCCGCAACGCCAGCGCCAGCAAACACCGGGGAGCCCGCCACCGATTCATCCGGCACGAAGACCTTCGAGCAGGCACCGCTCGCACATAGTGACAGCACCGTCATCATTCGGCGCGGTGATACTTTGTGGCAAATTTCCCGTCGGGTCTATGGCCAGGGCGTGCGCTACACCACGATCTACCTTGCCAATCAACAGCAGATCCAGAACCCCGACCTCATCGAACCGGGGCAGATTTTCGACGTGCCGGAAAAGGCTCTACCAAATGCGGAGGAAATCCACCGCAACCGGTTGAAGACACGCTGAGAATGGTCTTCGGGGGGCATTGTAAAAACCCGATCTAGACATTATCTAAATTAGATGACGGCGGCCTATCAAAGCCGCCGTCTTGCTGTCTGCATCCCGGCAGACGCCGGAGCAGAGCATGGCCAACAACAAGAAGAAGACGATCTCAGCGGATTCCAGCAATCCGATGCAGACACTCATCAACCTATGGCCCTATATGTGGCCAGATGGCAGGCGGGACCTGAAGATGCGGGTGATATGGGCCACCATCTTCCTGCTTGTTGCGAAGCTGGTGCTGATCTCCGTTCCCTATTTCTTCAAATGGGCGACTGATGCGCTGAACGGCAAAGTGGACATGGCGGGAGTGCTTCCCCTATTCCTGCTCGGCGCCGTTTCACTCGTCATCGCCTATAATCTGACGCGCGTCATTCAGATTGGCTTCAATCAGTTACGGGACTCGCTTTTCGCCAGCGTCGGGCAGCATGCGGTTCGTCAACTGGCCTATAAGACATTCGTGCACATGCACCAGCTTTCACTGCGCTTTCATCTGGAGCGCAAGACAGGTGGCTTGTCGCGCATCATCGAGCGCGGCACGAAGGGTATAGAAACGATCGTTCGTTTCACCATCCTCAACACCGCGCCGACATTCATCGAATTCCTGCTGACGGCCGCCATCTTCTGGGTGTCCTACGGCTTCTGGTATGTCTTCGTCACCGTCGTCACGGTCTGGGCTTATATCTGGTTCACGGTCAAGGCCAGCAACTGGCGCATATCCATTCGCAGGTCGATGAATGACAGCGACACCGATGCCAATACGAAGGCCATCGACTCGCTGTTGAACTTCGAAACAGTCAAGTATTTCGGCAATGAGCACATGGAAGCCCGCCGCTTCGACGCGGCGATGGCGCGCTACGAAAAATCGGCCGTCGCCATCTGGACGTCACTCGGTTGGCTAAACTTCGGCCAGGGAGTCATATTCGGTCTGGGCTCCCTCGTCATGATGGTCATGTCTGCGCTTGCGGTGCAGCGCGGAGAGCAGACCGTCGGCGACTTCGTCTTCATTAACGCGCTACTTCTGCAGCTTTCCGTGCCGCTGAACTTCATCGGCTTCGTGTATCGCGAAATCCGCCAGGGTTTGACCGATATCGAACAGATGTTCGATCTGTTGGAAGTGGAAGCGGAAGTTGTGGATTCACCAGGCGCCAAGCCGCTTCACATAGGTTCAGGCGCTGTCAGCTTCCGCGACGTTCAGTTTGCCTACGATCCTGAGCGGCCAATTCTGAAGGGCATCTCCTTCGATGTGCCCGCTGGCAAAACGATCGCGATCGTCGGACCCTCGGGAGCCGGAAAGTCAACGATCTCCAGGCTGCTCTATCGATTCTATGACATTCAAAGTGGATCGATCACCATCGATGGTCAGGATATCCGCTCGGTCACGCAAAAGAGCCTGCGCGCCGTGGTCGGCATGGTGCCGCAGGATACGGTGCTGTTTAACGATACACTGGCCTATAACATTCGCTATGGTCGGCCAGATGCCCCGGAAGCCGATGTCACGGCTGCGGCGAATGCCGCGCAGATCAGCGGATTCATCAGCAAGTTGCCCGATGGTTTCCAGACCATGGTCGGCGAGCGGGGATTGAAGCTTTCGGGTGGAGAGAAGCAGCGCGTTGCCATTGCCCGCACCATTCTCAAGGCACCACCCATCCTCATCCTCGACGAGGCCACATCTGCGCTCGACACCCACACCGAACAGGAGATTCAAAGCGCGCTGGACGTGGTTTCACAAAATCGCACGACGCTCGTCATCGCACATCGCTTGTCCACCGTGATCGGAGCGGACGAAATCATCGTCCTCAAGGACGGCACCATCGCGGAACGGGGAACCCATTCGTCGCTCATGCTCGCCGGTGGGCTTTATGCCTCGATGTGGAGCCGCCAGCGCGAAGCGATTCAGGCCGAGGAGCGGTTGCGCGAAGTCCGCGAAAAAGACGATCTCGGGGTGGTGGATCGCGGCGAACCAGCGCGTTGAGCCTGGGTATAAACAGGTCTTGTGGCTGCGCACCATTGCCCGTGGCGCGGTTTGCCTGTAGTCACCTATGCGTGTTTTGTCGCCTTGAGACGTGAATATGGTCGCGAAACGACTATATCATGCGTGTCACGCAGGAACCTTAAGACGTTCTGCGATGGGGCATACAGACAAATCGAGGCCTGAGCGAGCAGCAGCCGAGAGGCGCATCGTCAGGACCGGAAACGAAATTTCGGAGAAGAACGACCAATGAACCTGTTCGATACCATTCGCAACACCCTGGTACCGATTCACAAGGAAGGCTACATTTTCATCGCGGCTTTCTTCGTTGCATCGCTGGTGCTCGGCTGGATCGCCACGCCCCTCTTCTGGATCGGTATGGTTCTGACAGCGTGGTGCGCCTACTTCTTCCGCGACCCCGAACGCGTGACGCCACAGGATGACGATCTGATCATCAGCCCTGCAGATGGCACCGTGTCCGCCATCCAGACCGTCGTTCCTCCGCTGGAGCTCGAACTCGGCAAGGAGCCGATGGTGCGTGTTTCGGTGTTCATGAATGTGTTCAACTGCCACGTTAACCGCTCGCCGGTGCGTGGCCGCATCGTGAATGTCGCCTACCGCCCAGGCCTATTCCTCAATGCCGATCTCGACAAGGCTTCGGAAGACAACGAACGCAACGGTCTTGTGATCGAAACGGCGCATGGCCGGGTCGGCGTCGTACAGATTGCGGGCATGGTCGCTCGTCGAATTGTCTGCTGGGTTAAGCCGAACGAACCCGTTGATGCCGGCGAGCGCTTCGGCCTTATCCGCTTTGGCTCTCGCCTCGACATCTTCCTGCCCGAAGGCTTCGCAACGCGCGTTTCCGTCGGACAGACGGCTATTGCTGGCGAAACCGTTCTTGCCGAATTCGGCTCGGCCAAGGGGGCCGTTCTCAGCCGCCGCGCCTGATGATACGACAGGGAGCCACGATCGATGGAAGAACAAGCGCCGCAGCCGAATATTAACGGCAAGCCCGATGTCAGCACAGATAGCGGACGAGGCCCGAGGCTTCGCGAAATTCCGCTTCGTCTGGTCGTGCCTAATCTCGTCACGGTGCTTGCCATCTGCGCGGGTCTTAGTGGCGTTCGCCTCGCCTTCGAGGGGCGCTTCGAGCTGGCGGTCGCCATGGTTCTGGTGGCCGCGTTCCTCGACGGGATCGACGGGCGCCTGGCACGGATGATGAAGGCAACGTCCAAATTCGGCGCGCAGATGGATTCGCTTGCCGACATCGTCAATTTCGGCGTTGCCCCTGCCCTCGTCGTATATGCCTATCTCCTCGATCAAGCGCGGTCGCTGGGTTGGATCGCGGCCCTCATCTATGTCATTGCTGCTGGACTTCGCCTGGCGCGCTTCAATGTCATGGTCGAGCGGGAAGTGAAGGCGCCCTGGCAGAACGAATTCTTTGTTGGCGTTCCCGCCCCGATGGGCGCGATGCTGGTATTGCTTCCCGTTTATGTCGGATTTATCGGCATCGAGCCGAGCCGCACGTTTGCCCACATTGCCGCTGCCTATACAGTATTGATCGGCTACCTTCTGATCAGCCGCCTTCCGGTATGGTCGGGAAAGTCTGAAAGCCGCATCCGCCGCGATCTCGTTCTTCCAGCGATTTTGATCGTCGTGCTCTATGTCGCGCTCCTGATGAGCTTCACCTGGGAAGTTCTGATCCTGACGGTTCTGGCCTATCTCACATTTTTGCCCTTCAGCGCACGGATCTGGCATAAACGTTACGGCACGCTGACCATCGAAGACCATGATCACGGCGACAGCGGCGACGGTCTAGACCGAGGCATTTGACCTCAGCGGGACCGAAAGCGTTTCGCGGCAACAACGACTGGTTTCAGCGGTGGGCAGTTCCAGGGTGGGGGCGAACACGAAATGTCGCAGACTGCAATTTTCAATTGATTGAATCCGCCTCGAATTCGTCACGATTGACCCCGAGAGAGCTTGTCAGGAAGGCCCGCGAATCAAGGCCTGACAAGCAATCTGCGGAGGGTGGAATGACTGAGACAACGAAAATCGAAACGCCAGCAAAACCGGATCTGAAGGCGCATTACCAGCCGCTCGGCCTCAAGGCCGTTGCAGCCGCCGCCATGATGGTGGCGCGCAAGCCGAAGCAGGCAAAGACAGCCTGATCTCTTTCAAGTTCAGCAGGCAGTGTGGTGCCCGCGAGCTTTGCAAATGGCGCTCTCGAGCGCCATTTTTATTTTCTACGTGAGGACACGATCGACGAGAAGCCGATTTCTCATCTAAAATAGCGAGAGTTGCTCGCTCTTCTCTTTCACCGGAGCAAGTGGTGCGGTTTCCTCCACCGGCTCGATAAGATCCGGCCCAACATTGGCGACCTTGTTCACCTTGTCCGACACCGGGATCATCTCGAAGAAATCCTCATCCGCTGCCGTCATCAAGCTCGAGACCTCGCGGGGCTCCTGCGTCTTGCAATCCAGCCAGCGGCTGAAATCCTGCGGAGCGATCACCACCGGCATTCGGTCGTGGATGCGTGACATCGAGGCGTTGGCAGCGGTGGTGAGGATCGCGCCGGTATCGACTTCCGATCCATCCGCAGAGGACCATGTTTCCATCAATCCGGCGAAGGCAACGATACCGCCGTGCTTTGGCCTGATGTAGTAGGCCTGAAGCTTGCAGCAATCGTCTTTGGCTGGTCTTTTCCACTCGTAAAATCCGCTCGCCGGGATGAGGATGCGGCGATGACGCATGGCAGCGCGGAACGACGCCTTGCCGATGGCGGTTTCTGCGCGCGCATTGATCAGAAGCGGAAAGGTCTTGGGGTCTTTTACCCAGCCCGGCATGAAGCCCCAGCGCACGAGCATGGCCTGCCGGTTTGGCAGGTTGCTTCCCACTTCCTGCCGCTCACCCTCCACAATAATCAGGATCGGCTGGGTCGGCGCGATGTTGAAACGCGGCGGGAAATCCTCAACGCCGATCAGATCGAGATGATCGGCAATCTCTTCCGGCGTTGCTTTCAGTACGAAGCGACCGCACATGGACCTATCCTCTCGGAGCAAACAGAATGAGCGAAGCGCCGGCAAGGCAAACCGCGCCGCCCGCCAGATCCCAGCGATCAGGCGCATGACGCTCCACGCCCCAAAGCCACAGCAAAGAAGCGACGATGTAAATGCCTCCATAGGCCGCATAGGCCCGTCCGGCAGCCTCGGTCGGCACCAGCGTCAAAAGCCAGGCAAAGATTGCAAGCGACACCATCCCGGGCACCAACCAAACCACCGATCTGCCCATGCGCAGCCACGCCCAAAAGGCAAAGCATCCAGCTATTTCGGCAAGCGCTGCGGCTGCATAGACGAGGGTAATTTTCATGCCTATTTCCTGCTCCTGTTTCCGCCGCAGGCAAGGTGGACTGTTCGGGGCCTTGAGCGCATCATAGCGAAAACCATCTCTTTCGTGCAGTCTCGTCGAGCCCGCCAAGCATTCAGCCACGGTCTATGTCACACCCCGGAGCGGTTACATGACCCTTAAGCTCTATATGCACCCGCTTTCGTCATTCTGCCACAAGGTGCTCGTGGCACTTTATGAAAACGGCACATCTTTTGAACCGGTTATCGTCGATTTCTCCAATCCTGATTCAAGGGCGGCGTTCGTTGAAAGATCACCGAGGGGAAAGATGCTGGCGCTGCATGATATCGAAGCCAACGTAGCGCTGCCGGAAAGCAGCATCATCATCGAATATATTCATACCCATTATCAAGGTCCGGCCGAACTGCTGCCGAAAGGCGTGGAGGAGCAGCTTGAGGTGCGGCTATGGGATCGGTTCTTTGATCTCTACATCCACCAGTCTATGCAGCGCATTGCCGCGGAACGTTTGCGTCCTAAAGATGCTCCCGATCCTCATGGTTTATCCGAGGCTCATGCGACCATCGAAAAGGCCTATGGCGTGCTAGAGCAGCACTTGGCAGGTCATGAGTGGGTCGCAGGCAAGGAGTTTTCGATGGCGGATTGCTCTGCGGTCCCGGCGCTCTTCTACGGCTCGATCGTTCATCCGTTCAGCGGCGACCTTAAAAACACCAGCGAGTATTTCGAACGATTGGTTTCAAGACCTTCGGTGAAGCGCGTGATTGAAGAGGCGCGCCCCTATTTTCAGTATTTCCCTACAAGGAAAAGATGCCGCCACGTTTCCTGCAAGGTTGACTGCATAATAAGAGGCAGATTCTTGAAGGAAACCGCATGCCTCTTCCCCACCCAGCATCTTCCGCCATCCTCCGGCGTGGCGACCGTCTGCTGTTGGTGCGGCGAATCAATCCGCCATCGAAGGACATGTTCGCCTTTCCCGGTGGGCGCGGCGAGCCCGGCGAGACACCGGCGCAGACAGCACTTCGCGAATTGCTGGAAGAGACAGGCATCAAGGCGCGCGATCCACAGCTTTTCGCCACCTACGATCTGCCTTCGTATGACGTTGCGGGACGGCTGACCAGTCACTTTCTGCTGTCGGTGTTTCTTGTGGACGCGGACGAGCAGACCGCGGCTCTTGCAGCAGATGACGCGGCAGATGCCGGATGGTTCACGCTCGAGGAGATACGCCGTCTCCCCGCACCGGAAAGTGTTCTGGAATGCGCCGAGCGCGTTTTAGGCCAGTTGCATGAACACTAGAATCACAGCTATCTGGAAGAAGTTTGTCACGAGTCGATGTTGGGTTGCGCGTAAAGTCATGGGTCAAAGGGTTTGTTTTTTGTCGGCATTGTTGGTGAGTGTGGCTCTGCCCGTCGCCTTGCACGCTGCAAGCCCGAAACCACCTCAGCCGACAGCGCCACCACCGCAGGAAAGCAAGCCAGCACCCTATGACGACAAGCTGGCGCGCCTGTCGGAAATCCTAGGCGCCGTGCAATATCTGCGCACGCTCTGCCCGGCGACGGGTCCGCAGGAGTGGCGCAAAGCCATGAGCGATATTCTGGCAGCGGATACTGCAAACGAGCCGCAGCGAAAGCAGCGTATGACCGCCGCATTCAACCGCGGATACCGGACCTTTGCGGCTGTCCATACGAGTTGCACCTCCGCCGCGCTCTTGGCGGAACAGAAATACCGTGCCGAAGGCGCAACACTCGCGCAAGAAATCACGTCGAGATTCGGAAATTAGAGGATTGTTAACCTCTTTTCGCCGCAGGGCGTGCCGTTTTGATAAAAGACTGTTAGAGTTGTTAACAGGGTGGTAACGACTTGGACGCCCTGTCGAGGATGAAAGATGCAAACGAGCCGTAACGAAATCCACGATATGATCGCGCATGAAAAGATGCAGGTCGCTCTGGAACATCAAAACGAAGCCTGGGCGGATGGTATGGCCGATGGCATCGAACCGGAGATCATCGCAGATGCCGCTATAGCCTTGGCCATGCGCGAAACCATTCGCATGCATGGCGAAGCCGGCGCAGAGGCCATGCTCGAATCATTGCGTCAGCGCATGCTTGCTGGCGAATTTTCCCCGCAGCGGATCATTCAGTAAGCGGGAGCCTATCCATGCTGTTTTTCGGTCATAAAGTCGCGCGGTCGTCTGCCGCGCTTGCCGCCGTTATTTCACTAACCCTTTCTGCCACCGCACTACCGCATGCGGCCTATGCTCTGTCTGAGCTGAAGCCTGGTCCAGGCGGCGAGACCGAGCAGGCCCAGGCATCCGAGGCTCCCAAGTCGTCGCAGCCGGCGCCGGTCGAAGAGGGTTCCGATGGCATTCCCATGCCAGATCCGCTGGTGAACCGCCAGGGCGGACAACAGGAGGCAGCGCCTGAACAAAACGATGCGCCGCAAGTTTCCGCACAAATCGAGCATGATATCAGCAAGGCACCGGAGCCTGTGCGTCGCCTGCGTCAATTGATCATCGACGCGGCCTCCAGTGGCGATATCGAAAAGCTGCGTCCACTGATCAATGCCGGCCCGAACCAGACGCGTATAGACGCCGAAGGAACCGATCCTATCGCTGCGCTGAAAAGCTTCTCCGGCGACCCGGAAGGCCTGGAAGTGCTGGCCATTATCCTCGATCTGCTTTCTACCGGTTATGCCCGCGTGGATGCCGGAACGCCGGATGAAATGTATGTCTTCCCCTACTTTGCCGGAAAGTCGCTCAACACACTGACCAAGCCCGAGAAAGTAGATCTCCTGCGTATCATCACGGCTGGCGATCTGGCCGACATGCAGGAATATGGCAATTACAGCTTTTACCGTATCGGCATCTCGCCAGATGGACAGTGGAAGTTCTTTGGCGCAGGCGACTGATCAGGCCGCTTGACGCATGGCCCGCGCCAATTTTCGGCAATACTGACATGCGGTGAGGCAAAGAGATCAAGCGTCAGAGCGATTGTTGAAGACCGTGATGGACTCCGGCCTCAATTGCCCCTTCCGGCTTGCCCTCGCGCGCCTGAAATCCTAACTCTAAAGCACCGTGCGTTTTCTTGGACGCACAAAGGACGCTCTATCTTTTTTGTCTCTACGCCTCGGGCTTTTTCCGAAATCCGATTCTGATGTTCGGGCCGAGGCCGTAGGGAAAAAATCCAGCTGAATGGTAACGCCATGTCATCCGCCTTCTTGCCGAACCGTCGTTTCATCCGCATTGGCGGCGAAGCGGCTTCCGATTTCCTGCAAAACCTGATCACCACGGATCTGGATTCACTTTCCGATGGGGAAGCACGTGCAGGCGCGCTACTGACGCCGCAGGGCAAGATCCTGTTTGATTTTCTGATCGCACGCGACGGCGCTGCGTACCGTTTGGAGACAGACAAGGATCAACAGGAGGCGTTGCTGCGCCGCTTGACCATGTACAAATTGCGCGCGGCTGTCGATCTGCAAGCCGAAGAGACGGAAGGCGTCAGCGTCCATTGGGACGATTCTGTCCCGCAACACGGCGTCAAAGACGGACGCTTCGCCAAAGCGGGGGTGGTGCTTTATCGCGTTCCGGGTCACCACGTGAGCGGCGATTCGTCCAGTTACGACCTGCTGCGGATAGCATATGGGGTTGCCGAATCGGGTCGCGATTACGCGCTACAGGATGCTTTCCCCCATGACGTGCTGATGGATGTGAATGACGGCGTGTCCTTCAAGAAGGGTTGCTTCGTCGGTCAGGAAGTCGTCTCGCGCATGAAGCATCGCGGCACGGCACGTCGGCGGGTAGTCATCGTTTCTGGCGAACACATCCTTCCGGCAACTGGCACCGAGATCATGGCAGGTGGTAAGCCGATTGGGACACTTGGCACGGTCGTCGCAGACAAGGGCCTCGCGATAGTGCGCACCGATCGGGCCGCGGACGCGATGTCGTCGAACGTTGCGATGATGGCAGGGGATGTCACCGTGTCTGTGTCTCTGCCGGAGTGGACTGGGTTGAGCTTTCCCTCAACCGATCCGCTTGCAAGCACAGAGGACTAAGCGGTGGCAATATCAAAGGCCCCGCGCGCATGGCAACGCATGCTTTCCGGCAGGCGGCTCGATCTTCTCGATCCCTCACCGCTGGATGTAGAGCTTGCCGATATCGCCCACGGCTTGGCGCGTGTGGCGCGTTGGAACGGTCAAACGCGCGGCGACCACGCCTTTTCGGTTGCGCAGCACAGTCTCATCGTCGAAGCGATTTTTTGCCGTTTGAATCCATCGGCTCCCCCGAATGATATGCTGATGGCGCTGCTGCATGATGCACCGGAATATGTGATCGGCGATATGATCTCTCCATTCAAATCCGTCGTTGGTGGGGGCTACAAAAGTGTCGAAAGCCGACTGGAAGCCGCCATTCATCTGCGTTTCTCCTTACCGCCACATCCCACACGCGAACTAAAAGACCGCATCAAGAAAGCCGACACGGTTGCTGCCTTTTTCGAAGCCACTGAGCTTGCGGGCTTTTCGCTTGCAGAGGCGCAGAAATTCTTCGGCCTTCCACGCGGCATCAGTCGCGACATGATCGCCATCGATCCCGTTCCCGCAACGGAGGCACAGCGCCGTTTCATCGCACGCTTCGAAGTGATCGAAGCATTACGCAAGGCCCCAGCATGACCGCAATTGTCGTCTCGCCACTTTCCCGCATCGGAGAAATGGCCGTGCGCCACAAGGCGCGTGAAATGATTACCTTGATCGCCAAAGAGCAGGCCTTTCACCGCCCTGCCGTGATTTCTGCAGAGCGGCATCTGACACTGCAAATGAACGATATCGCCTTTAAGGGGAACGACGCTCTCATCGCGCCGGACGATGCCCATGTTCTGCGGCTGATCGATTTTGCCCGCGAATGGGATCAATCCGCACCGCTCTTGATCCATTGCTGGATGGGTGTTTCCCGTTCGCCAGCCGCAGCGATCGTCGCCGCACTGGCTCTCTATCCGGATCAGGATGAAACAGCGCTAGCACGCCGGCTAAGAACAGTATCCCCATATGCGACACCGAATGCCCGTATCATTGAAATCGGCGACAGGCTGCTTGACCGCAAGGGTCGATTGGTGAGCGCAATCAAGGCGATCGGCCGCGGTGCGGACACCGATGGCAACGTCCCCTTCGTGCTGCCGCTTAGCGATTCGGTCCCGCTTTAACGGGAACCCCAGCCGAAACCTATCGTTACCAACCCTGAACACCGAAAGATCATCAAGGACGATCCATGGAACAACAGGCAACGGATATCATCGTGGCATCGCAGGCCGCGCTTCGGCAAGCGAGCGCGTTGGCGGTTCAATATTCCTTCTCCGTCATCGGCGCGCTTCTTCTTCTCATCATCGGCTGGCTTGCCGCGACTTTCCTCCAGCGTTGGGCATTCCAGGGACTGTCACGCATTCGCGGTTTCGACGCAACCCTTGCAGGCTTCTTTGCCGGCGCTATCCGCTATGTCGTGCTCATCCTCGTCATGGTGATGGTGCTTGGCCAGTTCGGTGTGCAGACCGCATCCATTCTCGCTGCACTCGGTGCCGCAGGTCTTGCCATCGGTCTGGCTCTCCAAGGTACGCTACAGAACATTGCAGCTGGTATCATGCTTCTAGTCCTTCGCCCGTTTCGAGTTGGGGAATATATCGAGACGAGTGCAGTCTCCGGCACCATCATTGAAATCGGCCTTTTCGCCACCGAACTCAAGACGAGCGATGGACTGTATCGACTTGCGCCAAATTCTACCCTGTGGAACGTACCGATCACCAACCACAGCCGCTTTCCATCGCGTCGCCACGAGCTGAGCGTTACGGTGCCTAAGGGCGAAAGTATTGCCGAGACACAGGATATGTTGATGCAGATCGCGCGCAATGAAAGCCGTGTGCTGCTCGACCCTGCTCCGACCACATTCGTCGATGCCGCCAGCGCCGACAGCGCAACCGTCAAGCTGCGCTACTGGGTGCGCAGCGCAAACTGGTTTGCAACGACACGCGACATCACGAAGGCGCTGAAGCTTGCTTTCGAGGAACGCGAGGCTAAGGTTGAGGACACGCCGTCGAAATGACGAAAGGCCGGGTGAACCGGCTTTTCTCTTTGCATTAGCGCTTAACTTCATCGCCCCATGGTCGAGCGATGTGCCCATCCCGTCATGCGCTTCTCTACCAAGGCCATGAAGGCGTACATGACGATACCTTCGACCGCGAGCATCAGCAGCCCGGCAAACACCAGTGGCACATTGAACTGGCTTTGAGCCGAACTCATCATGTTGCCCAGTCCGTTATTGGAGGCGACGGTTTCCGAGACAACGGATCCCACGAAGGCGAGCGTGATGGCAATTTTCAAGGAACCGAAGAAATAGGGCATGCAGCGCGGGACGCCCACCTTCAGCATGATATCCATCTTCTTGGCGCCCAGCGCTCGCAATACATCTTCGGTTTCCGGTTCGATCGTGGCGAGGCCGGTCGCAACGTTGACGACGATGGGAAAGAAGGAAATCAGGAACGCCGTCAGCACCGCCGGCACGGTGCCGATCCCGAACCAGATCACGAGAACCGGCACCAGTGCCACCTTGGGGATCGCGTTGAAGCCGATCATCAGCGGATAAAGCCCGGCATAGATCGTCTTCGACCAGCCGATGAAGAGACCTATGCCGAGACCGGCGACGACGGCAATCGCAAAGCCGAGTGTCGTGGTGTAAAGCGTTTGTAGCGAGTTCTTCCAGATCGGCGACCAGTATTGCACCACGGCCTGGGCCACGCGCGTGGGCGATGGCAGCACCGTCTGCGGCATCTTAAGCGCAAAGACGAGCAGTTCCCAGGCGGCGAAAAGAGCGAGCGTGTAGAGCCAGGGCGCAGCCTTGACCCAGTTGATGCGCTCAACAAGCGGCTTTCGTTGGGCAGTCGCAAGCTGGCCTTCGACAACCGCACTCATGCCGCCACCCTCGCCTGGGCGATCTCTCCATGCAGTTCCTGGACCATGTCATTGAAACCCTTTTCATACATCAGCGACAACTGGCGCGGCCGCTCGAATGGCACGCGGTGCTCCGCAAGCACCCTACCCGGCCTGGCGCTCATGACGAAAATCTTGTCGGCCAGGAATACCGCCTCGCGCAGATCATGGGTGACCAGAATGATCGTCACGCGCTGGACAGCGTGAAGATCACGGATGACGCACCACAATTCCTCACGGGTGAAGGCGTCCAGGGCGCCGAAAGGCTCATCCAGCATCAGCAGTTGCGGCTCGTGAATGAGAGCACGACAAAGATTGGCGCGTTGCTGCATGCCGCCGGAAAGCTGCCAGGGAAACTTCGATCCGAAGCCTTTGAGGCCGACAATTTCCAGCAGTCGCTCGGCTTTTGCCACATACTCCGCTTTGTTGGCGCGCAGGCGGCGGCGATGTCTTTCAACGATCTCCAGCGGCAGCAAGATGTTTTCAAGTGTCGTGCGCCACGGCAGCATTGTGGGGTTCTGAAACGCCATGCCTACGATGGAAACCGGTTCTGTCACCTGCTTGCCGCCGACAATGACATTACCACTTTGGGGAATGTGCAGTCCTGTGACGAGCTTCATCAGCGTCGACTTTCCGCAGCCGGACGGCCCGACAACGGCTGAGAACTCCCCTCTGTCTACCGTGAGCTTCAGGTTCGAGACGGCGAGCGTACCCGACGCACCTCCATAGCGCATATCGACCCCGTCGATTTCCACCAGATGAGACATATCGTGAGTTCCTGTTATCTTCTAAAAGATACGTTCCGGTCACCTACGCAATGACCAAACGCCATGGAGCGACCTTCTCCATGGATGGATGCTCGGGTCGAGCCCGAGCATGACAACCTATCGGGCTTGTCGCTCCAAGCCACCATCAGGGAAGCATACGCTCTTCCTTTGGCGGCAGATAACTTGCGTCGAAAACCTGCTCGGCCTTCACGTTCCCCTTAAGGCCAATAGACATCTTCAGCGTTTCCATGGAAGCGGCAAGGCGCAAGGGATCGACCCCACCCATGCCGTTTTCGATCACGTAGGGCGTCTTGATGTTCATCGAGTTTGCCATAGTCAGGCGCTGCAATTCGATGTCGGGATTGAGCGTTTCGTTGCGCTTTAATACTGCCGCAACGCCTTCTTCCGGGTTGTTGACCGCATCGGCAAAACCCTTTGCAAGTGCTTTAAGGAAACCCTTAACGGCCTGCGGATTTTCTGCCGCAAAATCAGTATTTACGAGAACGGCGTTGCCATAAAGATTCAAGCCGTGTTCGGCCATCAGGATGGTCGCGATATCGTCGTCAGCAATGCCCTGGGCCTTGAGGTTGAGAATTACCGAGAAGGCAAAGCCGAAAACGGCATCGACATCGCCCTTCGCCAGCATCGGCTCGCGAACAGGAAAACCGATGGACTGGATGGTAATCTTGCTGTCATCGATCTTGGCGACTTGCTTGAAGGCGTTCCACTGCGCGAAGGCGCCATCTGGCGGCGGGGCGCCGAGCTTCTTGCCTTGCAGAGACTTCGGGTCTTCGGTCACGCCCAGGGACTTGCGGCCAACAACCGCGAATGTGGGGCGTTCGTAGACCATATAAACGGCCGTCACCTTTTGGGATGGGTCTTCATCAAGAAACTTCATGACGGAATTGATGTCACCGAAGCCCATTTGATATGCGCCGGTTGCAACACGCGGAATGGCCTCGACTGACCCGTTACCGCTATCGATGGTAACATCCAGGCCTTCGGCCTTGAAATATCCTTTGTCGAGCGCAAGAAGAAATCCAGCAGACGGGCCTTCGAATTTCCAGTCGAGTGTGAATTTGATTGGCGTATCGGCCAAGGCTGCAAGTGGTGCGATGGATACACCGGCGAGCATGGAAATTGCGGCCAAAGCCGCTGTTTTTGAAAACAGCCTTCGCGTCAACATTCAGAAATTTCCCTCTGGAGGTTTTTATGTCGTTGTCGCCATACAAACCAATTTCATTCTGCATGGCAAGAACTAATAGCCCATAAAATACGCAAAAGAATTTTTGCTTATATTTTGACCTATTCACGCACTGACGACGGCATGGAGAGCGATTTTTAGGCTGAAAACTATCGTGGTGAGGGTGATACTCGAAGATATGAACACATCGTTCTGCCCATCATGGATTGCGAAACGGCCAAAGAGCATCAAGATGACAGAACCAACCGGCATTCTGGAGACACGCATGACATCGGCCCTCGGCATCCACCACATCACCATGATCACCCGAAAGGTTCAGGCAAATGTGGATTTTTACGCCGGCTTCCTGGGACTTCGGCTGGTCAAACGGACCGCCGGCTTCGAAGACGCCATGCAGCTTCATCTTTTTTACGGTGACTACGCCGCCTCCCCAGGCTCGCTGATGACCTTTCTCGTCTGGGAAGATGGTGGACAGGGCCGCGTCGGCTACGGCCAGACGCTCGATGTTTCTCTTGCCATAGACCACGCCAGCATCGGCTTCTGGCTGACGCGCGCCTTGCAGGCAGGCGTTCGAACCGAGGGACCTATGGAGGAGTTTGGCGAACCCGTCATCCGGCTGAAAGATCCTGACGGCATCATCGTCAAGCTCGTCGGCACCTCTGCTTTTCCAGAGGCTCAACCACACGAGGCGCCAGGAATACCCCTCGGACATGCCATCCGTCGTATTCGCGGCGCGACCGTTCTCAGTGAAGTGCCGGAAGAAACGGAGAGTTTCTTGTCCAAACATTTCGGCTACGCCCATCACGGCAAACAGGGCGCTGTCCGCCGCATGTCTTCCGCTTCCGGCGATGTTGTCGATGTCAGAGATGCTACGGGCTTCTGGTCAAGCGCGCCAGGGACGGGCACGGTCGATCATATCGCCTTTCGCGCCCGTGATATGGATGAGCTGGAAGAGACGCTCACCCACCTGAAGTCCTTGAACTCTTCCACGACCAACGCCCACGATCGGAAATATTTCCACTCTCTTTACGTGCGCGAACCGGGCGGTGTGCTGATCGAAATGGCAAGCGACGCACCGGGCATGACCGTCGACGAGCCCCTGGAAAGGCTCGGCGAAGAGTTGTTTATTCCGACCCTCTTCATGCGCGATGAAGAGGATGTTCGCGTAGCGTTGCCTCAATTTTCCACTCCCGGAGAGGAGCGCGTAATCTATCGGGAGCTTCCCTTCGTCCACCGTTTCTACACGCCGGCGGAGCCTGATGGCAGCGTCATCGTTCTGCTCCATGGTTCCGGCGGCAGCGAGACAAGCCTCATGGCTCTGGCGCACCGGGCAAACCCTGCGGCCACCCTTCTGGGTGTTCGCGGACGCAGCACCGAAGAGGACATGGCACGCTGGTTTCGCCGCTTCGGCGATCTCAACTTCGACCAGAAGGACATCGCCGCCGAAGCGGAGGCCTTTGCGGCATTCATGGAAGGCGCGGTCCAGTCTTACGGGATCGACCGAAACACTATGAGCTTCATTGGCCATTCCAATGGCGCCAACTTCCTCGCTGCTTTCTTCGCTCTTCACCCGGAATGGATGGCCGATGCCCTTTTGTTGCGCCCCATGCCGGTTCTGGACCACTGGCCCGCGGTCGATTTTTCATCGCGAAGCCTCATGATCGCAGCAGGCGAAACAGACCGACATCGTGACAAGGCAGAAGAGCTTGCGGGGCTACTGAAGGACCGCGGCGCCGATGTGGAGGTGCGGGTTTTGCCGAACAATCACGACATCGGGTTCGACGATGTCGAACTGGCAAAGGAGTGGGTTGCGGCCCGCTCAGCCAGCTAAAGCATCGTTAAAGAAAATCGAGCGTTGCCCGTCCGACAGGATGCACAACGCTCGAGGGTCAGAACCGAGGCTGAAGGAGAGACTGGCCAATCAGTCATCAAACTAAGCCGATACGGCTTGCAGATACCGCAATAAAAGGCTTTAAAAAACAGAGCTATACGCGGAGTGCTTATGACGTCTTTCCTGTTGCTTCTTATCGTCGGGTATGTCGTTGCGTTTTTCTATACGCTGAATGCCAGCATCAAGAACTCAAGACGCTTGGCAGAGCTTGAACAGGAAGTGTCGAGCCTGAAGGCGAAGATGATGGCAGGCGTTCTGTCCACGGCTGATGCCGGAGCGGTTGCTCGCGTACCCGAGGAAGATGTAAAACCTGCCGAGGAGCTCACGCCATCAGAACCGCTCGCCGCACCAGCGGAGATGGATAGACAGGTTGTCCCGCCACCGCTTCCCGTCAGACCAACCGTTGAACAGGTGACGGAAGAGAGTACGGTCTCCGACCAGGCCGCGGCGTTTGAAGCCGCGCCGAAAGAAAGTTTCGAAAGCAGGCTCGGTGCGCGTTGGGCCGTCTGGCTTGGCGGCATCACGCTTGGGCTCGGTGGCATATTGCTGGTCAAATACTCCATCGAAAATGGTCTTCTCAGCCCTGCTGTGCGCCTTGCCATGGCGGCACTCTTCGGCATGCTGCTGGCCGCGGCTGGCGAAGCGATCCGCCGCAAAGCCCTACCCGGCATCCAGGCAGCTTACTCCAACGCGATGATCCCAGGTGTGTTGACGGCCGCGGCCTCACTGACGCTCTTCGGAGTCGTCTTCGCAGCTTACGGCGTTTACGAATATATCGGGCCGACGGCAGCATTCATCCTTCTTGCGCTCGTGGCTTTTGCCACATTGGGCCTGTCGCTGCTCCACGGCCAGGCTCTTGCTGGGCTGGGGCTCTTCGGCTCTATGATCACACCTGCTCTCATCGTGACGGAGACACCCAATATATGGGCGCTCTTCGGCTTCCTCACGGTTTCGTGGACCGCGACGACGCTAGCGGCACGGTACCAGAGGTGGCTGATCGTGCCAGCGCTCGCCAATATCGGCCTCGGACTATGGGGTGTTGGCTACACGATGGCGTCGGATCCGGTTCTTGCAGAGCCTGTCATGTTCGCAATGCTCGCAATGGTGGCGGGCTCCATCTGGATCTGGCCTGGTAAGGCTTTCGAACATACGCAGGATAACGAGGCGGCTTTGAGTACCGAGGCCACGGCAAAACCCGCCAAGCGGTTTGTTGCCATTCTCACAAGAGCGCCGCTCACCATCAATCTGACGGTTTCCCTTTCCATCGTTCTGACAGCGCTGGCCATGCTTGCCAGCGGCTCCGGCATCAGCATGCACCCCGCCTTCGTTGTCGCAGTTCTGATTATCGGCCTTGCTGCGCTCGGTGCAGGACGCGTGAATGCGGTTTGGCCCGCAATATTCTCCTCGCTCGCGGCGCTCGGTTGCGCCAATCTTCTGGCCCAAAACAGCTTGGAGTTTCTTAACGGCTTCAATTCCGGCACGGCACCGGCAACATTGGCAGTGGATCACAGCCTTCAGGCGTCCATCACCCGGATCATGGGCATTGTCTTCCTGCTATTTGCTGTGGAAGCCACACGCCGGAGAAGCGCGAAGGATCCAGCGTTCGGCACTCTTTGGGCCGCCATCGGGTCCATCGTTCCGCTTGGGCTCGGCATCATCAGCTTTGTAGATTACGGCAATCTGACGCGCGACTGGCTGCACGCAGCTTACGGTCTGTCGATCGGCCTTGTCCTATTGGGCGCCGCCTATCGGTTCGACAAGCGGGCCAAGCCAGCCTTTCAGCTGCCGGTCAACATCATGCTGGTCGGTTCGTTTCTCGCCTTCGTGTTGACCATCCACGCACTGACGAGTGGTCTTTTCACCACACTCCTCATCCCGCTCCTCGGCTTTGTCTATGTTTTAGCGACGAAGTACCGCAATTGGCCTGCCCTTGCATGGGTCATGGCTCTGGCGCTTCTCTTCGTTCTCGGCCGCATCGCCTGGGAGCCGACCATCGTCGGTCCGCAGAACCTCGGCACGACCCCGGTCTTCAACGCGCTTCTTCTGGGCTATGGCGTTCCTGCGCTGCTTGCGGTGCTTTCCGCGTGGCTCCTGCGTCACTCGCCGGATCTACGCGTCCGAAACTTCCTTCAGGCGCTTGCAAGTCTCATGGTGCTGCTGACGCTGGCCATACTCACCCGTCATGCAATGAATGGCGGGGTTTTGAACGAGGCGGTTCCGACACTCGGGGAGCAATCCATCTACACGCTGCTGACCATCGGCATGTCCGGGGTGTTGATGACGCTGGATATGAAAAGCCCCAGCCCGGTTTTCCGTTACGGTTCGATGGTTACCGGCTGCCTTGCCATGGTCAACGTGCTGGCCGCTCATTTCCTGGCGCTCAATCCTTACTTCACCGGGGAGAATACCGGGCGTTGGCCGTTCTTCAATCTATTGCTGATTGGCTATCTTCTGCCAGGCCTTGCCTATGCTGGCCTTGCCTTTTACGCCCAGGGAAAACGGCCTCGGCTTTACGTCACGCTGCTGGCGCTTGCGGGCGCAACCTTGGGCTTCGCCTGGGCAACGCTTTCCGTGCGCCGTTTCTGGCAAGGGGAAAACATTGCCGACTGGAAGGGATTCCTTCAGGGCGAAACCTACAGCTATTCCGTCGTCTGGCTTGCCATCGGTGTGCTTATGCTGGCGCTTGGCTCCCGCTTTGATGCCAAGAGCCTTCGGCTTGCTTCCGCCGGGCTCGTGCTTCTGGCCGTCGCCAAAGCCTTCCTCATCGATATGAGTAATCTGGAAGGTGTGCTGCGTGCCCTCTCCTTCATCGGGCTCGGCGTGGTACTGATTGGGATCGGGCTTTTCTACCAGAAGATTTTGACCACAAAACCCAAGGACGCAAAGGTCGAGGAATGATTGCGCCGACGCCTTGGCCACTTTAAAACGCGGTTTTATCGAACTGAGGAATCGCGAATGCATGCGGACTCTTTTGCGCCTTTTGAGGCACTGGCCGAAACTCTGATTCCGCATGCTGCGCAAGGTGATGACGGTTCGCATGATCTCGCGCATATCCACCGCGTTTTCCGCAATGCCACGCGTATTCACGCGCAGGAGGGTGGAAACGGACCGGTTCTCGTCGCAAGCGTCCTTCTGCATGATTGCGTATCGGTCGAAAAGAACTCGCCGCTGCGGTCACAGGCATCACGCCTTGCAGCAGAAAAGGCACGAGGCATTTTATCGGATCTCGGCTGGAGCGCAGCGGACGTAGACGCCGTTGCGCATGCCATATTGACGCACAGTTTTTCAGCCAATCTCGTGCCGGAAACGCTGGAGGCAAAGATCCTCCAGGATGCCGACAGGCTCGATGCGATCGGCATGGTGGGGGCAGCCCGCTGCTTCTACATCGCCGGGCGCATGGGTTCGGCCCTCTACGATCCGGTCGATCCGCTGGCAAAAAACCGCCCGCTGGACGACCGGCGCTTTGCGATCGATCACTTCGAAAACAAGCTGTTCAAACTCGCCGATGGCTTTCAGACGAAAGCCGGGCGGCAGCTGGCTATAGAGCGACATCAGCGCCTCAAGCAGGTGCTGGATATGTTTCTGGACGAAATCTGAGGGAGATGGCGATGCAGATCAGGCAACTGAATATCTATCCGGTCAAAAGCGCGCGCGGTATTTCGCTGCCGGAGAGCATCATTTCTGCCGAAGGCCTGCCGGGTGACCGCCGTGCCATGATCGTCGATGCCGCTGGCCAGTTCATCACCCAGCGCGAAATGCCGGCACTCGCGACTCTGAACGTGGCCCCTGAGCAGGGTGGCTATCGCTTGTCCATGGAAGGCAAAGGCGAGGTGCTTGCCCTGCCCTCTTCTGCGCGTCTCGATGTCACGGTCTGGAAGTCTAGCGTCAATGCGGCCGTCGCTATCGATGAGGCCAATGCGGTGCTATCGAACTGGCTGGGCCAGGAGATGAAGCTCGCCTTCTTTGACGGACAATCGAAGCGCCTTGCCAATGTCGAATGGACCGGCGAGGAAACACCCGTGACCTTCGCCGACGGCTATCAGATCCTGGTCGCAACCACGGCCTCGCTCGAAGCTCTCAATGCGGAGATGACGGCGAATGGCGAAGGCAGCGTGGGCATGGAGCGCTTTCGCCCCAACATCGTGCTGGACACGGATGAGCCGTGGGCGGAAGACCGGTGGGCTGCCATCGACATCAACGGCATTCGCTTCGATCTCGTCAAACCTTGCACGCGCTGCATCATGACCACGCAGGATCAGATGACCGGATCGCGTGACGTGCCCTCTCCGATGAAGGCCATGGGCCGCATCCGCATGTCTGCCGACAGGCGGGTTCCTGGCGTATTGTTCGGCTGGAACCTTACCCCACGCGGAGAAGGTTTAGTCCGACTGGGCAACGTAGCGAAGGTAGTGGAGTGGCGCCACGAGGCATGGCCACTAAAACGGCGTGGTTGAAGTCTCCAGAGATCTGTCGCCATTGCATCAACGGCAGTGATGCTGCTGTCAAGAAAAGTCGCTGGTGCCTGACAGTAGGGATGACTAATACTCATCTCCTATCCGGAGGAAAACCATGACGACCATACCCAGCGTAGCCACCAGAAGGCCCATGCCCTGGCTGATCATCCTCGCCGGATCGCTGATTGCCGTCCTCACCTTCGGGCCTCGCTCGGCCATGGGTTTCTTTCAGTTACCGATGCTGGCAGACACCGGTTGGGACCGCTCCACTTTTGGCCTTGCGATGGCTTTTCAAAACCTTTTCTGGGGCTTGGGACAACCCTTCTTCGGGGCTTTGGCAGACAAGTTCGGCACAGGTCGCGTGCTCATCCTCTCAGGCCTTCTCTATGCGACAGGACTGCTTTGCATGTCGCTCGGCACCTCTCCGTTCTGGCTGCATTTCGGTGGTGGCGTTCTGGTCGGGCTTGGAATAGCTGCCGGCTCGTTTAGCGTCATCCTGTCCGCCTTCGCGCGCCATGTCACGCCTGAGCAGCGGTCTATGGCCTTCGGCATCGGCACGGCAGCGGGATCTGCCGGAATGTTCATCTTCGCGCCGATTAGTCAGGCACTGATTTCCAACTACGGGTGGTCCGACAGCCTCGTTTTCCTCAGCGTCATGATGCTGCTGGTACCGCTCCTGGCATGGCCGCTGCGTGGCAACTCGTCTTCCGGGTCGCAATCGCAGGTGCAATTTCAACAGACCATCGGTGCTGCGCTGAAAGAAGCGCTCGGACATAAGAGCTATCTCCTCCTGACGACGGGCTTTTTCGTCTGCGGTTTCCAAGTGGCTTTCATTACGGCTCATTTCCCCGCATATCTCGGCGATAACGGTATCGAGCCCCGCTATGCCGTTATCGCCATGGCACTCATCGGGTTCTTCAATATTGGCGGATCGCTCGCTGCAGGCGTCATCGGCCAACGCTATTCGAAGCCGCATTTTCTGGCATATATTTACATCGGTCGTTCCATTGCTGTGACCGCATTTCTGCTTCTTCCGCAAACGCCGGTATCTGTCATTATCTTTGCCGCGGTCATGGGCGTGTTATGGCTTTCAACAGTGCCGCCAACGAACGGGCTCGTCGCCATCATGTTCGGCACCCGTCACCTCGGTATGCTGGGCGGCGTGGTGTTCCTGTCGCATCAGGTCGGTTCGTTTCTTGGCGTCTGGCTCGGCGGCTTTCTCTACGACAAGCTCGGCTCCTACGATCTCGTCTGGTGGCTCGGCGTCGCCATGGGAATTTTTGCAGCAGTCGTCCATTGGCCGATCGAAGAGAAACCGGTTATGCGCCCTGCCATGGCATAGCACTGGTTGGTCTGCTCGTCTGCCAGACCAAGTGCGCCTATCGTTGGTTTATAAAGACAACCGAAACAGAGAATAAACGTGCGTTGTCTACAGCCAAATCATGCTTTGGGTCGTTGGCCTTCCTCTTACGATAGGCGTGGCACCGCTTGCGAGGTCGCTACTACCCAACGACGCGATCCTGGGCACGCTCAGTCCCGGCCGCCTGCGCTCGAGTTGGAAGTGGCTTCGCGGCCTGACCGTTGCACTTATGGATTGAGTATCTGATCTTGCGTGCTGGTGCACAGGTTACGGTCGTTAGCCTCGGCGCAGCCACCTTAATGACCCAGGAAACGCGCGCGGACTTTCTCAAGCGGTCCGACGCAGCGCTCTATACGGCAGAGCACTCGAGCCGCACCCGTATGCATATCCGCCGTGGCCTTATCCTCGGGCGAGAATCTAAAAATGCCCCTCTGGATCAAGCCGGTTTCGGGACCTCTTGATGATGCTCTTTCATCTTTCGTTCCAACGCCTTCAACGCCGCCTGGATAAAACCGTCGCGGGCGGCATTTTCTTGAATCCCTCTCGGCTCATAGACATGTCTGTTGAGAAAATGATTCGTCAGAAGAAAGGCTGCTGAGAGGCTCTGGCAATCCGCAGACGGCGCTTCGCCGCCCTGGAGAAACGGCGGAAGCGCCAGCATCCGGTCCGCATAGGGAGCACCTGCCACACGGCAAACCGCCCGGCCCGTCTTTGGAGAGACATAGATAAGATCGCTGCGAAGCCCGGTTGCAGCGCATTCGCTAAGGTCGAGACCAAAGCCGAGATCGTTCAGTACGGCTAATTCGAAGCGGACGAACAGTTCACCCGCATCAGCCGGATCGGATAAATTATCAAGAATGACATCGAGCGAACGATAAAGATGCGGGTGCGGATCACGCTCCGGCAGAAGCCGCAGCAATGCGCCCATAGCCTGGACGCCATAGACGGCCGTCGCGGTTTCCATCAACTGAGCGGCACGCAACTGAAGCGGCTCAATCCGGTACTCGCCAAGGTGATCATCAAGACGGGCACGCCACGTGACATCGACACGATTACCTGCCTGGAGCACCGGCTGCATTGTTCTGGACCGACCGCCGCGCACAAGGCCGAGGTGACGCCCACGGGCGCGCGTCATAACCTCCGCTATGACGCTCGTTTCGCCATGGCGCTTGACGCCAAGAATGATTGCCTCGTCCTGCCACTGCATGAAAATCTTGCCCAGTGTCTCAACACAAACGGAACAGATCGTCGCGTCGTCAAGCCTTTATAGCCCGTGCAGGCGCTTCGGGTCCAATGATTACGCCATAAGCCGCGTGACGAAAGCCTTCAACTCCGGCTCTGCGAAAGGCTTGTCCAGAAGCGGCGTATCGGCAAAATCCGCCGGAAAGCCGCTTGTATCACCATAGCCGCTGACGAAACCAAACGGAACGGCGTGCTCTTTCAATCGTCTTGCAAGTTCATAGCTCATGCCGTCAGAAAGACTGACATCCAACAGAACGCAATCCGGCCTGGATCTCTCAAGCGCTTCCTGCGCTTGAGCAAGCGTTGTCACGATCTCTACGGTGTCCACCCCCATGGACTGTAGACACGCCTCGGCGTCCATCGCAACCAGATACTCGTCCTCGATAATGAGAACACGTTGAGGCACCATAATTATTTTCTTCTCCGGGCCGGACCCAATTGAAGGCCATCTTAATTAAAAAAATGCATGTCAGGCTGTCACATCGCAGATCAAGCCATCCACGTCATTTAAAAAAGACATATCTGGATACCGTTGCCACCCGAAGAAATTGCAACTCAGAAGCTAGGGTGAAGCTCGGACGATGGCTATTGAAACGGAAATCACGCCTCTCAGGGTGATTGAAGACTACGATCGTCAACAATCACATGGACGCCATTGCCACCTCCGCTCAGGAACAGTCGGTCGGACTGTCAGAGGTCAACTTGGCGGTAAACCAGATGGACCCGACGACCCCAGCAAAACGCCGCCATGGTTGAGGAGGAGAGCGCCTCTAGCACGTCGCTTGCCAGCGAAGCAGAGAAGTTGCGGCAGCTTGTCGCCAAGTTCGAACTTGCCTCGAAACGTCACTTATGCATCGCTGGCAGACCTCAGTTGGCCTCGAACGCCACAAAGCCCCTCACCTCCCCTGCCTGAAGGATGATGGCAAAGGTTGCCGGAGCCATGGGAGACCTAGCCTCAGGGAACTGGGCGGGATTCTGACGCTGGTCAGTTGCGGCGAGCTGTCGCGTCGTGAAGCGATGCGCCGCCAATCGTTGAACCGGCAGAACATTCTCTCGACAATGTTTCTAACCTTCAGACGCGCTTGCTGAAAGGATGAAGGCTGTGTGGTGGGTGGCAGCGTGCACCTTGGGTGAGGAACTGGCGCAATCCATACTGACCGCAGCGGGCGTTGACTCCAGAGCGGCCCGGCATCGGCGAGAATGGTGGCCTCGGATTTCACGATCCGCTCCCGAAGAGGATGGCCTCCTACCTGCCGCCTTTAATCTCATGAAGAAGCCCGGAAATCATAAAATGAGCATCTCCGGCGGCGTCTTTGCCGCATGATCCGGCGCCGAAGCCATTACGTTCTGGCGCAAAATACCTAGATAAACGGCCGTTTGTCGCGCGATTCGCTGTCCCAACCCGCGATCTGCGCAAGCCCCTCTTCATCCAAGACGAGACAGCCCTTGTCGATCCAGCGGATAAAATTGCGCTCGGCCAGTTTTTTCAGCGTCTTGTTAGTATGGACGATGGAAAGGCCGAGCGTATCGGCCACGTGCTGTTGCGTCACCGGGATCGGCCAGCCTTTCTGCAGCAGGCCGACGCGGATCGCTCTTTGATGCAGGAATGCCAGAAGATAGGCTGCCCTCTCGATTGCTGTGCGTCTGCCTACACTCAGTAAGTGGCTGTCGAGCATCCTCTCCTCGCTTGCGGCAATCCAGGTCAGGTCGAAGGCCAGTGAAGGGTGATCAGTGAACAGGCTTTGAAGTCTGCCCCGCTCGAAGACGCAAAGCGTCACGGGCGACAGGGCTTCCACCGAGTGTTGCATCTCGCCCATCACGGTTCCTTGCAAACCGATGAGATCGCCCGGCATCACATAGTTCAGGATCTGGCGTCGCCCGTCTTCCAGTGCCTTATAGCGAAAGCCCCAGCCTTCCAAAACGGTGAAGAGATGGGCGCTATGAGAACCTTCCATCAGGATCAGCGCTCCGCTCTCGACGGAAAGTTCACCGGTCTTGAACCGCGAAACGAAACTCAGTTCAGACGGCGAAAAGTCACGAAAATGAGGAATATCCCGAAGCGGGCACTGTTCACAGGGCGTGGTAGAGGCACCGCTTGGCTTTTTCGGCGACATAATGATCCGTTGGAGACGAGAAACTGTTTTAATGCATCACAGCTATCACGAAACCCCTTTCCGCTTTCTTGAAAAAGGTTCCCTTACGGAAGGAAAATGCAAAAAACGATGAGGTCTTTTTAAATGCGCCGCGCTTCAGATCCTTGCTGTGCCAAAATGCCTGGCAGCAAAATCTGAAGCGTTCGCGTAACCCGTTCAGTTTCTCGGGAATTCGAGTCCCATCTCGCGAAAACGCTCAGGATCGTCGCCCCAGTTTTCCCTCACCTTGACGAAGAGGAACAGGTGAACCGGCTGTTCGAGAATTTCGGAAAGCTCCTTGCGCGATGCGGACGAAATGGCCTTGATCGCCTCTCCGCCTTTGCCGAGAGCAATCTTCTTCTGGCTGTCGCGCTCGACATAGATGACTTGTTCGATGCGAACCGAGCCGTCCTTTCGTTCTTCCCACTTCTCCGTCTCGACATGAGACGCGTATGGCAATTCCTGGTGGAGACGCAGGAATAGCTTCTCACGGGTGATTTCGGCCGCAAGCTGACGCATCGGCAAATCGGAAATCTGATCTTCCGGATAGTACCAGGGACCTTGCGGTAATTCACTCGACAGGTAATTCATCAGGTCGTCACAGCCGGAACCGTTGGTAGCGGAGATCATGAAGGTGCGATCAAAGGCTACGATTTCATTGGCCGCGGCGGCGAGCTTCAGCAGGTCTTCGCGCTTAACCTGATCAATCTTGTTAAGGCAAAGAATTTTCTTCTGGCGGACGTCTTTCAAGCCTTCCAGAATGGTTTGCGCATCACCCTTCAGACCACGCTCGCTGTCGATCAGCAGCAGGATGACATCCGCATCTTTTGCTCCGCCCCATGCGGACGTGACCATGGCGCGGTCCAGCCTGCGGCGCGGCTTGAAGATACCGGGCGTATCCATGAAGACGATCTGCGCATTGTCATGAATGGCGATGCCACGCATCACCGCACGCGTCGTCTGCACCTTGTGGCTCACGATCGAAACCTTGGCGCCCACCAGTCGATTAACCAGCGTCGACTTGCCGGCATTGGTCGGCCCGATCAGCGCAACGAAACCGGACCGCGTCGGAACGGCGGCCTTGGCATCATCATCATTGCCCTCACCGGGCGCTGCGGCGAAATCATTCTCGGTCATGAATATCCAATCAGTTTGCGGCAGATGATTTCTGCCAGACGCCTTCGCGTTCCAATAGTTTCGTCGCGGCGACCTGTTCTGCGGCGCGCTTGGAGCGGTCGACGCCGGTTTCCGGCGCAACGCCTGGAATTTCCACAGTTACCGTGAAGCGTGGATCGTGATCCGGTCCGGAGCGATCGTCAACCCGGTAGTTGGGGGTAGCAGCGAACTTCGCATGCGCCCACTCCTGCAACTCGGTCTTCGCATCCCGGCGACCTGCATCCGCGCCGTTGGCTCGGCCTTGCCAGTATTTCAGGATGAAGCTGCGTGCAGCTTCCAAGCCGCCGTCGAGATAGATTGTGGCGATCAGGCTTTCCACGACATCGGCACGCACGTTCAGCATGGCCTTGCCCGTCAATTTCTTGACGTCGGAGCCTGTGCGAATAAAGAGATGCAGACCCATTTCATCGGCAATCGCCGCACAGGAATCAGCACTGACGAGCTGGTTCAAACGAACAGAAAGCTCGCCTTCGGTCGCGTTTCTGAAAGTTGAAAACAGCAGTTCCGCCACACATAAGCCCAGAACGCGGTCGCCCAAAAACTCCAGCCGCTCATAATTGCCAGCCTTCGCCGAGCGGGCGCTTGCATGTGTCAAGGCCCGGTCAAGCCGGGCCTTTTCCTTAAATTCATATCCGATCAGCGCTTCAAGACGGGAGATCTCATCCGTCTGCAGCGGTTTGGCCTTACTCATCGAACAACCTTGAAGATGCGATCCCAGCGCATGTTTGCCGGCCATTCCCAGATGTGGCTGAATGGCGTGTCATTGCCAAGAGAGAAGAAGATGACGCTGGCGCGACCAACCAGATTTTCAGCCGGAACGAAGCCTACGTCGAAGCGGCTGTCCAGAGAGTTGTCGCGGTTGTCGCCCATCATGAAATAATGGCCCTCAGGAACGATGAACTCACGTGTGTTATCACCGCGGCTGTCTGGCGATTGATCGAGCGTGTCGTATGTCACGCCATTGTCGAGCTTTTCGCGGAAGACCGGCACATTGGTGCCAGGATCTGCACGGTAATCCGAGGTGAAGACGCCGTCCGGCTCTTTTGGAACGGGATTGCCGTTGATGTAGAGAACGCCGTTGGTCACCTGAATGCGGTCACCAGGCAGGCCGACCAGGCGCTTGATATAGTCCACTTCCGGGTTCGGCGGCAGACGGAAGACGACCACATCACCGCGCTTTGGCTCACTGAACTCAAGAATGCGGCCAGAGAACAGGTTCGGAGAGAACGGCAGAGAGTACTTGGAATAGCCATAGGAGAACTTGTTGACGAACAGATAGTCACCAACCAGCAGCGTCGGCATCATGGAGCCGGAAGGAATGGTGAACGGCTGAAACAACACGGTTCGAATAACCATCGCCAGCAGCAGAGCCTGAACGATGACCTTGACGTTTTCCCAAAGGGCGCTCTGCTTCTTTTCTGCTTTTTCGGACACTTAAGAGACCTGTCTGCTCGTTCATCGCCATTGTCATAAAACCGCTGTGCGGTCTTTTTTGATGCTTTAGTGCCTTTCAGGACCAAAGGAAAGCTTTTCTGTACGCCAGGCCACAGGCTCAGCCTGCTCGCTCACCGCTGAACCGGAAGTGCTTCGATGATAACGAAGGCCTGGGCATAGGGAAAATCATCTGTGATCGTAAGATGGATCACCGCCTCATGGCCTGCGGGCATCAGCGCCTCAAGGCGCTCGGCAGCACCGTTGGTCAACAGCATTGTCGGTTTGCCGCTTGGCAGATTGATAACGCCCATATCCTTCCAGAAAACCCCTTGCGCCAAACCTGTGCCAAGTGCCTTGGAGCAGGCTTCTTTCGCAGCGAAGCGTTTGGCATAAGACGCGGCACGGTTCTTGCGGCGGTCGGACTTCTCTCGTTCGACATCGGTAAAGCAGCGATGCGTGAACCTGTCGCCAAAACGCTCGATAGATGCCTCAACCCGGCGGATGTCGATAAGATCACTTCCCAGTCCAACAATCATTCAACCATATCCAGAAGCGCGTTGCGGTTTGCGGCGCGGGCAGCGATCTGCTGATGCTTGCGCTGCCGGAAGCCTCGAATGACGACATAGACCGCCGAATAGGTCAACACAGCGGATATGGCTGCCGGGACAAGCGAGCCGACCGCCATCGGCTCCAGAACCGGCTTCCACAATTGCAGGAAATTCATATGGGAGAAAATGGTGACGAAATCTACGTGGGCGGCGGTCTCATCGCCGCTGCGCCCCAGCATCAGATGCCCTAGCTCCCAGGTCGAAGCCCAGATGAGCGGAAATGTCAGGGGGTTAGCGAAGGTGGTTCCAAGTGCTGCTGCAACGAGATTTGCTCGCAGGATAAAACCGATCATCATGGCGATCAGGATATGGATACCGAGAAACGGGGTCCAGGCGACACCAACGCCGATCGCCGCACCCGCCGCCACCGCGTAAGGCGAGGCCGACAAACGAACGAGCTTCAGCTTCATGTAACGGAACGATCGCCGCAGCCCCATTCGGGGCCAGAGTGCGGCAAGCAGGCGCTCCGAAAGCGCTAAAGGACGACGACGGCGAAACGGCATGAGAGGACTTTATGTCATCGCCCGCATTCCGCCAAGTAGGGAAAAGGGCACCGTAGCGTCACGGGGCCATTAAAGCGCCCCATTTAAGCAAGGCGGCATGGCCGCCATGCATTTTTGCATTATCTCCGGAACATGCCACGATCAACTTCGCGCTGGCGAAGTTCGAGATCGACATTCGAGACCGAACCACTGAGGTAGTCGAACTCACGTTCCTGTACAGACTTGCCACGGACAGCGCGGGCGATCTTACGAAGCGGTGCAAACATCTTCATTTCCTTTCCAGACTTGAGGCCACATCGTCAACGGCTTGATGTGCCGGAAGGCCTCTGTTGCTCTTGTTTTCTGGAGTGAAGATAGTCCCCATCCGTGCTCATGACTACGGATAAGACAAGGCCGCTGCCATGCATTTAACGCATAGCAACGGCATCAAAGTCATTTTATTAGGCACCTGGTGCATTAATCGAAGGCACGCTTGACCGTAGAAACGCAATCGAGATCTTTCAGCTGGGACAGAAGCTGGTTGAGCTGTCGAAGATCCCAGACCTCTACATCCAGTGAAAGCTCGGAGAAATCGGTGCCGATCCGAACCATGCTGAGCGCTCCAATGTTCACATCAAGCGTCGCGATGGACTGCGCCACCGAGGCTAGCGTCCCCGGCTCATTCAGCGCGTTGATCAAGAGCCGTGCCATGAATCGGGACTTGTTCGCCTCGTCGAGATCCCAGCGCACATCGATCCAGCGTTCCGGCTCATCGTCAAACCGTTGCAGTGCAGGAGACTGGATCGGGTAGATGGTGATGCCCTTCCCCTTCTCCATTATACCCACGATGCGATCGCCAGGTACGGCTCCAGTCGCGCCGAAATGGACCTCGACATTGTCAGATAGGCCGCGGATCGGCATGGGGTCAGGCCCATCCAGCAGCTCGGCTGCGCCGTCATCTTCCAAAGCGGAGCGTGATTTGCCAGGAATCTTGAAGATCATCCCGGATGCGCTGCGCATATTGAACCAGCCGTCATCGCCGGTCATCTTCACGGTCACACGCTCATCCTGATAATCGGGGAAGACCGCCCGCAGAACATCGAGCGACGACACCTCCCCTCGGCCGACAGCTGCAATCGCGTCTTCCACGTCCTTTTGGGCAAGACGATGCAGCACGGGCTTCAATGCCTCCCGCGAAAAGGTCTTGCCCGCACGCTCGAATGTTCGTTCAAGGATGCGGTAGCCCAGACCCGCATATTGCTTGCGGATCGCCATACGGGTTGCGCGGCGGATGGCAGAGCGCGCCTTGCCGGTGACAACCACCTCTTCCCATGCGGCAGGCGGCACCTGGACGCCGGATCGAATGATTTCAACCTCGTCGCCGTTGTTGAGCCGCGTAACGAGCGGCATGATACGCCCGTTGATCTTGGCGCCTACCGTCGTGTCGCCGATATTGGTGTGAACCGCATAGGCGAAGTCGATGGGCGTTGCACCACGCGGAAGTGCGATAAGCTTCCCCTTCGGCGTGAAGCAGAAGACCTGATCCTGAAACAGTTCGAGCTTGGTGTGCTCAAGAAATTCTTCGGGATTATCACCTTCGGCCAGCGACTCGATTGTGTGACGCAGCCAGGAATAGGCATTGGTTTCGGTGGAAAGCTGCTCCGTATCGCCCGTTTCGCCATCCTTGTAGAGCGAATGCGCGGCGATACCGAATTCAGCTATCTCGTGCATGCGTCGAGTGCGGATTTGCAGTTCGATACGTTGTCTCGAAGGACCGACGATCGTGGTGTGGATTGAACGATAGTCATTCTGCTTTGGAGTGGAAATATAGTCCTTGAAGCGACCGGGTACCACGCGCCAGCGCGTATGGACGATGCCGAGCGCACGGTAGCACGACGGAATATCCTGCACGAGAATGCGAAAGCCGTAGACGTCCGACAGTTGCTCAAAGGAGAGCGACTTGGACTGCATCTTGCGGAAAACCGAATACGGCTTCTTCTGCCGTCCCTTAACCATGGCGCCCTCGACACCATTGGCGATGAGTAGTTCTCGCAACTCGTCCTCGATCTTTTTGATCAGGCCTTCATTGCGCTCTTCAAGCTCATAGAGACGCTTCGTGACAGTTTCAAATGCTTCGGGATTAAGATAGCGGAACGAGAGATTTTCAAGCTCGTCGCGCATATCCTGCATACCCATGCGCCCTGCGAGCGGCGCATAGATTTCCATCGTCTCTTCGGAAATGCGGCTACGCTTGTCTGCCGGCATATGCTCCATGGTGCGCATATTGTGCAGACGGTCGGCAAGCTTGACGAGCAGTACGCGAACGTCGTCGGAAATGGCCAGCAACAGCTTGCGAAGGTTCTCGGCCTGCTTGGCCTTTTTGCTGACGAGATCGAGTTTCTTGAGCTTGGTCAGCCCTTCGACCAACCGGCCGATATCCTCGCCGAACATCTCATCGATTTCAGCGCGTGTGGCGCTGGTATCCTCGATCGTGTCATGCAGGAGAGCGACCGCGATGGTCGATTCATCCAGGTGCATTTCGGTGAGGATCGCGGCGACTTCCAGCGGGTGGGAGATGTATGGATCGCCATTGGCCCGCTTTTGCTGGCCATGCTTCTGCATCGCGTAAACATAGGCCTTGTTCAATAAGGCTTCGTTCACGTCAGGTTTGTACGCCTGAACCCGTTCCACGAGTTCGTATTGTCGCATCATGAATGGGATGCCCCGAAAAAGAAAGCGCGCCAATGGACGGGAGAAACCCCGTCAGATTGGCGCACGATGCTACATAATCCAGGATAAGATTATGACGACAATCATTTACAGAGGGTAACCGTACTCTAGCTGATACCACCTGCGGAGTTAAGGCGTAACGCGATCATTGAGATACGCGCTGACGCCTAACCTGACTCGTGTGTCGTCACCGCAAACCGCGCAAAACGTTTGCGCGACAAGCTCTATTAATAGTCGTCGTTCTTTTCCGGCGGAACAAGGCCTTCGATGCCGGCCAGAAGCTCCTCTTCCGACATCTGATCGAAGGTTACAGTTTCCGGCGCGTCGTCGTCTTCGTTCTCGCTGGTCGCGTTGGCAGCGAGCGTTACTGGATCGGGTTCTGGCTCATCGACTTCGACATGCTTCTGCAGCGAATGGATGAGATCTTCCTTCAGGTCGTCAGGAGACAGCGTCTCGTCGGCAATTTCGCGTAGAGCGACGACGGGGTTCTTGTCGTTATCGCGGTCAACCGTGATCTGCGAACCTTGCGAAATCTGCCGCGCACGGTGGCTTGCCAGAAGGACGAGCTCGAAGCGGTTGTCTACTTTGTCAATGCAATCTTCTACTGTGACACGGGCCATTGCCTGTCCTTTACGAGTCTTGATGTCGCTGATTAATGGTCCCGATACAGACATTGTCCGTCAATTTCAAGTTTTTCCTTATTTTTCGTCGTTTGTCTCCCCCCGGATGCAACCAACCATACCCTTAAAAGTTAGTGCGAATTGTAGCCCAGGGTATGGACTGTTATGTAAACAAGCTTATATGAATGCTTAATAATGTATAATAGACGCAGTGTTATCCAAGCCCGGAACCGCGTTGATATTGGCGGCAGAGAGTCGCTTTGGAGGACCTCCTATATATGTTCGATCCACGTGAGAAAATTGCACTCTTTATCGACGGGGCAAACCTCTACGCAGCTTCTAAAAGTCTCGGTTTCGATATCGATTATCGCAAATTGCTGAAAGCTTTCCAGAAGCGCGGGTATCTGTTGCGCGCTTATTATTATACTGCGCTGATCGAAGATCAGGAGTACTCTTCCATCCGCCCACTGATCGATTGGCTCGATTATAACGGCTACAAAGTAGTGACCAAGCCAGCCAAGGAATTCACCGACGCGATGGGTCGTCGCAAGATCAAGGGCAATATGGACATCGAACTCGCGGTCGATGCCATGGAGCAGTCCGAGACCGTGGACCATCTTGTGCTTTTTTCCGGCGATGGCGACTTCACAACCCTGGTGGACGCCCTGCAACGAAAAGGCAGGAAGGTCTCTGTCATCTCAACCATGTCGACCCAGCCTCCCATGATAGCGGATGACCTGCGCCGTCAGGCAGACCATTTCATCGACCTGTTGTCGCTCAAGGCCGAGATTGGCCGCGATCCCAGCGAGCGCGCTCCACGCCCCTCCGAAGCGGTTGAGACGGTGGACTGAGGCCACTTTACAAGCTTTCGGCAGGCGCCCCGGTCTAAACTGGTGCGCGCCTGTTTCAACGCAATAGTATAATTTAGATATTTAGCAAATATTTAAGCATATCAAGCCATTCTTCCTGAGAATTCTTCGGTGCGAGTTGGGACACGCACAATATCAGGGGCTTTATTTATGACCGCGCCACACAACAATTTGCAACTCGATGAAAGACTAAACTTTCTTGGCCTAGACAAAGAACAGAGACAATATCTCGCAGGCCTAAAGTCTACCATCACAGGCACACTCAGCGATTCCCTCGATACATTCTACAAAAAAGCCAAAGCTGTTCCCGATACGGCGAAGTTCTTTTCCAGCGAAGCACATATTCAGCACGCTAAAAGCATGCAGATCGGGCACTGGACGCGCATCGCCTCTGGCGTATTCGATTCAGATTACACCAAAGCTGTAGGCGCTATCGGCCGTACCCATGCGCGTCTGGGTCTGGAGCCGCGCTGGTACATTGGCGGTTATGCCCTCATTCTTGAAGGCATCATCAAAGCCATCGTCGAAACCGAACTGAAGGGCTTTCTCGTCGAAAAGAAAGGCAAGAAAGTTACCAAGGGCATCAGTGCGACGATCAAGGCCGCGTTGCTTGACATGGACTACTCGATTTCCGTTTATCTCGACGTGCTTGCTGATGAGCGTGCAAAGGTTGAGGCAGAACAGAAGCGCATGAAGGAAGAGCAGGACCACATTCTGTCGTTGCTGAACAGCGCGCTCGATCGGATGGCGCAAGGCGATCTGACTTCGCGTATCGACGGTGTGGTGCCGTCGGAGTTCGGTGGATTGAAGGAGAACTTCAACAAAGCTCTCGGCCGTCTTTCCGAAGCCTTTACCGAAATCGTCGACGAGTCGCACAAGATCGCCAACAACACCCGCGAATTGACATCGGCGACCGACGATATGGCGCGACGCACCGAGCAACAGGCTGCATCGCTCGAAGAGACCGCTGCAGCGATCGATCAGATCACCAACATTTCGAAACAATCCGCGACACGGACCGAGCAAGCACAAGCGATCGTCAAGAGCTCCGCAGAAGAAGCAGAACGATCACGCCACGTGGTCAGCGAAGCTGTCGAAGCCATGAGCGCAATCGAGGGGTCGTCACAGAAGATTACCCAGATCATCAGCGTCATCGACGAGATTTCTTTCCAGACCAACCTGCTGGCGCTGAATGCGGGCGTTGAAGCAGCACGTGCCGGAGAGGCTGGCAAAGGCTTCGCCGTCGTCGCGCAAGAGGTACGGGAACTGGCTCAGCGTTCGGCTTCCGCAGCAAAGGAAATCCGCAGCCTGATCGACAAGTCGTCGCAGGACGTGGCGCATGGCGTATCGCTGGTAAACCGTACTGGCGAAGCGTTGAACTCCATCGGTGAGAAGGTCGACGATATTCATGAGCATATCGGCGCAATCACTCAAGCGGTGCGTGAGCAGGCTGTCGGCATCCAGGAAATCAACACGGCTATCACCAGCATGGATCAACTGACCCAGCAAAATGCTGCCATGGTAGAAGAAACCAATGCATCGACCCATGGGTTGAGCGACATCAGCAACAGCTTGGCCGACCTGATCTCTCGTTTCAACGTGGCAAAGACTGTGCCCCATCAGAAGCACTATCGCGCCGCTTAGCGAACTGGCTGGGCTTCAGCAAGGCCCAGCCTTCGCCAGCCGAGCACCATATGCTTGACGCGAGGTTTTAAACTTCTGCCTCGCTTTGCGAGCGTGGCCGGACCGACGACGCCATTGGCGCTGACAATCCTTAATCGACGTCCGGGTCGTAGTCGCGGGGCTCATCATCCTTGGTGAATAGCACACAGGGACCACGCGAACCGCGCGGATCATAGGCAAAGCCCTTCAGCGCCAGAGCCTGCGTGATATCACGCACGCCCGAGAGGCCATAGAGGTGATCGTGTAGCTCGACGAAAATCCGCTCGACGCCAGCCAGGGTGGCGTCATTCAGCAAATCGCGCTCCGCACCCTCGATGTCCATGACCAGCACATTGATGCAATGACGGTCAATGAACTCGTCAATATTCTCCGAACCGATTTCTATTCGATGCTCATAGGGGCCCTGATTTTCATCCATGGATGACATCCACAGGTCGCGCCGAACATAGAATGTGTGGCTCTCAGGCTCCCCCGCAGTCAGAAGGCCCTGGGAAAACCGGACATTGTTTGCACAATTGGCCTCAAGAACACGTTCGGCCAGGCGAGCGGTGGAGGGATTGGCCTCGAAAGCCCAGACGGAAACGCCCGGGATACGGGCAATAACCGAGGTAATGACACCGATACCCGAACCAAGTTCCAGGACACGGTCTCCATCCCTGATCGCTCGCGCAACGCTTCGGGCTTCCTTCGCCTCGTAGCTGCCGTCTTTCAGCGCCTGCCAGATAATCGGCGACACCTCATCGGGAGACAATGGCAGCAGGACACCATGTACCTTAAAAGCTTCCACGTTGTGTCCTTTCAAATTACATCTGCGTCGCGGCAAGCCGCATGTCCCGGTTTCAAGCGCTGGCGATCTGCTACATCGGCCGTCATTCCCGGGAATGCTTCGGCTCCGAGCGAGTGATCCTTACCACGCTATCGGAAAATCAACGTGCGTTTCGGCACCAATGGAAAAAGCATTTACGCATAAACGCCAAGGCCCGCAAGCTTGACGACTGGCATCGGCTTGCCGACGAGATAGCCTTGGACTTGATCGCAGCCAAGTTGGCGCATGACGGCATATTGCTGTTCTGTCTCGACGCCCTCGGCGATCATCGTCATGCCCAATTTGCGACCAAGACCTACGACGAACTCGACAATGGCCAGCGCCTGCTTGTCGGTGACGATATCACCCAGGAAAGATTGATCGATTTTGAGCTTTGCGAAGGGAACGTGGCGCAGGTTACTCAGCGAAGAATAGCCCGTTCCGAAATCGTCCATCGCCATCGTGATCCCAACGGTTTTTAGACTATCGAGGATGGCGAGCGTCTGGTCGCTGTTGCCAAGAAGAACAGATTCCGTGATTTCCAGCTCTAGGCGTCCGGGGGAAAGGTTGCTTCTTTCCAGCGCACCTACAACGTTCCGAATAAGATTAGCGCTGTGAAGCTGAACAGGGGAAAGGTTGATGGCAATCTTGATATCAGGACGCCACCGCACGGCTTCTTTACAGGCAGTCTCTAGCACCCATTTACCGAGCGTGTTGATGAAACCTGTTCTTTCTGCAATGGGAATGAATTCGCTTGGAGGGACTTGCCCGCGCACCGGATGCGTCCAGCGCAGAAGCGCTTCAAAGCCACAAATATCCCGGGTCTGCGTGGAAACCTGCGGCTGATAGAACACTTCCATCTCGTTATTCAGCAGCGAGGATTGAAGGTCCGCTTCGAAAGAGCGCTTCTCGGAGAGCTGGCTCTGCATATAGTCTCTATAAACCGCAATCTTCCCCGCTCCCTGCCGTTTAGCGTCATAAAGCGAGAGGTCGGCATGTTTCAGCAAATCGTCTGCATCGACCTTTTCTTGTGAGATGGCGATGCCCACGCAGGTGCCGATCTTTATTTCCATGTCGCCAATGTTGTAAGGGCTGGCGATACGCTCAATGAGACATTGAGCAACATCGAGGGCCTCCGCCTCCCCCAAGTTGTCCGTCACCAACGCAAACTCGTCACCGCCAAGCCTGCAGATCAGTTCGTTGCTCTGTCCAAGCGGCACGATACGTGCGGCCACCGCTTTGAGCAGCGCGTCTCCAACGTCGTGGCCGAGGGTGTCGTTGATCTCCTTAAAGCCATCGAGATCAAGCAGGAGCAGAGCGACCCTGTCGATACGCGATTCGGGATTAAGCCGACGCACAAGCTCCTTGCGGAAAAGTGTGCGATTTGGGAGGGCCGTCAACGTGTCGTGATGTGCGTCATATTCAAGTCGAAGATTGTTTGACTGCAACTCTAACGTTGCAGTCTGCAATTCTTCGGTCAAAAGGGTCAGTTTTTTCTGCGCACGGTTGAGCAGCTGGTTGTGACGCAGCAGCAACACGATCAGCGCCATACCGCACAGTATGAGCCCTGCAGCGAGCGCCGTGTAGATGATGTGCAGCTTGCGCACCTCGGCGTGTGCCGCATCGATCATCTCGACATCATTTGCTACAGACGCGGCAGCAATAGCAGTGAGTTGCGGAACGAGCCCGCTCATTTCGGGCAGAAGCGCGCGTGCTTCGGCTGGCGACAACTCATCCAGTTGGTTGTCGACCCTCTCCAGTATCTTGTCGAGTTCGCCGACGGCCTGACGCATCTCCGGCTTTGAAGCCATAAAAGCGGTTAAACTTCCCTGCTGAAAAGAGATCATTCTGCCGAGCACGATATCGAGGCGAAGGCGTAATTCTTCCTTGCCGACACTGTCAATTCCGAGGGCATATTCGGCGAGCAGGGTCTCGAACCGGACATATTCCCCTACTGCCTGGCTAACCGCCCAGGAGTCGTTGTATCTCGCAAATTTTTGGAGCGCGTTTTGACGCTCAGCTATCACGTAAGCGATGTAGCCGGTGGCAAGTATGAAGCAGCAAACAACGACTGCCAGCGCCTTTCGCAAATGTCACCTTTATTCGACTATGAGTTTGGCCACTTGCCAAGCGGAGCGCGTGTAGTAAGTCTGCGATTGAAGTTCCGGCGTGCTGTCGTAAGGGTATATGACGAAAAGCGGTCCCTTGTCCCTTACCTGCATATATTCGCCATCGCGCTTCATGGCAAGAATGACGTTGAACGCGGTAAAATCCTTCACAGGAATTGTGCTGACATAATCGTTCAGTGCGACTGCCGTGACTGTCGCTCCCTGCGCGCCGACAAAGTCCATGAGTTTGGCCATTGAGACACCTTCGAAACGGGTGCGCGATTCATACCAAGGCGTCTTGGTTTCCACCGTCACCAATCCCATTTTCTCTAGCATCTCCCGGTCGAATTGCGCCGTGCCGTTGACATTGGTCTTGGTGATCTTCCCCGAAACAATCAGAATCGGCTTGCCCGCCGGCGCAGGGAAATCTTGCGAATATGCGGTTTCCAATGGAAGGAAAAATAACACGCAAAGGATCAAGCGAATGATATTCATGACACACATCCTCCCGGGCTTGCTCTCGGCAGACACGGGCCGCCCGCAGCTCCGCTTCAAGACTAATCTATATTAGAAAATATTAAACTAATGTCTTAAAGTTTCGATCCATTTGCGCAAAGCGAAGCTTTAATATGACGCATGTTAGCCGTCTTTGAACCACTTAAAAACCTGGAAAAGATTCATCTAAAGCGAGCGTTTACCGAAGGTTCTCCTCAAGCGTTTTCTTTTCAGATTTAGCAACGAAATTCTGCAATTAGCTTTAAGAAACCCGGGAAATGAATAATATCGCGTCAAGACGATAACCCGCACCTAACCTGCACGCACCCTCTTAAGTAGAAGTAAGCTTATCTAGCAACGAGACGTAGAATAGATCAACACAGATCTTATCGAATCATCAGTAAGATCTGTTGTATTTCGTTGTGATTACTTGAGCTGAAGTTTCTACTCCGTAGACCGTGATTCAATTCCGCAAACGAAAGCTGTGACGCCTACGCTCAGGACCGGTGTCACTCCGACCTGCCACAGAATAAGAGCAAGAATCTACCGGCTTAGTGCTTCAGCCATTTCCTTTGAGCAGCCTGGATTTCTGCCTGTTCCAGTCGCGTTCTTTCTCAGTCTCACGCTTATCGTGAAGTTTTTTACCCTTCGCCAAGGCCAACTCAAGCTTTGCCCTGCCCTTGTCATTGAAGTAGATCTTCAGCGGAACAAGCGTCATACCTTCGCGATTGATGCCAGCGCGCAGACGATTGATCTCCCGCTTGTTGAGCAGCAATTTGCGACGTCGGCGCGGCTCATGATTGAAGCGGTTCGCCTGAAGATACTCGGGTAGATGCGAGTTGATCAGCCATATCTCGTCGCCTTCGTCGGACGCATAGGATTCAGCAATATTGGCCTTACCGTCGCGCAATGACTTCACCTCGGTGCCAGTCAGCACGATTCCCGCCTCATAGGTGTCGAGGATTTCATAATTGAAGCGTGCCTTGCGGTTTTCGGCTACAACCTTGTTGACGATGCGCTGGCTGCCTTTGGGGGCCATATCCTATTCCATTTCCATCTGTCCGCACATGAGGGGACGCGCGGCTTTCAGCGCTTATGTAATCAATGCAAGCGAGAAAGTGAAGATGCGCGGCGGGCGCGCATCTCTGCCTCTACTCGGGTGACGAATTCCGGTTGGAATCAGTTTAAGAGGCCCGCGTGTATGAGTGCTGCATCGATAGCGGCCTCAGTTGCTGGCTCGAGCGTATCCATCAGTGGTGACCGCACCTTTCGGTTGCCCATGCGCGTGCGGGAAATCGCATACTTGGTGCCACAGACGCCAGGCTCCATGAAGACGGCCTTGTGGAGCGGCATCAGGCGATCCTGGTAATCGAGCGCAAGTGCATAGTCCCCTGCAGCCATCGCAGCCTGAAATTCCGCACAGAGACGCGGTGCGACATTCGCGGTGACGGAAATGCAGCCAACGCCGCCATGAGCGTTGAAGCCCAGTGCCGTACCGTCTTCACCCGACAACTGAACAAAGTCCTTACCGCAGTGAATGCGCTGCTCGGAGACACGGTCGAGCTTGCCAGTAGCATCTTTGACGCCGACGATATTCTTGTGCGCCTTGACGAGTGCGCCCATCGTCTCCGGCATCATATCGATGACCGAACGAGGCGGAATATTGTAGATGATGATCGGCAGGCTCACCGCTTCTGCAACCGCGGAAAAATGTGCAAACAAACCCTTCTGCGTGGGCTTGTTATAATATGGCGTCACCACGAGAAGAGCGTCCGCTCCAACTTCCTGTGCGTGGAGTGCCAACTCGATCGCTTCGCTGGTGTTGTTGGAACCTGCGCCAGCAATGACCGGGACCCGCTTGCCCGCAGCCTCTACGCACAGCTCGATGACCCGTTTATGCTCGTCATGCGACAGGGTTGGCGATTCCCCTGTCGTACCGACGGGCACGAGGCCGCTGCTGCCTTCGGCAATCTGCCACTCCACATGGGCGGCAAAAGCCGTTTCGTCCACCTCGCCTTGCTCAGTGAACGGCGTAATCAGGGCGGGAATAGATCCCTTGAACATGCAAAACTCCTTGCGGTGAGCCAGTTCATGCTTCAGCCGCATTCCGTGGTTAAAACGGTTGTCACATTAGTGTGGACCCTGTCGGCCTACAAGCGTTTAAGCTCGGCTTTCGTCTTGGACACGCAAATAGTTTGACGCTCCCTGCGCGGGACCCGCTTAAGGGACGGTAAGCGACTTGCGAACGGCGACTTCAGCCGGATGTTACCGAAATTGATCGAATGCGCGCCTTTCGATTAGAGTTTCGTTAAGGCTAACGATCACTAATGGAAGCGAGGCGACAGCGCTCACATTCGCGCTGCACACAGGCTACTAGCAAGCGCTGGATCGCCTTCACTCAAGGTTTTCGCCGTTCATTTTGGTTGTCGTTGGGCTGGTGAGTAAGGGATGAAGAAAACAGCACTTTTGGGCTTGGTGGCGACAGGGATAGCTGCGACTATATGGAGCGCGTGGGCTGGCCCTGCCCGGGACGATATCGTGCCGCTGCCTTTCGCCCGACCTAACACGCCAGCCGTTCCGGCGTTCATGCCTGCATCGCCGGAAGTAACGGGGTCCATCGTCCGCCCGCAAAAACCTATCGACGTCTCGAGGTTGAAAGCAGGTCTCGACGCTCTCTCAAACAGGGATGCAAAAGGGGCGATCGCCGTCCGTGACAGCCTCGTCGAAGACAGTCTCGACCGCCACATCTTGACTTGGGCAATCGCCATATCCGGGCAGAAGGACGTATCATCCACCGAGATTGCCGGGGCGCTCAAGGAGCTCAACGGTTGGCCGGGCCTCTCGACGCTGAGGGCGAATTCGGAACGTGCTGTCCTGCGGGAAGACCTCCCCCCCGCACGCGTGGTTGCGATGTTCAGCACGTCGCGACCGGAAACGCCGGAGGGAACAATTGCGCTTGCACATGCCCTGACCTCTTCCGGAAACACGGCCCGCGCTCAGCAACTCATCCGCCAATTGTGGGTGACTGAGGGCATGGACACCGATCTGGAAGATCGCGTGTTGGCCGAGTTTGCCGGTCTGCTTTCGCCTGCCGATCACAAGGCGCGGATGGATTACCTGATGTATCGCAGTCGCGTCAGCCAAGCCCAACGATTCGGTGATCTCGGCAGGGCGCAATCGCTTTACAAGGCTTGGGCCGCGGTTCTTCAACGCACAAAAAATGCGCCCGTGCTCCTGAACGCAGTTGGGTCCGCCTGGAGAAACGACCCTGTTTATCTTTTTGCTCAGATTGAAAACCTGAGACATCAACAAAAGTATGCGGACGCAGCAAAGCTTCTAGAGCGGGCACCCAAAGAGAGCAGCAAACTCGTCAATCCAGGCGAATGGTGGAATGAACGCCGAATCGTTGCCCGCGGCTTGGCAGATCTTGGTGATTTCCATGGCGCGTATCGTGTCGCTGCCAATCATTCGGCAACCTCACCCGTAGACGTGGCGGATGCAGAGTTCCATGCGGGCTGGTACGCGCTTCGCGCCCTGCATGAGCCGTCCTTGGCATCAAAACATTTCAATGCCCTTCTCGCCGCTTCCAACCGGCCGCTTACCGCCTCCCGCGCTTATTACTGGCTCGGACGCGCTGCAGAAGCTGGCGCCCCCGGCAATGCCCGTGACTATTTTGCCAAAGCCGCCTCCCATCCCGGAACGTTCTACGGACAACTTGCGGGCGCGCGCATAGGGGTTACGACGCTCAACGTCACCTATCCATCACCTACAGATGAAGACCGGACTAGGTTTGCCGAACGCGAAGCAGTCCGCGCTATTGAGCGCCTTGAGGCCGCCGGGTATAGCTGGCGTGCGGACGGCATATACCGTGCATTGGCGGACCAGATCGACAGTCCCGGTGAGTTGGCGATCCTTGCAACGCGCGCCGAAAGGAACAACAACCACCAAGTATCGCTACAGATTGGCAAGACCGCCTTCAGCCGAGGTATAGACGCAGCCGCCCTCGCCTATCCGATTGGTGTTATTCCCGTTAGCGCGAACATCTCCGGCTCCGGCAAAGCGCTTGCCTATGCCATCGCCAGACAGGAAAGTGCCTTTAATCCTAGTGCCGTCTCGCCCGCCAATGCACGCGGCCTTCTGCAGCTGCTTCCGGGAACAGCAAAGGGCGTCGCAAGCCGTCACGGTATGGCCTACACACAAGCCAAGCTGACCACTGATGCGGGATACAATGCGACGCTGGGCGCTCACTATCTTGGCGAACAGATTGACAGCTTTGGCGGTTCCTACATCCTCACCTTCATCGCCTACAATGCCGGACCGAAACGGGTGCCTGAATGGATCGCTCGATACGGCGACCCAAGGGGTAAGCCCATCGACGAGGTTGTAGACTGGATCGAGCGAATTCCCTTTCCCGAAACACGCAACTACGTTCAGAGGGTCATGGAAAACTACCAGGTGTATAAGACCAGACTCGGTCAACAGGCGGATATTGTCAGCGATCTGCGGAACGGTCGCGCCGGTTGAGTGAGGGGGTTCGCTGTTTTCCAAGCCTCCCGCCATCGCTTCAGGCCTTTGTTGGGCCCATCGCTGCCGTAACACCGGCGCTGGTCACGCTGGTGTTGGGTAGAGTTGCCCTGGCTCGCAAACCGCTCTACGCCGTTGCGAGCAAGTTTTTAGAAGTCACGCTGCAAACGAACAAAGCCCGACCAGAACTCCGGACGATTGTCTTCGTCATAGTAGTTGGCAGTGATCTTGGCCGCGAAATCTTCCGTGAACTTGTAATCGACCGTCAGACCGGCCGTCCAAGCATCATTGCTGGACCAATTGGCATTGATGATATCGAAGGACGCATCTTTCCTGGCTACATTACCCAGCCACTGCACACCTGGCGTGAGCGTCAGTCTGTCCGTAGCCTTATACGCATATTCGGCAACGACGGCCCATTCGGAGAGCGCGTAATAAGCGTTTACACCCGACGCATAGACACCGGCAAAACTGAATGAGCCCGGCCCCACATCTACAGAGCCGATCAAACGTAGCGCACCATCTTCGCGATCAGTATCATAGCCCCCAATGAGCGAAAGGCTTGCGGAGCCGAATTTGCCTGCGAGGCTACCGGCAATACCGACGTTGTTATTGCCCTCACGTGCCGAATCTCCAACAAAGGCAACGCCCTCGAGCTCATCTACGGAGGCTGCTGCGGAGAATGCGCCGGTGTCATAGGTATAGCGGATCGAATTGAAAAGCGTGTTGGACGAAAGAAGATCCGTCTCGCCAGAGAGATCGTCATCCCACCAGCTATAGAACTTACCAATCTTCAGGCCGGCAACTTCAATGAAGGCCTGATCAACGAACACACCGGAGCCCAGGTTGCCGGACGTTCCGGCCGTCGCACCACCCACGCCGGAGTCTGCATTGCCACGGAAGCCGATAAAGCCACGCAGGGCGCCAAGCTCGGTGTCGGAGCGTAAATCGGCCTCGAACTGAGCGCGGGTGAAACTATTCCAATCGGAAGAGCCCGAGAGATTGGGACCAAAGTCTGTCTCAAAACGGATGTAGCCACCGAACTTCAGGCATGTCTCGGTTCCCGGAATGAAGAAAAAGCCTTTTCCAAAAGCGTCACAGACTCGAACATAATCCAGGGGCTCAGCCTCGGCTGCAACGATGGCATCGGCGGCATTCGCGCCTGACACCATTGCAAGTACCGCAGCGGCTCCAAGTAAAACGCGTCTGATAGGCATATCGGTCTCCAATCGAACTCGGATAGCAGCGGACAATCGCGCTCGTGCGCCGCTCCGTCACGGCGATTAGAGACAAAGAAAAGTTAGGGGGCAATGGACATGAATTAATTTGGAGACCTTACGATTATCTTCCTCTGACAGTGTGACATCGCCAACACAAAAAACAACCGCGTTGACAAGCTCATGTCCTCATCAAAGGCGCTGCGGCCTCGGCACCTTTTAGATTCGAAGATGACAAAAAGAAAAACCCGGCTCGAAAGCCGGGTTTCCAAAGACTTGTAAGCTCAAATCAGATGAGATCAGAACGAACGCTGAAGGCGAACAAAACCGGTCCAGAAGTCAGCGCGGTTGTCTTCGTCGTAGTAGTTAGCCGTAACCTTGGTAGCAAGGCCTTCGGTGATCTTGTAATCAACCGTCACACCAGCTGTCCAGGCATCGCGGTTGGACCAATCGTTCGAAACGATGGCGGTCGAGCCGCTGAATGCACCTGTGGAGTCGAGCAGAGCAACGCGGTCAGCGACGTTACCGAGGTACTGCGCACCGGGAGTGATCGTGAGGCGATCAGTTGCCTTGATCGCGTATTCAGCAGCAACAGCCCATTCAGACAGCGCGTAGTAAGCGTTGGCGCCGGAAGCCCATACGCCAGCCAGGCCGAGCGTGCCGGGACCCACATCAGCGGTTGCGATCAGACGAACAGCGCCTTCTTCCTGGTCGGTGTCATAGCCACCGATGAACTGAAGCGTTGCGCCGCCAAGCTTTGCACCGACGCCAGCGGAGACACCAACATTGTTGTCTGCTTCAGCGCGAACGTTGAACGTCTGCACGCCGCCTACAACTGGACCGAGGCCAGTGATTGTGCGGAACTGATCGTTCGTGCCCTGAAGTTCGTCAACCGAGATACCTGCCCAGAAAGAGCCAGCGTCGTAGGTGTAACGAATAGAGTTGAACAATGTGTTGGAAGACAGGAGATCGGTTTCGCCGGAGAGATCGTCATCCCACCAGTTGTAGAACTTACCGACCTTCAGGCCGCCGAGCTCGATGAAAGCCTGGTCAACGAAGACAGACGAAGAAGAAGCAGAGCTGCCATCAGCATTGCCGCGGAAGCCGATGAAGCCACGCAGAGCGCCGAGCTCGGTATCGGTCTTGGTGTCTACTTCGAACTGGGCGCGCGTAAACGAATTCCAGTCAGATGTGCCAGAGAGATCACGACCGAAGTCGGTCTGGAAACGAACGTAACCGCCGAACTTGAGGCAGGTTTCGGTGCCAGGAATGTAGAAGAAGCCGGTGCCGAAAGCGTCGCAAACGCGAACGTATTCCATGGGCTCAGGCTCAGCAGCGACGATCGCGTCGGCGGCCTTTGCGCCAGATACTGCTGCGAGAGCTGCAGCGGAGCCGATGAGAAGGCTCTTGATGTTCATGTTGACCTCCAGTCAAGGTTTTCAAAGCAGCTCAGTCGATCCAAAACTTAAGAGGCTGCCGTGGAAGTAGTAGAACCCGAACCATGAGAGTCGCGCAATCGAGCAATCAGCAAATCCGTCACATTGTGACACGCTTCTAAATACACTGTTGCAGTTGAGCGACAGGAGTGCTGCTTGGGGAAGCCAAAAGTAAACAAGGCGTTAGCAGGCAGTCGGTTACGTGAAAAAATATATCTAATTTAGGTGCTTGCGATATTTTGCACGTGAGTGCCAAAGACACTACACTTTCGTCTAAAATTAGCTGCCTTAGGACTTGAAATAATGGGCGGGCAGCCACCTAACACAAAAAGCCGCCGGGATAGACACGGAACCCGCATTGTGAGGTCGTGATGCGCATCCATTAGCGCAGGTCAGGGCAACCTTGCATCGGCGACGGGTGTCGCTTCTGGACTGGTCCCCACATTTGCTGAAGCTCATCCAAGCGCCATTTCGAGTCGTCCTCAAATGCCTTACTCCGGGCTGGTCTTCCCAGCGTGAAGAGGCGCAACTTAGAACGTCTCAACGATATCAACGAAACTGGCCAAACCCATAAAAAAACCCGGCTCGAAAGCCGGGTTTTCTAAAACTACGTTGTTCTAAATATTAGAACGAACGCTGCAGGCGAACGAAACCGTTCCAAGAAGAAGAGCGGTTGTCTTCGTCGTAGTAGTTAACTGCAACCTTGGTGGAGAGACCCTGTGTGATCTTGTAATCAACAGTCAGGCCAGCCTGCCATGCGTCGCGGTTCGAGTAGTCGTTCGTGAGGATAGCGCGGCCGGTCTGCGCAGTGCCAGCAGCGTTGAACAGCGTGACGCGCTCAGCAACATTACCAAACCACTGAGCACCGGGGGTGATCGTCAGCTTGTCAGTAGCCTTGATTGCGTACTCAGCAGCAACTGCCCATTCAGATTCTGCGTAATAAGCGTTTACGCCAGAAGCCCAAACACCAGCGAGGCCGAGCGTGCCAGGACCGATATCAGCCGTTGCGATCAGACGAACAGCGCCTTCTTCCTGGTCAACGTCGTAGCCGCCGATGAGCTGAAGAGCCGCGCCGCCGAGCTTCGCACCTACGCCAGCCGAAACGCCAACGTTGTTGTCAACTTCACCCTGAACCACAGGGATAATGCCGCCGGCAACAGGACCGATCTGAGTTACAAACTGGCTGTCAGTTCCCTGAAGCTCGTCAACCGAGATACCAGCCCAGAAGGAACCAGCGTCGTAGGTGTAACGAATAGAATTGAAGAGAGTGTTCGTCGCCAGAACGTCAGCTTCGCCAGAGAGACCATCGTCCCACCAGTTGTAGAACTTACCGACCTTCAGGCCGCCAAGCTCGATGAAAGCCTGGTCAACGAAGACAGACGAAGAAGAAGCGGAGCCGCTGTCAGCATTGCCGCGGAAGCCGATGAAGCCACGCAGAGCGCCGAGCTCGGTGTCGGTGCGGGTGTCAACTTCGAACTGAGCGCGCGTGAACGAGTTCCAGTCAGACGTACGGTTGTTGGTGTTTACGCCAAAGCCGGTGCCGCGATTGATGTCGGTCTGGAAACGAACGTATCCGCCGAACTTGAGGCAGGTTTCGGTGCCAGGAATGTAGAAGAAGCCAGTGCCGAAAGCGTCGCAAACGCGAACGTATTCCAGGGGCTCAGGCTCAGCAGCGACGATAGCGTCAGCGGCCTTTGCGCCAGATACTGCTGCAAGAGCTGCAGCGGAGCCGATGAGAAGGCTCTTGATGTTCATGTTGACCTCCAGTCAAGTTTCATAAGGGTCTGGGTTCTTAAGCTGAAGGACAGCATTCCCTGCCCCATTCCCGTTTTTTTGAAAACGAGCGATCCACCGCCGCGCTTCCGTTGCTGAAAATACAAAAGCGTTCGTAGCTTGCAATCGACAAACCGATTTATGACCACTTCTCACAGGTGCTTCACATAACGATGTTGCTCAAAAAACACATTCCGGTTGGATCCGGTCTTTATAGTTTAAAGATTCGTTAATAAAATCAGCGGGAAAGCAGTCGCATGAGGTGATGGTGTGGTCGCTTCGCCGCAACTCACACTCACTCACTTCCTACATATTGCGCCCCCTACCGATAGCCGTCCTCTTTCAATTTATGAGGATCGGCTTGCGAAGACAGCTGAGAAAAAGAGCGTCCCGGAGAGAATCGTCTCCTTCTACTCAGCGGAGAATCACGCCTGTTCATTTCTGATTCGGATAAGTCTTCGTTCTTCCGTTTGCCAATCTTCATCGCTGACACTGAAAAACGGCGCTCAAACACTCTTTTTCCAATCTCTCTGTAAAAGCGCTTGCATTCGTTTTTCTTACGCAATAATCAGGCGGCACCGGAGAGGTGGCCGAGTGGTCGAAGGCGCTCCCCTGCTAAGGGAGTATACGTCAAAAGCGTATCGAGGGTTCGAATCCCTTCCTCTCCGCCATCGCCCAATTTATCCCGCACGATAATTTGCTGCTGAATATCTTGAGTGTATTTGAAATAAGATGTTCAAAGATGCCTCTCCCAGAAGCGTTCACGCACGCACCCTGAACTGAAACTCATCCACCCATATTGAGCGGATCCCACAGGCCAGTTGGTCTGGGCGAGCCAACGGGACCACCGATGATTACGGATTCATTCCCCGTTGACGACCATTAGGGCCGGAATACCGAGTTGCGGGATAAGATTGGATGCACGGGGCTTGGTTCTTGTACCCCATGCCGGGGCGCGTCACTTGCGAACGTTCATTGCCGGAGGGGCATTGTCGATGAAAATTTCGAGATTGATGACGACCATATTGCCTCTTGCCTCGTTTGGCAGCGCTGCCGCGGAGCTTAAGCGCGATAGAATCGCGCCTGATTCGTCCAGGCAGAAGGAGCCGTTGTTAGTAAATGGTTGAACCGGGGTCTTTAACTACATCGCTACGGATGTAGGGTTAGCAGCAGTCGCTCTGAAATGCGCTTCATTCCTGGGCGGCAAGGCCTCCGACAACGATAGCTATTCTCCATAGTGATGTGTTCGAACGCCAAGAGGGCCTTGCCACTGCGCTTTCCCTGATCCATTCGATATCGAATTTCACGACAATCACACGATCAGGCGTGGTCGAAAAATCTTAGCCGAGGAGACCAAACGCAAACCACTATGCCAGCGTCCCGCAGGATGTGGTGTCATTTGCGGGAGCCTCCACTGAGTCGGACATCCCCCATAGGACCAAAAGTTACGCCGTTTCATCTTCGTCCGTTATGGAACATTATCTAATTTGGTCGCGTTATCGCCTCGGAAACAACATGAGGTGATTTCAAATGGCACAGACCAAACTGAACGTCGTTGAAGATTCCGTCGAGAACCAGATCGCGGAATTGCGCTCGCAGATCGCTTCGCTCTCGAAGTCCGTCTCGTCCCGCGCGAGCGAGTTTTCGGGCGAAGCTTCGGATTTTGTCGATGAAGCAAAAGGCAGAGTGCAGCGCGTCGCGCAGAATGCGGCGCAGACCGTTAAAGCGCAGAGCCACAATGTCGTTGAGGCTGTTAAAGAAAATCCCGGCACTGCCACGTCGCTTTTGACAGTCGTCGGCGCGCTCGGCTTCGCACTGGGATACTTCGTCGCGAACGCATCGACTCAGCACAACAGCAGCAGCATTTATCGCTGGCGCTAACGGGCATTATGCTCAGGGCAGGAAGGTTCGTCCTCCTGCCCTTATTTTTGCTTGAAGATGGAGATGTTCTCTTGGACCTTCCGCACCAGATCGATAAAGCCCTCCAGGCATTCGCCGATGAACGCGGACTGGATAAACAGGAAGCGCTCTACCGTATCTTGAGAGAACGGCTTATTGAAGAGGGCCACCTTTCTTCGGGCGAAGAAGGGATTCCGCCGGAAAAGTTGAATGCCAGCAACGACGATTGATGATCAGTAGCCGGACGCTTTTGCCGCCAGCGACCCGCCTTTATATCTAGCGGCGAGTTTCTTCAAAACGTTTGAGAATTCAAATACGTCAGCACCAACGGCGACGAATGAAGCACCTAGCTCAAGGTATCTCTTATTGTACGATTCGTTGAACGTCAGGATTCCAGCGGCCTTGCCGGCAGCGACGATCTTACGAATCGCGCCCTCAATGACCGACTGAACCTCGGGCTCATCTATCTTTCCGAGATACCCCATGTCGGCGGCCAGATCGGCCGGACCGATGAAGATGCCGTCCACTCCCTCTACTTCCAGAATATTATCGAGATCGGCAATAGCAGCGCGTGTCTCGGCCTGGATCAGCAGACATACGCTGTCCGACGCCGTCTGATTATAGTCTGGAATGCTACCAAAAGCAGACGCGCGAGCCACTACAGCCCCCATCCCACGAATTCCTCTCGGCGGATAATGCATTGCAGATACCAGCGACTTCGCCTGCGCGGCAGAATCGACCATGGGAACGAGAAGCGTTCTCGCTCCAGCGTCAAGCATCTGCTTGATGATCCAGCTTTCTCCCATTGGAACGCGCACGACCGGTTCGGCGGAAGACGTCTCGAGTGCGCGCAACTGATCGATAATGCTGCGCAAATCGTTCGGGCCATGTTCTCCGTCGATCACCAGCCAATCGAACCCAGCGGTACCAGCGATCTCCGCCGCAATTGCCTCCCCCATGTCCAGCCAGAGGCCTATTTGCGGTTCACCGCGATGGATGGCATTTTTGAAGCGATTTTCAGCGGCGCGCATGTCAGTCCTCATGTCAAAAGCGATTTCAGGTCGGCGGCAGGATCCTCAAGGATCGCACGGTTGAGCGGGGAGTCCGTGTCGAGCGCTTTCTTGCCGGTCACATAGGCCTTGGCGTCATTGATAGCATCGACAGCGACGAACCGGCCTTGCTTGAAGTACCATATGGAGCGGCTTCCCGCTCGTTGGCCGGAACGGAGCACTGTCTCGTCGTAACCCGCGTTAAAGCCAGCAATCTGCAGCTTCACGTCATACTGATCCGACCAGAACCACGGCTTTGGCAGATAAGGCCTTTCTTCGCCTGAAAGCACGAGCGCTGCAGCCTCCGCCTGATCGACCGCATTCTGCACCGACTCCAAACGAACCGCCGCACCATTCATTGGCAAAACTGCGCAGTCGCCCATAGCGTGGATGTCGAAATCGGAGGTGCGGGTAAACTCATCGACGATGACACCATTGCCCACTGCCAAGCCCGACTCACGGGCCAAGCGGTCATTGGGAGTAACACCAATGCCGGCTATCACGAAGTCGACGTCCAGTGACGAACCGTCCGAAAGCTCTGCTTTCTTTACACGCCCACCCTCTCCATCAAGTCGCACAAGACCTGTATTTTCTCGAACGGAAACCCCTTTCGATACATGCAGGTCGCGCATAATGGCGGCTGTTTCAGCCGAGGCGACTCGTTGAAGAATCCGGTCGGCCATTTCGATGAGCGTAACATCAAGCCCAAGTTGACGCGCTACTGCTGCGGCCTCCAGTCCGATGTAGCCGCCGCCTATGACCAACAACCGCCGACCCGGCTGCATTTCCACCCTCAGCCGATCGGCATCGCGCTTGTCTCGGACGGTCAAGACTCCGTCCAGATCGCCGCCGACGCCCGCGGGCAGCAAACGAGGCGCCGCACCTGTTGCCAGTGCGAGCTTATCGTAAGCCAGCACGGAGCCATCCTGCATCCGGACAGTCTTCGCCTTGCGGTCGATTTCCTCGACCCATGTGGAGAGTCGGATCTCGACATTATTGTCTAAGAACCATTGAGAAGATCGGAATTCCAGCCGATCGAAACTCATTTCGCCCATGAGATATTTCTTGGACAAAGGCGGACGCTGATAGGGAAGAACCTCTTCCGAACCGATGATGGTGATGGGACGATCGTCCTTTAAAGCACGAAGCTTGGCAGCGAGAGCGAAGGCTGCCTGCCCAGCGCCGATAATGACCAGTCTGCCCGCCATCTGAAATGCTCCACCCGAACCTGCGTCTTCCGTATCGAAGCAGGCGTAACGACAAGTACGCTTCACGTCAACCACGTGCGAGGCGTCTACCGGCGGCGGTTCTATAAGCTCCAAGCAACCTTCTGGAGATAATAATGTTCTACCAACGTCACAGAAGACCAGTTCGCTCGGCGCATGCCGTGGCAAAATGGGACAGACATACGGCATTTTACGAATTGCCTTCAGAATCCGGCAACTCGGCAGGCGTATCATTCAAGGACGAGAAGAGACAATCGGGAGGTTGTCATGACACTCAATATAGACATCAAGACAAAAGGTGCCGTTCCACAAGACGAGATGTATGAAAAATATGTGATCGACCGACCCGGTAAGATCACGTTCATCGGCCATCATCTCAGCACCAGCAACACGATGCGGTGTCTCATCCGCAAGATTTCTCTTTACGGAGCGGACATCGAAGTCAGCCCTCATCTCGATCTTCCCAGCAATTTCTATCTCGAGATTATCGGTATACGCGACGAAATTGGCTGCACGCTGATCCGGAGAGAAGAGGAAAACGCTTCTGTCGGTTTCAACATGCTGATCGATCCCGAGTTTCTGCACCATATCCGCCGCTTGAGCTTCGAGACGTCGCTCTGACAACGACGCGACCTAGAGTCGACAGCGAAAAATACGCTCAAAATAGCGGCATAGATGTCGGCCTGCCTTGCGCAGGCCAATTTTGTTTCTATTGTGAGGCCATCCGCTTCAAGAAACACGGAACCCACTGAAATGTCCGCATTTTCGCGCTTCACTCCCCTTGCCGCCTCGCTTCCATCCACGGTCCCTTTCGTTGGTCCTGAAGCGATAGAGCGCAACAGAAAACTGGCAGTCAAAGCGCGTATCGGCGCCAATGAAAGCGGCTTTGGACCCTCACCTTCCGTGCTCGAGGCAATGCGCAATGCCGCTGGCGAAACATGGATGTATACCGATCCGGAAAATTACGAGTTGCGTGAAGCGCTCGCCATCCATCACGGCATTTCGCGAGGCAATATCGCCATTGGAAGTGGTGTGGACGGACTGCTGGGTGAAATCGTTCGGTTGGTGGTGGAACCGGGTACGCCGGTCGTCACGTCTTTCGGTGGATACCCGACGTTCAATTACCATGTGAACGGCTATGGTGGCCGGTTGGTAACGACGCCCTATCTTGATGACCACGAGAACCTCGATGGACTGCTCGATCTCGTCATAAAGGAAAATGCGCCGCTGGTTTATTTCGCAAACCCCGACAATCCTATGGGCAGTTGGTGGGACGCAAACGAGGTGCTGACCTTTGCCAAGGCGCTGCCGGAAACATGCCTGCTGATTCTCGATGAGGCCTACTGCGAAACGGCACCGGAAAGTGCGGTACCCAGCGTCCGCGCCATGATCGGTATGCCGAATGTTTTACGCATGCGGACTTTTTCCAAAGCATATGGTCTTGCCGGTGCGCGCGTCGGTTATGCGATCGGCACACTCGGCAATGCGCAAGCATTCGACAAGATTCGCAATCACTTCGGCATGTCTCGGGTTTCGATCGCAGCGGCGCTGGCAGCACTTAACGATCAAGTCTATCTGCGCGACGTTGTGAAGCGCATCGCCAATGCCCGCGAGCGTATTTCCACGATTGCACGGCAAAACGGTCTTTCGCCCCTCCCCTCAGCGACGAACTTCGTTGCTATCGACTGTCACAAAGACGGCGTCTATGCAAAATCCATCGTGGACGGATTAATGGAGCATGGCGTCTTCATCCGCATGCCGGGCGTGGAACCGCTCAACCGCTGTATCCGAGTGAGCGCTGGCCCGGACGACAAGCTCGACCTTTTCGCCGAGGCTCTGCCGAAAGTCTTGAAAGCGATCGGCTGACAATCAAACAAGAAAAAACCGTGCCGGCCTTGTTTCTGCCGGTCACGGTTTTGATCTCTCGTTGCAAGCATGCGGCGTTGCCGTCGGCGTTTGCGGTATCATGGGTGTCTCGACCGGGACTGGAGGTTACCAGTCGAAACCACTGGCGATCTTCTAATCGCTCCGTCTTTTTGAAATCGTCTTCTTGGAATTCAGTGCGTGGTCATCCAGTCGCGGGCAGCGCGAAGGGCTGCAGCGAGGTCTGCTTTGGTCATGTTGCGGGCAAGATCGGCGCGTAGCGATGCAGCTCTTTCTGAACCCTTGATGGCTGCGATATTCAGCCACTTATGGGCGGCAATGAGATCCACCGGGCAGCCCCGGCCTGTTGCATAGATCAGGCCGAGATTGCAGAAGACATCCGCGCGGCTTTGTCCACCGGCAACTGCCAACTCGATATCGCGCATTTCAAATCTTGCCATTTTTCTAGTCCCTGTTTGCCCGTATTCTTCCTGTTTGTCCGCTTCTCTGCGAAAGCTTTTTCAGCTTTGGAGCGCTACCGTCTTCTGCGGCTTTTTCGTCTCCGGCTGTCGTCAGGTTGTTCCTGCTCTTTGTTGAGCTCACTATGCCAAACGGCCTTCAACGGGCGCTTAAAATCCATGATTAACGGGGGCCAAATAAAGTCCAAACGATTGGTAAAATTGGATTTTTGTTAAATATGGGAAGGCCTGCAAATTAAGGGTTTTCGCTGCAATTTTACGAAAAGTTTACGGATGGATTTAAACGCTCTGCTAACCACGGCAGAAGCTTGCGTTTTTGGGGTGCGACACATTTGGTCTTCGGACACACCAAAAATTCTTCATCCGCCCCGCCTTCAGGTTTCCTTTTACGTGAACGTCAACTATAAAGGTGTCCATTCGCACTGGAGTTGCGAAAGCCACGGGCAGCACTGCGCTGCCGTGCCTTTATTGGATTGGGAGGTCCATATGAAGAAATTGACGATTCTCACAGGTCTGGCATTTTTGATCAGCACCAATGTCTTTGCTGCCGAAGCCATCGAAGGCAACTGGAAGACAGCGAGCGGTGAGACCGCAGCAATCGCAAAGTGCGGCTCTGCCTTCTGTGTGACGCTGAAGACGGGAAAACATGCCGGCAAGCAGATCGGCAAGATGACGGGCAGCGGCAACAGCTACTCGGGTGAAATTACCGACCCGGCAGCCGACAAGACCTATAGCGGCTCCGGCACGGTGTCGGGCAATTCCCTCAGCATGAAGGGTTGCGTGTTGAAGGTGCTGTGTAAATCGCAGACCTGGACAAGACTATAAGGATCAAAAAGGGCAGCCAAGCGCTGCCCTTATTCACCACAAGAAGATGGTCGCAAGATCGAGGGCCATCAGGACACTCCTGCCATCGCGTTCAAGAAGCGATGGCGCAGGGGCCGGGCGTTATTTTCCAGCCATCTCGTTTCCGAGCAGGCTGACTTTCTCCCAGCAAGCCGTGGTGCCCAATCGCGCGTTCAAATAAAAGGCTGCGGGTAGAACGCTTGCGACGCTTCTGGGTGACATTCGCAGCAATTTGTCCATTCAAGGGGTCGAATGCGACCGGCCACTGCCACTCAGTCATCTTCCCCACACCAGCTTGGTCGCATGAGAGACGCAACCTGAAGAGGTACGCTGCCTATCAATCCGTCACATCGCTGTAATAAACCCGCTTTAGTTGCTCGCTGAAAATATCCCGTAGTAAGCAAACGGAGAGCGCCATGACCAACATCGACACAAGCAAGCTCAGCTGGGACGAGTGGGACGAGCTGCAAAATCCCCCGCCAGCCGTGACTGATTTCGACCGCGTCGTCGAATCCGCCGTCTCGCGTCGCGGTTTCCTCGGTGGTTTGCTGGCCTTTGGCTCTGCGGCCGCGGCTCTTGGCACACTTGGCAATCTTGCGACCTCGACGTCAGCTCAAGCGCAGGAAGCTACCTCTCGCTTTCCATTCAAGCCGGTGCTCGCCGCAACCGATCACACTGTCCATGTGCCGGAAGGCTATAGCTGGAAGCCGCTTGCCAAGTGGGGTCAGCCACTGTTCCCCAACGTGGCCGATATCGACCCTACAAAAGGCGTCAGCGTTGAAAACTCAGACAAGGTTTTCGGAGAGAACACCGATGGCATGGAGCTTTTCGTCGTCGGCAGCCATCAGTTGATCGCGGTAAACCACGAATATGTAAACAACGAAACCAACCTGCCCCACCGCGAAAAAGGCATGCCAGCGAATCTGGATGAGGTGAAGATCCTGCAGCACATGCAAGGTGTCACCGTCATGGAAGTGGCGGAAGGCAAGGACGGCTGGGAGATCGTCGTCGGCAGCCCGTTCAACCGTCGTATCCACCACAACACGCCCATGAAGCTTTCCGGTCCTGCTGCCGGCTCGGAACTCGTCAAGACAGCAGCCGACCCGAAAGGTGTAGACTGTCTTGGCACCTTCAACAATTGCGGCGCAGGCCGCACGCCATGGGGCACCTATCTGACCTGCGAAGAAAACTTCAACGGCTATTTCGGCTCCACTGAGCCCAACTTCAAAATGCCGGATGACTTCAAGCGCTATGGCATCGCTGCCGAGACGCGCTATGGCTATGAGAAGTTCGACGAGCGTTTCGATGTCTCGAAGAATCCGAACGAGCCGCGCCGCGCTGGCTATGTAGTGGAAATTGATCCGTCCAATGCCACCTCTACGCCGATCAAGCGCACCGCACTTGGGCGCATCAAGCATGAAAACGCTGCTGTTGTGGTGGCGCGTGATGGTCGCGTCGTCGTTTACATGGGCGATGATGAGCGCGGTGAATTCCTCTACAAGTTCGTTTCCAGCGGCATCTATGTTCCAGGCGGCGACACGTCCAAGCTGCTAGACGAAGGCACGCTCCATGTTGCCAAGTTCACCGATGATGGCAATGGCGAATGGCTAGCTCTGACGCCGCAATCGACGGGTATGAAGATGGACGAAATCTGCGTCTTTACCCGTCAGGCCGCATCCAAGGTTGGCGCCACGACCATGGACCGCCCGGAGTGGGTCGCCATCAACCCGGTTGCTATTGAAGCCTATTGCGCGCTGACCAACAACAGCCGCCGCGGCGAGGTGAAAGACGGAAAGATTCGCACCAATGCAGGCGGTGACGTGATGGCCGTCAACGCGGCTAATCCGCGTGAGAAGAATGAGTACGGCCAAATCGTTCGCTGGTATCCTGCCAATGACGATCATGCCGACGGCAAATTCAAGTGGGATCTCTTCTGCATGGCTGGCAATCCGGATGTGCATAAGGATTCTTACGCTGGCTCCTCCAACATCAACTCCGGCAACATGTTCAACTCCCCGGACGGAATGATGTTCGATTCGACCGGTCTGCTCTGGATCCAGACCGACGGAGAAGATAGCAACGAGGGCGATTTCGCCGGTCAAGGCAATAACCAGATGCTGGCGGGCGATCCGGTTACTGGCCGGATCGAGCGCTTCTTGACGGCGCCAAAAGGGTCGGAAGTGACCGGTCAGACTTGGTCTGCCGACAAGCGCACCCACTTCGTCGGCATCCAGCATCCCGACGCTCCTTTCCCCGATGGTGAGGGTAAATTGCCACGCTCCACAATCATCGCCATCAAGCGCGACGACAACGCGATGATCGGCTAAGGCTCACGCTAACGCCATGAAACGAAGGCGCCCTTCCTGCGGCGCCTTTTTTCTTACCGACATGCCGGCACTGAGTGCTTCGTGTCGCGGCGGCCTGCCGAAATTTGAGGGCTTTCTAATTCATTGAAATGCCATTCTTGATATGACAGTTTACCCGCGGGGGTATTTGATCTGGAGGAGAAGGAATTTGCGTTTAATTCTGCCCTATGTACTCGCTGCCACCTGTATTGTGAGCGGACCTGCCATGGCAATCGATCCACCTGCGGCACCACCCGCCGACCGTCCCTTGAGCGAATTCGTTACCTCAGTCGGCAAGGACGGCTCCATCACGTTCCGTCTCTTCGCTCCCTCTGCAAAGGCGGTTTCGGTCGTGCTCGGCTCACGCGCGCCGCTTGAGATGACGAAGGCAGAGAATGGTCTGTGGAGCGTAAAGACCGAAGCGCTGAAGCCCAATCTCTACGAGTACTACTTCAACATCGATGGCTTTCGCAGCATCGACACCGGCACGAACATGCCCAAGCCCCAACGACAGGTAAACACCAGTCTTGTGCTCGTACCTGGCAGCATTCTCGATATTCGCGATGTGCCGCATGGCGAATTGCGCCTGGTGACGATCCCGTCGAAGGCGCTCAAATCGCAACGTCAGACCTATGTCTATACTCCGCCCGGCTACAGCGATATATCGAAGCCGCTTCCCGTACTCTATCTCTATCACGGCTTTGGAGACACGGTGGATTCCTGGGTGACGCAGGGCCGCGCGCCGCAAATGCTCGACAATCTCTTTGCGGAAAAGAAGATGGAGCCGATGATTGTCGTCATTCCTGACACAGAGGCTGACACACCGGAGGCCACCCCGGAAAACTTCCCCGCGGCAGACCGCCGCAAGACGTTTTATCCTGCAAATGCGGATGCGATCGACCGGGAGTTGGTGGAAGACCTCATCCCCTACATGAAGACGCATTACCGCGTGCGCGACGACGCCGATGGCCGTGCGCTGGTCGGGCTTTCCCAGGGCGGTTATCAGGCACTCGTCTCGGGCCTCACTCATCTCGGTACATTTGGCTGGATCGCGAACTTTAGTGGCGTCTCCACCACCACCGTTCCGAACAAGGGTGTAGAGGCCGCGCTCAACACGCCGGAAAAAATCAACGAGAGCCTTCGCAATTTCACCGTCACCGTCGGCACACAGGATCAGGTGACTGGCAAGGACATCGCCGGGTTGAAGTCGACCCTGGACGAGAAGAAGATCAAATATGATTATGTAGAATATAAGGGTCTCGGTCACGAGATGGATGTCTGGCGTCCATCGCTCGAAGCGTTCTTGCAGAAGGTCTTCAAAAAGTAGAGTGCGTTTGCGCCCTGCTTTCACTTAGAGGGGAACTCCGCCGCCCGGCCCGCAATCGAAAAGCGGCGGAGGACCAACTCTGACGGCTTTGGTCGCAGTGCCGCGTGGCGCACTTGCCTTTCTTGGGCTATTTTGTAATTGGGCCTTGCAAAACCGAAAATTGAGCCTATATTGTTCGTATCGACCATTGCTTGTGACGTCGGTCCAGAGCTTAGCTCCCGTCGGATTTCCTCTCAAAACATCGATCTAATCCCGCAAGGTATTTCGGGACCAACAACGATTGCTACGAAAGGAAATCGTTATGAACACTGGTACTGTAAAGTGGTTTAACGCCACCAAGGGCTTCGGCTTCATTCAGCCTGACAATGGCGGCACGGACGTTTTCGTCCACATCTCTGCTGTAGAGCGCGCTGGCATGCGTTCGCTCACGGACGGTCAGAAGATCAGCTTCGAAATCGTTCAGGACCGCCGGTCAGGCAAGAACTCCGCCGACAACCTTCAGGCGGCATAAATTGTCTCTCGCTGACGCTGACCACGGATGTACTGGCAGCAGACGCTGATTGACTGAAGAAAGGTCGGGCATCGCTCGGCCTTTTGTTCTTTATGGCATAGGAGATCCTGATGCCAAGAATGTCTTACAAAATCGGCAATGTCATCGTCCTGAAATCCAGTCATCACGGTGATCTCGCATCGCAGCAGAGCGCCAAGATTGTTGCGGTGATGCCGGAAACACAGGGCGGCAGACGATACCGTATCAGGCTGGCCAACGAAAACTTCGATCGCACCGTCGCTCACGACGACATCGATGTTGAGGCATCGGTCAGCCAGACACCGGATGCTATTGCTCCTAAAGTCTCTAAACCGGGCGACTGGATCAACCACGATCTGGTACGCACAAGAAAATAGCGGCGTAAAGCCGAGTAAGGAAAAGCCTTTGCAAGTCCTCGTCAGAGATAACAACGTCGATCAAGCGCTTCGCGTACTGAAAAAGAAGATGCAGCGCGAAGGTCTGTTGCGCGAAATGCGCGCGCGCCAGTCCTACGAGAAGCCCTCGGAAAAGCGCGTTCGTGAAGAAGCGGAAGCGGTGCGTCGTCATCGCAAGCTTGCGAAGAAGAAGATGCAGCGTGAAGGCCTTCTGCCTATGCCGAAGAAAGCAGTACGCACACGCTGATAGCGACAGTATCGACCTGAAATTCGAGCAAGATTTTCAGCAGACTGCGATGCTTGTATTGAACAGTGAAAGCGTCTTCATGCGCCTACAGAGACGCACGGCGCTTTCTCACAATGAAAGGGTTTCGACATGACCGCTACGAAAGATGAATTCTTCAAGCCCGGCAAACTAACCCCTCAGCAAAAAGCCACAGCAACCAACGATGCCGTTTCTCAAATCCTGGCTGCGGAAACCGCACAGCGCCTGAAGAAAACAGAACGCCTGCGTGAAGCGCGCCTGGCACGCGAAGCAGAGACCGTGATGGTCACGCCACCCGCGCCCACGAAGAAGAAAGTCAAAACAGGGGCTTGATAGTGCGGATAGATGATCGTTACGCCACCGGCATCACCAGAATCGCCCAATCTGCTTAGCGATCTTCCGCATTTTCCCCTACGCTTCAAAATCTTGGTCGCTTCGAGTCCGACCGTGCATCACTCAAAAATCAGTCCTCAAATAGTAGAAATGGTCCAGCAGTTTCTGCGCACTACCCATATTGATTTTGCCGATCTCGGCTTCGTTCCTGTCAGAGGGATCGTAAACGACGTATAAGGTAGTAGACGATATTGATAGTCCGCTTACTCCGACCTCAAATAGGACTTCGCCATTTTCATTGGGGGATTTTTTCTTAACCTCCTCCATGTATGTCGCCTGGTGCAACAGAAAATACGGTACCGGCGAGTACGGCGATGTTAAAGACCCATAGGTCAAGAACGCTGCCGGAAACGGTCCAACAAGCATCGACAAAAGATTACGCCATCGTCTCATACAGACGAGAAATATAAACATGGCGATACTCGCTATTGATACGCCCATGACGAGGAAGCACGTCAATAAAAGCGGCATCACCACATTTACGTTGGGGAAGAACGGGGCGATTATCGCGGGAAAAAACACCGCAGTCCAAATCCATATAAAGGCCCAAGTCCACCCGTCTTCCGAGTCCGCACTCTGTGATTGATCAACATCACCAGCGGGCACTGTAGCCTGTGCTGAATAGTCTGGTCCAACGGAACGCCGATCCTCCAAGTCATTAACCTCCCTGAACCCGGCATGAACCTCCCTCTCAGAGTTGGTTCAGTCCAACTGTGGCAATGTCATGTCCAGATTACGGGACAGGACAACAGTAAGGGGAAATGGGCATGGCAATCTTGATACGTCGCTTCAGCATCATCGTTCTTCTGATGGCTATCTTCGCCATGTCGTTCGCTGCTCTTGTTGTCAATCCTAACCGCAGCTTCCAGCGCATCAGCGTCGGCACCGCCTACACCTGCCAGCATGGGTATTCACCCAGCTGCCACGTCACGTTGTGAGGCGCGAGATGAACAAGAATATCGCTAACGCGCTACTCTCCGGACTTCGGATGTTCATCATGGCATCTGTGTTTCTGGGCCCATTCGCCGGACTGGCCGTCTACAAAACAGACCAACGGCCTGCTTCCAACGGCGCGGGCTTCGTGTTGTTGATGAGCTTGCAGCGCGGCTCTGTCAGCTAAGTCGAATTTTCTGACGGATTTTTCAAAATGCACATATTTCTGTCGCTTGCCTGTCGAATTAGGCTCCCTATAATGGGCCATGACAATAGCAAAGCACACGATTCCGCCCCTCGCCTTCATAACGCCCGAGCCTTTCGCACCGCGGACTTTTGATGATCCGAAAGAAGCCGTAGAGGCGCTGACGGCGCTTTATGATCGCAACACCGATTTCCTCATCAAATCCTTTACTGATCTTGCCAAGGGCGCGCCCATTGAGGGGCGCTACCGCGCCTGCTATCCACAGGTCAGCATAGAGACGTCGACATTCGGACATGTCGACTCGCGCCTCTCCTATGGCCATGTCACCTCGCCTGGTGTCTATACGACCACGATTACCCGGCCGCAGCTTTTTCGCCATTATCTCAAGGAACAGCTCGGCCTCTTGATCAAGAACCACGGCGTTCACGTGACCGTTTCGGAATCGGCGACGCCTATTCCGCTCCACTTCGCCTTTGGCGAAGGAGCATATGTGGAAGCCTCTGCGGCCTCTTCGCTGTCTGACGTCCCGCTTCGCGATCTTTTCGACACGCCGGATTTGAACAACACCGACGATCTGATCGCCAATGGTGAGTACGATCAGGTTCCGGGCGAGCCGGCGCCGCTTGCTCCTTTCACGGCGCAGCGTATCGACTACTCGCTGGCACGGCTGAGCCACTACACGGCAACGAGCCCAAACCACTTCCAGAACTTCGTTCTGTTCACCAACTACCAGTTCTACATTGACGAGTTCGCCGTATGGGCGCGCAAGCTGATGGCAGACGGTGGTGACGGCTATACCGCCTTCGTCGAGCCCGGCAACATCATCACTCATGCCGGATTGGACCGGCCCGAGACCGATACGACGCTTGGGCGTCTGCCACAAATGCCGGCCTACCATCTGAAGAAGAAGGGGCATGCCGGCATAACGCTGGTCAACATCGGCGTCGGGCCCTCCAATGCCAAGACGATCACCGACCATATCGCCGTGCTGCGTCCACACGCCTGGCTGATGGTCGGCCACTGTGCCGGTTTGCGTAACAGCCAGAGGCTCGGTGATTACGTGCTGGCCCATGCCTATGTGCGCGAAGATCACGTGCTGGATGACGACCTGCCGGTCTGGGTGCCGATTCCCGCACTTGCAGAAGTCCAGCTTGCGTTGGAAGGCGCGGTGGAGGAAGTCACGGGTTATGAAGGCTTCGAGCTGAAGAGGATTATGCGGACCGGGACGGTTGCGACGATCGACAACCGAAACTGGGAACTGCGTGATCAGGCCGGACCGGTAAAGCGTCTGTCCCAATCACGCGCGATTGCGCTCGATATGGAATCGGCAACCATTGCGGCCAACGGCTTCCGCTTCCGCGTGCCCTACGGCACCCTTCTGTGTGTTTCCGACAAGCCATTGCATGGCGAGTTGAAGCTTCCCGGCATGGCGACGGAATTCTATCGCACACAGGTGGCGCAGCATCTCCAGATTGGCATTCGTGCCGTCCAGAAACTTGCGGCCATGCCAACGGAAACGCTGCACTCACGCAAGCTCAGAAGCTTTTACGAAACGGCGTTCCAGTAGGTTTTCTGGCGCTACTTTTGTGTCGGTACAAAGAGCGCGAGAGCCGTTCCAATCAGAGAAGATAAGATAACGAGCAGGTGCAGGTTCACGGCAGCCTGGCCTAGAGCGGACAGTGCCTTGGCATCGGCGGCGGCTCCAAGGCCAACCGCGCCTGCGGTGATTCCCGCCGGATAGGTGCCGACACCGCCCGGCGCGTGTACGGGCAGTACGGAAGACAGTTCACCGCCAAGCGCTCCGCCAAAACTTGCAGGAAGGCTGATCTCGCCCATCAGCATCAATACCCAGGCTAACACGGCGATCTTGACGAACCAGTTGATGAGCGTTGCAGCCCATGCCCTGAGAAAGGCTTGCGCGTCTATCGGCAGCCCCGCCTGCAACTCATCGATGACCTTGACGAGTTTTGAAGGCGCGGCTCGATGGATCAATCCGATGACGATGTGGCGCCCGGCAAATCCAAAGACTGGCAGAAGCAGAAAGACCATCCAGCCCACCCAAATCCAGATGCTTGCCTCCTCCAAGGCCCATCCCAGCGCGGCCGCCGCCAGAAGCGCATGCAGATCGAAGAGCCGCATAACGAGAAGCGCCGAGGTTCCGCGCAGAAGGTTGACACCGAACTCTCGCCGCATCAGCAACGGAAAACTGGTTTCGCCACTTCGAAACGGCAACATGATGTTGAGTATGTTGTGAAGCTGAACCACGCGAAACAGCGTCGCGAAGCGGCCTCGCGTTTCTTGGGGAAAGTAATCGTAAATGCGCCAGGTGCGCAGAACATAGGTTGCGACGAGAAGCGACAGAGCAAGGGCAATCGTGCCTAGGCCGGCGTGGGACCACAGACCGAAGATGGTAGCCCAACCCCACACCCATTGAATGAAAGCAGCATAGGCGATGACGACAACCACCATGCCGAGCGTCATTGCGTTGCCTGCAAGCAACGCAAACGGTTTCATCCTGTGCGAACTGTCTTTCAAACGGCGACCTAACTGGACAACTTGCGCTCTGGCGCATATCCCGCAAGAGAACATGTTAACAAAATCTTACCCGGGAAACCTGCGTGCCGACTATGACAGCCCTTCGAAGCGAGAGTCCGATGGATACAGCCCCGGAATTATCGCTTGTCGTGCCGATTTTCAATGAGCAAGAGAGCGTCGGCCCTCTGATAGAGCGCGTTGTCGACGCTATGGCAAGCTTCAGTGCCAGTTGGGAACTCATCCTGGTGGATGATGGCAGCACAGATGCAACGATCGTTAACGCCAAATCCTATCTCGGTCGCGATGGGCTTGATCTCAAGATCGTTGCACTTCAGCGCAATTTCGGCCAGACCGCGGCGATGCAGGCTGGCATAGACACGGCAAGGGGCCGGCTGATCGCCACACTCGATGGTGATCTGCAAAACGACCCCAAGGATATTCCCATGCTGGTGTCCGAACTCGAGCGCCGTGAACTCGATCTTCTTGTCGGCTGGCGCAAGAACAGGCAGGACGGTCTGATGCTGCGCAAGATCCCGTCGTGGATTGCAAACCGGCTGATCGGTCGCATCACCGGTGTGCGCCTGCACGATTATGGCTGCAGCCTGAAGATTTACCGGACGTCCGTCATCAAGCAGGTGAAGTTGATGGGGGAGATGCATCGATTCATTCCCGCCTGGGTGGCTGGCGTAGTGCCGAGCAGCCGGATAGGCGAAATGGCCGTGACGCATCATGCGCGTCAGTTCGGAACATCGAAATATGGCATTTCGCGCACTTTCCGCGTCATTCTCGATCTTCTATCGGTCATGTTCTTCATGCGCTACAAGGCGCGGCCCGGACATTTCTTTGGCTCTCTCGGGCTCGGGCTCGGCGCTCTTGCCGGCGTCATCATGACCTACCTTTTCATCGACAAATTCATCCTCGGCAACGACATCGGAACACGCCCGCTGCTTATGGTCGGTGTGGTTCTATCGCTCTCCTCCATGCAGTTCATCACCACAGGCATTCTGGCCGAAATGATTGCCCGCCTCTACTACCGCGACGATCGGACGCCGAATTACATCGTCAGCAAAACCTTTACCTCAGACGAGACGTGACCTGATGCGCAAGGTTTTATCCCGCAATCTCGATTCAACACTGATCCTGATTGCAGGATATTTCCTGCTTGCATTCGTCGTCCGTATTCTCCGCTCGTCGGCTTTGGAGATCGATGAAACCCAGCAGGCTCTTCTGTCTCAGCATCTGCTGCTCGGATACGGATCTCAACCCTTCCTCTACACCTGGCTGCAACATGGCGTAAACGGGCTCGTCGGCCCGTCGATCGCCTCGCTCAGCCTGCTGAAGAATGGATTGCTTTTCCTCTGTTGCCTGTTCTTTTGGCTAACGGCCAGGCTGTTGCTGCGCGACAGGACTCTGGCCAACATTGCGACGCTTGGCGTACTGACAATGCCGACAGTCTTTGTCATGGCGCAGCGGGATTTGACCCATACGGTTCTGGCGCTGGCGTCCGTCGCCTTGTTTGCCTACGCGCTTTTCGCAACGCTCAAGACACCTAGCACAGGTGGGTACCTTCTGACGGGACTTGCCATCGGCATCGGCGCGATTGCCAAATACAATTTCGTCCTCGTTCCTCTTGCGGCCGTCATTGCTATCGCCATGGATAAGGATCTGCGTCAGCGGCTTTTCGATTGGCGCATGCTCTTGACGATCGGAGCAGCGGTTGCGCTCGTCCTTCCGCACTGTCTCTGGGTCGTGAATCATTTCGATATCGCCACCACGCAGACCGCGAAGGAAATGCGCGACGTCAGCGATAGCACCACGCTCTATGCCATCGATGGGGCTCTTGACCTGCTGCTTGCCTTCCTGAAAGCTGTAGCGCTGCCGACGACAATTGGTGCTGCTCTTTATTTCCGCGATCTCAAAGCGATTATCCGGGCAAGCGATCAGTCTACCCGCCTCGTCGGGCGTATCATTCTCTTTTCAATGATTTTCGTGCTGATGCTTGTCTTTGCAATGGGCGTCACGCATATGCGGCAAAAATGGCTCGCCGTTTATGTGTTGCTTTGGCCGCTCTATCTCTGTCTGAAAGTGCAGGCTGCAGATTTGTCGGGCGAGCGTAAGCTCAAGCCGATGCTAGCCTCCACCTTCACGCTCGCCATAGGTTTCCTCGCCGTTCTCCTGACGCGGGGTCTGATCTCTCCTCATTTCGAGCGATATTCGCTCATTCATATCCCCTACAAAGGATTTGCCGAAACTCTGCGCCATGACGGGCCGCTCAAACCCGACTATGTCATCGCGTTCGGCGGGCTTGCGGGTGGAAACCTGAAAATCCAGTTTCCCGATTCCATGGTGCTGACGACAGACACGGATATCGAGACGGTCCCTGCCATCTGGCCGGCTGGTGCAGTCATCCTGTTGGTGGATACCACTGACGACGGAGAAAGTCCCGAGGATTTCAAGGACGCACTCGCTTCACTTGCTGAGCGCGTCTCACTTCCTGCACCCACCGATGTCCACTACGTGAATGTGCCCTACGGTGCCACGGGTCGTAGCCACAGGTTTTATTATTCTCTCGAGACGGCCCAAGCCAATTAGAGCGTTTTGATAGTCGGCTCTACCCGGATCGGGAAATTGACGGAGGCGGCGATGAAGCATTTGTCGTGCGCTTCTGCATGAAGCTCTTGCGCCGTTTGCGGATCGCCTTTTGCGAGCGTGACTACGGGTTTTAGAACTGCCTCAGTGAAGTTCCCCGCCCCATCCTTTTTCAAAACCATGGTGGCCTCCGGCTCGTCGACATAGTCACTCACCACAACGCCTGATACGGCACAGAAATGCAGATACCAGAGCTTATGGCAGGCGGAGATGGAGGCGAGAAGCAATTCTTCCGGGTTCCATCGCTTCGGATCTCCGCGGAAAGCAGGATCGGACGAGCCGACGATATCCGGTTTTCCCTCCGCCGAAATCACGTGATCGCGGTCATACTCCCTGTAGCCGGACGTGCCGGCGCCCCGGTTACCGGTCCACGTCACTTTGACAGTGTAGTGATGGTTATGCTCTACCATGCTTATGCCTTCACTGTATCGCGCAGATGGTCCAAGCTGTTGCGCAGGGTTTCGACGATCTGGTCCACCTCGGCACGGCTGATGACGAGGGCTGGAGACGCCAGCATGCGATCCGCCGTTGCGCGCATGACGAGACCGTTTTCCAGGCAATGGTTGCGAACGATGACGCCGATGTCATCCGGCTTTTCGAAGCGCCTGCGCGTTGCCTTGTCAGCCGTCAGTTGCAAGCCGCCCATAAGGCCGACATTGGCAGCCTCCCCGACCATATCGTGGTCCAGCAGGCTCTGCCAGGATTGCGTGAAATAAGGACCGATATCGTCGCGTACCCGCTCGACCAGCCCCTCGTCTTCGATAATGCGGAGATTTTCGAGTGCAGCGGCGGCACAGACAGGATGGCCGGAATAGGTGAAACCATGGTTGAAATCACCGACCTCGTTCAGCATCACATCCGCAACACGGTCCGACACCAGCACACCCCCTATCGGCAGATAACCGGATGACAGGCCCTTGGCGATAGGCGCCAGATCCGGCGCATGACCAAAATGCTGGTACCCGAACCAGGACCCTAGCCGCCCAAAGCCGCAGATGACTTCATCGGACACCAAAAGGATATTGCGCGCCTTGCAAATACGCACGATCTCCGGCCAGTAGGTTTCCGGCGGCACGATGACACCGCCTGCCCCTTGAATGGGTTCGGCGACGAAGGCGGCCACGTTTTCTTCTCCAAGTTCGTCGATTTTGGCGTCCAGTTCGCGGGCGATTTTTACACCGAACTCTGCCGGGCTGAGATCGCCGCCTTCGGCATACCAGTAGGGCTGGCCGATATGGCTTACCCCTTCGATCGGAAGGTTGCCCTGCTCATGCATCCATGTCATGCCGCCAAGCGATGCGCCGGCAACTGTCGAGCCATGATAGCCATTGCGCCGCGAGATGACCTTCGTCTTGGTGGGATAACCAAGCGCCTTCCAATAGACACGCGCCATGCGAAACCAGGTATCGGTGGCTTCGGAGCCCGAATTGGTGAAGAACACGTGGTTCATCGTCGGCCCGGCATGGGAAGCTATCTTCTGGGCAAGCAATGCGGCTGGCGGCGTGGTCGTGCCGAAAAATGCATTGTAATAAGGCAACTCGTTCATCTGCCGCGCTACGGCATCGACAATTTCGCGGCGTCCGTAACCGATATTGACACACCAGAGGCCGGCGAATGCGTCCAGATATTTCTTGCCCGTGCTGTCATAGATGAAGACGCCTTCCCCACGCTCTATGATGCGCGTGCCTGAGGCATTCAGCTTTCCCATGTCCGAGAAGGGATGAAGATGATGCGCGGCATCGATTGCGGCAAGGTTCGAAATCGACCTGGAAATATCGTTCATGCCTACATGCTCCATGGACTGCTGCAAGCAAGCATGGCGGCTGGCTTTCTATTTTGCAAGCCACTGCCGGGGGACGATATCAAACGTTGGATGAATCCTTTGCGACGATCACCTTCAACTCGCCAGCGTGAATCTTAAGCATCACGTCGCGCTTCATAGGACGCAGTTCGCCGTCGATGACGCAGCGCACATCATGCCGTCGCTTGGGAAAATGGAGCTCGACACTTTCGACCGCCATGGCCGTCACTGCCGCGTTTTCCTTCAGCTTACCACGCAGGATATCGATTGCCAGGCGCGCCACGCCTGAGGGCGTCAGCGCCTCGGCCAGATAGAAGCCGAGGCGGCCTTGGGTAATGTCGTCGGCAACCAGTAGCGGGTTCGGACCGAACTCATTGTTGGACGCGGAGATCGCGCAGACGTGCCGGCGTTGCGTCTCTCCGGCAACCGTGAATTCCACGTCGAAAACAGGCGGATTGAGAACGACACCGAGGGCGGCACGGATGTTGGCGCGGATTTTGCCAAGGCGTGAGGCGTATTCCATCCGATCGCGATAGCGCACCATGCGCGCATGCAGACCGGCTGAGAACTGATGGACGAACGGGTGGCCATTGGCGCTGGCGATGTCCACGTTCTGAACGTGGCCGGTCGCCAGGGTATCGACCGCTTGCCAGATATCGAGCGGCAGCTTCAGCGATCTCGCAAAAAGGTTCATGGTACCAGCCGGCACCACGCCGAGCGCAATGCCATGTTTCCAGGCAATCCCTGCAGCAGCGGAGATGGTGCCGTCCCCACCGCCAGCAATGAGGCCGTCCAAACCCGACTCATCGGCGGCACGCTCCATCTCTTGAACGATGTCCTTGCCGGATACGAGACGGCATTCAATCTCATGGCCCGCCTGGGAGAATACGTCTCGCGTATGATCGCAATAGGCATCCAGATCGGTGGTCCTGAACGTTCCGCCATCGCGGTTGAAGATCGCAACCAGCCTCATCTATCCATCCAGCTATTGAGCACGAAGCGCCATCTAAATCGCGCTGCACCAAAAGGGTTCCAACGGCTGGATGTTCAATCCAGATTTTATCGAATCAAACACTACCGCGACGCACAAAAACATGATAGAAGCAATATAAGGTCAATTTGGTGACCAACACCTCCAGTTAGGGCAGATCGGCCACGTCGATCTTGCCCTTTTTTCTTGGGCGAGCCTTTCCTTACAATCGATGCGTTCTGCCGCAGCCGGAAATCCGATGAGCCATAGCTTTTCACACGACACCCACCCAGCGGCGCAAGAAGATGTCACCGTGACTTCTACTCCGGGTGGCCTGACGCCTCTTTCCGTAGCACTGATCGAGATTGCTCTTGCGGCTGGCGGGTTCGGTATCGGCACCGGAGAGTTTGCGATCATGGGTCTTTTGCCAGATGTCGCAACGACTTATGGCGTCTCGGTACCCGTTGCTGGCCACGTGATTACTGCCTATGCGCTCGGCGTCGTCATCGGCGCGCCCATCATCGCGGTGCTCGCCGCGCGCATGACACGCCGCTTGCTTCTACTTTCCCTGATGGGACTGTTTGCCGCCAGCAACATTCTCAGCGCCCTTGCGCCGGACTTCTGGAGCTTCACCGCTCTGCGTTTCATATCCGGTCTGCCGCATGGCGCCTATTTCGGCGTTTCAGCACTGGTAGCAGCCTCCATGGCGCCTATTCACAAACGCACCCGCGCGGTCGGTCGCGTCATGCTCGGGCTCACCATCGCCACGCTTCTCGGCACACCGCTTGCCACTTTCTTCGGACAAGTCTTTTCCTGGCGGGCAGCCTTCATGATGGTTGGCGGCATCGCGCTCGTCACCGTTGCGCTTCTGTGGATGTTTCAACCGCGTGACAAGGTGCAGGAAGGCGCAAGCGTGTGGCGTGAGCTTGGTGCGTTTCGCCGCGTCCAGGTCTGGCTATCGCTCGCCATCGCAGCAGTCGGCTTCGGCGGCATGTTTGCTGTTTTCAGTTATATAGCCAAAACCACCACGGATGTCGCCATGATGCCCGTGTCCGCCGTGCCCATCGTTTTGGCGCTGTTCGGCATTGGCATGAATGTCGGCAATATCGTCGGCTCGCGACTTGCCGACCTATCCTTGAACGGCACGATTGGCGGCATGCTAGCCTTCAATGTCATCCTCATGACGATCTTCAGCCTCACGGCCCATACACCCTTCATGTTGTGTCTTTGCGTCTTTCTCATCGGCTGCGGCTTTGCCGCGTGCCCCGCGGTGCAGACGCGTCTGATGGACGTTGCTGCCGATGCCCAGACCCTGGCCGCGGCATCCAATCATTCGGCCTTCAACATTGCCAATGCGCTCGGCGCGTGGCTTGGCGGCGTGGTGATCGCACTTGGCTACGGTTATGCATCCACGGGTTACATCGGCGCAGCCCTCTCCTTTGGCGGCCTGCTGGTCTTCCTCGTTGCAGTCATGCTGGAGCGGCAGGAGAAGGCTCCTAGGATTTAAGCCGTTTGGCTCTGTCTTAGAAATTCATCGTCAGGTTCGCCATGACGGCGTTGGAACTATAACCCTTGGCGAAATCACCGCTGTAGGTCAGCATCACGCGCGCCGATTTGGAGAGGTGGACGGTAGCGCCTGCCTTCACCGTCAGCGAATCTTGCGGTAGGCTAACCCCTTCCAGCACGAACGGGCTACCACCGTCGAAACGCGCGACTGCAAAAGGTCCTGTAGGGTCGAAATCATGCCGCCAGCCGACCATGCCGGATACGAAAATCGGCAGGTGGCCTGTCTCAACCTCTGTCGAGAAACGCAAACCCATCGTGGATATTGTGCTATCGAATGACCGGTCTTCAATGGCGAGTGCTGCCGCCCCGCCATCCTCTCGGATTGCGCCGCCATCGATCGCCGTATAAGCGAGACCAGCAAAGGGCTGGAGACGGAGTTTATCCATCTCGAAGGTCCAACCCGCCTCGGTAAAGACTTGCGACGTCGAGCGGCTGTAATCGGACGTCAGTACGTCTGAAAATGTGCCGAAGGCAACGTTTCTGCGTGTGGCGATCTCGTTTCGGGAGTAGAGCGCGCCGCCTGTGAAACTAAACGGCTCCATCTGCGCATGGGTATAGAGGCCGATGTGGTATGACTGCGCCTCGGCCCCCTGAGCGGCGTCAATCGTGCTGTAACCCAGCACGCCTCCAAGGCGCCAGGCATCCGAAATCGGAATCTCGCCACCGAGCAACATTCCCTCCCGGTTGATCTCCAGAGCTCCAGCCGTGTCATCATCAGCGAAAGTCTCTCTCGACGCCAGGCCTGTCGCCCACAGACTGCCGTCTTTCACCTCGCTCTCGCTTGAAAGGCGGTTGGTCTTGTCGACAATCGCTTCGCGCAGAATAGAGCTGTCGGAGAGAAGAGCAGATTTGAGCGAAGCGTGGACTTCACCGTTCAGTTGCGCAAAGGCACTCTGCGCCGTCTGGATATCCAGTGGCAGAACAGCCTGAAAAAGGGTGTTCGATACGCCGGCTGCTTCAATTGCGTTTGCAGCCGCAGCCTCGTTGCGGGTGCGTGCGACGTCTTCGAAGCGCACGGCGTTACGGTCAAGTTGAAGATCGACGGATGTCGCTCCATAGGTCAGCGTGGGCGACAGGAAAGCAAAATTGCTGTCGACGCGATCGAACGTGCCGTCGACCAGACCGGCAGTCAAGATGTGGTAGGTTGTGGACAGACCGTAAGTGCCGCTTGCTGCGCGCAGATCGACCAAGCCGCCTTGCAGACGCGCCGTTCCTGAGACATCGATGCGATCGGAGCGGCCGGTGGAATCGATATCGACATCATAGACCGCGCCCGTCTGGAAGGTCGCATCGCCGCTGACACTCGTCGCCGCAATGCCGGGCCCGGGGGCTAGGACACCACCTGCGCGAACCACTAGGCCACCCGACACGCCGCTGCCGCTCAATAGACCGCCATCGAAGATATCCACGGTGCCGGACACCGTTCCGTCGTTCCGAAGTTCGCCGCCTCTCACATCGGCCTTGCCTGTAATGGTACCCGTATTGGTGAAACGTCCTTTGACATTGCTGAGAGATGCGACCGTGCCATCGTTCGTCGCTATCCCTTCATTCACGACATCATTTACGATAGCGCCGAGATTGTTGATGAAGCTTCCACCTGCCCGGTTTTGCACATCAGCAAGCGTGTCGTTATTGACCACGGTGCCGCCGCTGATCGTCGTCGCTCCGGTAACCGATCCACCGGCATTGTTGGTAAAGAGCCCATCCCTGTTTTCGAGTGAAGCGACCGTGCCGGCGTTGGTGGTGACACCGTTGTTGGTGACCGCCCCGGCAGAGGCTGCTGTATTGTTGACGAAAGCCGCGGCGGCGGCGACATCCACATCCGTCACCACGAAGTTGTTGGTGACCGTTCCGCCCGCGACAATGGTCGTGCCGGTCACCCTGCCACCGGCATTGTTTGTGGTCGTTCCAGCATCGTTTCTAAGAGAGGCGATCGTTCCGGCATTGGTGAAGGCACCGGAATTGCGCACATCGCCGGCCGTCCCTCCGGCATTATTGGCAAATGCCGCCGCTGCGGCGACGTCCACATCCGTCACCACAAAGTTGTTGGTCACGGTGCCACCCGATATGATCGTTTCGCCGGTAATCCTACCGCCGACATTGTTGGTAAAGCTGCCCGAATCGTTCTGAAGCGAGGTGACCGTGCCTGCGTTGACGATGGTTCCTGAGTTGCGGATATCGCCCGCCGTTGCACCATTATTGTTGGTGAAGGCCGCAGCTGCTGCGACATCCACATCCGTGACGATGAAGTTGTTGGTGACACTTCCGCCCGACACCGTCGTCTTGCCGAGAACCTCTCCACCGGCATTGTTAGTGAAATTGCCGCCGGAGTTTTCCAGCGTGCCGATATGACCCGCATTCGATGCCGTACCGGCATTTTCCAAGGTGGAGAGCGTCGCCCCGCTGTTATTGGTAAAAGTGCCGCCTGAGGCGACGTCAGCACCGCTCATTGCACCATTGTTGGAAAGCGAGGTTCCATTTCCAACGACGCCATCGCGAAGCGTGCCATTCACGGTCACGCTGCCATTTTGTAGTGACAGCGTGCCATCCAGTGCGCCATCGACAGCAAGACTGCCACCGACGAGATCGACGTCCGATGTCAAAACACCGCCTGCATTGATGGTGATGCTGCCAGAGGTCATCGTGGTGCCACTGGTAACGGTCAAGGCACCGGTATTGGAGACAGTCACGTTTCCGCCGCCGACATTCAACCGGTCGATGATCTCGCCCGTCGACACCTGGGGGGAGCCGGCATTAACCGTGGCACTATCGGTCACGGACGGCGCGCGCGGCGCCCAGTTCGCGTCATTCTCGAACGCGTTATCCGTCGCGCCTGTCCACACCGATTGCGCAGCCGCATAGGTTGCCACGAGGGCGGCGGGCGCAGTTGCAGCCAACAAGACTAAAAATCTGGGTGCTATGAAGAGCGGGTGGCGGACCATAAGCATACCGGCAGTCGTCACGTCGCATCATGCCGACGTTGCCCCCTAACGTATGGCACTTATGGTTAATCAATGATTAAATCTGAAGGTGGAGCTACCCGCATGGGTTTGTCAAAACAACGTATATTAGCCGCTTTTAGCTGACCTTTGGACATGATGTACGAGGAGAGAGAGTTCGATCTTCAACTGGATGTCACGTCGAGGAATGGCACGGCGCACTTCAGGTCGGTCGAAACGTAGACACCAGAATTCAGAGAGAAATCTGCTCTGCTTTTCGCGCAGATCAACCTTGCCAAAATTTCATCTTCGCACGGCTTGACTATGACGCGGTTCAGGCGCACCACAGGCTTCACGTGCGGGTGTGACAGCCATCCGGCACGGATATTCACGGAGCATCGTTTGATGTCTAGCGACAGTAGTAGTCGATTGCCTTTGCCGAGACCGGCGAGACGTGCTCTGATCTGATCCCTGTCAGCTCACCACGGCCCGCCGCGATCGGCGGATCGACTGGAAGGTGAGCAATCATGAACTTTCACACCCTCTCCCAGAGAGCCAGCAAGGCCGCACGTCTTTTTCGCAGCGGTGATGCTGGTCTTTCAACCATTGCAGAACGTGTCGAGCAACTGAACGCACTCGATGTGCATGACGCCGTCGATGCTTTGCTGAAAATGCCGCAGCCAAAGGCCGTTGCCATTCTGGATCGTCCGGAATTGCACCATGCTGCTGAGATTATCGCCACCATCCCGCTGGAGCAGGCAACTCGTTTCGTCAACCTCATGTCAGACGACCGCGTGGCGGACGTCATGGCCGACATGGATGAGAGCCACCGCGCCAAGCTCTTTTCGCGTCTGGACCGCGCTACGGCTGCTGCCATTCAGCATCTGATGACCTATCCGCCCCGCACCGCAGGCTCCATTATGACGACGGAGTTCGTCAGCGTGCCTGATAGCTGGACGGTGGAACAGACTCTTTCGCACATTCGCGTCGTCGAGCGTTCGCGTGAAACGGTCTATGCCATCTATGTGCTGGCCGAGGATGGTACCTTGAGCAAGGTGGTGACGCTGCGCCGTCTCGTTACCGCAGAACCTGAAGCATCGATCCTGTCTGCAGCATCGCGCGAAAGCGTCGTCTATGCAGACCCCCAGATGTCGCAGGAGGACGTCGCTCGTCTCATCCGCAAGCACGATCTTCTCGCCATTCCGGTAGTGGATGAGCACGCCCGCATTCTCGGCATCGTCACCGTCGACGACGTCATCGACACGATGATTGCCGACACGACGGAAGATGCCCACAAGTTCGGCGGCATGGAAGCGCTTGGCAAGCCTTACATGTCGATGGGCTTCATGGACATGATCCGCAAGCGCGCCGGATGGCTCTCCGCCCTGTTCCTCGGCGAAATGCTGACGGCCAGCGCAATGCAGCACTTTGAAGGAGAACTGGAAAAGGCCGTCGTTCTGACGCTCTTCATTCCGCTGATCATGTCGTCTGGCGGCAATTCGGGTTCGCAGGCAACCTCGCTGATCATCCGCGCCCTGGCTCTGGGAGAGCTCAAGCTTTCCGACTGGTGGCGGGTGCTGCTGCGTGAGCTGCCAAGCGGTCTGGCTCTCGGTGCAATTCTCGGCGCAATCGGCTTCTTGCGGCTAACCGTGTGGCAGCAGGCAGGTTTCTACGATTATGGTGAGCATTGGCTGCTTGTCGGTTTCACCGTCTTCGCAGCGCTGATCGGCATCGTTACCTTCGGCTCGATCTGTGGTTCGATGCTGCCCTTCCTCCTCCAGCGCCTGCGTCTTGATCCGGCCAGCGCATCGGCCCCCTTCGTTGCCACGCTTGTGGATGTCAGTGGCCTCGTCATCTACTTCTCCGTGGCCCTGGTCATTCTGGGAGGCACGCTGCTGTAATCTCGTCATTAGCCCGGCCGCAAAATCCTGGCCGGGCTACATCGTTGCGCTGGCATTTCAATTGCTTGTAGACTTGCTTTCGATTTCTGATTCAGGATGATGAGACATTACATGCGGATATCCAATCTTCGTCACCATCCTTCTTTCGCCGATACGATCGCTCATCGCGGCTGGAATGCGTGGTGGACGGAAAGCGGCGTGCCGCTCGAAGATTATCGGGCGCATCTCGATCCTATGCTGGGAGAGGATGATATCCCCTTTGCGCTCGTGGCGCATGAAGGCGACACCTATGTCGGCTCCGTGCTCGTCATCGACAATGATCTCGACGTGCGGTCCGACTATGCACCTTGGATCGCCGCGCTCTGGGTCGATCCTGATTATCGAAAACGGGGCGTCGCTGCTGCCTTGATCAAAAACGCCCGCCAGCACATTGCGCTACTTGGGCGTAGCACCTGCTATCTCTGTGCGACAGCCGACAAGCGGCCGTTTTATTTGAAACAGGGCTTCACCCTGCTGGAAGAGGACGTCACCGGTCTCGACGTGTTTTCCATCGAGACGCGGTAGACGTCACCACCTTTCAATGAGCGCGTAACGCGCCTGCCACCTTATGGATGTGGGCCGCGCCAATGCCGCAGCATCCGCCGATCATCGTTGCGCCAGCGTCCGCCCACGTGCAGGCGAAGCGCGAATAGACGTCGTCGGTCAAATCAGTCCTTGTGCCATGCAAACCCTCATTGGCAGCGGAATCCCCCTGCTCTCCTTCGAAGGCGTTGGCATAAACGCCAATTTCCAGCGAGACGCCCTTTTCCTTGAACGTGTTGGCAGCCGTCTCGACTGCAGCTTTCATCACCTCCGGCTTGCTGCAGTTGAATAGCAAGGCCGCGGCACCCGATCCCGCTATCCACTCTGCGGCGGCGCGGACGGTTTCACCGGACCGCAGTTTCGGTTCGGCTCCGTTCAACTGCGCCGCTTCATCATCCAGCGTGAAGGAAATCCAGAAGGGTTTGCCCGTCTTCGCAACGGCCTCACGGACGGCTTCACCTTCGGCTATCAGGCTGAGGGTCTCTCCAAGCCAGACATCGACAAAGGGCTCGAGATTGTCCACCAGAACACGCAGATAATCCTGAACGCGGGAGGCATCGAAATTCTCCGGCTCATAGGAGCCAAAGATCGGCGGCAACGAACCTGCGACGGCAATCTTGCGACCGGAGGCATCAGCGGCCTCACGCGCAAGACGACCGGACAGTGCAACCAGCGACGCTCCCTGCTCACGAAACCGCTCCTCGCCGATGTGAAACGGCACCAGCGCGTAGGAATTGGTGGTAACGACGTCGGCGCCGGCTTCGATGAACTCCGCATGGACCTGACGGACAATGTCCGGCGCATTGATCAGCGCGAGAGCCGACCATTCCGGCTGCTTCAGTTCGGCACCCAGCCGCTGCAATTCGCGGCTCATGCCGCCGTCGAGAATGCGAATATCGCCCATTCAAAAAACTCCTGGTATTTGCGCCGCTAGATTAGCGTCTGACTGGCACCTGCGCTTCGATAATCCCGAAGCAGCGGGCAATGATAGCTGTGAGGATGAGATAGAAGACGGTCACGACAAGAAGCGGCTCGTAGACGAGAAGAGTGTCTTGCCGAACCTTGTAGGCAACTGCGTAGAGGTCCATCACCGTCACGGTAAAGGCGAGCGGCGTGGCTTTCAACTGCATCACCACCTCGCCTGCGATCGTGGGAAGCGCGTTGCGGATGGCGCGTGGCAGCCAGATGCGGCGGGCAAGCTTGAACCGGCTCATACCGAACGCGCGCGCGGCTTCAAGTTCACCCTTCGGCACGCCGAGAAGTGCCCCACGCAGGACCTCTGCCTCATAGGCCGCGTAGTTCAGAGTAAAGCTGACGGCAGCGAAGAAAAAACCTTCACGCAGGATCGGCCACAAAAAGCTCTGCCGCAGGCCAGGGATCATCGGTAGAAACGAACCGACGCCGTAATAAAGAAGCCAAAGCTGGATCAGCAGGGGCGTACCGCGAAAGAAGGTGCAGTAGCCGCGTGCCAGGAGCCGTGTGATCCTACCACCGCTGACCTGAGCGAAGGCAAGGCCAATCGCCAGAATGAAACCGAGGCTGACGGAGATGAACAGCAGGGCGATGGTCTGCCATGCACCGGTGAGGAGAAGCGGCCAGTATTTTTCAATCCAGGAAAACGTCATCTTGTCTCCCTCACGCCAGCGACGGCTGGCCGCGGCGCACGCGCCGTTCGATCAGCCGGAAGACAAAATTGGAGACAAGCGTTATCGCCAGATAGATCAGTGCGGCAGCCATGAAGAACAGGAAATAATGCTTGGTGCTGGCCCCTGCCAGCCGTGTGGCGAGCGCCAGTTCCTGATAGCCGACGACAGCCACCAACGCGCTATCCTTTGTTACCGACAGCCAGAGATTCGAAAGTCCAGGCAACGCGTTCGGCAGGAGAGCTGGAAGGACCACGCGGCGAAAACGCAAGAACGGTGACATTCCAAACGCCTTGGCTGCCTCGATCTGGCCATTCGGGATAGACAGGATCGCGCCTCGCAGGACTTCCGTCATATAGGCGCCCTGCACAAAACCAAGGACAGCGACAGCGGCGACGAAGCCGTTGACCTCCAGCGGCGGTAGGCCCGCCATTTGCAGCAGGCGGTTCAAGCCGTCCGTTCCGGCGTAATAGAGGCCGACAATCAGAATGAGTTCCGGCACCGAGCGGATCAGCGTCGTGTAGAGATTGAGAATGATGCCGAGAGCCCGGTTATCGGAAAGCTTGCCAAGCGCACCCGCCATTCCGATGACTATACCGATTAGATAGGCGCCGGCGGAGATGGCAAGCGTCGCGGCAGCACCAGACAGCAATGTGCCTCCCCATCCCGGTGGATGGGGAGACAAAAGCTGAATGATGCTGTCAGGAGCTGCCATTTGCGAGAAGAACCAGACTTACTTCGCGCCGTAAATATCGAAGCTGAAGTATTTCTTTGTGATCTCGTCATACTTGCCGCTGGCGCGCACAGCTGCGAGCGCCGTGTTCAGCTTCTGCTTCAGTTCCTGGTCGTCCTTGCGCACCCCGCCTGACACGCCACGGCCCAGAATTTCAGGATCGTCGGCAACATTGCCGGCATCGGCGCAGCAATCCTTGCCGGTATCGGTCTTCAGGAAGTCATTGAGAACGAGCGAATCACCGAAGACATAGTCGATGCGGCCGGCGGCCAGATCCTGGAAGGCTTCGTCCAGCGTCTGGTAGGTTTTCTCGTCGGCGACGTCCTTGAAGTACTTGGCGTAGTAAGCGGACTGAATGGTGGCAACCTGAATGCCGATCGTCTTGCCCTTTACATCTTCAGCCGTCGTACCCGGCTTGCCGTCCTTGGCGCCGATGAGCTTGGCTGGGGTGTTGTAATATTTATCGGTGAAGTCGATGACCTTCTGACGCTCGGCGGTGTTGGACATGGACGACCAGATCACGTCGAACTTCTTGCTTTCAAGCGCCGGAATCAATCCATCCCAGGAAAGCGCGACGATGGAGCATTTCTCCTTCATCTCAGCGCAGACGGCATCCATCAGATCGATTTCCCAGCCTTGCCACTTGCCGCTGGCATCCTGGGCAAAGAAAGGTGGATAGCTTTCATTCATGACGCCAAAGCGGACTTCGGCGCTGGCAGAGAAAGCCGATAATGCGAAGGCCGTGCCGGCCAGCAGGGATGCGACGAATTTCATATCAAACTCCTGTGTGACAATCAGTTGGCAAGCGCGCCGGTAAAATCTCGGGTCCGTGCGCTGATGGGGTTGCTGAAGACCTGCTGGGGAGATCCCTCCTCCTCCACGCGGCCCTGGTGCAGAAACATGACATGGCTGGACACGTCGCGGGCAAAGCGCATCTCATGCGTCACAAGCAACATGGTGCGGCCCTCTTCCGCCAGATCGCGAATAACTTTCAGCACTTCGCCAACCAGTTCCGGATCTAGCGCCGATGTCGGCTCGTCGAAAAGCATGACGGCGGGCTCGACGCAGAGCGCACGGGCAATAGCGGCACGCTGCTGCTGCCCACCCGAAAGAAAGGCTGGATAGGCATCCCTCTTCTCGTAGAGACCCACCTTGTGCAGCAGCGCTTCCGCCTTCTCGACCGCTTCCGCGCGCTTTACGCCCATGACATGGACCGGGGCCTCGATGACATTTTCGAGAACGGTGCGATGAGCCCAGAGGTTGAAACTTTGGAAGACCATGCCGAGGCCGGTGCGCAATCGCTCCACCTGACGCCAGCTTTGCGGGACAGACTTGCCATCGCGCCCATGCCTGACCGCGATCTCTTCGCCATTGACGCGGACACGGCCTCTATCGGGTATTTCCAGAAAATTGATGCACCTAAGAAGGGTGCTCTTTCCCGAGCCGGAAGACCCGATGATGGAGATGACATCGCCCTTCATTGCCGTCAGCGAAATGCCCTTCAGAACCTCTTGATTGCCGAAGCTCTTGTGGATGTCCTCCACAGCGAGGGCGCAAGGCGCGTCGGTGGTCATTCGTTTTTCCTGACAACATCAAAGGATACCGCAAAAGTGAGCGGCGTGGCGATCTTTCAGCCGGAATAGACGCTCTCTCGCCATACCGAAAGGAAAATAATTCTACAGGGATAGAAAGTCATAAAATTACCCGGTGCGGCAGGCCGTACCGGGTAAAATTAACGCGTTTCCGACCGGAATCAGATCGGGTTGATGACGCCGCTGAAGAGCAGGCCAAGCAGCGCGACACCGATGACGATGCGATACCAGACGAAGGGCATATAGCTTTTCGTCGAAACCAGCTTGAGGAATACGACGATGACAGCATAGCCGACGACAAACGAGATCAGGGTTGCGAGGGCAGTCTGGCCCCAGCCGACGGTGTTTTCCTGACCGATGCTTTTGAAGAGCTGGTAAAAGCCGGAGCCGAAAACGGCGGGAACGGCGAGCAGGAAGGAGTAACGTGCAGCGGCTTCACGCGTGTAACCCATGAGCAAGCCAGCAGTAATCGTTCCGCCGGAACGGGACACGCCGGGGATCAAAGCCATGGCCTGCGCGAAACCGAAAATGATCGCATCGCGCCAGATCAGTTTGTTGATCGGATACTTCTTCTTGCCGATACGATCCGCCCAGCCCAAAATAATACCGAAGACGATCAGCATGACAGCGGTGATGTACAGATTGCGTAACGAGTGCTCGATCGCATCCTTGAACAACAGCCCAAGTAACACGATCGGCACCGAACCGACGATGATCATCCAGCCAAGACGCACATCGGCAGGGTCGTACGAACCGCCAAGCCTGAGGTGATGCCGAAGCCACGCGAAGGCGATCCGCATAATGTCCGACCAGAAATAGACCAGGACCGCCAGCTCCGTGCCGATCTGAATGATGGCGGTGAAGGCTGCACCCGGGTCTTCACCGGTGCCCAGAAATTCCCCGGCTATTCTCAAATGTGCGCTTGAAGAAACTGGCAAAAACTCTGTAAGCCCTTGAATAAAGCCGAGGATCGCGGCTTCTATCCAACCAATACCCATGCTGGTCCGTCCCTGAACTGACAAATCACTGCCCGCGAAATTATGAACCAATCCGGGCAGTTCGATGTTGCGGTGCAAAAAAATGTGAATGATGAGAGCCGGCGAATGCCGCGGCAAATCCTTCCTCCCAAATTGTCGGAAAATCAAGAGGACATTCTTCGCAAGAATGGTTCAGAAAAACACATCGCATCGATGTCAAGGTGCGCACTTATCATGTCCAAGTAAAGTATTACCTCAACATGAATGCGAAACAAGAAGTAGCTCGAACATTATAAATCAATATGTATTGCGACGAATGTGACGAATATTTTTGCATTCCTGGCGAGCCCTTGTCGCTCAGGCTAAACCAAATCCATCCGCCATGAATCTGGGTTGATCGATCCCCATTCGTGCAGCGGTCAACCGCCGCCTTCGATGTCCGCTGTTATTCCTGCCGTCCAAGCGAGGCTTATGCGCGGCATCTCGAATGGCAGCATTTAAACCAGTGCCCAATTCAGCGCAGCAGAAAGGCAATTGCCGCCTTCGTCAAACGCCCGTAGGGCGGGCGCAAACGGTTGGGAATGCTGAATCGACCCTGGGAAAAGACGCCCTTAGCATGGCTCATCCGTCGAAAGCCCTCTATGCCGTGATAGGCGCCGATACCGCTTGCGCCGACCCCGCCAAAAGGAAGATCGTCCTGCGCCACATGCAACACGGTGTTGTTGATCCCAACATTACCAGACGTGGTGTTGGAGAGAATCTTGCGGCAGTCCTCGCTTCTTTCGTCACCAAAGACATATAGCGCCAGCGGTCGCGGTCTCTCGTTGATGTAAGCAATGACCTCATGGATATCGCGGTAGGTCAGCACGGGCAGAATCGGCCCGAAGATTTCATCCTGCATCACCGCCATATCGTCCCTTGGGTTGAGGACGAGCGTCGGCGAAATGACCCGTCGTCTCGGTTGCTCATCTGCCTTTCCACCGACCGGCCGCAAGGTCGCACCCCTGCGCTCGGCATCGTCGAGTAGCGCCTTTAAGCGGGTAAAATGTCTGTCACTACAAATGGATGTATAATCGGCGCTTTTCGAACCGTCCGGATAGGATTTCGCAACCGCTCGACCGAATTTATCGACAAAATCACCAACCTCGTTCTCTTGAACGAAGACATAGTCCGGAGCAACGCATGTCTGCCCGGCATTAGCGAGCTTTCCCAGGACAATGGCAGCCGCAGTGTCCTGGCTTGCCTTCCCCGGAAGAATGATAGTGGGACTTTTACCACCAAGCTCCAGCGTTACCGGAACAAGGTTCTCGCTCGCAGCTTTCATCACCGAGCGTCCGACTGCGGTGCTACCCGTGAAGAACAAATGGTCGAATGGCAAGCCGCTGAATTCGGCGCCGATGGCGGCATCTCCCAGAATGACGGCAACCTTTTTTTCGGGGAACGCGTCCGCGAGCATCGCCTTCATCAAAGCGCTGGTTTCCGGTGTAAGTTCCGATGGTTTCAGCATCACACGATTGCCAGCTGCAAGTGCGGTTGCCAGCGGCACCATCGACAGCAAAAAAGGGAAGTTCCATGGTGACAGGATGCCGATGACACCGAGCGGCTGATACTCGACCCAAGCTCGCCCGCGCTGAAACAGTGCCGCCACGTGTCGTCGCTCCGGCTTCATGAAGCGCTTCAGATTACGGTCGAGATAATCGATCGTCCTTATTACGCCGACGATATCGAGAAGCGCCGTCTCATAGGGAGACCGTCCGCCGAAATCCGTATCTACCGCTCGTTCTATCTTTTGCCGATTTGACGTCACGACCTTGCGGAGTGCCTTCAGATCTGCGCGGCGCTGCTCCAGCGTCGGTTGTCCGTCTTGAATGAAGGCGTGTCGTTGCCTTTGCAACATATCGGTTGCCATGCTCATTCGGCAGCCGCCAGAGGCATGACGGAGTCCACAGCCGACGCGACTGTTTTAATGCCGTTCTTGCATACGACGTGCGCCTCCCCCCACGTTTTGAGGGCAGAAATGACTGGCTCCATGCTCTGGCCAAGTACGGTGAGGCTGTAATCCACCCTTGGCGGCACGACAGGAAAGACGGTACGGGAAATCAGACCGGCGACTTCCAGTTCACGAAGCTGCTTTGTCAGCATGCGCTGCGTCACGCTTGGAATATGGCGGCGCAACTCGTTGAAACGCAAGGTTCCCTCGCTCAACAGGTGATAGAGAATGACGCCTTTCCATTTTCCATCGAGATAACACAGCGTCGATTCCACCGGACAACCGGGAAAGTTATCCTTCAACTTGGCGCGGGGTCGGGACATCAAGAGGCTCCGTTTTTCGGGATCGATGAACGGCTACAGTATCCTTTTTGTCTGTATAGACACAAAATGTGCATTCTTGCAGCCTGTGCTGCTTTCTATCAAATAGCCCCCAACGCAACAAGCGAAGGAAAAGCATCATGCGAGCCATCGGTTTTAACAGCTGCAAACCCGTCACTGAAACAGACGCCCTAGTGGATTTCGAACTGCCTGCGCCAGAGGCCAAGGGGCGCGACATTCTGGTTGAAGTGAAGGCCGTTTCCGTCAATCCGGTAGACACGAAGGTTCGGCGCAACCAATCGCCGGAAAACGGCCAGACCCGCATTCTCGGCTTCGATGCCGCTGGCATCGTCAAGGCCGTTGGCGACAAGGTGAGCCTGTTCAAACCGGGCGATGAGGTGTTTTACGCGGGCGCTATCAATCGTCCTGGCACCAACAGTGAATTCCACCTCGTGGATGAGCGAATCGTCGGCACGAAGCCAAGCAGCCTGAGCTTCGAGGAGGCTGCGGCACTGCCGCTCACCGCGATCACCGCCTATGAGGCACTGTTTGACCGCCTAAAGGTAAAGGACAAGGTTCCGGGCGGCAGCGATGCTATCGTCATCATTGGCGGTGCCGGCGGCGTTGGCTCTATCGCGATCCAGCTCGCCCGACATTTGACGGACCTGACCGTCATCGCCACAGCGTCCAGAGCAGAGACGAAAGAATGGGTTCGGCAACTCGGCGCACACCATGTGCTGGACCATAGCAAACCCCTCGCTTCTCAGGTCGAAGCGCTCGGTATTGGCGCGCCTTCCTTCGTCTTCTCCACAACTCATAGCGATGTTCACCGCGCCGATAGCGTAGAGCTGATCGCGCCACAGGGACGCTACTGCCTGATCGACGACCCGGAAGACGGCTTCGATATCATGCCGTTCAAGCGCAAGGCCATTTCGGTTCACTGGGAGATGATGTTTACCCGCCCGGTTTTCGAGACTGTGGACATTCTGGAGCAGCACAACCTGCTGAACCATGTCTCCGACCTAATTGACCAGGGAAAGATCAAGACGACGCTGACAGACGTGTGCGGCAAGATCAACGCCGCAAACCTGATCAAGGCCCACGCTTTGATTGAAAGCGGCACCGCCAAGGGGAAGATCGTGCTCTCTGGCTTCTGAGCAGGCGCGCATCGTTCGCGCCTTTGTCCGATGTTTGCGACCTAACTAATGCCTTAGAGCGCTTCCTTCTCAGACGGAGTGCTCTAAGGCCTAAACTCAATCGCGGGCTAGCTCTAAGTTAGTCGTCTTCCGGGTCAGACGGGCAAGGCCAGGTGGCTGGCTTGGTCAGCCCCTGCGGAAGCTTCGTCTTGTCGTCACCACAGGCGATATCGATCTGTTTCTGCTCTAGCCCAGTGGCTGCGGAAAGATCCAGTCCTTCAATATGCGCCAGCAGCAGAAACGAGTCGGAGAAATCGATTGAGCCGGTAAACTTGGCTCCCTCGAAACTGGCCCGAGAAAGATTGGCCTTGGTGAACTTGGTACCTGTCAGCACCGCACCATTAAAATCTGCGCGTCCAAGTTCTGCTTTGCTGAAATCGGCATTATCGAGCTTGGCATTTTCGAAGTCGGCACGCTGCATTTCGGCGCTATTAAATTTGGCATTGGTGGCGTTCACGTCACTGAAATCGCTCCGGTAGGCCTCAACCTTCACGAGATTTGCCCCTTCAAGTTCAGAGGATGCCAGCGAACTGCGGATCAACTTGGCTTTTTCCAAATTAGCCTTCTTGAAGGACGAGCCTCGTAGATCTGTGTAGGTGAAATCCGTTCCGTGAAGGTCTGCACCATCGAGAATACTGCCGCCAAGCATGAGAAGGCGTTTGTTGCACTCGCTCCAATCTATGCTCGCTGCTGCATCAGCCCGGCAACTCGCCGCCATCGCAGGCTGGCTACCAAGAGAGGCAGCGCAAGCCACAAAAGCAGCAGCCACCGAAATGATGTTTCTCCGCAGCGCGAAAACCAAAGTGGCGCTTTTCGTCATGTACTCACTCCCAACCCCCGCCGGGGGCCATATCAACCCGATTGTCGCTTAGGGTCTAAGCCCGATCAGAACAGGTCTAGTACTAGTAGATGATCCTGCCCGTAGCTGCAAATGTCTCAATCGATCAGGACGATCGATGTTATAATCTCAAAGACTGACGGTTGTTCAAAAATGATGGCTTGATGCATTTCAAATCGCGCATCACAGATGCAAACGCATCGCGACCCGGCGCTCTGGATCGAGACCGGAATCGACTTGCGCCTTTAGTCTTTTCAGCAGGAATGCCGGCGTTTCCACCGCCGAAAGAATCCGAAACCCAAGCTTTTCGTAGAAGGGGGCATTGAAGGGCGCATAGCGATCTGTGGTCAGAACCGCCTCGGAGCACCCAAACCCACCTGCGCGCTCAAGCAAAGCGAGCATCAAAGCCTTGCCGATGCCCTTGCCCTGTGCCTCACGTTCCACGTCGATTTCGACGATGTGGAGCGTACTTTCTTCCATCAAACCAAGCGCAAATCCGACAGTCCGGCCACCCTCCTCGGCAACCAGAAGCAAATTCTCCTCCAAGCTCTGCTGAAGAAGATGGACTGGCGCGCAGGATGGCTCCTGCGATACGTCGCAAGCCTGCGCCCAGGTGACGAAGGCATCCAGTTCGATGTCGGCAAGACGGTCGAACTCCTCTTGTCGACCATCCCGAATTATAACCATGAAGAGGTGCTCCTAGAACACGGTCCGCTCGGATATCTCGCCAACAACTGTTCAGGCGGCCCGCGCCAATACTTACATATTGGCGTAGACCGGCCCTTCGCCGAACATCTTCGCTAACGGCGGTCCGGGCGGGCCGCGCCAATACTTACATATTGGCGTAGACCGGCCCTTCGCCGCCTTGTGGCGGAACCCAGTTAATATTCTGGTTGGGATCCTTGATGTCGCAGGTCTTGCAGTGGACGCAGTTCTGCGCGTTGATGACGAAAGTCGGCTCGCCGTCCTTCTCCACCCACTCATAGACTCCGGCGGGACAGTAACGCGTCGACGGTCCGGCATAGACGTCATGCTCGGAACGCTTCTGCAATTCCATGTCCTTCACCTGAAGATGGACCGGCTGATCCTCTTCATGATTGGTGGATGACAGATAGACCGATGACAAACGATCGAAAGTCAGCACGCCATCCGGCTTTGGATAGGCAATCGGCGTGTGCTTTGCCGCCGGTTCCAGGCTCTCAGCATCCGTCTTGCCATGCTTCAGTGTGCCGAAGATGGAGAAGCCGAAGAGCTGGTTGGTCCACATATCCAGGCCGCCGAGGCCAACGCCGATCGCTGTGCCGAACTTCGACCAGAGCGGCTTTACATTGCGTACCCGCTTCAGGTCCTTGCCTATATCGGTGCTGCGCCATTCGTTCTCGATCTCGATCACTTCATCATTGGCGCGACCTGCTTCGAGTGCCGCCGCAATCTTATCTGCCGCCAGTATGCCCGACAGAACGGCGTTGTGACTGCCCTTGATGCGCGGAACGTTGACAAGGCCGGCCGAGCATCCGATCAGAGCACCACCTGGGAATGTCAGCTTCGGCACCGATTGATAGCCACCTTCGGTAATGGCGCGCGCGCCATACGAGAGACGCTTTCCACCTTCGAAGGTGGGCGCAATGGCTGGGTGCGTCTTGAAGCGCTGGAATTCTTCGAAAGGATAGAGATAGGGATTCTTATAGTTCAGGTGAACGACGAAACCGACGGCCACCATATTGTCCTCCAGATGATAGAGGAACGAGCCACCGCCCGTTTTCATTCCCAGCGGCCAGCCGAAGGAGTGTTGCACAAGGCCTTGGCGGTGGTTTTCAGGCTTGACCTGCCAGAGTTCCTTAATTCCGATGCCGAATTTCTGAAAGTCGCTGTTCTTCGACAGGTCGAATTTCCTGATGAGTTGCTTGGCAAGCGAGCCGCGTACGCCTTCGCCGATCAGCACATATTTGCCCATCAGCGCCATACCGCGGGTGAAGTTAGGCCCCGGCTCTCCATTTCGCTCGATCCCCATATCGCCGGTTGCGACACCGATCACTGCGCCTTCGTCGTTATAGAGGACTTCGGTTGCAGCAAAGCCCGGGTAGATTTCAACGCCAAGCGCCTCTGCCTTCTCCGCCAGCCAGCGACAGACGAGACCAAGCGAGACGATATAGTTGCCGTGATTGTTCATCAGCGGCGGCATCAGGAAGTTCGGCAGGCGAATCGAGCCGGCAGGTCCCAGGAACAGAAACTGGTCGTCCTTGACTTCGGTCTTGAAGGGATGCCCCTCTTCTTCGCGCCAGCCGGGCAATAGACGGTCGATACCAATGGGATCGACAACTGCGCCGGAGAGGATATGCGCACCCACTTCCGAGCCCTTTTCCAGCACCACAACGGACAGATCCGGATTGACCTGTTTCAGCCGAATAGCTGCAGAGAGGCCAGCAGGTCCCGCGCCGACGATAACGACGTCGAACTCCATCGATTCACGTTCCGGCAATTCCATTTCTTCCGTCATAAGATCCTCGTCAGTTCGCCGGTCCCGTCCGGCTTTTCGTTATCCTGCCCTACACCATCACGCAGCCAAAGACGTGTGAAAAAACGTCGTCGCAACAAGCAGTTCGCGTCATCTGTCTTGGCAAAGGACAAGCGTTTTGTCGAGACCAATAGCAAGGAAGCGCGGTCGCATCCATCAAATTGTCTGACAACCTGATGACCATCGTTTACTTTTACGTGAACGTAACACGAAGAATAGGAGTGCTTAATGAGATGGTCAAGAGAAGAAGGTGGGCTCAGTAGTTGCTTTAAGCATAGCATCTACAGAAAGCGGATCGCGCTGATTGCGAAGCTGCGTTGGAGGCATCCAACAATCGAAGACAATTTGCTGACCGGAACGCTTGGCAGTTCCAGGAGAGACTATTAAACCTGTTCCCGTGAATGGCATGACAAAACGGCAGTAGAGATAATGGACGTACCGACGCTTACGACGCAGCGCTTTACTATGCGGGGCTTGATTGAAAGCGATGCAAAAGCTTTGTTCCCAACTTTTTCAAGTGCCGACCAGTGCCGATTTATGTCTCAGCCTCACTTTGAAGATATCGCGACATTTTCCGATTGGCTGAACGATAAAGAGTGGCCCGGACAAACCTGGATCGCCATTGACCGCGTGACCGAGGAGGTTGCAGGTCGCTACATCGCTTTTCCTGGTCGCGACGACGCCGTTCTCGAGCTTGGATATATCACAGCCACTGAGCGGCAGAGACAAGGAGTGGCGCGCGAATGTATGACCGCGCTCATCGCCCATATCTTTACCATGGGCCGATATCGCAAACTTTACATGGAGATCGACGCCGAAAACCGCTCCTCCATTGCTCTGGCGGAAAGTTTGGGCTTCCTACGCGAGGCGTACCTTCGCCAGCACGAAACAACCCATAACGGCGTCTGCGATCTGCTTGTCTATGGTCTACTCATCCGCGAGTGGCGCCAGCGGCAGGGAGAAGCAAGCTAGAGCGTTCCCCGCTCAAATTTCCAGAAGCGTCGATGGGCTTAGCCCGGTTAAAGCCTGTCGAACACGGAACCTGCCCCTGGTGAAAAGAGGCGCTCATAGGTCCTGATGAGATAGCCATCCGTCATTCCGGCAACGAAATCGCAGATGACACGCAAATCCCCGCCAGATTTGTCATAGAGGGGGAAGACATCGTCTGGCAGCAGCCGTTCGGGATCGGACTGGAGCGCTTCAAACACTGCAACAACCATTCCCTGGCCTTTGAACTCCATATGCTGAACACGCGGGCTTTTGATCACGTGTTTGCGCACCACATCCTGAAAGGCTTTCAGCAGTCGAACACGGTCCGCTCCAAGCTTCACACCGTGACGCAAGAGTGGCGTTTCGAACCGCTCGTCGTCCGCAAAGCGCGCATCCGTGATAAAATGGCCGACCAACATGCTGATGAACATTTTGCGGTCGCCGCTATGACCAAATAGCCCATCCACGATTTCGCGATAGACGTCGTTGCCGCGCTTATTCTTATGGTTCTTGTTGAGCATCGCAATGAAGCTCTCGCAATCCTCCGCCGTCACCTCCTTCTCGAAGGCATCCCTGGTGATGAGCTGCATGGCGACGGCATCTTCAAGATCGTGGACCCCGTAGGAGACGTCGTCTGCAACATCCATGATGGTGCAATCGAGCGATTTGAAGAGGGACTTTGCGTGCTTGCCATCTTCACGCGTCGCCGTCTGAAAGAGATCGCGGTCGGACTCCGGCAAAGGATCAAGGATCCAGTCCACCACATCCGTCTCGCAATCCATGTAGCATTTTGGCGGCTTGGAAGCCTGCGTGTCGATGATGCGAAGCGTCGAAGGTCCGTCGTGCAGTTTTGGCACTCGCCCGGGATGAGCAGCTTTCGAATAGGCGACTGGGTATTTTAGAATACCCAGCAACGTACGCCGCGTGAGGTTGGCGCCATGGGCTTTTGAAAATGTCTCAAGACGGCTGAGAATGCGTAAAGTCTGGCCGTTTCCTTCGAAGCCGGCTTTGGAGATGTCGGTCATGACGCCATTGCCGTTGCGCCCCGCTTCATTCGGATCTGCCGCAACGCGCATGCAGTAATTCAGCGCGACCTCGCCTCCATGCCCGAAGGGCGGATGGCCGAGATCGTGGGCGCTGCCGATCGCCTGGATGAGGCTATGCTCTGGCAATTCATCCGTTACCGGATGAAGAGGAAAGGACTTGCGCAGGTGCTTGACCAGACCCGCGGCGATCTGCGCCACCTCCAGCGAATGCGTCAGGCGGGTGCGGTAGAAATCGCTGTCGCCGAGATTGAGGATTTGCGTTTTGCTCTGGAGGCGTCGAAAGGAGGTGGAGTGAATGATCCGCCCATAATCGATGTCGCTTTCGCTGCGGGCGTCGTCGCTCTTGCGGTTTTCGACTTTTTGACGCTCGGTCCACACGTTCAAGCCCGCCTCTCCAAACACAAAATTCATCGGGGCTGTCTTACCGACGCGCAAGAGGCGGCGCAAGCAAACGCTGCCAATCTCAGCCGATGAACCCTTTTCAGGACTGGGCGCAGGGGCTACAAGCGGCAGCAATCGTCACGAGCATAAAGGACACCGTCATGGATTTGGGTATTTCCGGCAAGCGCGCATTGGTTCTGGCCTCATCTCGCGGCTTGGGTCTCGGCATCGCGACGGCGCTTGCGAACGAAGGCGTCAACGTGCTCATGGTCGGACGCAGCGGCGAAAAGCTGGGCGCCAATGCCAAGAGGATCAATGCGCTTGGCAAGGGCAAAGCCGACTGGGTCTGGGGCGATCTTGCCGAAGAAAACTTCGTGCCGTCGATGATTGAGGCGGTGAAGACGAAGCTCGGCGGCATCGATATCCTCGTCAACAACACCGGCGGGCCGACACCAGGGCTGGCACAAGATATCACGACGGACAAGCTCGACACCTTCTTTCAATCCATGGTGCTGCGCGTCGTCGCTCTCACCAACGCATTTCTTCCGCAGATGAAGGAACAAGGCTGGGGCCGAATACTGACGGTTGCCTCATCGGGCGTGTTCGAGCCCATTCCCAATCTGGCGCTGTCAAACACGCTTCGCGGTGCGCTCGTCGGCTTTAACAAGACGCTTTCCAGCGAAGTCGCAGGCTTTGGCATTACGGCCAACATGCTCCTACCCGGTCGCATTCACACCGATCGGATTGATGAACTGGATGGCGCCAATGCCAAACGTCTCGGTAAGAGCCTAGAAGAAGTACGCGAGGCTTCGGTAAAGAGCATCCCCGCTGGTAGGCTCGGCACCGTCGAAGAGTTCGCCGCCGCCGGAGCTTTTCTCTGCTCTGAACCCGCAAGCTATATTACGGGCACAATGCTACGTGTCGACGGCGGCGCAGCGAAATCGATCTGATTGCCTTCACCGGTGCTAGATTAGAGGCTTTAACTTGAAAGCCTTTCCGGCTTAGTATCCGGGAAGGCTTTGTTGGGGGAAGCATCATGCGGGCACTGCGAACAATCTTGACTATCTTGGGCGCTCTGATCGTGCTCATCGGCCTCGTGTGGATCGGACAGGGTAGCGGCTATTTCCCCTACCCTGCGTCCAGTTTCATGATCAATCAAGGCCCTTGGATACTGCGCGGCGCACTAACGGCAGCTGGCGGCTTCATTCTGATTGTCGCAGCACGCCGTCTGCTCCGCTGAGCGCTATTTTACCAGCTTTGGCAGGTCGGCGATAAGGGCATCCCGTGTGGCGAAGCTGATTGGCTCGTCGCTCTTCCAATCCTCGATATTCAGGCGTGCAAACACGACCTTCCGATCACCCCTCTGCGCCCATCCGACGAACCAGCCAAGCCATCGATCCCCATCATAGGTGTTGGCCTTGGTGCGCATGCGACCGGACCCTGTCTTCCCATGGACAGTCCAACCATCTGCGGCTGAAAACTGCGGTATGATCGCTTCCGTTCTGGCGATGGCCTCTTTCGAAACCGGCAATTGACCATTGACGAAGCGGCGAACGAAATTCGCTTGCTGATCGCCGGAGATCTTCAGCGACGACATGAGCCATGCTTCCGTCAGGCCATCTGTCTGGCCCGCTACGCCGCTGACATCGGCATTGCCGTAGTCGAAACGGCGAACATAGTCGGCAAACTTCGCCTTACCGAGCCTGCGCGTGATCTCCTGCGAGTACCAGACAATGGAGTCCCGCTCCCATATTGTCGGATCGACAGCTTTCTGCTCGCGCTGCGGCCTTTTCCATTCCTTCTTATAGGTCCAGCGCGGCGTTGTCGCATCCTTCAGGATACCGGAATCATATCCGATGACGGCAAGCGGCAGTTTGAAGCTGGATTGCGGTGCAAAACCTTCGTTGCACGTTCCATCCCGATGCAGAACCTGACCGCTTTTGGCATCGAGAATGACGGTGCAACGCAACCGTTCTGCCGCGATGGCCTCAATGGAGGACATCCCGGAAACTGCTGTTGCGAGAAGAAGAATCGATCTCAGCTTCTTTGTCGTGGTTGTTGGCATGGGCACTTAAGTCTCCTGTACTCGACCGCCCGCTTGAGCGGAACGAGCACCACTTAAGACCGTTTGCCGGCGTGGCACAAATAATGATATCTACCTCCTGACATGAATTAAACTTGGCCTCACTTACTATCATGGTTCGTCCTCACCTTCCGCTCAACGCTTTACGCGCCTTCGAGGCGGCGGCCCGCCACTTGAGCTTCACACGTGCCGCCATCGAACTTTGCGTCACGCAAACAGCCATTAGTCATCAGGTAAAACTGCTTGAAGAGCGACTTGGCACCGCGCTTTTCAGACGACTTCCGCGCGGACTGATGATCACCGACGAGGGCCTGGCCCTACTTCCGACGCTTCGCGATTCCTTCGATCGCATGGCCGATATTCTCGAACGCTTTGAGGACGGGCATCTACAGGAGGTGTTGACCGTAGGCGCCGTCGGAACCTTCGCAATCGGCTGGCTGCTGCCGCGTCTCAGCGTATTTCAGGAGCGTTACCCATTTATCGATCTCCGTCTCTCCACCAACAACAACCGGGTAGATATCGCTGCTGAGGGCCTGGACTACGCAATCCGCTTCGGCAATGGCGCCTGGCACGACACGGACGCGGAAGAACTTTTTTTCGCTCCGCTATCGGCACTTTGCATCCCGGCGATAGCGCGGCAACTCGCAAGCCCCCACGACATCGCGCATCAGACACTGCTTCGCTCCTACAGAACCGACGAATGGCCCGAATGGTTCGTCGAAGCCGGTGTCCCTATCCCCCGGATCAAAGGCATCGTGTTTGATTCCTCGGTTCCTATGGTCGAGGCTGCCCTTCAAGGTGCGGGCGTGGCACTTGCCCCGCCGCTGATGTTCCAGCGACACTTGTCATCAGGAACGCTCGTGCAGCCATTTCCGATGACCGTATCGAAGGGCTGCTACTGGCTCACACGGTTGAAGTCCCGTCCGGTCACCGATGCCATGGCCAGTTTCGCTGATTGGCTGAAAGACGAAGCCGCAGGAATGCCGTCGCCTCGTGTAAAAAACTGAGGCTTGCCTGCTTGCCATTCACAATTCGCTGTGCCATCACGCGCCCTCCTCAAAACAGGCAGGCGCGAATGCGCGCCTTTGATGGCCCGGATGCCCGCATTCCGGCACAGCTTTCTCGTCGACGTAAGGACATTTTGCCATGACACGGACACTCGGCCTCGATTTCGGCACGACCAATACAGTTATGGCGCTTTCCGACACAGGCACCACCAGCCACTCCATGCGCTTCACCTCAAGCGCTGGAACGACGGACAGCATGCGCACCGCCCTTTCCTTCATGAAGGACAAGGGACTTGGCGCTGCAGCGCTGCAAGTCGAAGCCGGTCAGGCAGCCATTCAGCAGTTTATCGATCATCCCGGCGAATGCCGTTTTCTGCAATCGATCAAGACATTTGCTGCCTCGTCGTTGTTTCAAGGCACGCTGGTCTATGCGAAGCGTCAAAGCTTTGAAGACCTGATGGAAGTGTTTCTACGCAAGCTCAAGACCTATGCAGGCGACGAGTGGAAGGACGATGCCTCCACCGTAATTGCCGGACGCCCCGTGCGCTTTGCCGGCTCCAATCCCGATGAAGCATTGGCGCTTGCCCGCTATAACGAAGCGCTGACGCGCGCCGGCTTTCCGCAAATTCATTATGTCTATGAGCCGGTAGCAGCGGCGTACTACTTCGCCCAGAGCCTGAAGAACGACGCGAACGTTCTGGTTGCCGACTTTGGCGGCGGCACCACCGACTACTCCTTGATCCGCTTCGAAAAACAGGCAGGGCAGCTTTCCGCAACCCCGATCGGCCATTCCGGCGTAGGCGTCGCTGGCGATCATTTCGACTTCCGGATGATCGACAACCTGGTTTCGCCGGAGATCGGCAAGGGCAGCAAGTTCAAAAGCTTCGACAAGGTTCTGGATGTTCCGTCGGGTTACTATGTCAATTTCGGGCGATGGAACCAGCTGTCCATCTTCAAGACATCGAGAGAGTTTGCCGATCTGAAATCTCTGCTGCGCTCCGCGCTGGAACCGGAAAAGCTGGAGCTTTTCGTCGAACTGGTGGAGCATGACGAGGGCTACCCCCTCTATCAGGCGATATCCTCCACCAAGATGGCGCTTTCCTCTCAGGAGGAAGCGGAGTTCAACTTCGCGCCGCTGGGTGCCGCCGGACGAAAGATGGTGAAGCGGTCCGATTTCGATCGATGGATCGTGGACGATCTCGCCAAGATCGAAGAGGCCCTGGACGAGGTGTTGACCAAGACGAACACTACACCTCAATCCATCGACAAGGTCTTCCTCACCGGTGGCACCTCGTTCGTTCCCGCCGTACGCCAGCTCTTCACGCGCCGGTTCGATGCAGACAAGATCGAAAGCGGCGGAGAACTTCTCTCCATCGCCCATGGTCTTGCCATGATCGGCGAGAGCGGTGACATCGAACGATGGGCCGCATGATAACCGGTCTCAAGCCCGCGACGGTTTTGCTGGTGCTGCGTTGGAACATCGGTTAGTTTGCCGGACATGATCTCGGCGCAAGACCTCTCCCCGGCAGAACTGGCTGCACTTTTGCATTTTCATGCGGATGCAGGGGTCGATTGGTTGCTGGAAGATGCGCCTTTGGACCGCTTTGCCGAGTTCGCGGCAAGCCGTCAGGCGCGTGCGCCGCAAAGCGGCGCGCAATCGCAACAACGCGAACCGCAGAATGCGCCGCCACAGCCACCCTCTCCGGCCAGACAGGGCTCTTCAGCGGCAACGCGCGCACCTGCGGCAGCGCCCTCCAGCCCCGTCACTGTGGCGCTTCCCGACGACCAGGCGATTGCTTCGGCACGCTTTGCCGCCGAGAGCGCGCGGTCGCTCGCCGAATTGAAGACCGCGCTCGAAAGCTTCAACGGTTGCAATCTTAAGAACAGTGCCCGCAACACGGTGTTTGCGGAAGGCGATCCCTCCTCCGGCATTATGGTTATCGGCCCGATGCCCGATGCCGACGACGACCGGGAAGGCCTTCCCTTTACCGGAAAGACAGGATTGCTTCTCGACCGTATGCTGGCAGCAATCGGGCTCGATCGCACAAAACTGATGCTCACCAATGTCGTCCCATGGCGCCCTCCGGGCAACCGCTCGCCTTCCGGTCCAGAAATGGAGATATGCCGTCCCTTCATCGAGCGGCAGATCGCGTTAGCAGAGCCGAAGACACTGTTGCTTCTCGGCAACTTCACCGCGCGTTTTTTCTTCGGCGGTTCCGGCACGATCCATACTCTACGTGGGCAGTGGCGAGATGTCGCAGTGGGTGCTGGAACAGCGAGCGCAATTGCAACGCTGCACCCGCAGGAGCTTTTGAACGCTCCCGCCAGCAAGTCCTTGGCCTGGCAGGATTTATTGGCATTTCAAGCACGTCTGCGCGATATGTGAATGCTTCCTTTTTGATCAATGTAAATGAAATGTGAAAATTGCCATGCAAATGACGCATAACAGCGGCGCATTTGCCCTGATTGCCGAATCTATGCCGCACTGCAATAAGCCAACTGTCTTGGGAGGAACAGGTTTAAGGAACCAAGGCAATGACTACTCGCTTCCGTCCGGTTCATTCCGGCTTTGAAACGCTCCGATTGGCCGGCCTCGGCCCACGCTCCACTCAGGGCTACCACCGCTTCGGCGTAACGAACGAACAGTTGACCGCTCGCGCCTCCACGCAGCAGGTTCGCACGACCCGCCCGTCTGCGGTGTTTGTAGACTTTCGTGAGCGCTAAGCGCCCTGCGTCCTGCTGGACGCACGTGGACGCGTTATATTTTTGAATCTGCTCATCGTGTTTTTCCGAGAATCGATTCCGATTTTCGGGCTGATCCTCCAGGGGTCAGTTTGGCACATACGCGCCCCGCAGGTTTAAATCTCAACAATGCTTATCAAGCGCCTTTCGTCCGAGAGGCGCTTTCGATTTTTAGAAGCGCTTCAGCCTTGGCGCAGAAACTGACAGCGTTTTTCAAAAAAAAGACGGTCGATCAACCCGCTGCGGAGCCTTTGCGCGTTCCAAACCAGGCACAACGCTCCTGGCTCTTGGCGCTCGCCGCGTCCTTATCTAGCGATATGCATCCGGTCCTCAAGCATTGATTTTGCGCTCTCGAACGCGTCCTCGACATGCTTGAACTTCCTTGCCTGCCAACGCGAATATTCCAGCAGATAATCGCGAGAAATCCACATGGCGCTACGCGGCGTGTCGTCGATCCAGCCGACGCTGCCCTGTTCCGCCGCTCTGTTAAGGAGCCGCTGCAAATGCGTTCGCGACATCATGAAGGTCGTGGCCATGGCGCGGACATCGACATAGCCGATGTCGACCTTGTCTCTTTCATCGCGCGTATCGCGGATCCGGATGATGAAATCGTCCATTACCAGTCCCCCGGCTTCGGTCCAGAGGAAAAGTCCCACTCGCGGCGTCGGCTCCACCCACTCCTTGTCAGCGAGGCACGCCCTTGCGGTTGCGGGGTGAGCAATCTCTATAAGTCCCGGATGCGCCATCAAAGTAGACGCGCGATGACCATTGTCCATACCATCGATAGCTGCAAGATTGGCCAGGTACCATCCGAAGATGCCTGTCTCGCTGATTTGCGTGGCACGGTAGCGCTTCGGCCTCACCGCTGGGACGCGATGAACCTTCTCGATATAGCGATAGAGTTCAAGTTGATCGAGATAGTTCTGAACGGTGTTGCGGCTGGCCACTCCAAGCGGCGTGACCATTTCGCGCAATTGCGCAACCGTAAAGCCGTTGTCACCGTATTCGGCGTTCAGGGCCATCGCTGCCTGCGTCAAAAGCCATTTTTGATGGGCCGACAGTAGCCGCGCCAAACGCGGATTTTGGTTGAATTTCCCGCGCAGGACCGCAGCCAGATTTTGTATTGCGGACAAAAGAGCAGGATGAGCGGCGAACTCTTCATGGGAGTAGCTCACGACGATGCCCCCCTCACGGGAGACCTCAAAAACGTTGTGCGGCTGCGCACACAAAAACGTCTCACGACGCCCCGGTCCTGCTCACCGCTTCGCAGACGAACCCGTTCTGGCCTGACGTTCCCACTCAAGATGCACCACCCAACACCACAACCCAAATCTGCATATATCACATTACTCGCGTGATATACATGATTTTATTAAAATTCACAGGTGTTTAGTCATAGATGCAGTGCATCAAACCGTAGGGCTTGAGGCTTTGCGGGCGGCCTTGCGTTGAAGACCGAGCTGATGCTCCCGAAAGATGATGAATATGCCGGCGGAAATAACGATACTGGTTCCAACGAGCATCGTGAACGTCGGCACATCGCCAAAAAGAATATAGGACACGCCGATGCCAAGCAGGATCGAGCTATACTCGAACGGCGCAATGGTCGACACTTCAGCATGGCGGTAGCTTTCCGTCAGCAAAATCTGCGCGACGCCGCCGGCTATGCCCGCCGACACTAGTAGAACGGCCTGCTGCATATCCAACCACTCCCAGCCGAAAGGCATGCTGAAGGCTGAAATGAGCGTGCCGGTCAGCGAGAAGTAAAGCACGATCGTTGGCGTGCGCTCAGTCACGACCAGTTGGCGCACCTGCACCATCGCCAATCCACCAAGCACTGCACCGAACAGAACCGCAAGCGCGCCGATGCTTTCGCCTGCCTCCAGACCGCCATTCTGCAGCAGAGTCATCTTGGGCCACAGGATAATGACAACGCCCATCATGCCGACGACAACCGCCGACCAGCGATAGATACGCACCGTTTCGCCGAGCATCAAGGCGGCAAAAACCACCGACATAAGCGGCGAGGCATAACCGATTGCGATAAATTCCGGCAGCGGCAGCAATGTCAGTCCGTAAAAACCGCACATCATCGACAAAATGCCGAGGAAACCGCGCTTGAAGTGGCCGAACAGGTTGCTCGTGTGGAAAGCACGCGTGAGGCTGCGAAGCCATGCCAGATAGAGAATGATGGGAAGGATCGCGAAAGCAGAGCGGAAGAAGGTGATCTGCCCCGCAGGAACGACTGGTCCTGCGGCCTTGATGCAGGTCTGCATGACGAGGAAGAACGCGACGGAGGTGAGTTTGAGAACAATACCCCGGACGGGATTGTACGTGTCTGCACTCATGGGAAATTGCGATCGGGATTTGCAGACCAGATGCCCGCAGGATTGGATTTTGACCCGAGCGCACGAGCACAGCAGATCGACTTTCATGTTCATTAGATCACGCTGGACAACAGAGGTAAACCGATTTGACTGGGCGATCTGCCCTCATCGATCCAGTGGAGGCTGAGATGAATGCTGAAGCGAGGCTGATTTTCGAGATATTCGCTTCCTGCATGGTCACAGCTTCAGTAATCGTTCAACATTTCATGAAATCATGCCTCGATATGAAATGCCCAGATGCGAGTTTAAGCTTCTGTCTGGCAGTATTTCAGGGATGTTTGTCCCCCGCCTCTCCATGATGGTGAAGCGCATCGGCAAGTTTACTTTCACCCATCATGTCCGCATGATGGACAGGCAGCGGCAGACGCAAGGTTCATTCGGGAATAGTTATGCGAACAGATACGGGTCAGATTGTTCAGTTGGCGGATTATCGCCCAACGGATTTCGTGCTTGAACGGGTTGACCTCACATTCGAACTGGACCCCCAAAATACCAAGGTGGAAGCGCGGCTGATTTTCCACCGGCGTGAGGGCGCTGACAAGGCCGCACCGCTGGTGCTGGATGGCGACGAGCTTACGCTTTCCAGCCTACTTCTCGACCAGATCGAGATGCCTACGGAGCAATATGACGCCACACCGGAAAAGCTCACCATTCGCGATCTGCCGGAGGAGGCTCCCTTCGAGATTTGCGTTACCAATTACATCAACCCGGAGAGCAACACTCAGTTGATGGGCCTCTATCGCACCAATGGCGTCTATTGTACCCAGTGCGAGGCCGAGGGTTTCCGACGCATCACCTATTTCCCAGACCGTCCGGACGTGCTGGCCCCTTACACCATCACCATCATTGCTGCGAAGGAAGGCAATACCTTTCTTCTGTCGAACGGCAATTTCCTCGGTGGCGGCAACTACGACGAAGGGCGCCATTTCGCCGCTTGGTTCGATCCGCATCCGAAACCAAGCTACCTCTTTGCGCTTGTGGCGGGCGATCTCGGTGTGGTCGAAGACAGCTTCACCACCATGTCGGGCCGCGAGGTCGCGCTGAAGATCTATGTCGAGCATGGCAAGGAGCCGCGTGCGGCTTATGCCATGGACGCGCTGAAGCGCTCTATGAAATGGGACGAAGAGCGTTTCGGTCGGGAATACGACCTCGACATCTTCATGATCGTCGCCGTGTCGGATTTCAACATGGGCGCCATGGAGAACAAGGGGCTCAACGTCTTCAATGACAAATACGTTTTGGCCGATCCGGAAACCGCGACCGATGCCGATTATTCCAATATCGAGCGCATCATCGCGCATGAATATTTCCATAACTGGACCGGCAACCGCATTACCTGCCGCGACTGGTTTCAGCTTTGCCTGAAAGAAGGCTTTACCGTCTACCGTGATCAGGAATTTTCTTCCGACATGCGCTCGCGCGCCGTCAAGCGCATTGCCGATGTACGCCACCTGAAGTCTGAGCAGTTTCCCGAAGATGGTGGCCCGCTGGCACATCCGCCACGTCCGGACAGATACCGGGAAATCAACAACTTCTATACGACGACCGTATATGAGAAGGGTGCCGAAATCACCGGCATGATCGCAACGATCCTGGGTGAAGAAGGCTTCCGCAAGGGAACGGATCTCTATTTCGAGCGTCATGACGGCGATGCCGCGACGGTCGAGGATTTCGTAAAGTGCTTCGAGGATGCCTCCGGACGTGATCTGACGCAGTTTTTCCTGTGGTATGTGCAGGCTGGCACGCCACTTGTCAGCGCCTCCACCTCCTATGATACGGCCACAGCCACATTCACACTTTCGCTCGAGCAGACAGTTGCGCCGACACCTGGCCAAAACCTGAAGAAACCGCTGCACATTCCGCTTTCGACCGCCCTCATTCTGGACAACGGCCAGATCGCCACACCGGCAAAGGTAGAGGGCGGCGAATTCAGGGACGGCATTTTGCACCTGACCGAGCGCAGCCAGAGCTTCACATTCTCCGGCATTTCATCGCGCCCGGTCCTGTCATTGAACCGGGGCTTTTCGGCGCCGATCAACCTGCATCTGGAACAATCGTCCGACGACCTGATACAGATTGCCCGTCACGAAACCGATCTCTTCTCCCGCTGGCAGGCACTGACTGCTCTTGCGCTGCCGAACCTGATTGCGGCAACGCAGGCGGTGCGAGCGGGCAACGAAGTGAGCGTCGATCCGGCCTTCATTTCCACACTGATCGAGATCGCAGGCAACGATGAATTCGAGCCGGCCTTCCGCGCCCAGGCCCTCGCCTTGCCAAGCGAGGCGGATGTGGCGCGCGAGATGGGCAAGGACAATGATCCCGACGCCATTCATAAAGCGCGCAACGGTATCATGCGTGCAGTCGCAAAAGCCGGCATCGAGACCTTCAAGAGCCTCTTCTCGACCTATGAGGAGAAAGGCGAGTACTCGCCAGATGCAGAAAGTGCCGGTCGCAGGTCGCTGCGCAATATCGCCATGAGCTATTTGTCCTATGCGGAAGAGACGCCCGACCGCGCCGCGCAGACCTTTGTCAATGCTTCCAATATGACTGACATGGCGCATTCGCTCAGCGTTCTGACACAGCGTTTCCCGGACTCGGCAGAAGCATCCGATGCGCTGGCAGCATTCGAAACACGCTTTGCCGACAATGCCCTGGTGATGGACAAATGGTTCGCGCTTCAGGCGGCGATTCCGGGTGACGGCGCATTGGCCCGGATTACCTCGCTGATGGCGTCAACGCATTTCATCGCCACCAATCCAAACCGGGTTCGTTCTCTCATCGGCACCTTCGCCTTTGGCAATCCTACGGGCTTCAACCGAGCAGATGGCAAGGCCTATGATTTCCTGGCGGAGCAGATTGTTGCCATCGACAAGCGCAATCCACAACTGGCTGCGCGCATCCTCACCTCAATGCGCTCTTGGCGATCGCTGGAGGCAGTGCGCGCCGATCATGCACGTGAGGCTCTCTCCAAGATCGAACGTAGCGCTGGTTTATCGACTGACGTGCGTGACATCGTCGAACGCATGCTGAAGGGCTAAGGTCGTATCATCATCCACGAGAAAAGGCCGGGCTTCCGGCCTTTTCTTGTTTCAGATCAACAACAAGAAGGCCTTCTCCTCGTAATTTCGCCTCATCGACAGGCACGAGGAGAGTGACCATGACCATCAGCCCGGCATTCCAGAGCTTTGCCAAGGAAGCACCACAGCAATACGCAGCCTGGCTTCAGGCCGTTACCGAACTCGGCAAGGCTTCAGCGCTTGATGCCAAAACCCAGAGCCTGGTCTATATCGGCATCCTGGCCGCCATGCGTTTGGAAGGCGGTCTCGCCTTTCACGTTCAGGAGGCCAAAGCGCATGGCGCCTCGCGAAATGAGATCATCGGCGCTGCTGGCGGGAGTGCCCGCGGTCGGAAACTGCGCCACGCAGGCGCTTCCGCCAGCGCTTCAATCCTTCGATAACGACTGACGTAAGGGTAGCCAAAAGACCCTCTTTGAAGCTTCGAAAAAAAGCGCGAGTCGGTTCAAGGGGTTAAAAATCTTTTAACTTTCAGCTCTGGACAAGCCGAATCGGCTTTGATTCATTAGGGACAGATTCGAGCGGCGGCGCTTCGAATTGACACGAGGGATATCAAGGCGGGACAATGACGAACGTGCGGCGGGCGACTGCGGGCGATGATCGACCGTATGCCAGATTTGCTGAAATGGCGGCGTTGGTTCACAGGGCGGCAGAGGGTCTGTCCTCGATCCGCAGCTTGCCCGGCCTATTGTGGCCGGTCAACAGGCTCGAAACCCTTCTCAAGAGCCTCATTCCCATTCTCATCCTTGCATTTCTGGTGGTGGTTGCCGCATCGCGCATGTTCGGCATCACTGCGGAATATAGCCGTATGGAAAGTGCCGCCCGTCAGGCGACAGCGCTATCGGCTTTGACGGCGCGTGCGGCGCTGTCCGGCGGGGAAAATCTTACCGCGACACAGGACAGAGCGACGGTCGATCGCCGGCTGAACGAGCACTTCCCGACAGGGAGCCTGGATGACGACACCGTCGTCCTCGTCGCCGGCATGAACGGCCGTATCTTCAGCGGTGTGGGCATGCATGCATCTTCCTACGTCGGAACGTCGCTAACGACGCTACTGCCTGAAATTGCCATCGTTCGCCGCTTTCCCGGCGCTCCGGGAACGATCGAAACCGATATCAACACCACACCGCATTATGCCACCATGCTGCCGCTTGGCCCCGATGGTGGCATGATTATCGCAGCGCACTCGCTAGAGCCCATGCGCACCTTCTGGCGCAGCGAAGTGGCCATGAATGTCACTCTCTTCACCGGCATTTCCGCCATCCTGCTTGTGATCCTCTATGCTTATTACATGCAGGTGAAGCGAGCCCGCACTGCCGATGAGGTTTTTGTGGAGGCCAACCTTCGCGTCGAGACCGCACTTTCACGTGGACGCTGTGGCCTCTGGGATTTCGACCTCGCGACGCGGCGCATGTTCTGGTCCACTTCGCTTTATGAAATCCTTGGCCTGCCTCCAAGGACGGAACCGCTGTCCTTCAGCGATGCGGCCCGCATGATGCATTCCGAGGACGGCAACCTCTATGAACTGGCACGCTCCGTCGGCTGCGGCGACCTGCGCCAGATCGACCAGATTTTCCGCATGCGCCACACCCATGGGCACTATGTCTGGCTGCGCGCCCGCGCGCAGGTCATTCATACGGCAAACGGTCCGCGCGTTATCGGGATCGCCATGGACGTGACCGAACAGCATCGTCTGGCGCAGCGTTACGCCGAGGCAGATCAGCGTCTTGCCGATGCGATCGAATGCACGTCGGAAGCCTTCGTCCTGTGGGACAAGAACGATCGTCTCGTCATGTGCAACACCCACTTCCAGCAGGCCTATGGTCTGCCGGACAGCGTCCTTGTGCCCGGTACGGAAAGATCGGTCGTCTACAGCGCGGCAGCTCGCCCCATCGTCGAGCGGCGTGTGGCAGACTCCGATCAATCGGGGCTGTCGCGCACGACGGAAGTGCAGCTTGCGGATGAGCGCTGGCTGCAGATTACCGAACGACGCACGCGTGATGGCGGCCTCGTTTCGGTCGGCACCGATATCACGCTCCTCAAGCGGCATCAGGATCGTCTTCGCGAATCCGAGCGGCGCCTGATGGCGACCATTGGCGACCTCTCCGCCTCCCGCCATAAGCTTGAACGACAGAAAACAGAGCTGTCAGATGCGAATGCGCTCTATCAGTCCGAAAAGGAACGTGCCGAAGCTGCCAACAAGGCGAAGTCCGAATTCCTTGCCAATATGAGCCATGAACTGCGCACACCCCTCAACGCGATCCTCGGCTTCTCCGAAATTCTGGTTGCGGAAATGTTCGGACCGGTCGGGTCGCCGAAATACAGCGAGTATGCCAGGGATATTCACGACAGCGGCAAGCATCTGCTGAACGTCATCAACGACATTCTCGACATGTCGAAGATCGAGGCAGGCCATATGCGCATCAACCGCGAAAAGGTCGATCTCGCACCACTGGTCGAGGAGACGTTGCGCCTGACAGCCATTCAGGCTGCGCAGAAGAATATCACCATTCAGCAACGCGTCTGCAAGAATATGCATATGAGCGGCGACCGCCGCGCCATGAAGCAGATCATGCTCAACCTCCTGTCCAACGCGGTAAAGTTCACCGATGATGGCGGACGCGTCGAGCTTCGGACCCATATTCACGAAGGCGGACTTATGCTGACCATTGCCGATACGGGTATCGGCATTCCGTCTACCTCGATCGAGAAGATCGGTCAGCCATTCGAACAGGTCCAGAGTCAGTATGCCAAGAGCAAGGGCGGATCAGGTCTTGGACTTGCCATCTCCCGGTCGCTGGTGAGGTTGCATGGCGGCAAGATGAAAATCCGCTCCTGTGAGGGAAAGGGCACGGTTGTGACGATCCTCATCCCGCATGTCCATACCGCGAAGGACGTTCCCTATCTGGCATATCAGGCTAGAAACAAGCTAGAGCTTCTTCGCTCGCACAGACTGAACTGATGGGCCTCTCGGTCGCGCCTCAGCGAGACCTCAAGGTGATGCGGGTTAATTCGGATGGAACACCAAGCCGGAGCGCAAAGCCTGGCCAAAGCGCCGTGCCGTTATTGACGTAAAGCTTCATGCCATCGACGTCGTAGAAGCCCGAGACAAAGCCGTTATTTGGGCGAGCAACCACACGATCAAGTCCAAGTACCATTCCGCCATGGGTATGGCCGGAAAGCTGAAGCGCAACACCCAGTGCTGCATTGTCAGCCGCCTGACGGGGTTGGTGGTCGAGCAGGACAACAGGCGCATCGACTGGTGCGCCTTTCAGCGCAGCCACCGTGTCATGCACGGGAAATGCGGTCCGTGCCGATGAGAGGTCGGTTACGCCAGCGATGACAAGTTTGGCGTTGGCACGCTCGATCACAGCATGGCTGTTTGCAAGAGTGATCATATTCAAGCGCTGATAATAGGCCATCCACTCTTCATAACCGAAGAAGTATTCATGATTTCCGGGAATGGTGTAGACGCCATCACGTGCCTTCAATTCTGCCAAGGGCGCGATATCGCTACTTCTCGCCTCCACCTTACCGTCGATCAGGTCGCCCGTTATAACGATCAGGTCGGCCTTGAGCTCATTGGTTTTTTCCACCACGGCTTGGGTCCAGAAGGCGGGAAAGAGACGACTGATGTGTAAATCCGTCAACTGGACGATCCGGTAGCCATCGAAAGCCGGATCGAGGCCCGGAACAGAAACCTCGATATCCTTCAACGGCGGCACACGAATGGCCTGGCTGACAGCGAATGCCGATAGACACAAGGCGACAGCAGCCATCCCATAACGTACAGCGGAGGGCACAATCGGAAAATGCCCCTTGAACAGCATCAAGATCAGCGACACGACATCCAACACGATCTGAAAAACTGCGAGCAGGAGCATGAAGCCGAAGAGCAGGTTGAAGCCGATAATCAAAGGCCTCGGAAACTCCGGCGAGAAGACAGAGCCGGAGGAGAGTCGGCTGAAGAGGTGATATTGAGATGCTGCGAGAAGCAGCAGCGCGAGCGCGAGCTTCAAAGGCCAGATCCAAGGCAATGGCAGGATGAAGCGGACAGCAACCACTAGCCATGGAATTCCGAAAATAAGGTGAAACATAAAGACGCTCTCGTTTTAGCTTTCGCCATAAGTGGGGGTGGCGCCTTGATCAATCCAGCCCGGCAAAATCCGTTCCAGTGCCGGGAAACTTATGTGCCCCTCTGGACCTGCGACGGATACAGAGTCGTTTCTGGACCCCTCACTCGGCTTTATGAACTGCCTTTCGCAGTGACCAGTGTGGAAAAAGTCTTGCGGACCGCTTTCGACAGCCGCTTAACCTCACCCTCCAAGGTCGCGATATCAGGGCAATCGCCAGCTCTGCACACGAGATCGACTAACCCAGAGGGGGCTTGCTTTGGATCGAAATCCGTATCGATGCAAAGCCTTATAATCTGCGATAACTCCGTGAAGAGCCGCATCGCCTCAATGCAATCGTCATGCGCCTGCGGCTCCATCGCTTGCGAGGCAATGCGTTTTAGCACGTCGAAAGTGCTCTCTCCCGGCTTGTGCAGCGGCAGATCTTTCGTGGGCGCGACCAGCGTCAGATATTGCGCAATAAACTCCAGATCGACCAGTCCGCCAGGAATGAGCTTGAAGTCCCACGGGCTTCCAGGCGGCTTTTCCTTGTCGATGAGTTGACGCATTTCATGAACGTCGGCGGCAATCGTCGCCACGTCGCGTTTGTGCGACAGGACCGAAGAGATTATCTCCATAGCATCGGAGATTAATGTGGCGTCACCGCAAATGAGGCGGGCTCTGGAGAGCGCCAGATGCTCCCAAGTCCAGGCTTCCTCGCGCTGGTACTTTTCGAATGTGGAAATACGGGTTGCCACCGGCCCCTTGTTGCCGGAGGGTCTGAGGCGCATGTCGACCTCGTAGAGCACGCCCTCGGCCGTCGGTGCAGACAGCGCCGCGATCAGCCGTTGGGTCACGCGGGTAAAGTAGCGCACTGCATCGAGTGGCTTTGCACCGTCGGACTCGGCGGCTTCGTCGTGATAATCATAAAGCAGGATGAGATCGACGTCCGAACCGGCGGTCAGCTCGAAGGAACCGAGCTTGCCCATGCCGATGACGGCGACGCGACCGCCCGGATAGACGCCATGCGCCGTCTCCATCTCCACGAGTACGGCGTTCAAAGCCGCTTCGATGACAAGATCGGCAAGGTGTGTAAAGGCGCGACCTGCCACGTCTCCGGTGATTGCGCCCGTCAGATGCCGCACACCAATGAGAAATCGCTGCTCGGCGGCGAAGATGCGCAAGCGGTCGAGGACATCCTCATAATGACGGGCCGGTGCGAGGAAACCCCTCATTCGCTGGGCGAGATAATCGCGTGTCGGTATTTCCGTCATCAGCGCGGGATCGAGCATCCCGTCGAAAACGTGCGGGCGCGCCGCAATGATCTCTGCCAGTCTCGGAGCAGACGACATGATCGTTACCAAGAGAGACAGGAGCGCTGGATTGTTGCCGAGAAGAGAAAACAGCTGGATGCCGGCAGGCAACCCGGAGAGAAAATTATCGAAGCGCAGCAGCGCTTCGTCGGCGCGCTTGCTCTCGCCGAAAGCCTTCAACAGGTCGGGTGTCAGCTCGGTCAGCCTTTCTCGCGCTTCGACCGATTGCGTTGCGCGGTAGCGACCATTGTGCCATGTGCGGATCACGCGCGACATATCTTCAGGACGTTCGAAGCCGAGCCGCTCCAGCGTCTTCAATGTGTCGGGATCATCCTTCTTACCCGTGAAAACCAGATTGCCGCTTTCGCCCGAAAGCTTGGTTTCCTGCTCAAAGAGAGCGGAGTATTTCCGCTCCACCAGCCGCAGCACCTCTTCCAGCTTTTCTGAAAATGCCTTGTTATCGGTAAAGCCCAGCATGAAGGCAATGCGCTTCAGTTCGGTTTCCGTATCGGGCAGGATATGCGCCTGCTCATCGCGAACCATCTGAATACGATGCTCGACCTCGCGGAGAAACCAATAGGCATCCGTCAGGCTGTCACGCGTCTCCGCGTCGATCCATTTTGCATCGGTCAGCGCCGCAAGCGCTTCTTCGGTCGAGCGGACACGCAAGGGCGCCATGCGCCCGCCGGCAATCAATTGCTGTGTCTGGGCGAAAAACTCGATTTCCCGGATACCACCACGTCCGAGCTTGACATTGTGACCTTTCACGGCAATCGCGCCATGGCCTTTATGCGCATGGATTTGCCGTTTGATGGAATGGATATCGGCAATCGCGGCGTAGTCGAGATATTTCCGGAACACGAAAGGGGTCAAGTCACGCAAGAAGCCCTCGCCTGCGTTGACGTCGCCGGCAACGGCTCTTGCCTTAATATAGGCCGCCCGCTCCCAGTTCTGCCCTCTTCCCTCATAGTAGAGCAGCGCCGCATCAACCGGAATGGCAAGCGGCGTCGAGCCGGGATCGGGGCGAAGGCGAAGATCGGTTCGAAACACGTAGCCGTCGGCTGTGCGCTCCTGCATGATGCGGATCAGCCGCCGCATCATGCGTCCGAAGGTTTCCAGCGCATCCAGTGGATCGGGCACAATGCCCGCCATTGGCTCGAAGAAAACGACGGCATCAATGTCGGATGAATAGTTGAGCTCGCGCGCGCCGAGCTTGCCCATGCCAAGCACGATCAGGCCGGACCCTTCACTAGGGTTCTCGGGGCTCTTCAACTTGAGCTTGCCGCTATTGTGGTTGGCAAGAAGAAGGTGGTCGATTGCCGCCGACAGCGTCGCATCGGCCATGTCGCTCAACCATCGTGTCGTATCGCGGGCGGTGAAAATGCGTCCAAGATCGGCAAGTGCGGCAATGAAGGACAGGCGACGTTTGGCAACGCGCAGTGTCGTCATCACCTCCGCCTCGGTCGGGATGGCGCCACCCTCATCCGGTCGCCAGCAATGACGGGCCTGCTCGACCAGTCTGCCGAGCGATGCCTCGACCGGCTCGGAGATGGCAAGTGTCAACAACCCCTCATCGGCGCTCGCTGCGTCGCGCAGATAAGGAGACAGGGTAAAGGCGCTGGCAATAAAATCCTTGAGCGGGCTGTCGCCAGCCATCGATTCGGCGATAGCGGGTTCGCGCTTGGCGATATCTCTTAGAGACGAGAAAACGGATTTCAGTTCGGTCTGGGTCAGCGCGCGGACCGTTCCCGGCTGCACATCGTCAAGCCGCAATCCGGCTGGTGCCGCATCTGTCATGGTTTTTCCTCCTGCATCTCACCCTTTTAGACGGGCTTTGCCTCTCCCTGAACAGCTGTGCAGTCACCGCCGTCACGGAAAGACACTAACCTTAAGGCTTCGACGCTGGAAAGACCATGGACACGGTCAGGCCGGGCGAGGTTCTATTGTCCGGATCGGTATCGAAAAGACGAAGCGCGCCCCCGTGAAGCTCCATCACCGCTTCTACCAGGGACAGGCCCAAGCCTGTACCGGGCTTTGAGCGGCTTTCGTCCAGCCGCACGAAGCGTTTGATCACCTCGCCGCGCTTTTCAGCCGGAACGCCGGGACCGGTATCGGCAACCGAAAGAACGATCCCTTCGTCACTCTGAGCAAGATGAACGGACAGGCGTTTCGGGCCATCATGCCCGCCTGCATATTTAATGGCATTGTCGATCAGATTTGTTAGCGCCTGGCCAATTAGTTCCCGATTTCCCTGCACCACAAGTCCTGGCTCAATAGCTGTGGTCAGCGTCAGACCTTCCTCTTCCGCGACCGGCTCGTAAAGCTCTGCACTGTCTTCGGCGATGGCTGAGACATCCACATCGGTCATCTCAGCGGCGATCGAGCCTGCCTCGACTCGCGAGATCATCAAAAGCGCGTTGAACGTGCGGATCAATTGATCGGATTCAGCAATGATGCCTTCAAGCGCTGCGCGACGCTTGTTTTCATCTTTATCGTCGAGCGCATCTGCCGCCTTATTGCGCAGACGCGTCAGCGGCGTCTTCAGGTCGTGCGCAATATTGTCGGAAACTTGGCGCAAGCCTTCATTGAGCTTTTCGATGCGGCCAAGCATTGCGTTCAGCGAACCAGAGAGACGATCGAACTCGTCTCCGGAACGGCCTTGCGGCAGCCTTTGCGACAGATCGCCCGCCATGATCTTCTTCGTCGCCGCGGACATGCGATCAAGCCGCTTCAGGGCGTTTTGCCCGATCGCGAACCAGATGATAAGCGCGCCGCCCCCCATGATGGCGAGGGCCACCATTAGCGCATTTCGGACCAACAACCTGAACTTCGTGGGTTCTCCCAGGTCGCGTCCGACGAGGATTCGAAGACCATTGTCGAGGACGAAGATATTGGCGGTTGCGAGGTGTTTCACGCTATCTCCGCTTTCAGAGTAGCGTTCGTAGGTGAAGGGAAAATCCGTCCAGCCTTCGCTGTCGAAAACGCCCGGCTGAACCGAGGCGACGTTACCCGCCAGGATCTCGCCATTGGGACCCGCTATCACATAAAGGCTGGCACCAGGCTGTCGGGCGCGCCGCTCCATCATCCGCAACAGCGGATTGATACCGCCGCGCTCATAAATCCGCTGGACGTCATTGACCTCCTGAAGCACGGCGTCGCGCGTCTGCTGGTTCAAAAGACGCTCGGAAAGCGCGGTGACGTAGAAAACCAAGAAAGCAGCGCAGAGCGCGAAGAGCAGAATATAAAGCGCAGACAGACGGACAGCGGTGGAGCTGAAAAGAAGGCGCAGGCGCGAAGGCATGGCTAGCCTTCATCCTTCATCATATAGCCTGCACCGCGGATCGTCTTCAGCAACGGCTTGTCAAAATCCTTCTCGATCTTCGAGCGGAGCCGCGACACGTGAACGTCGATCACGTTGGTCTGGGGATCAAAGTGATAGTCCCAGACATTTTCCAGGAGCATGGTGCGGGTCACCACCTGACCGGCATTCTTCATCAGATATTCCAGCAGGCGAAATTCACGCGGCTGAAGCAGTATTTCCTTGCCGTTGCGGCGCACGTCATGAGAGAGCCTGTCGAGTTCGAGATCGCCCACACGATAAATCATGTCCTGCTCAGGCTTGCCCTTGCGGCGGCCAAGCACTTCGATGCGGGCGAGCAGTTCATTGAAAGCGTAGGGCTTCGGCAGATAATCGTCGCCACCGGCACGAAGACCCGTCACGCGGTCATCGACCTGACCAAGCGCAGAGAGGATGAGGACTGGCGTCTCTATACCCTTCTTGCGCAACTCGGAGATGACGGAGAGTCCGTCTCGACGCGGTAGCATCCGGTCGATGACCATGACGTCGTAGACATTTTCGCAGCCCATAAACAGACCGCTTTCGCCATCGCTTGCATGATCGACAACAATACCCGCTTCACGAAACGCCTTCGTCATGTAGGCGGCAGCTTCCAGATCATCTTCAATAACAAGTATTTTCATGTGGGGAACATTAACGTCCATATCATTCAGCGCACAACCGGAAAGAGGTTCGCCCGAAACATTATGCAGATGACTTTCCATGGATTGGCTCATGAGGTCCGCCATGACGATGTCTCCTGACTGCTCGGCCTGTCACGCGTTGAAGAGGCGGGCAGTGACTTTGGCCGTGGATGGCCGACACCCGACCACCATAGCTGATCGCAAAACACCAAGACGCCGAACTCATCGGCGATGTTTTTGTTGTTCTGCGACTAAAAATGAGAGGGGCAAAACGCCCCTCTCCCGTCTTTGCTAATCAGCCCTGATCAATGTCGAGGGCGATGAAGCGGCTGCCCTGCTCGGTTTCGATCTGGAACAGAGCCTTGGTGCGACCGTCCTTCTTGGCTTGCGAAATCACCTTCTCAACATCGGCCGCGGATGCGACCTGCTGGTTGTTGACCGAGGTGATCTTTTCACCGGCCTTCAGGCCACGGGTTGCGGCATCGGAGTCCGGATCGACATCGGTGATGGCAAGGCCATTGCCATCTTCCGCAGGCGCGACCGTCAGGCCGAGGCTGGAGAGAGCCTTCTCGCTGGAGGACTGACCGCCGCGATCGTTATCGTTTTGACCCTTGGCGCCCGCAGATGCGTCATCGCTTGCAAGATCGCCGAGCGTGACACTGACAGACTGGGACTTACCATTGCGCCACAGCGACAACTCGACCTTGGTGTTGGGTGCCAGCGCACCGATCCGACGAGACAATTCACGAGCATCCTTGATCGGATCGCCATTGACCGCGGTGATGATATCACCCTGCTTGATGCCGGCCTTATCACCTGGAGAGCCCGCCTGCGGAGCGACGACCAGAGCACCCTTGGCTTCGGAGAGACCAAGCGATTCGGCTATATCCTTGCTGACGGGCTGGATCTGCACGCCGAGCCAACCACGCTCGACCTTGCCGTCCTTGATCAGATCCTGAACGACATCCTTGGCAACGGATGCGGGAATGGCGAACGCTATACCGACATTGCCGCCGGAGGGAGAGAAGATCGCGGTATTGATGCCGACCACTTCGCCGTTGAGGTTGAAGGCAGGGCCACCGGAGTTACCACGGTTCACGGCTGCGTCGATCTGCAGGTAGTCGTCATAGGGACCGGAGCCGATATCACGACCGCGGGCCGAGACGATACCAGACGTCACCGTACCGCCGAGACCAAAGGGATTACCAACGGCCACGACCCAATCACCAACGCGAATCTTGCTGTCATCGGCGAACTGCACATAGGTAAACTTGCGATTCACATCGACCTTCAGAACCGCAAGGTCGGTGCGGCTATCGCGGCCGATCAACTTGGCATCATATTCCGTACCGTCATTGAGGACCACAGTGTAGGCAGATCCATCGTCAACGACGTGGTTGTTCGTAACGATGTAGCCGTCTTCGGAAATAAAGAAACCAGAGCCCTGAGCGACAGGGCGAAGCGGGCCCTTCCCTTCACGATGGCGGTTCGGACCGCGCTTGTCTTCATTTGCACCCGGACCACCGAATTCCTTGAAGAAGCGCTTCAGCGGGTGATCGTCAGGAAGCTGGTCGAGACCGCGACCGCCGAAGGAAAAGCCGCTGCTGTCGTCAGACACCGGCTCGACATTGGATTTGACACGGACCGAAACGACCGCGGGAGAAACGGCATCAACCACATTGGCAAAGCTCGGCACCTGAGGCGCATTAACCTCGACAGGTGCTGCAAAGGAACGGGCTATCGGGCCGGCGACACCGGTGGTTAGCATCAACGCGGCAAGACCGCCAACGGCGGAAGACTTCAGAACGGTCTTCAACGAGGAGCGTCCGTTTTGCAATTGAGACATGTGATTACCTTCTCTGTTCATCTGACTGGAGACTCCGAGGGAACCGGAGTAGCGGTGGATGATGAAAGATATAGGGACTTCCACCTTACAACGAAGTGTCTGCAGAATGAAAAAATAGTAATCTTGTCAAAGCCGCCGCATCAGGTGCGCTAGGTCAGCGTTCCAGCAATTGGCGGATGCGCGCCTCTTCATCCGAGGTCAGTTTTTCACCTTCGGCGAGAGCCGCACGACGACGTGAAAAGACGAAGACCGCGACCACGCCGATCAGAAGAAGGCCGATCGGCGCACCCCACAAGACGAGCGTCCGCGCAGTGAAGCGTGGTTTCAGCAGCACGAATTCGCCGTAACGGGAGACGACATAGTTGATAACGGCCTCGTCGCTGTCGCCCTTGACCAGCCGATCCCGAACCAGAAGACGCAGATCGCGAGCAAGCTCCGCATTGCTGTCATCGATCGACTGGTTCTGGCAAACCATGCAGCGCAGTTGTGCGGTGAGGTTGCGCGCGCGCGTTTCAAGTGCGGGGTCGGACAGCACCTCGTCCGGGTTGAAGGCGAAGGCCGGAAAAGCGCTGAAGGCCAGAAGAAAGAGCAACGACACTCTCGCCAGAACCGCCGTCATTCCGCAGCCTCCAGAGCCGCGGCCTTGGCAGGTCTGGCCTTGCGATTGGGCGCGCCGACACGCAGGCGACGGTCAGACAGAGAGATGAACCCTCCAAGCATCATGAAGAGCGCCCCACCCCAGATGCAGAGAATGAAGGGCTTCCACCAGATGCGTACGACGATACCGCCGTCCTGCATGGGGTCGCCAAGAGAGACATAAAGCTGAGACAGGCCGAAGGTCATGATACCGGCTTCGGTCGTCGGCATCCGGCGTGCGGTGTAAAGTCGTTTGGAAGACCAGACATCCGCGACTTTCGCACCGGCCTTGCGAGCGGTGAAGTGACCTCGATCTTCGCTATAGTTCGGACCGACAAAGTGACGAATTCCGTCAAAGGTCAGGCTGTAGCCGCCAGCTTCCACCGCCATGCCATGCTTCATCTCGACGACGGTTTCGGTCTCAAAGGTGGTTACGGTCACAATACCAAGCACCGTAATCCCAAGACCCATATGCGCCAGCGCCGTTCCGAAAGTCGAACGCGGCAGACCCTTCAGTCGGCGCAAAGCGATGCTAAGGGCCAGCTTGCCAAAGTTTGCACGATACCAGAGATCGGCAAGTGCGCCGAAGATCAGCCAGAAGCCTGCGGCAATACCGAGTGCGGCCAGCACCGGCCCGCCATTTTCGATATACCAGAGCGCCAGCCCGGCAAGAGCGGCCAGAGCCGCTGCTACGTAGAGCCGCTGGAAGGCGCCAAGAAGGTCGCCCCGCTTCCAGGCCAACATGGGGCCGAAAGGCGTGACGATCAGGACCGGGATCATCAACAGGCCAAACGTGATATTGAAGAAGGGCGCACCAACGGAGATTTTTTCGCCTGTCAGCGTCTCGAGAACCAGCGGATAGAGCGTGCCGGTCAGCACCGTGGCGGTGGAGACCGTCAGGATCAGGTTGTTGAGAACGAGCGCACCTTCTCGCGAAATCGGCGCGAAAAGACCGCCCGCCTTCAGCGTCGGGGCGCGCCATGCGAAGAGCGAGAAAGCACCGCCGATAAACATCGTCAGGATGCAGAGAATAAAAATACCGCGGCTCGGATCGGTGGCGAAGGCGTGGACAGAGGTCAATACGCCCGAGCGAACAAGGAAGGTGCCAAGCAGCGACAGCGAAAAGGTCATGATCGCAAGCAGCACGGTCCAGATTTTCAGCGCCTCGCGCTTTTCCATGACGAGCGCCGAATGCAAGAGCGCGGTTCCCGCAAGCCAGGGCATGAAGGAGGCGTTTTCGACAGGGTCCCAGAACCACCAGCCGCCCCAGCCGAGTTCGTAGTAGGCCCAGTAAGAGCCCATGGCGATACCGGCGGTCAGAAAGGTCCAGGCAGCAAGGGTCCATGGCCGCACCCAACGCGCCCATGCGGCATCGATGCGCCCTTCCATCAAGGCAGCGACCGCAAAGGAGAAGCAGACGGAAAAGCCCACATAGCCCAGATAAAGCAACGGTGGATGGATGGCGAGACCGAGATCCTGAAGGATGGGGTTCAGATCCTGCCCTTCAGCCGGCACCGGGTCGAGGCGCAGAAAAGGGTTGGACGTCAGAAGGATGAACAACAAGAAAGCCGTACTGATCCAAGCCTGTACCGAAAGCACATTGGCCTTCAGCGTTTCGGGAAGGTTGCGACCATAGACGGCGACGAGCGCGCTGAAAAACACCAGAATCAGCAGCCACAAGAGCATCGAGCCCTCATGGTTTCCCCATACGCCAGTAAGCTTGTAGATCATCGGCATCAGGGAATGCGAGTTCTCGAAGACGTTTTTCAGCGAAAAGTCGGAAATGGCGTAGGCGCGCGTCAGGGCGGCAAAGCTCAAGCCGACCAGAAGGAACATCAGTAGTGAACCGACGGAGGCAACGTCCATCAGCGCGCGATCGTAACGGCGCACGCCGATGACGGGAAGAATCGAAACGACCAAGGACACCGCAAGTGCGAGGATCAGACAGTAATGGCCGATTTCGGTAATCATTTGGTCGCCCCAGTCTTGTTGCCCTCTTCAGTATGCTGCCAGAGACCCTTGTCCTTCAGCCGATCGGCAACTTCTTTCGGCATGTAGTTCTCGTCATGCTTAGCCAGTACGCTGTCGGCCATGAAGGCATGAGTTGCGGCATCGAACACACCTTCCGTTACAACGCCTTGGCCTTCGCGAAAGAGGTCTGGCAGAATACCCGTATAGCTGACCGGGACGCTTCCCGTTCCATCCGTCACGGTGAAGCCCACCGTGCGGCCTTCGCCGCGTTTCACCGAACCTTCGGCAACCAGCCCACCGAGACGGATGCGGGTTCCGGGAGCGACAGCATTCTTTTGAAGATCGGCAGGCATGTAGAAGTAAGCGATGGACTGACCAAAGGCAAACATCACAAGAAACACGGCAAGCATGATGAAGCTCACGCCCCCGCCGATAATGGCCAATCGTTTCTGCTTGCGTGTCATTGGGTCGCTCCATCGGCATTAATACCGAGCTGCTGTGCCAGCGCCAGAAGCTTCTTGCCCTGCTCACCACCGGGCGGGAAAGCTTTCAGGCCGTTGCGCAGCGCTTCCTTCGCCTTGTCTTCATTATTCAGCATGGCATAGGAGCGCACGAGCCGCATCCAGCCCTCGAAATTATCGGGCTGTTGTCTAAGCTTGCCATCCAAGCTTTCCACCATGCCGGAGATCATCGCCTGGCGATCCTCGGGCGACATGGTATTGGCCGCCTCGATATCCTCTGCCGTCGGGTTTGCGGGCGCTTCAGGCTTTTGCGCGGCAGCAATTGCAGCATCGCCGCCCGTTGCCTTCAAATGAGCCTCAACCAGCGCAATCCACGGCGCACCTGCCGGAGATGTCTGCAGGATTTCGGCAAAGGCATCGCGTGCTTCATCCATCTTGCCAGCCTGCTCCAACGCCAGCGCCAGATAGAACTGCGCCCGAGGATTGCCCGGACGCATCCTCTCCGCATCGGCAAAGGCAGACTGCGCCTCGTCGGTGACGATGCCCTGACTGGACGTCACCAGCGTTTCGCCGAGGCCGGTCAGTCGCTGCGCATTTTCCCCCAGAATGCGGATCGCATTCCGGTAGGCCATTTCGGCATCGGCAAATCGCATCGTCTTGAAGTAGATCGGTGCCAGCACGTCCCATCCAGCACCATCCTGCGGGTTTTGCGCCAGGTGCCGTTCAGCCTTGGCGATCAAAAGGTTCATATCGTTGCCGGGGTTTTCCAGGCGTGCTTCCAGCGGCATGTCCGGGCGGTTCGGACTGCCCATCCACAAGTATAGACAGAGGCCTGTGAGCGGTATCAGCGCGGTGACAATGGTCGCAATCACATTGTGGCGGCGTGCTGTCGAAGCGCCATCGGGCTGGTTTGGTCCAGAAGCAGCGGCCAGTAGCCGGCGTCCAATCTCAGCCCGCGCATAATCTGCCTCCGTTTCGCCAATCAGGCCGGACGCACGCTCTCGCTCAAGTTCCGCCAACTGATCGCGATAGACAGCAACCTCGCCCTGCCGATCGGCAATGGCGGCCTGCCTGCTGCGCATCAGCGGATGGGTGAGAACGATGGCGACAGCCGCCGTCAGTATGGCAACGAGAATCCAGAACATTCCCAATCAACTACTCGAATGCGCGTTGCTTTTAAACATGTCGCAACAGGATGACACGAATTTGAGGCCATCGGCCGCGCGACTTTCTCTCATAGGAAGACCTACGCCTTCCTTGACGCAAGTCAAATGGAAGAATGTCGATCACGAGGAGGATTGGCCAAAACCATGACGGGAGTGGCACTATGCCATTTCAAAGCGGCGCCGGACGTTTCGCCACGTCCTCAAGTCAGCGGCGTCCAAGTTCCGTCTGCGTTACGACACGCTGCACCACGCACCTTCGCTTCGCGGCCATTATCCGTAATGGTATGGGAGTATTGACGGCAATTCTGATTGCCCACTTGATAGGGCGCATTCGCGACGACTTCACCCTTGGCGCTGCCGCTCCAGGTCACGGCCTGCCCGCCGGGCGCTGTTTCAAGAGCGCGATATTCCGCTTCCAAGGCCTTGTTGTAATCGCCTCTGCTCAATTGAATTCCACTGCGCGACACGATCCCGCCCTGAAGGCTGGAAATGTAGGAAACGGACGCAGAGGAACCTCCGCCGAAGAGACCCGTGCCGCTTGCACCGCCGCGGGTATTGGATGTTGCGCAGGAGCTCAAGACGGAAACGACGACCAGCGACAGCACGGCAGACCCTGCCGCGCGAGCCCTTGCTGACCTCATACCTGAACTGAACTTCGCTTCGATCAAAATACCACTCCTTGACAACTCGACGCATGAACCTGTCGGTCACGGCACAGAACCACGCCTGGTCAGGCAGGTTTTAACGTTCTTTCAGTTTGAATTAATTGCCTTTTCCCATGCCTTAAGCAAGTTCTTTCGAAAGGCCCGGCAAAAGCAGCGCGGCCTTCAATCCGCCGAGTTCGCTTCGCGACAAGGCAAACTTGCCGTGATATTCGGAAACTACCTCGCTGACGATGGAAAGGCCAAGGCCTGTACCGGGTCGGCTTTCATCGAGCCTTCTGCCACGCTTGAGCGCTTCGGTAATCTGGTCGGGCTCAAGACCGGGACCATCATCTTCGACCGTCAGTTCTACCCAGGCGCGACGGGTAATGTCCGGATCGGATGATGTGTGGCTTCCGGTCGTCATACGCACGACGACGCGCTTGTTGGCAAACCGTGCCGCATTTTCGAGAAGATTGCCGACGACTTCTTCCAGATCCTGCTGCTCCATGGCGAGAAGGACACCGGGCTGGTGAAGATCGAGTTCGAATATTTTATCGGGATTGAGACGCCGCATCACACGGATCAGACGCTCCAGCGCCGGCTCTGCTTCGGCGCGCGCCAGGATCGAGCCACGCTGTGCGGCGATGCGGGCTCGCGAAAGATAGGACTGAACCTGCGCCTGCATGGCATCGGCTTGCGCTCGCACCAGATCGCCATGCTGGCTGTCCAGCGTGCGCGCCTCGTTCAACAAGACTGCAATCGGCGTCTTCAATGAATGCGCGAGATTGCCGACCTGCATGCGCGCGCGCTCGACGATACGCCGGTTGCTTTCGATCAGCGCATTGACCTCATGGGCGAGTGGCTGAATTTCCCGGGGGAACTCACCCTCGAGCCGCTCCGCCTCGCCACCGCGTATCTTGCCGAGCGCCACGCGCGCGTGGTCCAGCGGGCGGAGACTATAGAGGATGGCAAGGCCATTAACGACGAGACTGCCGACGCCGAAGACGGCGAGCGCCAGATAAAGGCTATTGGAAAAATCCCGCACGTCGTCTTCCACGACGTTCAGATTGCCGGTCACGCGAAACCGCGCCGCTCTGCCCTCTCCGTCCAGCACGACTTCGGTTTCGGCCACCTGAATGCGATTTCCGGCTTGATCCGTCAGCGTGTAATAGCGCTCGTAGCGGTTATCGAAAGGGACATCGAGAATGCTGGGAACGGCAAGCTTGGACACACCCAGCGAAGAAGAGACCAACTGTGCTGTCTGAAAGTTGCCGAGGGGTTCAACAACCCAGTACCAGCCGGTGTCGGGCTGGGAGAAACGCAGATCGCCAAGCTGCGGGCTTCCGGCAAGCGTGTTGTCATTAGAAATCGTCACGGAATTGATGACGTTGTAAAGCTGGGCGCGCAACAAATCGGTAAAGCTACGCTCGACGCCCTGGCGATAGAGCGTCGAAATCACCACTGCGATCACCACCAGCGCCAGCACGGACCATGCCGACGCCAGCAACAGAACGCGGGCGGTGAGTGAATTACTTCGCATCTTGCGGCGCTTGCATCCGGTAGCCGAGGCCACGAATGGTCTCGATCAGATCGACCCCGAGCTTCTTGCGCAGTCGACCAACAAAGACTTCGATCGTGTTGGAATCCCGATCGAAATCCTGATCGTACATATGTTCGACAAGTTCGGTTCGCGATACGACCTCACCCATGTGATGCATGAGATAAGACAGCAGACGGAATTCGTGGGAGGTAAGCTTCAAGGTCACTCCGTTGACCGTTGCCTTGGAGGACTTAGTATCCAGCCTCACAGGGCCACAGACAATCTCGGAGGATGCATGGCCAGCGGCGCGGCGAATCAAAGCGCGCACACGGGCCAGCACTTCCTCCACATGGAAAGGCTTTGTCACGTAATCGTCCGCGCCCGCGTCTATACCGGCGACCTTATCGCTCCAGCGGTCACGTGCTGTCAGGATCAGAACAGGCATCGACTTGCCGGACGAACGCCATTTTTCGACGACGGTGATGCCGTCCATCTGCGGCAGGCCGATATCGAGGACGATTGCGTCATAGGGCTCCGTATCGCCGAGATAATGCCCTTCCTCGCCATCGAAAGCCTGATCGACCACATACCCCGCCTCTTTCAGCGCGTCGGTCAATTGACGGTTCAGGTTGGTATCGTCCTCGACCACGAGAATGCGCATCGTCTGCCCCTTTTTCAGTCCAACCGGCCGCGGGCCGGCATTCGAAACATGTCTACAGGAGATGTACGGAGATTTAGGCCGGGATTCAACTACATAGGTACGCGCATGGTCACCTTGCGCGGACGTTCGCCATTGCCCTGCACCAGCACCGTGACCACGCAGGACTGACCATCGCCGGACGGATAGACGGAAAGAAGCTGACCGCCAGTTTCACGGACGACGCGGGAAACAGCGCCGGTACAATCGCTGGCAACGCGCACGATCGGCGCTTCGACGGCACCGGCCCGCAAATCCACTTGCGGCGCGGGGAAGCCGGATAGTCCAGCCGCAAGCGTCGCAATGATGAGAGGAGATGCCATTTGCAAAAACTTCCACAAAAAGTCGGATGCACGTCAAATAGTTTGTTGCGGCAATATTTAGCTCAAAGCGCCTGAATGGCAAATGAATGTGGTCTTTTGCTGCGGTTCAAGCTGGGGACGGCCGCAGCTTTACAATGGCAAACCGCGCATCGGTCGGTCAGAAATGGATGGCGAGAGTGACGCATCCGCTCCACTGGCTTCTAGCCCCGTTTCCGACGCGCTTTGCCCCTTCCTTGAATCTTTCGAATCGTTTGAACGAAAAATCTGCCGAGCAGCTTTCGGCCGTTAAGGCGACGATTGAGGAAAGCGAAAGGCTTGTCTCACCCGCCTAGATGATTGGCGCCTTGACGGCTTTGTCGGCGTCGAAGTCCGCGGCAACCCGAGTATCGCGCAGCGGTTTCACGGTGTTGGTGGAAAGCTCGTAGGCGGGGTCGGCCTTATAAGCAGCCAGTGCATTTTCACTTTCGAATTCGCCATAGACGATGAAATCCACCGAATTCCCCCACTGATCTTTTTTGACGTTCTCGCCAATCTCCAGTTTCGAGGCATGCGAGATCGCAGTCAGGCCGGACAGGCCCTTGCGCACGGCATCACGGTTAGCTTCCGGTACAGTGAAGAAGACGATGTGGCGGATCATGAATGTGCACCTGTCATTGAACACGTCGCGACAAATTTAAAGGGACCGCCTATCACCCTGTGGCGACGCGTTCAATCCGCTAGCCAGCGACTAACCACGCGTGCTCATCAAAATGATGTGCCGATGCGGTTGTCAGGACCGCAAGGCAGGCGCCTCTGCCGCTTTTTAGAGTGTTTAAGCGGGCACATAGCACTTTGATATGCGGAAGAATCATCGTCTGCAAAAGCTCATGAAGCGCCCGGAAAATGCAACTGCAGGCAAGTGACGGATTTGTCCCCGCTCGGAGCGCCACACTTAAATCGATTTGAAAAAATCTTAATCGATTTTAATAGCTACGAACCGATTTAAGGAAAAATTTTTGCTTGAATCCCGGAACCTCTCACCCTCTTACTTGGTTTCAGAGCCCGCAAATGGAGCTGCATCAACCAGTCAGGAGGAATGCCATGACAGCGACAATTCCCCAAAATATTTACGACCGCCTCGAGAGCGAGTGGCGGCAGATGCGCGAAGGCGGAAGTCAGCCAAAGCCTTCACAGTCTCCAAAGAAGTGATTGCCGCATACACGCCATGATGGCGGTTTCCCGGCATGTGAGAACAGCCCGTGATGTGACGAAGTCCATCGCGGGCTTTTTTTACTCTGTGATTTCTTTCCTAGCTGCAAAGCCCGAACTGGATTGACCATCGCGCAGTCGCGATGCTTCAGTTCAATCTAGAACGCTCAGCCAGAATCATGGGAGGAGTCGCTGCTTGCGATGGATCAGGCGCTTTCTCGGACCGCTCTCCAGCACTGGTGTCGTTTTTGGCACGCTGCTGTTCTGCGCGTCGCTCACCCCTTCGCTTCTGCCACGTACCTTCATCATGCAGGGCGTGCTTTGCGGATTTTCCTTTGCGATCGGGTACCTGATCGGCATACTGCTGAAGACGATTTACGTCTATCTTGAGTTGCCGCAACCCTCCAGGCATGATCGGCGCGGCATCCGCTTTGTCTTGTCGCTTGCCGCTATCGTTTCCGCAATCGGTTTTCTCTGGCAGGCGGGGCGTTGGCAAAACTCCATCCGTCTACTGATGGAAATGAGCCCGCTGGACACCAGTCACCCCATCAGAACCGGAGCGGTCGCGGTGGCCGTTGCCGCTATTCTGATTGGCTTCGGGCGGCTTTTCCAACTGGTGCGCCTATTGCTAGCGCTGCGCAGTCGACGCTTTCTTCCGCGCAGGCTGGCCAATGTCGTAAGCGCGATTGCGGCAATAGTGCTCGCCTGGATGGTGCTGAACGGCCTGATTTTCGATATCGGACTGCGCTTTGCCGATAGCTCGCTGAAGCAGGTGGACAGCCTTATCGAGCCCGACGTCCCCAAGCCGACCGACCAGCTGAAAACCGGCAGCGATGGCTCGTTGATGACGTGGCAGTCTCTCGGCCGTCGCGGACGGGAGTTTGTTGCCACCGGCCCCACTGCGCAGCAGATCTCCAGCTTCACGGGCCGTCCCGCTCTTGAGCCGATCAGGGTCTATGCCGGCCTCAATTCGGCAGATACGCCGGCAGAACGGGCAAAGCTTGCGCTTGACGAGTTGAAACGAACAGGCGCGTTTCAGCGTCAAACGCTGCTCGTCGTGGTACCGACCGGCACGGGCTGGATCGATCCGGAAGCTCTGGATACGGTCGAGTATCTGCACAATGGCGACATAGCCAGCGTTGCGGTCCAATATTCCTATCTGTCCAGCTGGATCGCCCTTCTGACGGAGCCGGATTATGGGGTCGAGACGGCGCGAGCTCTTTTCGAAGAGGTCTATGGCTATTGGACGACGCTGCCCAAGGACACGCGGCCAAAGCTCTATCTTCACGGGCTTAGCCTTGGTGCGTTGAACAGCCAGAAATCGTCAGATCTTTATGATGTGCTGGCGGATCCGTTTCAGGGCGCGCTGTGGAGCGGGCCACCATTCGCAAGTCCTACATGGCGCATGGCGACCAATGGGCGCGTCGATGGAACACCCCAATGGCTGCCTCGATTCCGAGATTCGTCCGTCATTCGCTTCGCCGATCAGTATCAAACTGCCAAAATGCCGAATGCGTCCTGGGGGCCCATGCGGATCGTGTATCTGCAATATGCCAGCGACCCGATCACGTTCTTTGAGACGTCATCCCTGTGTAGGCGTCCCGAGTGGATGAACCAGCCTCGAGGGCGCGATATCTCCTCATCGTTCCGCTGGTTTCCGCTCGTCACCTTTCTGCAGTTGACGCTTGACGTGGCCGCAGCGACGACCGCTCCGATCGGCTACGGTCACGTCTATGCGCCGGAACATTACATCGATGCATGGATGGAGGTGACCACTCCGCAGGGCTGGAGCGAGGACGAGCTTCAGCGGCTGAAGATGTTCTTCAAGGCTCGGCGCGGAAGTCTCGATCAGGCGTGAGGCGATCGTCGACGAAAAAGAGGGCGTCTCACCGAGAAATCCGCGTGGATAGAATGATCGACGAGAGGGTGCGCTCAACTCCGTCCAATGCCCCGATCTTGTCGATCAAACCGTCGAGTTCCGCAATGGAGGGGGCGGCAAGGACGGCAATAAGGTCGAAGCTGCCGCTGACGGAGTGCAGCGTCGTCACTTCCTTTATGGCAGACAGCGACATCGTCACCGCTGCCAACGCCTTCGGGGCGATGGTGATCAGCACATGGGCGCGCACAAGCCCGGACAGATAGTTTTCCGAGAGCCTGAGGCCATAGCCGGCGATTACCCCTTCTGCTTCCAACCGCTCAAGCCGCGCTTGTACCGTCGTTCGCGAAAGGCCGAGCTTGCGCGCCAATTCCGCTACTGGCATGCGGGCATTGCTTCCCAGCAAAGATAGAAGAGCGCGATCCTTGTCGGAGATGGTCATAATGCCTGTTTCCTTCGGCGTTATGTCTAAACTTACACATCTATCTGATCGAAATAAAGCTACGAATCAACCGCGAGCAACGGCATTCTGTTACCTCAATACATAATCTCAAGGGGACGGATCATGAAACACATCGTTGTAGTGGGCGCTGGCAATATCGGCTCTGCCATTTCCTGGATGCTGGCGGTGACAGGCGATTACCGCGTCACCGTTGCCGATCGTGCGGTCGAGCAGCTATCCAATGTTCCGACGCATGAGCGGATCGATACGGAAGTGGTGGACATTACCGATCGGCTGAGCCTTCAGGCTCTGTTGAAGGACAAGTTTGCCGTCCTGTCCGCAGCGCCCTTCCACCTGACCGCAGGTATTGCAGAAGCTGCGGTTGCGGTTGGTACGCATTATCTCGATCTTACCGAAGATGTCGAATCCACTCGCAAGGTGAAGAAACTCGCCGAGACATCGGAAGTGGCGCTCATCCCACAGTGCGGCTTGGCACCCGGCTTCATTTCTATTGTCGCTGCCGACTTGGCCGCTCGCTTCGACAAGCTGGACAGTGTGCGCATGCGCGTTGGCGCCCTGCCGCAATATCCGTCCAACGCCTTGAACTACAATCTTACCTGGAGCACGGACGGCCTGATCAACGAATATATCGAGCCTTGCGAAGCCATCGTCGAGGGTCGTCTTACAGCCGTTCCGGCTTTGGAAGAGCGAGAGGAATTCTCACTCGACGGCGTTACCTACGAGGCCTTCAACACATCCGGAGGTTTGGGAACGCTGGCTGCTACGCTGGAAGGCAAGGTGCGCACCATGAACTACCGAACCATCCGCTATCCTGGTCACGTGGCAATCATGAAGGCGCTTCTCAATGATCTCAACTTGCGCAACCGTCGCGACGTCTTGAAGGATCTGTTCGAAAACGCGCTCCCCGCCACGATGCAAGATGTGGTCATCGTGTTCGTCACCGTGTGCGGGACGCGCAACGGTCGCTTCATGCAGGAAACCTATGCCAACAAAGTCTATGCCAGCCCGATCTCCGGCCGCATGATGAGCGCAATCCAGATCACCACGGCAGCTGGTATCTGCACCGTTCTCGACCTCCTGGCCGATGGCAAATTGCCGCTTCGCGGCTTTGTCAGGCAGGAAGATGTGGCTCTGGATGCGTTTTTGAGCAACCGCTTCGGCCAGCATTACGTGCCTCGTGAAGGCTTGGCGAAAGTCGGCTGATACGGTTCTTCTCGCAACGAGCGTGTCGCAGTCTTCCAGCTTCGCTCACGTTTTAGACATGTAAGGCTGGCGTCATTTTTATGAATGTTACGCCAGCCCGCCGACTGTATTTGATACAACCGTCGTTGCTTAACGAAAAGCAAAAGCCGACCCGAGGGCCGGCTTTCAATTTCAGCGCGGTCAATTGCGAAGAAGATCAGCGGCCGGACTTACGGCGCTGTCCAAGCCCCATTTCCTTGGCCAGACGCGAGCGCGCTTCGGCATAGGCAGGTGCGACCATCGGGTAGTCCACCGGCAAATCCCACTTTTCGCGATATTCTTCCGGCGTGATGCTGTGGTGCGTCGTCAGGTGACGCTTGAGCGACTTGAAAGAACCACCACATTCCAGGCAGATGATCTGATCATCCTGAACCGACTTTCGAACAGAAACCGCCGGCTTCTGTTTTTCAACGCTCACCGATGCCGCCACCGGAGCGGATGTACCGCTCAGAGCGTTGTGTACATCGGAAATCAGGCTTGGAAGTTCCGCGACCGGAACAACGTGGTGGCTAACATAGGCGGCAACAATATCCGCAGTCAGTTCGACAAGCAGATTCTGGGCTCCGCCATATGTAGTTTCCGTCATTTCATTGTCTCCTGTTCATGTCTCGCATAGCGATGGGCAGAGCCACATGCGCCAGTATTGCAAAGTAAAAACCAACAAAACTGCACTGTGTGTATGACACGAAGCCAGCCCCAAGCTTCATGCAGAATAGGCGGGATTACTGATGCGACCAACGTGATCCGTGACTGTATCTCTGGCACTAACCCAACAAGACTTCCCGGTCTCATGTAGGGCGTAGAGAAACGCCAATAACGAATAGCAAATCAGCTTCAGAAACTTTGCGTATCGTTGGATATCACCAAACCAAAAAAAGTCCAGATATTATTTTGGAACAACTCAGACCATATTTCCGGAAATTCATATATAAAAAATAACGGGTAACAAAATATTTAGTAGCTAGAAATCCGCACAAGTTAACGGCGAAGTTGTTTTTTCACTTGGACTTCCGATCTGCTTCCAAGTCATCCGCGATTGAGTGAAAAGACAATTTATATCCAACCTGATGCGCCGATTTTGCAAGCAAATGTGCAGATATTGGGGCAGTAAGAACAACGAACAGAAAGCCTGCGAAGGCGCGCGCAAATACTTCAAGGTCTTGGGAATAAAGGCCAACTCCCAGAAGAAGGAGCCCTGAGCCGACCGTGCCTGCCTTGGATGCTGCATGCATTCTTGTGTAGAGATCGGGCAGACGGTTAAGGCCAATGGCTGCTGTCAGGGAAAACAGCGCCCCGACGATGAGCAGCACAGTTATGATCGTTGCAAGTACCCAAGTCATTTCTTCTTGCCTTTCTTCTTTGTTCCCCTGCTCTTTAATTTTGTACCCGCGACATTTTGCATGTTCCTCTCCGCAGGCAGGACATCTGGACCATCGAGAACCTGTCTTTTTCCACTCTTTTCTTCAGGCCGGCGTGACAGGATGAAGCGAGCAAAGGCCACCGTCGCCAAAAAACCGACGAGGCAAAGGGCAATTGCGATATCAATGTATAGGTTGAAGCCACTGCGCACCGCAATCACCGCGATAAAGCCAATGGCAATCCCAACCAGCATGTCGAGCGCCACGACCCGGTCCGGCAGCGTCGGGCCGACCACGACGCGATAGACCGTAAGCAGAAAAGCGATACAAAGAATAAGGAGCGCCACAAGCGAGGCGTAAGAGACGAGTATCTCCGGCGTCATCTGGCGAAAGCCTCCATGATCTTGCGCTCGAAGCCATCGGCGATGGACCGTTTCGTCGCCTCGACGTCGCGGCAATCCAGAGCATGGATGTAGAGCGTCTTGCGATCTTCCCCCACATCTACGGAAAGAGTTCCTGGGGTAAGCGTGATCAGATTGGCGAGAAGGGCGATTTCGAAATCACGCTCAACCGTCAGAGAATAAGCGAAGATGCCGGGCTTCAATTCCATCCTTGGCTTCACGACGAGTTTTGCGACAGTCCATGCGGAAAGCGCCAACTCCTTGATGAAAAGCAGGGCCAGCGAAACCGTGGCCAGAGGTCGGATGCCCGCTCTGTCACCTCTCTTGATCTGGTGGCGAATAAGCCCAAGCGACAAGGCCGCCACCACCGCCCCGAAGAGCAGGTTGGGAACTGTGTAGCTGCCGGAGATGGCAAGCCAAATCAGCACGAACACAAGGCCGGTGAAAAAGAGGCTCATCGAAGCGCTCCTTGCGGAAAGACCGAACGAATATAGGCGGAGGGATCGCCAAGCGTCTGGGCCGCGCTTTGGCTGATCTTCATAAGGGGCTCGGGAAAGAGACCCGCCACGACGATCAAAAGAGTGAGAGCCGCCACGGGCATCATCGATGGCGGTCTTCCGGACGCCGACGCCAACGGCGCCCTGGCTGGCCTCGACATTTCAGGTGCGGCTGGTTTCCAGAAGCATAGGAGAAACGCACGCCCAAGAGCGATTGTAAAGATAAAACCCGAAATGAGGATTGATGCAGCAAGCCACCATGCGCCGATATCGATCGCGGATTTGGTGAGCATGGCCTTCGGCCAGAAACCGGAAAAGGGTGGAAGGCCCGCGCCGGCAAAGAAAAGCACTAGAACCATGGCGGAGAACCATGGCGCCCCGGCATAGAGCCCCCTCAATCCAGACAGCGTCCATGCGCCGCCGAGACGCGCCGCGTGACCGATGGCAAGGTAGAGCGCCGTCATCAGCACGATGGAATTCAGCGCATAGAAAATTGCGCCGCTCAGCGCTGCCTGTGTGCCGATCGCCACACCCGCCATGATGGAACCGATGCCGGAAATGACGATGTAGCCAAGCATGCGGCGCAGGTCATTCTGTGCGAGCGCTCCCATGGCGCCGAGAATCATCGTCAACGCAGCGGAGACGGCTATCACAAAACTGAGTTCCTCGCGCTGCACCGGAAAGAGCATCACCATGACGCGCAACAGAGCGTAGACGCCAACCTTGGTGAGCAAGCCGCCGAATAGCGCGGAAACGACGATCTTGGGTGTGTGGTACGATGCGGGTAGCCAGAAATTCACTGGGAAAGCTGCCGCCTTCATCGCAAAGGCGAGCGTAAAGAGCGATGCAAGCGTCATGAGAGGCGCGGTCTGCCCAAGTGGCGTGGCTTTCCTTGCAATATCGGCCATGTTGAGTGTGCCGAAAATGGCATAGAGATAGCCGACCGTAATAAGGAAAAGCGTCGTTCCGAGAAGATTGAGCACGGCATATTTCAGTGCGCCGTCGATCTGCTCTCGCGTGGAGCCGAGTACGATGAGGCCGAAAGAGGAGATGAGCAGCACCTCGAACCAGACATAGAGGTTGAAGATGTCTCCGGTCAGAAACGCACCCGTGACGCCGGCCATCAGTAACATCAGGAACGGGTAGAAGCCGTAGCGTCTCTCCCGATCCTCACAATCGCGCGCCGCGTATATAGCACAGGCAAGTGCTGCAATGGCGCCAGCCAGTGCCAGCACGGTTCCGGTCAAATCCGCGGTGAAGGCTATTCCGAAAGGCGGAAGCCAGCGGCCCATTACCATTGTGAATGGCCCTTGCGACGCCACGCGCCAGAGCAGTGCCGCTTCCAGCGCCACAAGAATGCAAAGGCCCATTATCGTGATTGGAGCATGAAGCCTTGTCCGATGGCGGATCATCATCAGCACTGCGCCGAGACCGATACAGAGGGCGACCGGCATCACGATCACCCAGTCGGCAAGTCCAGTGGGTTGCATGACGAGAGCGGCAGATAGATCGACGGCGGCGGGACCGGATGCTGCGATAAGAAATTGCGTGATCATTAATAACCCACCGGCGGGAGCGGCTCGCCTTGCGGCTCAGCCGCACGCATTTCGTCCGTATCGTCGGTCTTCAACTCCTGAAACGCGCGCCAGACGAGTACCAGCAGAAAGCAGAAAAAGCAGAATGAAATGACGATCGCCGTCAAAATAAGAGCCTGCGGCAGGGGATTTGCCGTGTCCGGCGGCAGCGCGTCCATACCTGCTGGAATGATAGGTGGGACTTGGCGATGCAGGCGGCCGGCGGTAAAAAGCAACAAATTGACGGCGTTGCCGAGGATCGCTATGCCAAGCAGAAGCCGAACGCTGCGGCGAGACAGCATGAGATAGATCGCTGTCGAGAAAAATACGCCGACGAGGATGGAGAATATCGCTTCCATCAGTCACGATCCCTTTCTTCCAGCGCGAGCGCGATGGAGGTGAAGCCACCGACAACGACCAGGTAGACGCCTATGTCGAAGGAGATGACGGTGGCCAACGGCACTTCCACACCGAAGAGGCTGGGGTAAATCCACAAGCCCGTCATGAAGGGTACGTCGACGAAGATCGAGCTCATACCGGACAGCGTCGCCAGCAAAAGACCGAAGCCGGCAATCGACAAGGGGTGGAAAATTATGGCGCGCCGGACCGCGTGTACGCCATAGGCGATACCATAAATGGCGAGCGCTGAGACGGCAATCAGACCGCCAATGAAGCCACCGCCAGGTTCATTGTGACCGCGCAGCAGCACGAAGATCGAAAACAGTGTCATGACACTGGTTATGACGGGCGCAGCCGTCCTGAAGATCAGCGTATTCATGCCCTGCCCTTCCCTACACGATCATAATCGTCATCCGGATTGTTATCCGCAGGACGTAATTTCGAGCCTGTGCGGATGCGGATAAGCGACAGAATGGCCAGCGCCGTGATCATCACCACGGCAATTTCTCCCAATGTATCGGTCCCGCGGAAATCGACGATGATGACATTCACCACGTTGTTTCCATGGGCGATAACCTTGGAATAAGCATTGAAGAACGCGGTCAGGCTATTGTCGAAGGGCTGTTCGGTCGATTTCAGCAGCATCAAGGCAAATCCGATGCCGCAGGCAACCGCAATCGTTCCATCCATTAGCTTCTGACCAAACCCGCGGTGATCCGATGGCGATAGACGCAGGCGTGTCATGACCAGAGTGAGGATCACCACCGAGAGTGTCTCGACCATGAACTGCGTGAAGGACAGGTCCGGCGCACCGAATAGCAAAAAGAGCACCGCGACCGCGAAACCCTGAATTCCAAGCGCGACAATGGCGGTCAGTCGGCTGGACGCCATCAGCACGGCGACCAGGCCGATGACGGCGATCACCACGAAGGTCAGCTCCTGAATTTGAGCCTTGGCTGGCCAGATCGGCATGGCCGGCAACTCGTCGTATATAAAAAGCGGGATCAGAAGAGCAGCTGCGATCATGGCGCATGTCGCGGTAACGTAAAATTCGAGCCTGCCCGGCTGAAGAACTCGCGTGAGACTGGCGGAGACGCGCACGAGACCGGAGACGAAGGCATCGAACCCCTTGTCGGGTCCGGGACCGACGGCATCCAGCGTGCGGGTCATCAGATCACGCGCCTTGGCGAGCATCGTGAATATCATGACACCAAGGCCGATGGTGAACAGCGAAAGCGCTAGCGGTATACCGATATGCGGTATCAGCGACATTTCGACGGCCCGAGTATCGCCGGCAACTGCACTTGCCATGGGTGTGGAGACGGCCGCGTGAAATGTGTCTGAAAATACGGCAGCGACCAGACCGAAGAATGCCAGCACCGTGGGTCCGAGCCACAAAAGCACGGGTCCTTCATGTGCTGCTTTCGGCGTCTTCAGTGGCACGCCGACGAAAGGCTTGAGCCCCACCGCAAAAGCGATGGCCAGCATCAATGCGTTGCCGATGATTGCGACACCGGTAAAGAGAATTGCGCGCGGGTTTGCGTGGGCCAACGCATAATAAATCTCCTCTTTCGCCAGGAAACCGAAAAAGGGTGGCAACCCCGCCATGGAGAGTGCGGCGGCGAAAGCTGCGGCAAAGATGATCGGCATCGCCTTTCTCAAGCCCGCGAGCTGGCGCACGTCGCGGGTTCCGGTCCCATGGTCGATGATCCCGGCCACCATGAAGAGGGAGCCCTTGAAGAGGGAATGAGCGATCAGATAGAGCACAGCCGCTTCGAGAGCATGCTCCGACCCGAAGCCGATCAGCATGACCAGGAGGCCAAGCGACGACACGGTCGTGTAGGCGAGCATAAGCTTGAGGTCGGTCTGGCGAATAGCCATCAATGCGCCGATCAGCATCGTTAAGCCGCCAAAAAATGGCAGCAGAATTTGCCACGCAGCAGTATCGCCCAGGACCGGGTTAAGGCGCATCAACAGGTAGATGCCTGCCTTTACCATGGTCGCCGAATGCAGATAGGCGGAGACAGGCGTCGGCGCTTCCATGGCGTTGGGCAGCCAGAAGTGGAAGGGAAACTGCGCGGATTTTGTGAATGCACCGCCGAGCACCAACACCAGCGCCGCGAAATAGAACGGGCTTTGGCGCAGCACATCGCCGCCATGCACAAGCAGCGAGAGCTGTGTCGTGCCGCTGATGTTCCAGATGAAGAGAAGCCCCGCCAGCAAGGCAAGACCGCCTCCGCCCGTCACTAGAAGCGCCTGGAGCGCGGCACGACGGGAGGCTTCGCGATGATGATCGAAGCCGATAAGCAGGAACGAGGTGATCGAGGTCAGTTCCCAATAGACGAACAGCATCATCAGGCTGTCGGATATCACGACGCCGAGCATGGCGCCCATGAAGAGAAAGAGAAAGGCAAGAAAGCGGCCCTGCTGCGGATGGCCTTCCATATAGCCGCCAGCATAAAGCACGATCAGGGCTCCGATACCGGCGATCAGCAGTGCGAAGGTAAGCGAGAGTCCATCAAGAAACCAGGAGAAGCTGAGATTGAAGCTCGGTACCCAGACATAGCCGCCGGTTACCACCTCGCCAGCAGCGACTTCCGGCAGAAACCGGAGGAAATGCGCGAAGACGAGAATTGGAACGAGGGCCAGTATCCAAGCCGCCTTGGATCCCAGCCTGGCCACGAGGACCGGAGCAAGCAGCGCTGCCAGAAATGGTGAAAAAAGCGCGATGAATGTCAGCGACGTGACATCGAATGCCATCCGGCCTCCTCTCAGAGCCGACCGCGGCTCTCAATGCTGATGCCTGAATTACGGGAAAGGTTAATATCTCTCAACCCTTTGGGCGGCAAAAAGCAGGGAAGACACGCCGATTTGACCCTCTTTCAATGAACGCGCATCGTTACTATATCTAAGCCAACAGAAAGGGGCCTCTGATGAGCGATCTCAAATCTCCCAAAATTACCAAAACCGATCAGCAATGGCGTGAACAACTCACGCCCGAGCAATACCGAATCTTGCGCGAACACGGCACAGAGCGCGCCTTTACCGGGCCATATTGGAACAGCACCGAAAAAGGTCTCTATCGCTGCGCCGCCTGCGACGAGCCGCTCTTCGTTTCCGATACGAAGTTCGATGCCGGATGCGGCTGGCCCAGTTATTTCGAACCCGTGAAGCCCGATGCCGTGACAGAGCATCGCGACATCAGCCACGGGATGGTGCGCACTGAAATTCGCTGCGCCAATTGCGGCGGTCATCTGGGGCACGTCTTTCCCGATGGCCCGCCACCGACAGGCCTGCGTTACTGCATCAACGGTCATTCCATGGTGTTCGAGCCGCAAGATTGACAGCGCGAAAAACGGGTTGGCGCGTCTGCGACAACTCGTAACAAAGGCAACAAACGAAAAGTTGCCATTGGTAGTCCACCCTTGATGCACAAGAGGGCGCCCAAGACCTCTGGTCTGACGGAAAAGCGCGGCCGCTGGACGGCGGTCGGCTCTTTAGAGGGCCTGGCTTGAGGTAAGCACCTGGCCCCCTCGCGTCACCTCGGCATAACATCCTCCGCCTCTCTTTTTAACCTTCTCTGCCTGCTCTGAACGAGTCCGGCCATGTGATGCGATCCATGAGAATGGAAAAACAATCTCTCGATTTTGAATAAATTATAGATAATATTGCATTTTTACCTCCGATTTAGCCTCTTGACTCTCCGTGGAGTCTGAATACCCTTATCATCATCGATAAATTATCTATAATTGAGAGAGCTTGATGCATAAAGTTGAGACTGCCTTTTTCAGCGCCAAAAACCGTAGCTTGCCGTTCCGGACGGTTGCCGTTGTCGCTGGTGTCGTCCTGATGACGCTTGCCGCAAAAACGCAGGTACCGTTCTGGCCGGTACCGATGACGCTACACACCATGGCAGTGATGGGTTTTGCGATCATCCTTGGACCACGAATGGCCGTTACGATCTTCGTCGCTTATCTGTCGGCGGGCGCTGTGGGCCTTCCAGTCTTCTCCGGCTCTCCCGAGCGCGGCATCGGAATTGCCTATATGATGGGACCGACGGGTGGTTACCTAGCCGGTTTCCTTGTTGCATCCTGGCTTACAGGCTGGCTGTCGCAGAGTGGAACCCTGCTGCGGAGAACCGTTGCCATGATGGCGGGCCTGGTCGTGATCTACGTCTTCGGCATGGCATGGCTGCTCGCCTTCCTGCCCGCAGAAAAAATCTTCTCTATCGGCGTTGCGCCATTCATTCTGGGCGATCTCGTCAAAATCGGAATTGTTGCTGCCGCGTCGCTTCTTCTGCCCAAAGTGAAGACGGTGGAGAATGCTGCCAATGACTGAAAAGCTGCTAGCCGACGTCAAGATACGGCATGACTGGAGCGTTGAGGACATCGCTGCGCTCTACCGGCTCCCACTTCTCGAACTGGTGGGGCGCGCCAATGCTGTCCATCGGCACTATCACGACCCAAACCATGTGCAGAAGGCCAGCCTTCTCTCGATCAAGACGGGCGGCTGCCCGGAAAATTGCGCTTATTGTCCGCAATCGGCCCATCATCGCGAGGTCGATCTGACACGCGACATGCTGATGGACCCTCGAAAGGTTCTGGACATGGCGACCACGGCGAAGGCGGCTGGCGCAGAGCGCTTCTGCATGGGAGCCGCTTGGCGACAGGTCCGCGACGGTAAGGAATTCGACGCTGTCATCGAGATGGTAGAGGGCGTGCGCGAACTCGGCATGGAGGCCTGCGTCACGCTCGGCATGCTGAAGCCGCATCAGGCCGAGCGATTGGCGAAGGCTGGTCTAACCGCCTATAACCATAATCTAGACACCAGCCCGGACTTTTACTCCCGCATCATCACCACGCGCACATATCAGGACCGGTTGGAAACATTGTCTACCGTGCGCGCCGCCGGCATCGAGCTTTGTTGCGGCGGAATCATCGGCATGGGAGAAGGCGTCAATGACCGGGCCGCGATGCTGCAGGTGCTGGCGGGCTTCGCGCCTCACCCGGAAAGCGTACCGATCAACGCACTCGTCCCCGTCGAAGGCACACCCCTTGCGAAACGTCCTCGAATCGATCCGCTGGAACTGGTGCGTATGGTGGCAACCGCGCGCCTCGTCATGCCGCAATCCACCGTGCGCTTGTCAGCCGGTCGCTCAAGCCTGACGCGGGAAGCGCAAATCCTCTGCCTTATGGCAGGCGCGAACTCCATCTTCTATGGCGATACACTGCTCACCACGCCCAATGCCGGCATCGGCGAGGATGCCGAATTGTTGACCGCCATCGGAGCTGTGGAAGAGACGGTTGAAACCGCACTGGCGTCGTGACGCAACGCGTGTCGACGGGGCAGCGTTTTCGCTGCCCTGCGCTTCAGATGGCCGCAAAAGCAAAACCCTCATCCGCCCAACCAGTCATGCCGCCGATCATGATCTTCACCTTGCGTCCCAACCGGGCAAGATTGAGCGCTGCCCTGTCCGCTCCATTGCAATGTGGACCAGCGCAGTAGACGACAAACAAGGTGTCTTTGGGCCATTCCTGCATCCGCTCTTCAGTCATATCCGCATGGCGAAGATGGATCGCTCCGGGGATGTGGCGCCTAGCGAAGACCTCGGCCGACCCCACGACATGAAGAAGCACGAAGTCCTGCTGGCCTTTCTCCATTGAAGCCCATACGTCCCAGCAATCGGTTTCCACTGCCAGTCGCATAGAAAAGTGGTCGATAACAACGTCTGCCGGGGCAGCAGAAATGTCAGTGACATAGCTCATGGTTCATCTCCTTTTTGTCGAGTGTCCCGAACTTAAAACGTCATTTGCTGGCTTGGCAGGTGGCAGGATTGCCATATAGCGTAAAGATCATGACAAACCCTGCAGAAATTGCGAAGCCTCCCAATCGGCTCGTCGTAGCCATTGCCTATGATGGACTTTGCACGTTTGAATTTGGTGTTGCGGTGGAGGTCTTCGGTCTGGCGCGTCCAGAAATGGGTGACGATTGGTATCGCTTTGCGGTGGCGGCGGTCGATGATGGGGAGATGCGCGCAACAGGCGGTGTGCGCTTCGTTGCCGACGGAGGCATCGAACTCATAGAACAGGCCGGAACGATCATCGTGCCTGGTTGGCGTGGACTTGACGCCGACGTGCCGGACGCGCTTCGCCTCGCCTTGCGAAAGGCGCATGAAAATGACGCCCGGCTTCTTTCCATCTGTTCGGGCGTCTTCGTTCTGGCGGCCAGCGGGGTTCTCGACGGCAGGCGTGCGACGACACATTGGCGCTATACACAAGCGTTGCAGGACCGCTATCCTGCGATCACGGTGCTGCCGGATGTGCTGTATGTCGATGAGGGCAATGTCCTGACCTCTGCCGGAAGTGCTGCTGGCATCGATCTTTGCCTGCACCTGATACGCCGTGATTTTGGAACCAGGGCGGCTAATATGGTGGCGCGCCGTCTCGTGGTTGCACCACACCGCGATGGAGGACAGGCGCAGTTCATCGAAAAGTCCGTCCCGGAGCCGCATGAGAAGGCACGGCTTGGGCCTCTGTTGGACATGATGCATGCCGATCTGTCGAGAGCCTACACAGTTGCAGACCTGGCTAGAATGGCTGGCATGAGCGCGCGCACGCTGCTACGCCGCTTCGAAGCGGCGACCGGAACGACGCCCGCCAAATGGCTTCTGTCGCAGCGACTGTCAAAGGCGAAAGACTTGCTGGAAAGCTCGGCATTGACGATCGACGCTGTGGCCGAAACATGCGGGCTGGGATCATCCGCCAATCTTCGTCACCACTTCCGCCAGCATTTTTCCACGACCCCAGCCGCCTATCGCGGTCGGTTCGGCTCTGAAAAGCTCAAGAAGGAACCCTGAGCTCCATTGTGGTCAAGTCCAGCCAGCGTCCGAATTTCTTGCCGACTTCCGAATATTGTCCCGCAATCCGAAAGCCGAGCTTTTCGTGCAGCCGGATGGATGCGACATTTTCGGATTCGATAGCGCCGATGAGCACATGGACGCCAGCTGCCTTGGCATGTTCGATGAGCGACAGCATCAGCAGCTTGCCAATCCCATGACCGCGGGCTTCCCTATGCACATAAACCGAATGCTCGCGCGTGTGCCGATAACCGTCGAAGGCACGCCAGTCACCGAATGAGGCATAGCCTGCGACCACGCCGTCCTTGATCGCGACAATCACCGGAAAGCCGCGCTCCTTGCGCAGCTTGAACCACTCCTTGCGGTTCTCGAGATCGACGAGGACCTCGTTCCAGATAGCAGTCGTGTTCTCCACGGCGTCATTATAGATGTCCATGATGCCGCCAAGATCTTCGACTTTGGCGTCGCGTATTTCAATGCTCATTTCCGATATCCATTCACGATGAATCTGTGCCGTGACCATAGGCACGGCTGCGGAGCCTGTGAAGCAGTTTCAGGGACGTTGAGGCATTAAAACGAGATCAATAGCCGACGCCGGGCGTGATGCTGAAGCTCGTCATCACGGCCGAGTAATGTACGGCTGCCGCAGTAACCACGAAGCCATGCCAGATGGCATTCTGGAACCGCAGGCGCTCCCAGACGTGAAAGATCACGCCCATTGAGTAGATCACGCCGCCAATCACGATCAGCCACATGGTGATAGGTGCGAGATGATTGGACAAAGGCTGCGCAACCATGACCCCACTCCAGCCCATGCCAAGATAAAGCAGAATAGCAAGCCGGTCATATCTACCTGGATAGAAGCATTTAAGAAAGATGCCGCCCAGCGCCGCCACCCAAATGCCCGCCAGCGTCAGAGCAATTAAAGGATCTTCAATTCCACGCTGAAGAAAGGGTGTGTAAGTGGCTGCAATCAAAATGAAGATGGCAGAGTGATCGAGTCGGCGCAGCAGCCATTTCGCTCTCGAATGTGGCCAGATATTGTATGTGAATGAAATGGAGAGGCAGAGAACGAGGCCAAGCGCGTAGATCCAGGCTGCCGCAATTGCGCTAAGACTGCCCCAGAGCGTTACATAAAAGATGAGCGCGGTTGCGCCTACAAGCGCGAAGGCAATGCCGATGCCATGCACGATGCCATCGGCCACAATTTCATGCAGATCGTACCGGCGGCCAAACGGCCAAATCTCGCTCATTTCATCTTCCCATCAGTCGTCATGTTATCATGTCGGCAATATGAGACAGGAACAAGACGAGCGATCGCCTTGAACTTCACTTTCCGTTCACGGCTGTTGCAAAAGAGGAGACATATCTAACGGTCGACCAACACCGAGCACTTGGCATGACGCACGACACGGTCTGCCGTAGCGCCGATGAAGTAGTTGGTGAAATCTGGCGTGTGCGAGGCGATGATGATGAGATCCGCGCCCGTCTCTTCCGCAACAGCCAATATTTCGCGAGCGGGCGCGCCGCTCCGAATTTCAGTGGAAGAGATTCGAGCCGATTTTTTCTTCAACAAGGCAAGCTGGCTCTTGGCGTCTCGTACGGCATTTTCGACGATGTCCATGGGCACGTCGATGGCTAGATAATTCGGCAGATCTTCCACCACGTTCATCAGCACGATCTGGCCGCCCTGGTCGAGAAGCGCTTCGGCTTTCCTGACCATGCGCTCTGCCTTGTCGGCGTTGCTGAGATCGACCGGCACCAGGATTTTAGCATACATAGGTTGCTCCCTTCGTTTGGAAGCAAATGCGCTGCTTCCTCACCGGAATGATAGCCCCTTACACCGCAGCCAGCCATAACGGACGTCAAGTCGGCAAGACTTACCGTCAACGATTATTAGACAGTTTATCGCCAATCGATGAGCTTTCGCGAACGATCTCTTCGCAGCATATTGACGGCAACGGGCTCGCAATATGAGCAAACGACAGGGAGATTTGCCAATGAACACAGAGAAGCAATTTGCCTTCACGCGCCCAGGCTATGTGGGCCAGGCGCATTTGGTTGTGAAGGACCTTGCGCAAGTGTCAGGGTTCTATAAAAAGATTATCGGCCTTTCGGTGATTGAGCAGAGCGCAAGCGGCGTCGTTCTAGGCGTCAATGGTCTGCCGCTCCTTACTCTCACAACCTCGAGAAACGCTGAAAAAGCTCCGGCCACCGCAGCGGGACTGTTTCACACCGCCTTTTTGCTCCCGAGCCGAAACGATCTTGCCCAGTGGCTTGCCCATGTAGCGCAAAACGGCGTCCCGCTCGAGGGCGCGTCGGATCATCTCGTCAGCGAGGCGATCTATCTTTCCGATCCTGAAGGAAACGGCATCGAGGTCTATCGCGATCGCCATCCAGACGAGTGGAACTATCAGGAAGCGGGCACGGTGCAGATGGCGACGAACAGGCTGGACCTCCAGGCGCTTTACGAAAGCGCGCCCAAAACTCAGTTCACACAGGCAATGGAGGGAACGGCCATCGGCCATATTCACCTTCAGGTCGGCGCACTGCCGCAGGCGGATGCTTTCTACCAGGACGTTCTGGGACTGAAGATCATGGCCCGTTATCCGGGCGCAAGTTTCTTCGGCTACGGCGCCTATCATCATCACGTCGCGGCCAATATATGGAATAGCAGAGGTGCTGAAGCGCGTAAGAGCAACATGACCGGCCTTTCAGGTTATTCCCTGAAATTCAACGAGCAAGCTACGCTGGATAAGGCCCTCTCCGCATTGGATCGCCTGGAAATCCCATCCGAACGCCAGGACGATGGGATTGCCGTGAAGGACCCGTGGGGTATCGGTTTGAAGCTCTCGGCCTGACTGAACAAGGCTGGATCTCATATCCTCTCTGGCATATTTTAGCGACACTGGAACTGCGCTCTTAACGATGAGTTATAGCTCATCACGAGGGGTCGGGAACATGAACAGTCACGTTTTTAGCCGTAAGAAAAAGAAAACGGAGCCGCCAACGGTCGAGCAGAATCGCGATCCCGCCCTCAAGAGCGCGCTCGCGACTGCTCAGGACGACGCGCGCAGCCAGCAGCCGCTTGGACGTGAAGCGCTCGATGTCGCGGTCGCCTGGTCCGTCGTCGGTCTCTTCGTCATCGTGCTGATGAGCGTGATCCACATGCTTTCGCTGGTCCTCATCCCCATCGTCATGGCGATCGTCGTCGGCATGATACTTGGCGTTGCGGCAGAGAAGCTCGGCTCCTACGGCATCCCGGGGTTCGCAGTCGCGCTCCTCTTGTCTTCCGCGGTGGCACTCGTTCTTTTTCTCGTCATCAACTCACTTGTCGGCCCTCTTTCGTCGCTAGCAAGCGAAGGGCCTGAACTTCTCGAGCGAACACTCAACCGATTTCTCCCCTATCTACAGGGCTGGCGTTTTATCAACATCACTGCATCGACGTTCAGCTTGGGCAATATGTCGATGGAATCGTTGATGTCACGCAGTGGCGAAATCATTTCGGTCGTGGGGGCTAACCTCACCCCTGCCATCATTCAGGGCTTGATCTTTTTCGCAGCGCTTCTGCTCTTCCTCTACAGCCGGCTACGACTGCGTAAAGCCGTCATTATGGCCTTTCCGCAGCGCCATCAGCGATTGCGAACCATCCGCACGATCGCCTCGATCGAAACGGTGCTGAGTTCCTATTTTACCACTGCGTCCCTGCTTTATGCCGCTCTAGGCGTGTCTATGGTGGTGATCGCCTTTCTGGGCGGCCTTCCCATGCCATTCCTTTGGGGGCTCTTTGCCTTTCTGTCTAGCTTCGTGCCCTTTCTTGGCATCACGGCGATGACGCTGTCACTCGCCGTCGCAGGTATCATCACCCATGACAGCCTTTTCCTGGGACTGCTTCCGTCTATCGTTTTCTTCACCATCCATCTTCTGATGGAAAATCTGGTATTTCCTGCAGTGGTCGGCAAGAATATGGAAATCAATCCATTCCTGGTTTTCGTGGCGATCATTTTCTGGACATGGATGTGGGGAGCAGCAGGCGCAATGCTGGCACTTCCTCTATCCCTGATCGGGATGACCATCGCCCGCGAACTCTTTCCGTCGCGTCGGGTCGTGCCAAACCTTCCGGCGTAGTGCGCTATCCAGACTGATCCGATCAGTTGGAGGGCGTATTGAAGGCTGGATCGTCCAGCCTGACGAATGTCACTCCGCGCGCTTTTAGTGCCATCAGGCCTTTAACCACACCCTCGCCTGCCTCATGCGTCGGCTGGTTGATGTGGGAGATTACCACGTCACCATCCTTGGCGGAAGCAATGTGCTTTGAGGTGGCCGTCGCGCCGAGCAAGGAGCCGCCATCGCCGTTGATAGAATAGCCGGCGACGCGTTCACCCATCCTATTAATCGTCGTCATGGACGTGGTGGTGTATTTTGCCGTGGCCCCACGAAACCATTGCGGCTGCCTGCCGGTCGAAGCGACGATGGCCTGCCTGCCGCCCTCGACCTCCTGAACCACGGCTTGCTCGGAACCGGCTGCGGCAATGCCATAGATCGACACTGGCTTATCGACTGCAGGAATGTGGTTTTCGCCGTGGTTTTCGATTTCGAACAGATCGGGATGCGCCAACAAAATCGCCAGCGCATCGCTATTGTGTTTCAGCCAACGGGCTGTGACGAAAATGGTCGCAGGGATTTTTTCCTGAACCAACGTATTGAGAATGCGAAAATCCGTTTTGCCCATGCAGGCATCGAGAGTGATTGCCACTCGAATGGGAGCACCTTTGGTCTGAAGCTTCTCGCCGTGCATCTTAAGGCTCGGCTCCAGAAGCCCGGTCCCGGCGAAAGCAGGAATGGCGACCGTCGCGAACATAGCGGCAAGAGCAATGGGCTTTATCATCTCACATACTTTCCATCGAAATCTCATCGGCAATGCCGCTTGTAAAACGCCAGAATTATGGCGTTGCGGCTGGCAGCGCGTCGAGTTCGGCGAGCTTTGCCAGCGCTTCCTCTACACGCTGGGTATCGCTGACGCCAAGCGGCATGATGGGCAGTGGCGGCTGGTGATGGGTTAGCGACAGCAGGTTTGCAGCCGAGTAAGTGACGCGATAGCTACCGAAGGACTTGTAGAGCGTCCACAGCGGATCGAAAAACGCCTGCAATCGTTGGACTTCCGCTTTATCCCCCGCCTTCGCCGCAGTGTAAAGCCGTTGCGTCGGCGCAGGCAACAGCCCGCCGATGACGCTATACCAGCTATCCGCGCCCTGCAGCACGGCATCGGCGCAGCCCCAGTCGCCGCTGTAGCCGATGGCGAAATCGTCTCTCAGTCGAGAACGCAGTCGTTCCAGTTCCGCCTTGATATGCAGATCGGCTGGAAGCGGCATCTTCACAGAACGAATGGTTGGAATATAAGCGAGCTTCACCAACAGTTCTTCGCCGAAAGTAAAGTGTGTGGTGGATGGGTTGTTATAGACGCAGAGCGGCAGCGCGGTTGAACCGGCGACCGCTGCGAAGTGATGATAGGCTTCCTCCTGCGTCAACGGCGTGTATGAGACAGGCGCTAACAGAAGCGCGTTTGCGCCGGCCTTCTCCGCATCTTGCGCCAGGGCGAGAGACTGATCGGTACGCAGTGCGCCTGCGCCTACCATCAGCGTGCGCCTGCCACTCAGGCACTCGACAGCGGCCTGAACCGCACGCAATCGTTCCTCACGACTAAGATAGGCGTAACTGCCGGTGCTCCCCAGGAGGCCTATGGAATCAACACCCGCCGCATCCAGTCGCTCGATGAGACGAGATAGCGCCTCGACATCTACTCTGCCATTTTCATCTGCTGGCGTCAACGGAAATGCCGAAAGTCCGTGAAACCTGCTGCTCATGTGAAGTCACCCCTGAAATCCCTCTTTGGACAGGATTAGGGGGCAAACGATAAAACGACAATAACGATTTGAAATCACTGAGATATCGTTGCCGATCAGCAACTGTCGCTTTGGATGTCTGCTTAGGTTCCGCAGAATGTACGGAAGACCCGCTCGTGGTTCATCGGGGCCTGCATGTAGACGGCGTAGTCGGGTCGCTCCTCGAAAGGGCGCGCGATCGCCTTCACCATTTCATGGAACGGCTCAAAATCGTCATCCTCTACGGCCGCTGCGATGACTTCCTCGATGCGATGATTGCGCGGAATGACGGCAGGGTTGACAGCACGCATGGCTTTAGCCTGCTCATCGCCAGAACGCCCCTCCTGAGCAGAACGCGCTTGCCAGCGTTTCAGCCATTCATCAGCGGCGGCAATGTCGATAAACATGCCACGGAAGGCCTCCGCTTTACCTTGCGCTGCACTGCAAAGGCTGCGGAAGGTCAAGGTGTAGTCCACCTCGGAACGCTGCATTAGTGCCAACAGATCCTGAACCAGTTGCTCATCGCCCTCTGCCTCGCTCGCTAGACCGAGCTTGGCGCGAATACCGGCAAGCCAGCGCTTTGGAAAAGCCTTGGCAAAATCGGCAAGCACGCTGTTTGCAAGATCGACGGCCTTGTCCTGATCTTCATCCAGAAGCGGTAGGAGGCACTCGGCAAGCCGTGCGATATTCCATTGGGCTATGCCTGGCTGGTTGTTGTAGGCATAGCGCCCCTGGGCATCTATCGAGGAAAACACCTTGTTGGGATGATACTCATCCATGAAGGCACAGGGGCCGAAATCGATCGTCTCGCCGGACACGGCCATATTGTCCGTGTTCATCACGCCATGGATGAAGCCTACCATGAGCCACCGGCAGACGAGATCGCACTGCCGTTCGGCGATCGCCTGCAACATGGCAAGATAAGGCCTTTCAGCCTGGCGTGCTTCTGGATAATGCCGATCGATGACGTGGTCCGCCAGTGTTTTCAACCCTTCGGCGTCTTCCCGCGCTGCAAAGAACTGGAAGGTCCCGACGCGCACATGGCTTGCCGCCACCCGGGTAAATACGCCACCGGGAAGCCCGATCTCACGCTGGACACGCTCGCCGGTCGTCACAGCAGCAAGCGCCCGCGTAGCGGGAATGCCGAGCGCAAACATAGCCTCTGACACGATATACTCACGCAGGACAGGTCCAAGAGCCGCACGTCCATCGCCTCTGCGAGAGAAGCGCGTTGGGCCGGAACCTTTCAACTGGATATCACGCCGCCCGCCCTTTCGGTCCAAGACCTCACCCAGAAGAACGGCACGGCCGTCGCCCAACTGGGGCACGAAATTGCCGAACTGGTGTCCGGCATAGGCCATGGCCAACGGCTCGGCGCCCTGAGGCACCGCATTACCGGAGAAGATTGCAGCCAGACGCTCATCGTCCACACCATCCAAATCGATCCCGAGTTCTTCCGCCAAGGCGCGATTGAACGCGATAAGCCGCGGCGCCTTGACCGGCGTCGGAAGAACCGCAGCACTGAAACGTTCAGGCAGACGGGCATAGGAATTGTCGAATTGGATCACAGGCTTGCTCCCTTTGCCCTTATATTGTGTCTGGGTGCCGCTTTTGCCAGTGTCGTGGTCGACGCGGTTCAAGACCTTTTGTAAGCACCTGGTGTCGGCGTCTTCGGGAAAATGCCCGTCAAATTGAGCTGTTTCTTGGTCCACACCAAGAGAAATTTTGGCGGCTGACACCGAGAAATCAGAGTGCCCGCCCCCTGCTGATGCCCCGTCGCCCCGTTTCGGCCAGTGAACTTTACCCTGCCATTTTCATTCCTATGATTGAGGCTGATTTGGTACAGGAAGGATATTGGAATGAATGACATCGCTGCTCCTGCCGAAAGCGAAAGCGCAATCCGCACCATTCACACCGATCTTCCCGTCAATGCCATTTTTCATGTCTGGCTCAAGGCGAAGAAACCGGAAGATCCGGGCGCGGTTTCGTTTTCCAACGCCAATGGCAAGTTCGGCGAAGTTTCGTCCTCCAATTTGGAAGAGTACAGCTTTCGCATTTACCACGTCTTCGGAGGCGGGCGGGTCGATATCAGCTACGACACGATGACGACAGCTGTTTCGGTGATCTACTGGTTCATCGCGTCCGATGTGCTGGAAACGGGCATCACCGTCGTCCATACCAAGCCTGACAATGCGCCACCGGATTTGCCCGACAGTTACCACTTCCGCCCGCCCTTCGGCTGGATGAACGATCCGAACGGCTTTGGCCGCTTTGAAGGGCATCCGCATCTTTTCTACCAGCACTACTCCCACGGGCTGCGCTGGAACACCATGCATTGGGGTCACGCGATCTCTTCCGATTATCTGCGGTGGCGGCACCTGCCGATCTTTCTGTTCCCATCGGAGGACCTGACCACCAGGCCAGACAAGCGCGGTGGCGCTTTCTCGGGCTCGACAATCCCTCTGGTTGAAGGAACGGGCATCCGCGTCTTCTTTACCGAACAGGTTCAAGATCGCATTCCTGAACAACAGATTCAGCTGACAGCAACCTCCTCCGATCTGATCACGGCGGGTCAGGCGCAGGTCATTTTGGGCAACCGTCCCGACGGACAGGGATTGACGCCGGACTTTCGCGATCCCTACGTGCTGCGTGGTCCGGACGGCAAATGGAAGATGCTGCTCGGAAGCCAGAGCGATAGCGGCGGCGTCATTCTCCTTTACGAAACACAGGATCCGACAGCCGCCTCCGGCTGGACTTATGTGGGCAAGCTGTGGGTGGAAACGCGCTACAAGACCACCGCTATCGAGTGCCCCTGTCTTCTTCCGCTGGATGGACCCGCCAATGCCCGCTCGACCCGCTGGGTACTGACCTATGGACTGATGCATTCGGAAGACCCCGCGACGGGGCGCAAGAACCTCACTATGGCCGATGTTGGCTGGTTCGACGGCAAGACCTTTACCAAGGAGTTCGGCCAGGAACTGGACTTCGGCACTGACAATTATGCCTTCCAGGCCTTTCTCGATGGTGACAGCATCGTCGGCATCGGTTGGCTGGCGAACTGGGCGGATGCCACACCGGAGATCGACTTTCCCACCGCCATGACCTTGCCAAGGCGGATGCATTTTTCCAACGGTGCGCTTCTCACACCCCCGATCGGCGCTGCGGAAAGCCTGCGACACCGCATTCTCGACCGGACAAGGCTGGCAGCGGGCGAGCGTGTCGACCTGTCGACGGGCGCCGTCGAGTTGCTGTTCGAACTGAACAAGCCCGGCCTGCCGTTCGAGTTGGAACTCGATCATCCGGATGTGCGTCTTGGAGTGGTCAGCGACGAAAGAGGCCTTTGGATTCGCCATGAAGACGGTCGAGATGGGACGAAGCCCCGATATCTTGCTGAGGGCGCTCGACCCTACAGGCTGCGCATCTTCATCGACTATGGCTCCATCGAGGTGTTCGCCGACAAAGGGCGTTACGTCGGCACCAAACGTATCGCGAGCTTCAAACCGGTGCGAGCGGCACATCTGAAAACGAGCGAAGGCGTGGTGTCGCACGCCACTATCTGGAGCCTGAAACAGTAAATTCAGGAACCTTTGTCGAGCTCACGTCTTTCCTGAACGAGCCTATCAAAAGGAGACTTATGATGACGCGGATTCAGGAAACCGACCCCGTTCACTTCCCAACTCAGCCTAATGAGAACAAAGGCGAGAAGCGCCGGGCGGGCAAAGGTATCGTCCTGGCGGTCGTCGGTATCGGCATCATGGCTTTCGTCATCTATATGGCGGCAATTCTGATTGCTACCGTCCAGTCGTAAAAAGACACGCTTTAAAACGGAGGAATACCATGGACCCGCGAGCCCCGCTTCTGGAAAGTGAAGATGCATTGGATCAGGCCGTAACAGGCATCGATGTCGAGGAGCTTCCGGCCAAGGGAGAAATCCCGCAGAAGCTTGAGCACGACATTCAGGATGCCGAGCTCGAAACCGAAGACGATCCCTATCAGGAGAGTGATGAGGCGCTGCCAGACGACATGGAGGAGCGGGTCATCGATCGCAACCCGTCTCGCGAAGGCGGCGCTTTCGACGAGGTTTAACCTGCCTACAGGGCTAGAATAAAACCGCCCGGAGCCGATCAACCAATGCGCTTCGGGCTGTACCCAACTTCCTCCATCGCCGCCATAGCTTTCTCACCGTCTTCCTCAACGATCACAGTGTGAGACGCCAGGTCGACACTGACGCCGACCCCCGGCATAGCCTCCGATAAGGCGCCCCGAATGGTCTTCTCGCAATGCGCGCATGTCATGTCCGCAACGTTGAACGTGGCCCTAGTCATGATTTGTCCTTTCTGTGGTTTGCACTGATAAACTGGCTCCTGCCAGATCGTCCAATATCGGGCAGTCGGGGCGGTGGTCGCCTCCGCAGCAGTGTGCAAGATGAGACAGCGTCTTCACCATGCTCTTCATCTCGTCTATTTTGCGCTCAAGATCGGAGATGTGCGCCAACGCTATGTCCTTGACCGCAGAGCTTTCCCGCTCCTTGTCCTGCCACAGCTTCAGGAGTGCCTGAGTTTCCTCCAGCGAAAACCCTAAAGTTCTCGCGCGTTTGATGAAGCGCAGATTATGCACCTCCTGTTCGCCGTAGAGCCGATAGTTGTTATCTCCGCGCGTGGCGGGAGAGATCAGGCCGATCTGCTCGTAATAGCGGATCATCTTGGCAGAAACGCCGGAGGCCTGGGAGGCTTCACCGATATTCACGACCGGTCCTTTCCGCTTGAGACACGGGCGCCTTTAAGGCGCAGCGCATTAGCGACAACGAAGACGGATGAGAGAGCCATTGCTCCCGCTCCGATCATCGGCGACAATGTAATGCCGAAAGCCGGATAAAGGGCGCCTGCCGCAAGCGGGATGAGAACGACGTTATAGCCAAACGCCCAGAATAGGTTCTGTCGAATGTTGCGCATCGTAGCGTTACTCATTTCGATCGCGTGAACAACGCCCATCAGATCGCCGCCGACCAGCACCACATCGGCACTCTCGATGGCGATATCCGTTCCGGTGCCGATGGCGATGCCGATATCGGCTTCGGCAAGCGCGGGTGCATCGTTGATGCCGTCACCTATGAAGGCGAGCACCTTGCCCTGCGCACGGAGGTCGTGGATCGCCTTCACCTTACCCTCGGGCAGCACGCCCGCGACGACCTTGCCGATTCCAACTCCAGCAGCGACAGCATTCGCCGTGGCTTCATTGTCGCCGGTGACCATGACGACCTCGACCCCCATGCCGTGAAGGGTCTTGATGGCATTGGCACTTGAAGGTTTCAAAGGATCGGCGACAGCGATCACCGCTGCCAAAACACCATCGATTGCAGCATAAAGAGGCGTTTTACCCTGCCTGGCAAGGCTATGTGCGGCTTCAGTGAACGGTGTGACGGACAGGCCGAACCTCTCCATATATCGATCCGCACCGATCTCCACCTTGCAGCCGTCCACAACGGCGCTGATACCGTAGCCGGTCACGCTCTCGAAATTTCGAACATCCAGTGGCTTAAGCCTTGCAGGGATCGTAACCTGTTCTTTGGCTGCACGGGTGATTGCTTCGGCAATAGGGTGTTCGGAATGGGCTTCGACCGCAGCGACCATTTGCAGGACGTCTTTTTCGTCAAACCCATTTGCTACAATCAGGTCGGTCAACTCAGGCCGACCCTTGGTGACAGTGCCGGTCTTGTCGACCACCACGATATCCGCGCTGCGCAACTGCTGAAGCGCTTCCCCTTTGCGGAATAGCACGCCGAGTTCCGCTGCCCGCCCGGTGCCCACCATGATGGAGGTGGGTGTTGCAAGGCCCATGGCGCAGGGACAGGCTATGATGAGCACAGCAACGGCATCGATCAGAGCGAAGGTATAAGCGGGATCTGGACCAAAGATCGCCCATATAATGAAGGTCAGCACTGCGATGGCAATGACGGCGGGCACGAAAAGTGCCGTTACCCGGTCTACAAGAAGCTGGATGGGTAGCTTCGACCCCTGAGCGTGCTCCACCAGCCGGATGATCTGGGACAGCATCATGTCGGCACCGACCTTCGTCGCCCGATATTTGAACGCGCCGGTCTTGTTGATCGTGCCTCCCACGACGCAAGCGCCTGCGACTTTTTCAACCGGAACCGGCTCGCCGGAAATCATCGATTCATCCACATAGGAATGACCTTCGATGACCTCCCCGTCCACCGGTAGTCGCTCTCCGGGACGGATAACAACAATATCGCCTTCCCGAACCTCTTCTACCGCGATCTGACTCGTCTCGCCGCCACGCTCTACTCGCGCAGCCTTGGCTTGAAGGCTGGCAAGCTTGCGGATTGCATCACCGGTTTTGCCGCTGGCACGCGCTTCAAGCAATCGGCCGACAAGGATGAGCGTAACGATGACGGTAGCCGCTTCGTAATAGACATGCCGGGCATTTTCCGGCAGCAGGTCGGGGGCAAATGTCGTGACGATAGAATAGAGATAGGCCGCGCTGACGCCGAGCGCGACGAGCGAGTTCATCTCCGGCGCACCATGAGCCAGGGCCGGAAAGCCACTCCTCAGGAAGCGCCGACCTGGTCCGAAGACAACCGCTGTCGCCAGAAGGAAATAGAAATAATAAAGGTTTTGCGTGTCGATGACACCCATCAGCCAGTGGTGCATCGGGGGATACACATGCCCGCCCATTTCGAGCACGAAGAGCGGCGCAGTCAGCACGGCGGCGATCGTCGTGTCGCGCTTCAATGTCGCTTCGTCACCTAAGTGGTGATTATGATCGTGCGCAGAGCCGATCGAATGGGAATGGTCGCCGTGTGCGTCTTTGTTGGCGGAGAGCGTAAAGCCAGCAGCCCGTATGGTTTCGATCAGCAGATGACGTTGATGCGGGCCGCCCATTGTTTGCACAACGACCTTACCGTCGGCATCGACATCCGCATTGACGATGGTTGCCAACGCTTCGAGCTCGCCTTTCAGACGCTGGGCTTCTTCGCTACCTTCTACGCCATCGACAAAGAATTCGTGCCGCTCGGGCTCGATTTCATAACCGATCTTTTTCACCGCGGCAGCCAAAGTCCGGGCAGAAAAACCTTCTGCGGGCTCCACCGTCAGCTTCTTCGTTGCGAAGTTGACGGAGCTCGAAGCGACACCCGGAACCTTCGCTGCTGCGGTTTCCACACGTCGAACACAGGACGCGCAGGTCATGCCATCCACTGGAATGGACAGAGGCTCCTGCAACTGGTTCTGTCTCACGGTCTTGTTCATCGCACTCCCCTTTCGAGGCATTGGCTCAAGCGTCGCGGGCAAAACAGGGGTTGTTTCCAACCGGCGCAGCACCAATCTAGGGCTTCCCATTATGGGAAGGTCAAGGGAGAAAACAGTCTTTTGTGATGAGGCTATTGGATAAGGCCCCGACGGGTTAGCTCTGCCTTGGGCCAGGCGTCCTACCGGTGTGTCGCGTAGCGCTGGATATCGCGGAGAAATTCTGCGCGCACCACCTGCCCCATGGGCTGATCGGAGGGCTTGTCGCCGACACGCAGGCGAACGAAGACGATATGCTGGCCCTCCCGCTCCGCCCAGCCGACGAACCAGCCGAAGGGCCGGTTAGGATCGGGCTTGCCATCCGGCCCCTTCAAATTGCCGGTGCCCGTCGTGCCATGCGCACTCCAGGCTTCCGCGCCATCGAATACCGGTACGATAGCCTTTGTCTTATTCTGTGCATCGCGCGAAAATGGCAGGTTATTGGCCAGTAGACGGCGCATGAAACCCACTTGCTCTACCGGCGAGATTTCCAGTGATGTGCCGACCCACGCATCCGTCATGCCGTTGTCCTTGCCCGGTTCACCTGCAACGTCGCCATTGCCGAAGCCAAGCCGCCGGACGTAAGACGCAAACTTCTCCTGGCCGAGGCGACTGGTGATCTCGCGCGAGTACCAGCGGATCCCCTCCTTCTGCCATGTTGTGGGATCGACCTTCTTGCGCTCCTGAGGGGCTGCCTCCATTCCCTGCTGCCAATCCCACGCAGGGTTGAACTCATCCTGTAAAATACCTGCATCGTAACCGATCAGTGCCAACGGGACCTTGAAAGTGGATGCGGGAGAAACCCGCCGGTCACAGGCGCCCTGTTGATTGATGACTGCGCCGGTTTCCACCGATGTCACGAGCGTACACTCGAATGGCTGCTGCACGACTTGAGCACGCGCCGGCTCGAAAACCGCTGCAATAAGGCAGATCGGAAGAAGAAGCGCTAGGCTATGGCGCATGCGGGGTCCTTGGTTGTCCGGCAAAGCATCATAACCATAACCGGGAACGGGTAGAAAAGAGAAGCTAGCGCAATACAGAGGGGATGCGGCAGGAATAGGACGGAGCGTGCGTGCGCGCAGGAAGAGACCTCAGCGTCCGGCTCCCTACGCTCAACGTGGTTTCTGCGCTTCCGGACGCTCGCCCACCGTCAACGGCCAATCCACCACATAGTCTTCGAAGTCTTCTACATCGACGTCCTTCTCGTTGATCGTGCGATCACGCGCAGAGATACCCGCGACATGCACCGTTTCAGGATCGCCCGAAACCAGGTGATGCCACCAATAGAGATCGTGTCCGTCGCGTACTAGAGCGTAGGCGCAGGTCGGTGGCAGCCAGCCAATTTCATCCACCAGCTTGAGATCGAGCTGGATGCAGTCCGGTACTGTGGCGCGCCGGTTGTCGTAGTCGGAGCAGCGACAGCTTGTGCCATCCAGAAGCTGGCAGGCGACGGATGTGAACACCACCTCGCCCGTATCCCAGTCTTCCAGTTTGTTGAGACAGCAAAGGCCACAGCCATCGCACAGGCTCTCCCACTCGCTGTTACTCATTTGCGCCAGCGATTTGGTTTTCCAGAACGGCGCGTCACTCATCGTTAAGATTTCCGTTTCATTTTGCATCGTCGGGCCTCAAATAGAAAAGCCCGTTTTGTCTTATCGCCATTGGCCCGATTATAAGATAATTCTTAAATCCGGCGGAGTGGTGGTGAGGAATGACCCGCGCAAGGTTACCGCGTCAAGCGTTCGCTCGCCACATCGAACAGGAATACGTTTCAGGTGCAGGAAGACAACAACAAGAAGCCGGCGCGCCGTAAACGCCATATTCTGCTTCGGATCGATTCATGGATCGATTCCAGCCTGTGGACTGCTGCATCTCGCGCATTCGATTTCTGGGAAGAAGTGACGATCGCCTCCCGCAAGCTGCATGTGCGCGGATGGAAGAAATTTGTCGTCAACATGACCTGCAACGCGCTGACCGTCGGCACGGCTGGGTCCGTCGTTCTGTTGGCACTTGCCCTGCCCGCCTTCGAGGAAACCAAGAAGGACTGGCGCTATCGCGGCGACTTTGCCGTGACTTTCCTTGATCGCTACGGCAACACCATCGGCCATCGCGGCATCATTCATGAAGATTCCGTTCCGATCGACCAGATGCCGGATCACTTTATCAAGGCTGTTCTGGCGACCGAAGACCGTCGCTTCTTCGACCATTTCGGCATCGACTTCATTGGCCTTGCCCGCGCCATGAGCGAGAATGCCCGTGCAGGCGGCGTCGTTCAGGGTGGCTCAACGCTGACGCAGCAGCTTGCCAAGAACCTGTTTCTTACCAATGAACGATCACTGGAGCGCAAGATCAAGGAGGCCTTTCTGGCATTGTGGCTGGAAGCCAATATGTCGAAGAAGGAAATCCTCGCGCTCTATCTCGACCGCGCCTATATGGGCGGCGGCACCTTTGGTGCAGCAGCAGCGGCACAATTCTATTTCGGCAAGAACCTGACGGATGTGACACTGGCGGAATCCGCCATCCTCGCCGGCCTGTTCAAAGCTCCGGCAAAGTACGCGCCGCATGTCAACCTGCCGGCGGCACGCGCACGCGCCAACACGGTTCTTTCCAACCTCGTCCAGGGCGGATTGATGACTGAAGGTCAGGTCGTTGGCGCACGTCGCAACCCTGCAACCGTCATCGACCGCGAAGAGGTGCAGGCACCCGATTACTTCCTCGACTGGGCTTTTGACGAGGTGCAGCGTCTGGCCAAGGACGGCAAGATCAAGGACCATACGGTCGTGGTCCGCACCACAATCGATACCGGCCTGCAACAGGCTGCAGAGCAGGCGATGGAAGGCAGTCTTCGCGAATTCGGCGAAGGCTATAAGGTCAAGCAGGGCGCAATGGTGATGATCGAAAATGGCGGTGGCATCCGCGCCATGGTCGGTGGTCGGGACTATGGCGAAAGCCAGTTCAACCGCGCGACAGCGGCCCTTCGCCAACCGGGATCGTCATTCAAGGTCTATACCTACTCCGCCGCCATGGAAAAGGGCTACAAGCCGGAGACGCTGATCTCCGATGCGCCGGTCACATGGCGCGGCTGGTCGCCGCAGAATTACGGCCGCTCCTATGCCGGCAAGGTAACGCTGCAGACCGCACTGGCGAAATCCTACAACACCGTACCGGTGCGTCTTGCCAAGGATGTGCTTGGCACGCAGATCATCGTCGACACGGCAAAAGCCATGGGCGTTGCAACGCCGCTTCGCAGCGACAAGACCATTCCGCTTGGTACCTCAGAATTGACGGTGCTGGATCAGGCTACGGGCTACGCCGTCTTCCCGGCCAATGGCATGCAGTCGCGCCGCCATGGAATCGAGCAGGTTCTCGATTATGAAGGCAAGGTGCTCTACGACTTCGACCGCGACGAGCCGCCTGCGCATCGCGTGCTTTCAGAAGAGGCGACGTCCAAGATGAACCGCATGCTGGTGACCATTCCGGTGGAAGGCACCGCACGGCGCGGCGCGCTGGACAACGGCATCGTCTCCGGCGGCAAGACCGGCACGTCACAGGCCTATCGCGATGCCTGGTATGTCGGCTTTACCGGCAACTACACGACAGCTGTGTGGTTCGGAAATGACGACTTTACGTCAATGAACAACATGACAGGCGGCGCCCTTCCCGCCATGACCTTCAAGCGGCTGATGGACTACGCCCACCAGGGCATGGAACTGCGCCCTATCCCAGGCATCCAGAACCCGCTGCCGACGGGCTCTCGCCCGCAACCCGGCGCGAATGGGGCGCAGATTGCTTCCTCCGATGCAAGCGCGCTTCCGGCGCTTACTCGCCCTCGCTCTCTTTCGGCCGAAGCCACGCGAATTCTACGGGCGGTTGGCAAGCAGCTGAAAGAGGCCTCGGCCCCTACTCTTACGCCGCAAAAGGTGGCCGAAGCCGGAAACTAGTGTGCCGGTCACACCTGAAGAAGCAATGTCACACCGCGGCCCAATCGGGGGATGCGAAAGTCTTTAAGCAGGTCGTGATGTATTCGCTCACGCGCTTCATGCCTTGTCCTGCTTGAAGTCGCATCGCGACGCCATCTGACACCTTTGCACGACAGGCTGCCGTAAATCTGAACTCAAGCAGACCCAAGTATCTTTCTCTTCTCTGTCTCGAACTCTTCCTGTGTCAGTGCGCCACTCTCACGTAGCTTCATGAGTTTTTCGAGCGCTTCAACGGTATCCTTGCCTGGTTTGACGGTCGTGCCTCGCGTCAACGCAGCTCCATCGGGTGCCGGCGTGCAGTACCACACGATCAAAACCACCCAGCCGATAGGCAAAATGAGCCAAAGAAGCTGATGCCATCCACTGCGATTGATGTCGTGAAGGCGCCGGGTATTTTGCGCTATAGTCGGCGTAATCGTGGCGAACGAAAATACGATGCTAAGAAGCCCGGACCGATCGATTACGTTAAGGACGGTAGAGGCCAAAATCAAAAACAAGACACAATACCAGAATTCCGACCGGCTCGCACGCGTCGAAAAATTGGTGTAGTTTTTGAAGAAGGTCGATACCGCCGTTACAAAATCCATGGCGTATGGCAAGCCACCGAAGCGGTTAGGACCTGGAGGTGGACTTCTCATCGCGAAAATCACCGGAATGATGGCGATAATGCCGAGTGCGATGACCCAGTGCCAAATCGAAAAACTACCCATGCCAAGCCCTTGAATGCGTCTGCAAAGCCTTGCTCATGCAAGCAAAAGCTTCGCTCTACATGTCCATCTGCGGCCCTTACCTTCGCTAATCGATCTCGATTGTTGGGTGGTGCTGCAGATACCCAAAAATGCAATCTTGGGGCTGTTCATGTGGGGAGTACAACACTCGATCGTGCGATTTTTGTATTGAGCGACGTTTTTCCACACGAATAATCGACAGACATCTCTGGGTGTGTCTGTAAGAACGACAATTGCAACCAGATGACCTCTTGAACCGTTCGCAACATCATAGTGGCGCTCAAAGCCTATTGGCACGAGAGCGCTCCCTTCAATACCGATTGGAGCAATGACATGAGTGATGCATCCCACAGGGAAGCTTCCGCCTATCCTTTCCAGTTGCTGTTCGTGCCTTTTCCGTTCGTGTGCTTTTCTCTGGCGCTTGCAACGGACATTGCCTACTGGCGCACAGCCAATCTGATGTGGTCGAATTTTTCATCATGGCTTTTGTTTGCGGGACTGGTCGCTGGCGGTATCGCAATTCTCGCCGGTCTTATCGATCTGCTTCGCCGGCGCACGCGGCCCATGCGCCCGTCCTTTGCTTCCATCGTCCTCTTTATCGTGATGCTGCTGCTCGCTTTCACCAACAGTCTCGTTCATGCCGGTGACGGCTGGACGGCAGTGGTCCCTTACGGACTTTTGCTTTCGGCCATCACCTTTGTCGTGTCGCTGATGGCGGTTTCCGCCTCTTCCCGAAAGTACACGCGCCTGGCCTGGAGAGTATAATCATGGTTTCTCGCATTCTCACACCCGTCCTAGTGCTTGCGGGCGTTGCACTTGTCCTTCCTGCGTGCAGTGACCAGAACGACAATTTCGACATCTCGCAGCAGATCGGTCCCGATCCTGTTTTGCCGGAGCCAGCCATGAGCCTGATTCCCGACCTGAAGGTCGCGGAGGTCGTCGGTTGGAAGGATGGTGAAATGCCGACGGTGCCGGAAGGGCTGAAGATTTCCGTCTACCAGAAGGATCTCGTCAACCCGCGCACTGTTCATACCTTACCAAACGGCGATGTTCTTGTGGTGCAGTCGCGTGGGCCAGAAGGCGGACAGTCCTCGTCGCGCCCAAAGGACATCATTCGCGGCTTCATCATGTCGATCGCGCATGGCGAAACTGGCGGACCGCCGAAGGAAAGCAATATCATTACCCTGCTTAAGGACACCAACCGGGACGGCACGGTGGACGAGCGCCACGATCTTTTGAAAAAGCTCGACTCCCCCTTTGGGCTGGCCTTCGCCGACAATACGCTTTACGTGGCGACCGCCAATGAAATCCTCGCCTATCCGTATCAACTCGGTCAGAACGAGATAACCGCAGAGCCGCGTGTGCTGACTCAACTTCCGGGCGGACCGATCAACCATCATTGGACGAAGGACTTGGCGCTTAGCCCAGATGGCAAGTTCCTCTATGCGTCGGTCGGCTCGAATTCCAATATCGTCGAGAACGGTCTTGAAGCGGAAAAGAACCGCGCCGCCATTCTTCAGGTCGACCGCCAGACAGGAGCGTGGAAACTCTTCGCCTCGGGCCTGCGCAATCCCAACGGCCTCGCCTTCAACCCGCAGAGCAAGGAGCTTTGGGCCGTCATCAACGAACGCGATGAACTCGGTCCCAATCTCGTGCCGGACTATATGACATCCGTCAAGGAAGGTGGATTTTACGGGTGGCCATGGAGCTACTATGGCAACCATGTGGACAATCGTGTCCATCCGCTACGGCCCGACATGGTGGAAAAGGCGATCAAGCCAGATTATGCTTTGTCCAGCCATGTCGCTGCGCTCGGGCTTACTTTTTCGCTGAACTCCGCCTTGCCTGCGCCGTATAAAAACGGTGCCTTCATCGGAGAACATGGCAGCTGGAACCGTACCGCCTTCAATGGCTACCGCGTCACTTTCGTGCCGTTCGATAACGGCAGGCCAGTCGGGAAAACGCAGGACGTGGTGACAGGATTTATCCAGGGTGATAAGGCCAGGGGCAGGCCTGTTGGCGTGGGTATAGACGGCACTGGCGCGCTGCTTGTGGCGGATGACGCAGGCAACACGGTTTGGCGTGTGGCAGCCGCCGACGGCACTGTCACTCCCGCGCCTATCGCGACGGACGATGTCTCGGGCTCCTCTGTAAGCGCAGCACCACCTGCAGCGCCTGCGGGCTCAGCTCAGCCGGCACAACCCTCGATGCCTGCGGCTACAGGACAGCCAGCACCCGCCAACTAAAGCGCTGCGCGTCCCCTGGTGCGCATAAATGACGCTTCATCTTCTTAAACACCGCATCGTCCCGAACGATGCGGTGAGACAGCGAAAGTCAAGCGTGTCGCGCCCGCGACATGACATCGTTGAGAACGCCTGCTTATCGTGTTCGACCGCGTTCTGCGGCGCGTTCCTCGTTAAACGCTATTGCGCGCGCTATCAGCGCACTCAAAGCCTCTTCATCGATCTCCTCACCTTCGCGAATGTCGATGGCTCGACGCGTGTCACCTTCAAGCGACGCGTTGAAAAGACCCATTGGGTCTTCCAAGGACGCACCGTGAGCAAACGTCATTTTGACGATGAAGCGATATGTCTCTCCGGTGCAAATAATACCGTCACAAGACCAGACCGGCACGCCCCGCCACTTCCAGTCCTCCGTTACCCTTGGATCCGCGGCCCGGATGATCGACCTGATCTTCGATAATTCCTCCGCCCGCCAATCGCCCAACTCCGCAATGCGCGCGTCGATCAAACGGGACGCGGGAGAGCTGTCCTCATCCCCCTGCATCACGTCCGCGGCAAGACCGGAAAGTTCAGCAGAAATCATATGTCTCCCTTCGCTCCGAGAACGCCGCCTCTTTCAGCATTAGCATATACGAACTCTCCCAGAGTCAACAAACGGCTTAAGGTAGCCCCTACTCAGAATAGACGCCTGCCCAATGGCAAAATCCAAAAAAGGTTCGCTCATCAATCGCGAAATCCAAGAGGCTTCGCTGTAGGATGGCTTGAAACTCCAATACGAAACCGTCCAATGGAGTTTAGTGATAACATGGCTTTCGGGGGGGACAATCATGAAAAAATTGAACACGATACTCACCGCTGTGGCATCTCTGGTGTGCGCGTCCGCAGCGGCACATGCAGACGATCTGACGTTCACGCTGAAGAACGGCACCAACTCGGTTTTGACGCGGTTCTATACATCACCGGTCGGCGTCAACGAATGGGAAGACGACGTCTTTGGCGAGCAGGTTCTGGAGCCGGGCGAAAGCATCGAGATCACCATTGCAGATGGCCGCACGGTCTGTCGTTACGACATGCGCTTCGAGTTCGAGGAAGGCTCCGATCTCGATACGACCGAGGATAGACAGGACCTGTGCAAACTTGGTTCCTATACGATCCACGAGCAAGCCTCACCTGGTTAACGGCCAGCATGTCGGCAGCTTTGCGCCGCTTCCTCGTGCATCGAATGGTTCGGTATATGTGGGACCTGTGTGTCATGCGGCGTGCGTCATTGAAGGTGCGGACGTGACGGCGACAGTGCCGCTGCCACGTCCGCATCGTCTGGTTTCCGCATCGGTCGCGAAAAGCTGTTCATCGCGATATTGAAATCGAAACCGATGAATTTTCCCTCTAGCGTTCATGATCCTTTACGCTGAGCCATTTCCCCGCGTCGAAATCAATGCTAACCGTGGCGCTGCTCCAAATCGGGAAAGCAGCGTGTTTCGAGTCCCATTTCTTGTCGCCCTTTCATTGGTCATTGCCTTTGGCGGTGGCATCGTTTCCACGCTTGTGGCACTGGAAGCCACGTCCGGCTTCGGCTCTATCAAGATCGGCGCCTGGGACGCCTTTCCAGAGTCGCAGACGATCGAAGCAGACCCTTATGCGAAAGCGCACCGGGCTGATGCGGGAAAATTGCTTTACGGGACTGCAGAGGGCTTGGCTTTCACCGCAGCCATGGACAGCGGCGGTCAGCGACTGACGGGTCAATGCCGGTATACTCTGAGCGGAAATCTGCCGCCCGCGCGCTTCTGGACCCTGTACATAGCCGATCAACAAGGCAATCTGCTGGATGATGGCTCAGGCCGGCCAATCGCTCTCAACTCGCGCAACCTGCTGCACGGCCCGCAAGGCGGCGTATCCGTGACGCTTTCGGCGACTGCCACTCCGTTGAACTGGCTGGCAGTGCCGCCTGCTGGCAATTTCAAACTGGTTCTGACCCTGCTGGACACGCCGATTGCCGGCAGCACCGGCCTGATCGACATTACCATGCCAGCCATCGAAAAGACGGATTGCAGTCATGCTTAGGCTCCTCCTGTCTATCTTCACGGGTCTCGTCGGAGCCGCCGTTCTGCACCTCGTCATCCTGTTTTCCATCCCGCATTTTTCCAACCGCGACGCTTATACGCGTGCTGTTGCACAGGGTGTGCAAAACCGTTTCCATATGGTCGAGCCCAAAATTGACCGGCCCGGCCAGAACAAGGCAGAACTCGTGAGCGAAGACCCGTTCATGCGGGTGGCTGTCTGCACCTTTGATATCGAGGAAAAGCCAGTTAAGCTCTCGGCCTTCGGCGCTGTTCCCTTCTGGTCCATTGCGGTCTTCGACAGCGCATCGAATGAGATTTTCAGCATGAACGACCGCACGTCGGCGGGTGGAGAGCTGGATATTGTCATTGCCAACGCCGAACAGAGCGGCGCCATTCGCAAGACGCAGGTTCAGGCGCTGTCGAAATCCATTCTGGTAGAAGCAGGACATGAGAAGGGCTACGTCGTTTTGCGAACGATGGTCCCGCAGACAAGCTTTCTCGAAGAAGCGGAGCGGTTCCTGGGAGCGGCGACGTGCGAGCCGACAGCGATCAGATAGACGGCATGTCGATGCCGCGAGCTGAAATACCGGGGGTCCTTTCGATAAGGACGTTTGATTGTGCGCAAAAGCCAAAGGGCGGTTGAGAATATCAGACTGCTTCACGCAGGTTCTAAGTGCTCAAGAATTTATCGCACTGTCCTGTCCTGCAACGACGCTGACTTTGCGTTTGCGTGCCTTAACCGTTTTGGCTGCGTCTGTGCGTTCATAACGCACGCCGGTGAAAAACAGGATCTGCGCTGGGCCACCAGCACTGATATGCGCGTCGTCCGGCTTACGTGGACGGCGTGTTGCCGTCGAAATCGAAATTATGTCTGCCATTGCCATCTCCTTCCACTCGGCACGACGGAACTTGTTGACCGGACTGCCATATACATTGTCGCATGCGACCGTCCGGTATGAGCAGGCGCCATATCGAGCTTTCAGCAAAAATCTGTTTTTGATCTTTGTGCCGGGTCTTTGAGACAACGGCATTGAGCCGATACGGAATGCCAGTACCACTACATCGGGCATTACCAGTCCACGGACTGGGCAGAAACACGGGGTCCGGGATGCTTCTCCCGCCCTCATGGGCTTTGCTTCGCTTCAGGACCATATCACCGAATGCTGCACTTGCCCACGCTATAGAATCACGAGAAAGTTAAGCAAGCGTTAATCCTAATATGCCTTGTGCAGAACAGCTTTACTTTCGCACGGCGACCTATTTCTTCCGATCGACCTTGGCAAACGCGAAACGTATGAGCTCGGTTCCATCGGACCAAAAATTCCTTTGGTTAACAAAATAGCTGTGAATTATCGAAAAAAGCCTCTTCTCGGGACCCGTGGTTAACAGGGCGTCAACGCATTCATTCTATTTTGAGTGCTCATGTAGTTTTGCGTCTTGTTGGGTATTGCGTTGACAGACCGATTTCGAGAACTGGAACGGCCAAGGGCCGAGAGGAAGAAAGACGTGGTATTGATGGCGACCGTCTCGAGTTTCGAAGGGCTGCCTCATCCATCCAGATCAGAGCTGCGACAATTTGCAGAGCTTTTTCTGCCGCTCTTTTCCGCCTCCACCACCGAGGCGAAGCGAGAGGCGATCGCTGCCCTTTCACAGAACCCTCATGTGCCTTCAGCCGTCGCATTCTTTATCGCTAGCCAGCCGATTTCGCTGTCTGCGCCCTTCCTCGTGTCCTCCAAGGCGCTGAATGACGAGACATTGATCGCAATCGCCCGAACGCAAGGTGGCGCGCATGCCAGAACGATCGTCCGGCGCGAAGATCTGTCCCCAACCGTCATCGATGCGCTGGTTGGTTTGCGACATTCACGCCATGGCGCGGGCGTCACAAACGAGGATATCCGCACTTCCCAGTCAGATGCGGCGAGAGCCGAGCGCGAGGAGAAGCTGCGAAGCCAGCTTCGCACGATGGCGCGTCAGCTCAACCGCCCTGCGGGCGATACGCTCGGCGTCCGCCGCCTGACCCAAGTGCAGGAAGCACTACTGGTCCGGTTCGCGCGCGAGCGCGATGCGAGCCGGTTTGCCGCAACCCTTTCGGATTCACTCTCCACCAGTCACTGGCTGACGGAGCGCATCCTCCTCGATATCTCCGGACGCCAGTTGGCCACGACACTTGTGGGCATCGGCATGGATATGAACGACGCCATCTTCATTCTGGAATGTTTCTATCCGCATATGAGGAAGCTTGCCGGCGATACAAGCCGTGCCGAAGCCATGCTCGAGTCACTCGACACTGTCGAATGTGAAGAGCGGATCGAAAGCTGGCGCCGCGCGGATCGTTACACAACAAATCCGCAGAGCAGTGACAGCGCGCATTCTCCTGAACCTGCCGCAGTTCACAAACTGGTTGTACGCCGCTAAAGAGCCGTGCGTCTCGTTGCAGGCGTGAAGGGCACTTCGCCGATTTGGATCTATGCAGCGTGCTTTGATGGGTCGAGGCTTTAATGCGTGCCAAAACGCAGTGGTTTCCGATCACAGGAAGCATTCCGGCGCATCCAAGGAACGTCAGGCCACAAGGGTGAAGAGGTCGTCAACGCTCTCGGTTTCCAGTTCGACGACCCAGAGGTCCTCGTCGAACCGGCGTTCCTTGTCCAGAAGACTGTCCACTTGTAGGGCGGTCGCCTCTTTAAGCCGCTGTTCGAACCGACGTTCTGAACGGATCTCATCATCTTCTGCAAAGCTTTGAGGGGCCGGGCCAAAGAGATTTTCGCGACCGTCGCGCAGTCGCTGGCGGATGAAGATCGCGCCCGCCTCCTCCGCTCCCTTTCGCTCAATGGCGGCAAAGTCGCCTGCTGCGAAGACGCGACGCATGAGAGCGGATATGAAGATTTCGGACTTGAGACGCATGAGGAGACTTATAGAACGCGCAATACTGCCAAGCTATTCTTTTTCCGGATGCAGAACCAAATCGGCGCGAGAGGTTGGAAAAAGAGCGTGTCCACCCAACGCTTTGACCAAGAACGCTCACAAACTGATTCACAAAAGCCGGGTTGTGTCGACGAACCTTCAGAAAAAGATTCCGTTCGCTCTTACAAAGCCCCGATAGATTTGAGCTTTTTCAACACCGCTTCACTCGGCTCTCCTGTCTCGGGGAGGCGATAGTGCTTCTCGAAATTGCGGATGGCCTGGCGCGTCTGTTCACCAGCCAAACCATCTACTTTCACATCGGCGTAAGCAATGTTGACAAGGCCCTGCTGGATTTTTGAAACAAGATCCTTGCCGGCAGGATTGGTGCCGCTTGCCGAAGACAGAGAGACATTTTGCGGCTTGAGCGGCTTGGCCTCCGCATTGCGGATTGCGGCAGCGACCGGATCGATCGCCACCCCTCCGCCATTGGCCGCAGCGGGGCGATCTTTTGGCAAAGCCTTAGGGATGGCTGCAACGGTCGTTGCGCTATCTATTTTCAGCGCGGACAGGACCCGGCTCGTCGGTTCCCCCGTCTGCTCCATGCCGACGGTTTCTTCGAAGAAAAGGATCGCCGCTGTTGTGCGTGGGCCCGTCAAGCCATCGGCAGGACCATCGTAGAGGCCGCGGCGCGCAAGCTCACGCTGGATTTCCGCAACCAGCTCGGAAGGTGGATGGCTGGCAGGCTGTTGACCTTGTCCGGCGGTTGCTACCTGCCCTGCTTCTGGCTGAGCCGAGGCCTGTTGCGCATCGATCTCCTGAGCATCCGCCTGTCGTTCTATGCGGAAGGTCGTAACGTTACCGTGCTGGCCGAGCGTCGACGTCATGCGGTAACCCGCAATACCATTTGGATCATCCTCATCTCGGGTGCGCAGGAAAGGTGCCGGATGATGGCCGGGTTGGTACCAGAGGGCGTTGGCGGAAACGAAGCCGAAAACAATCAGGAACGCGGCGGAGCCGCCAACCAGTTTCGGATGAGACAGAACCTGTTGGCCCATGGCGCGCGCAGCCACAGACAGCAAGCCAGGCTCCTTCCGGACAGTTTTTTTCCTAGGCGATTTTCGCTTTGGCGCGGCCATCCGCAGTGTCCTTCCTCTTTCTCATGTCGGCGCCACCCGCATTGTCTCTCAAGCGCGGCGGAAACTCCACAGGCGCACCGGCATCTTCGCAAGTACTGCGCGGCTCGCCGGAGCCATCGGCAGGCAGCAGGATCGTGACGACTGTTCCTTCGCCCTGCTTGCTGGTGATTGCAAGTCTGCCGCCATGAAGTTCCACAAGTCCCTTCACTAGCGATAGTCCCAGCCCCGTGCCCTCATAGCGACGGGTATAATCATTCTGGACCTGCATGAAGGGCTGGCCCAGGAATTCGATCTTATCGGCGGCAATGCCAATGCCCGTGTCGCTGACCGTTAGCTTTAGCATATCATCCTGCATTGATGCATCGATGACAACCACACCACCGGATTCGGTAAACTTGATGGCATTGTTCGCCAGATTGATCAGAACCTGCTGGACGGCCCGCTGATCCGCGACGATCTCGCCAAGATCGCGCTGAATGCGGCTCGTCAGCGTCAGACCCTTCTGTTTCGCCTGGAGACCAAGCATGCCTTCGCATGACGCGATGACATCGCTGATGCGGAAAGGCTCCATCATCAACTCGTAACGTCCCGCCTCCAGCTTGCTCATATCCAGCATCGTGTTGACGACGGAGAGCAGATGGCCGCCAGACTGACGGATCAGCTTAACATATTCGCGCTGACGATCGTTCTCCAACTTGCCAAAATACTCGCCGGCAAGAATGTCGGAAAAGCCGAGTATGGCGTTGAGTGGCGTGCGCAATTCGTGGCTGACGGCCGCCAGAAAGCGCGATTTTGCCTCGGTCGCAGATTCCGCCTCTGCGGCCTTTCGGGCCATTTCGCGGCGTAGAACTTCCATTTCGCTGACATCGCTGAGCTGGCCGATGACGCGCACGAGCCGGCCGGTCTGATCCCGCTCCGCCGTCATGTCTATGCGGGCATACATGAACTGAATCTTGCGACTGACGGGACCGTTCTCGAACCGCAGGTCGGCAACCGCATGATCTTCTCCTTGACGCAGTGTATCGAAAGCCTGCATCAGGCCAATGCGGTCGGAAACATGCACCATTTCGGCAAAGACATGTCCTGCGCTGTTCTGGATCTGCAACGGAAAGCTCCGCCGGTCGCGACCCGATACGGCCTCGACGACGCCCTGTTCGGTGAAGAACAACAGTAAACCCGGAACCTGCGAGGATGCGATTTGCTCGCGGTTGATGACCGCAGCTGCGATCTCTCTGGTGGGCTGATGAATTGTCAAAAGCACCGCGCACGACGCCAGGAATACCGCGACCACCAGCGCTACACCGAGAGGCAGTGCAACTGATGCAGGCAGAATGAAGCAGATGATGGCAGGAGCGAGGAATAGCGCGACGATAGCAAAGGCGGCGAGACGACGAACCGCGGCAACGACTGCCAGTCTTTCGCTGGTATCGTCTTCCATGCGCGACAACCACATGCCCGCGACATGATCGACAACCGCAATCGCTTTTTCCGCTATGTTACGCAATACCAGGACACCGCACTCTAAAACGCAGCAGGATTAACACCTGCCTTCAATCATGCCTGACAATAGAAGCACGCGGCTTAAGGAATGGATAAAAGCGAGGGTGACGAAGGCGCTCCAGTCACCCCGAAATCCCATTTCGGCGCAAATATGCAGTCCTTTGCCAATCATGGTTAACGGTGGGTAAGCGAAGGATTTTCTTGTATTTTTCCGTTTGCGTTAATACTTGAGGCGAGGGATGCGCGCCCAATCGCCTGCATTTTCGCCCCACTGCCGCAATTATGCTTAACATCGACCGTTAAAATTTGTGAGATCAGGGATTCATCGACTTTCGGGGGGAACAAGTCGTTACAATTTGAATTAAATCTCGCGGTTTTCAGCAAAGGGCTGTTGGGCTCTCGGCGCTAGGGTGTTTGCAAGCCCGGACAACAGGGCAACAACGGATGATCCGAAAAGGACGCCGGTCAAACAGGGTAGTCTTGCAATGTGGTTTCTCATCAAAGGAACGATCTGGTTTTCGCTGGTGCTCGTCGCACTGTCCTACTTTGGCGGTAACAGCACAGACAGCCAGAACTCGCAGATGAATGTCGCAGGCGCGATGTCCGCCGCCAGCGAAGCGTACCGCTATGTCAGTGCCATCTGCGTCGAAAAGCCTGACGTCTGCATCAAGGGCGCCGAAACATTCCATGCGCTTGGTGAGCGAGCCCGCGAAGGCGCCAAGGTTGCCTATGAACTGATCGATTCCCATCTCAACGCAACCGATGAGCCCAAAATCGCCAACGCGAACGTTCCTGCCACAAAGGTCGAAACGGTGACAGCCGGCGACGATATCAAAACCGGCACCATCAAGGTCGAAAATACCATTCCCCTGCCGCAGAAGCGTCCTGCCCTCTGACTGAATAGCCAGACGCGCAACGCCACAGCAGAACCGATACAGATTTGAGTGATACTCTCACCATCCCTTGCGGCGCATCCCGCTATAGATGCGCTGCCTGACTGCCTGACTGCCCGACTCCTGACGCCCTGCCCGAAGTGAAAGCTTCGCCGCAGGGCTTTTTTCTTAGCGGCAGCGGTTCAATTTACCCTGCCGTTGACCTATATCGGTGCAGCAACATGGATGGCAGGCAAATGGCTTCTCTCGACAAGATCATGGACGACTTCTCCTTTCTCGACGATTGGGAGGACCGCTACCGCTACGTGATCGAGCTTGGGAAGGAACTGCCGGATCTGGCAGAGGACAAAAAGACGGCGGAGAACAAGGTACAGGGCTGCGCCAGCCAGGTATGGGTCGTAAGCCATAGCGATGGCGCGCCTGATCCGGTGCTGACATTCGAAGGCGATTCAGACGCCCATATCGTCCGGGGACTCGTCGCTATCGTCCTTGCTACCTATTCCGGCAAAAGGGCCTCGGAGATCGCCGCTCTCGATGCCATCGACGTGTTCGGCAAGATCGGCTTGGTGGAACACCTGTCCTCCCAGCGAGCCAACGGCCTTCGCTCCATGGTGAACCGCATTCGCGAGGAAGCGCGGCTCTTGTCGGCGTGATCGCGGCGGTCACCCGGGCCGCCGCGCCGATTTTTTTGCTCAGTCGTAGAGATAGTGCTTCGCCCACTGCGATTCCGGCACCTTGTCGCCCACCTTGTAATCGAAGTTGCGGATGCCGAGCGTTGAGGGTGCCACTTGGCACTTGTATTTGAGGCGATACCACTCACCAGCGCTGCGGAACACCGCGCCCGAAGCCTTGATCGAATCCTTGGCAACATCGGGATCGCCGAAGGCATAGGCAATAACCTTATCGGGCTTCATGCCTTTCTGTTCCTTGGCAATCCGCTCCATCGCCTCGATATCGCAACGCTGCTCCAGCCGCTCCTCGGGCGCAAGCTGGTTCAACTGTCTTATGACATTTGCATCGATGGCGTAGGACGGAAGCGAGAACGAGAGGACGGAAAAGGCGGTCAAAAGTGCGATCGATAGTGGCTTTTGCATCGGATTTTATGAGGCTTTCTCAAGTCTTCTTGTCATTCTTTGCAGGGAGGTATCTGCAGCGGCTCCTCGACGCAGCAGACTGTGTCGTCGTCTAACGCCAGAATGTGATCGAAACCTGACCAAAATGTGCCCTGCCGATATTCGGTCGGGGACAATAGAAACTTGATAGCGCGGCAGGGGCACTTTACATCATGAAAAAGCAGAGTGATTTTCTTACGAAAGCGAGTTTGTCTTGACCATTTTCAAGAACCTGCCCACCCCACCCCATGCGCAGAAGAAGCCGGTGACGGATACCCATCACGGCATTACACGCACGGATGACTACGCCTGGTTGCGGGCGGATAACTGGCAGGCGATGTTCAAGGACCCCTCCCTGCTCGACCCGGCGATCCGCACGCATCTGGAGGCGGAAAATGTCTATATGGAAGCGGCGATGGCGGATACGAAAACGCTTCAGGAGAAGCTTTTCGAAGAAATGAAGGGCCGCATCAAGCAGGACGATTCCTCGGTGCCGGTCAATGACGGGCCCTATGCCTATGGCACACTCTTCGTGACTGGCGGCGAGCAGCCGCATTATTTCCGCACCCCGCGCAATGGTGGCGAGAAGCACGTTCTGTTGAACGGCGACAAGGAAGCCGAAGGCAAGGACTATTTCCGTCTCGGCGGCCTCGATCAGTCCTCCGACCACAGCCGCGGCATCTGGAGCTATGACGACAAGGGCTCGGAATTCTACACGCTGCGCATCCGCGATCTTGCCACCGGTAAGGATCTTGACGACGTGGTGGAAAATACCGGCGGTGGCGGCGCATGGGCGCCTGACGGAAAGAGCTTCTTCTATACGCTTCAGGACGAAAACCACCGACCGTCCAAGGTCTTCCACCACATCGTCGGCCAGCCTCAATCTTCCGACCGTCTCGTCTATGAGGAGAAAGACCCGGGTTTCTTCATGGGCGTCGGCGCCTCAGTTCTTGATGACTTCATTTTCATCGATATTCATGATCACGAGACCAGCGAATACCGTCTCCTCTCCACCAAGGATCTGCTGGCCGAGCCGCAGATCGTCGCCGAGCGCGAAGAGGGTATCGAATATTCGATGACGGAAGGCGGAGACGTCTTCTTCATCCTCACCAATGATGGCGACGCCAAGGATTTCCGCATTGTCGAAGCCCCTGTTGGCGCGCCGGGCAAAGAGAACTGGAGCGAGGTCGTGCCGCATGAAGCGGGTCGCCTCATTCTCTCGGTCGATGCCTATGCCCGCCATCTGATCTGGCTGGAGCGCCGGGACGGACTGCCGCGCATCGTCATCCGCGATCGCTCGAAAGGTGAGGAGCATGCGATCGCTTTTGAGGAAGAGGCCTACTCGCTCGGGCTGCATGGTGCGGCGGAGTACGACACCGACGTCATCCGCTTCAGCTATTCCTCAATGACGACACCAAGCCAGTTGTTCGACTACAACATGGTGACACGCGAGCGCACGCTTCTGAAAACTCAGGAAGTGCCGTCCGGGCATAATCCGGATGATTATGTGACACGACGCGTCATGGCGCCTTCGCATGACGGTGCGCTGGTGCCAGTGTCCCTGCTTTACCGCAAGGATACACCACTCGATGGTTCGGCACCCTGCCTGCTCTACGGCTACGGCGCGTATGGCATCACCATTCCCGCCTCATTCAGCACCAACAATCTGTCGCTCGCTGATCGCGGGTTTATCTATGCGGTGGCGCATATTCGCGGCGGCAAGGACAAAGGTTTCGAATGGTATGAAAACGGCAAGATGGAGCACAAGCAGAACACCTTCAAGGACTTCATCGCCGCCGCCGACCACTTGGTGAAAGAAGGTTTCACATCCTATAGCGGCATCATTGCCGAAGGCGGGTCCGCGGGTGGCATGTTGATGGGCGCTGTCGCCAATATGGCGCCGGAGAAATTTGCCGGCATCATTGCCGCCGTTCCGTTCGTGGACGTCCTGACCACAATGCTGGACGACACGTTGCCGCTGACCCCGCCCGAATGGCCGGAATGGGGCAACCCGCTGGAGTCGGAAGAGGAGTATCGGTGGATTGCCGCCTACTCGCCCTATGACAACGTCGGTGCAAAGCCCTACCCGCCTCTGCTCGCGATCTCCGGTCTCACCGATCCGCGCGTGACCTATTGGGAGCCGACGAAGTGGGTAGCAAAGCTGCGTGAGAAGACCACCGGCAGCGCGCCGATCCTGCTGAAAACCAATATGGCGGCAGGTCACGGCGGCAAATCGGGCCGTTTCCAGCGACTGGAGGAAATCGCCTTCGAATATGCCTTCGCTCTCAAAGTAGCAGGCAAGAACCAATCGTGAGGCGAGGCAGGATATTCCGACAAGAGAAGCGACGCGAGAACACGCGCCGCTGACTTGAGAGCGCCATAAGTCCTGCAGGACGAAAGATGGCGCTCTCTCCTCGTCGATCGATGAACCGTGCTCAAAATCGAATTCGATTCTCGTGCGGATGCTTCAGCGCTAACCAGCTTAATTCCCCGTCTAATGCAGTTTCGGATGGCGTCCTATCGTCAAAGAATCGGCGTTTGCGGGGTTTCTGCTGTTTTGCAACCCCCTGAATTACAAAAACGAAGCAGGGGTTTGCCTCATGTCAAGCACCGTAAGCGCTCCAAGCATGAGTGCGGCAAGCTTCGCGCAAGCTTCAGCGGTTAAAAAAGCGTTAACAGCTTGAAGAGGCTCCCGATGAATATCGACAACAACATTGGCGGATCGCTTTACCACGGTCGCTCACAAACCATTGAGAAAGTGCAAACGGACGCCGTCGTATCGGAAGTTTCGTCGCCGGGCTTTAGCGGCAGCACGATTTCTTTCGTCAACGCGCTGCAGGCAAGTTCGCTGGCAAGCGTGCTCTGGACCGTCAACCGCGACGCGGTAAAAGAAGCCGCTCCGGCACCAACGACGGCTCCGCTTTCGACAGCGGAAGATCCTGACGCCGCCTGGGTCTACCAGGCCTATACGGAGCACTAATACCGCCGGACATATCCGGCGGCGGCCTTGCCAGATCTGGCACGATCCGCTTTCACGTGAAGCCAGATGCCATAATTCGGCATGCTTCGCGGATCAGGCAACTGCATTGACCTCGATCGTTACGTGGGACAACTCTTCGATCTTAGAAAGCTTATCGCGATAAAAAGCGGAAGACTTTTCACCAGTTGTCGATAGGCATACGATTGCCGCATGATGTCCTGGACCGACTTGCCACACATGCAGATCGGTTATGTTCTCCTCCCCTGTTTCAACGGCTCCACGGATTTGCGAAATGAGCGAGCGATGTCCAGGGATGGCATCCACCAGCACTGCACCCGTGGTTCGAAGCAGGCTCCAGGACCAACGCGCTATGACGACGCCACCTACAAGGCCCATGGCGGGATCCAGAAGGGTCCAGCCATTCCACTTTCCGAGAAGAAGCGCTCCTATAGCGAGAACCGACGTCAACGCATCCGCAATTACATGGAGGTAAGCGGCGCGTAGATTGTTGTCGCGGCTCTCATGGTGTGCGTGCGATCCATGCGCTTGATGAGCGTGAGCCCCGCGATGATGATCGTGGCTTTCATCCGGATGGTCATGATCATCGGCGCCATCGTGATGGTCGTGGCGGTGGCCGTGATGATGCCCATGATGGTGATGATCGTCCTTCAGCAGCAAGGCGCTGACGATGTTGACGACAAGACCAATGACCGCAACGATAATGGCCTGGTTGAAGTCGATCTCCACCGGCGAGACGAAACGCAGCACGCTTTCCCACGCGATCAGTAGAGCGACGACGCCGAGCACCACCGCACTGGCGAAGCCGGCAAGATCGCCAAACTTTCCCGTACCGAAGGTGAACCTTGAATCATGCGCATGTTTGCGGGCGTAGAGATAAGCAAGCGCCGAAATGAGCATCGCGCCCGCATGTGTCGACATATGCCAGCCATCGGCTGTCAGCGCCATTGAGCCAAACCAGTGGCCAGCGGCGATTTCCACCACCATCATGACGGTTGTCAGGGCAATGACCATCCAGACGCGGCGCTCGTTGCGCTCATGATCGCTTCCTAAAAAAACATGCGTGTGCGTGCCATCGGTATGACTGTGTTCCATCATGGCCATCGTCTTCACCTTATCGAATGTAGGTTTTCAGAACCTGCGCCAGTTCTTCTGCGGCTTTGGCGCGTTCCTCGTCATTTTCGGCATGCAGAACATGCTCGTGCAGATGCTCCTGCATCACTTCACCCGTCAGACCGGAAAGTGCGCCGCGCACGGAGGCAAGAAGCTGCAGCACGTCACCGCAGGGTTTGCCGCCTTCAAGCGCACGCTCGACCGCTTCCATCTGACCTTTCATGCGGCGGATACGCGCCAGGAGCTTATCCTTGTCTCTGATCGTATGGGACATCTGCTTATCCTTCGCATAGTATAGGGGGGTATACTATATTGCTCGAAGTGAAGCCGCAAGCCTCTCCTCGCTACGAGGGACGGGGCGAATGTCTGTGGAGGGATTTGGAATCAGGTCTTCAACGCATCGAACAACGGCATGCTGATCACCGCAGCAGTCGCGATCATCGCATAGCAGATGCGGCGAAAGGTTCTTTCCTCTGCCAGTCCAAACATTCTGCTGCCCAGCCATAGGCCAAATCCGTAGGTCGGTGCGACCAAAACCGCCAAGGCTAGGATTTGAAGGGTGATGAGCCCGCTCCAAAGATAGGCCGTGGCGTTGAGGACTGTGGAAATCGCAAAGTAGACGATGATATTGGCCCGAACGATGGTCGCCGGGACCGCCCCGCCCAACCAATAGGCGACGACCGGTGGTCCACCAATCTGCGCCACGCCGGAAAACACGCCGGCAATCAGACCAACAGTTGCTGTCAGAATTGCCTTTGGCTTATCACGGTATCGCCACCCGGATATCAAGAGCGACAGCAGCACCACGACGATGACGACAATGGCCCAGCGTATGATGACGGGGTCAAGTGTTATCAAAAGGTGGACACCAAGCGGCACGCCTATGATGGCGCCGACCGCCATGGTGAGTACGTCGCGGTGATCCGCACGGCGTACAGCAGCCGGTATCATACCCAGCGTCATCACCCCATCGACCACGAGAAGAAGCGGAACGGCAATCTGAGGTCCCATCACCGAACTCGCAAGTGGTACAAAGATCAGCGCCGCACCGAATCCGGAAAAACCGCGAGCCAGGCCTGCGCTCCAGGCAACGAAGACCAGGAATGCCAGAGCGGGAACGGAAAGATCGGTCGATAAGATACTGGGCACGGCGATAATCATTGAAGTGAGGCGTTCTCGTCATACTCCATCAGCGCTCGTAAATAGCCAACGCTTTTCTCGAATGCCTGACGGCGGGAGACGGCAGAAGGATTGCGTCCTGATTGGCTCAAACCTATATCTCTACAAGCTATAGCTATGAGGATGAGGACATGTATTCCATCGGCGAATTATCGAAGCGGACCGGCGTGAAAGTCCCGACCATCCGATATTATGAGCAGATGGGCTTGCTCAACGAGGCGGACCGCTCCGAAGGCAACCAGCGCCGGTATGAGAAGGCTGATCTCGAACGTCTCGCCTTTGTTCGGCACGCCCGAGATCTTGGTCTCAACATCGACGCGATACGAGAATTGATTGCCCTTAGTCAGCATCGCGAAATGCCGTGCGCAGGTGCAGACCGAATTGCGGCCGATCATCTCGCCACCGTGCGGGAAAAGATTGCCAAGCTGAAGAAGCTCGAACACGAGTTGGAACGCATCGTCTCCCACTGCGACGGGCATTCGATCGAAGACTGCTATGTTATCCGGGCACTGTCAGATCATGGTCTGTGCGATCACGATCATTGAGATGTCATGCTGCAGAGGACAGTCGCCATCGCCTGCGACTGTCCTCTGCTACGCACTTAACGGTTATAGACCGCTGTGATCTTTGCCGTGGCAATAGTGTTAGCGCCAATCATAAAGCCAGCTAGAGCATTGCTGGCATTGTCCGGCAGATCCAGATGCTCTACGCCGAGGGCATGGACGGTGAAAATATAGCGGTGGACCTCACCAGGTGGCGGGCATGCTCCGCCAAAAGCGGCCGCACCATAATCGTTGCGGATTTCCGACGCTCCTGCTGGCAATTTCTTCTCGCCGCTCGCGCCGAGTTCGAGCGACGTTTGAGAAGCGGGAATATTCACCACGTTCCAGTGCCACCAGCCTGAGCCTGTGGGGGCATCCGGGTCATAGGTCGTAATGGCAAAGCTCTTCGTACCGGCGGGCGCACCTGACCAGGCGAGCTGCGGCGACTGATTTCCGCCCTCGCAGCCGAAGCCCTTAAAGACAAAGGTGGACGCAAGTTGCTGGCCCTCGGCAATCGACGTACTCGACAATTTAAAATCCGCTGCGCTCGCGGTCGTGGCGGTGCACAAGGCAAGCATGAAGCCGGCTACGACGTTCTTTTTCAGCATGATGAGGTGTCCTTTCCAGACGTTGATCATGCTCAATGAAGTAAACCGGCCAGGAATTTCGAGCTTCCGGCTCGCGATCAATAACTATCGAAAAACGATCAGAATTCGGCTGTTCGGATCGAACGTGGTTTAAGACCGAACCTTTTGCGGAAGGCCTCTGAGAAATGCGAAGGATTCTTGAAGCCACATTCCAGGGCGATGTTGGAGATGGAAAAGTCTGTCGATTGCAACATCCCTAACCCCTTCTCCAATCTCGTGTTCAACAGAATCTGCGAAAATCCGGGACCGGATTTCGCTAGCCACCGCCGGAAACTGGCTTCACTCATGGCAAAATGCCGAGCAACGTCTTCCACCCGCCAAGGCTGGCTGATGTCGGTCTCTATCAGCCGCCGGACCTGGTTCCATGGCTGGTCTTCACCTCGCTTCGGCAAATGGACTCCGTGATGGCGAAGCCAGACCAGGGGTTCCAAAAGGCGGTGGCGCTTGATTGAGATGGGGGAAGCGTCATCATCCAGTGCTCGCCGCGTGATCTCCACGACATCATAGTCATCGCTTTGTGCCTTACGAATGATCTGAACGCCGGGCGAGCCCGCCGCGCGTGGCTGATCGGAGAAAGCCGAGTCAATCAACTCATGATCGAAGTAGATGCCGGTCGCCCTATAATTCGCGGCACTGACGGGACGGTTTTCCAAGGTGACGATAGAACCAGAGGGGAAGATCAGAACGTCACCGGCCTCGCCAACCAACTCGCCGTTCACAGGGCAGACGACCCTTTTGCTCCCCGCACAGATAAAGCACAGGAAAGTCAGACCGATGAACAGATCCGTGAATGTCGCTGCCGTTGCTTGGGTTATGGGAAACAGCGAGACGCCTGCACGATGAAAACCCAACTGCTCTGCCGATTGCGTGGTCATAAATCTCGTTCGTCCCTGCCTGCACTTTGGTTGAATATCTCGGCGATGCACATAGCGGCTTGAGCGGGACCGATGTCAATCAAACACTCGCTCCCGTGAGTCGGATGGAACTGGAGTGGCCGGAATGCTGAAACCACCCCTTGACAGCTTTCCGATTCGAGCGCATTGAATCGCCCATGATCAACGAACGCGCACCCATCTCCTGCACGTATTTTTGGGCCTACCTGTAAAGGGCGGCTCGACAGATCACTTTGTCAACAAGCCGCCGTTAGGCGGCTTTGTTGTTTTCCAAGCGTCCTGACGGCAAAAGACCAGAAAACCCGAAGGACCAGACCAATGACCGAAGACAGCCTTTTGACACTGCCGAGACCGCCCGTCGTCACCATACGTGGCGCGCGCCCGGCGGATTTGCCCGAACTCAACGAAATGATCACGCTGCTTGCCGCTCATCATGGCGATGCCGCAGCGATCACGCCTGAGAAGCTGGAGCGCGATCTTTTCGGCCAAGTCCCTTGGATCACCGCACTGGTGGCGGAAGCTGCAGGCGAGCTTATCGGCTACGCCATTCTCGTGCCGCTCTACCGCGCCCAGGAAGGCCGCCGAGGAATGGAGCTGCACCATCTCTTCGTGCGTGACGGTCATCGCGGACACGGCACCGGTCAGCACCTCGTGGCGCGCGCTCGCGATGTAGCCAAGCGATGCGGCTGCGACTTCCTGTCCGTCGGGGCTGCGACCGGCAATTTCGCCGCGCACAAGTTCTACGAAAACATGGATTTCATTTCGCGTCCCGTCACGGGCATGCGCTTCATGCAGGCGATCGCCTGATCCGCCTTCTGATCTTTTGGAGGATGACATGGCCCGTATTGCAATTGCCCTGACAGAAGAGTTTGCCGATTGGGAGCCTGCGCTGCTTGCCGCTGCGGCGCGGGGCTATCTTGGTGTCGAGATCGTAACGGCATCTCCAGATGGCCTACCCGTGACGTCCATGGGTGGGTTCAAGGTCGCGCCGGAAACGGCTTACGACGCCCTTGATCCTAGCACTATAGACGCCCTCGTCATTCCTGGCGGCCTGTCTTGGGAAAAGGGTAAGGCTCCCGATTTCAGCGATCTGGTCCATCGCTTTCGGGAAAAAGAACGCGTCGTCGCAGGGATCTGCGCCGCCGCGAGTGCGCTAGCAGGCACCGGCATCCTGAACCACGTTGCGCATACGGGGAACTCGCTGGACTCGCACCAGCGATATGACGCTTATGATGGGTCAGTGCTTTATCGCGACCAGCCGAGGGCTGTCAGCGACAAGGGCATCGTCACCGCGCCCGGCAACTCGCCGGTGAGCTTCGCGACAGAGGTATTGGAAGCCCTTGGTCTCTGGGGACCGGAAGCCGAATGCGAACTTTCGGTGTTTTCCGCAGAGCATCGATAGGGCGCCATGCCTCTCTCTGAAGCCACAAAGGCCGCTCTATGCAAGTCCACTCATCGTGCTTTCAACGGTCCAGAACACGACAGAGGCGCGCCGGTCCTTGCGCGTCTTCTACCGCCATGGCGCGGCGTAAATCACGGCTGTTGATGTGGAGGCTTCGGTCGGATGGAATTGTCATCCGCTCGATCTTCTTACGCGCAGCATCGAAAAAAGCGTCCCGGTTTTCCAGAAAGTAAGCCCGGCACGTCTGCGCTGTCGGCGCCTCTTGCAGGAGCGCCTTGAAGGCAAGACGATGCATGGCGCAAAGCGCGCCATGACCGGGAACCGGAAAACGCAGGCAATCGAGCTCATCGCTCCAGTCGGCTGCGTTTACCCCTGTGGTCATCTTACTTTGCAGCTTCGAAACGCTTGAGGAACAGGCCACTCAACGAGCCGAGGATCAGCCAGAAGACGAAGCTGGTAACGGTGGCGAGAACGACGAAGCGGCGCTCCAGCGGCAGAGGTGCCAGCGCGTGTTCACCTGCAGGCGGCAACGGCGCACCGACGACATGCGGCGCAACAATCAGCACGACAGCAAGGATCACCGCCCAAGGCTCTGAACGGCGAAACGCAAGAAGCGCAATGCCACCGGCCGTGGCTGCCGCGGTTGCGATCCACCAGATCTGGCGCGCACCGAGATCGGCAGCAGGGCTGCCCGGCAGTTCCGGCGGCAGGCCGATCATAGGGGCCAGCATGACGGCTGCAAAGCCGGCGAGCCCCCAGAAGAGCCCCTCGCGCCAGCCACCCTGCGCGCCGCGAAGCGAGATCAGGCCGGTGAGCACGAGCGCATAGCCGATGGCAGTCAGCACATTGGCGGCCACGGTGTAGGCGTTGCGCTCGAACCCATCGGCGGGGGCCCAAGCTTCAGCGTCGTGGTGGTGATCGGCAGGTGTTGCGGCATCATGCGAATGGTCTGCTTCGCTGCCGGCACCCTCGAACGTTTCCGCCTGGAGAATGAGCGGCGTTGTGCCAACCGCTTGCATGGCACTGACGGCCAGTCCGGTAATCAGGCCGACGAGCACAGCGGTAAAAACGATATTCCTGAAAAACGACATCTCAGTTCCCCTCAATGGCAGGGGAAGGCATTGGCGTGGCGCGTATCATGCGCCGCATTATGCATGGCCTCGACATGCGAGAAGCCGACGAAACCGACGATAAACAGTCCGAGCGCTACAGCGGTCAGGGCTTGAAGGAGTTTGGAAGTCGTTGAGGAAACGGCGCTCGACGCCGTGTTCTGTTGGATAGACATGGTGACCCTCTTTTTCAGCGGCGCGCTGTTTTCAGGCAGACGGACGCACGCGTTCAACATTCACCACGGGGAAAGACAAACAGGGCTTTTCGGACGGATGATTCCTGCCCGAAAACCGTGCTCTTCCGGACACCCCGCCGGCATTGACGACACTTCTTGATGGCAGGTCTCCTGGCTCGCGGGTCGTAGCTTTGAAAACGCCTTCCCGATGCAAAAAACAGCATCAGTGGCTTTCGTTTTCAGGCTCGCCGCTCACAGTTGCGGGGGCAGCCACGAATGAGAGCGAAGCTCCTATCGTGTTCCCTTTTCACTTTCCGGCAGGACCGGAAAGACCATCACCTGTCTGTTATTAGTCAGAGGTTGTGTAGAGTCAATGCGAGAAGCGCCGCCTCTTGCATTCAGGATTTCAGCGCGCCGGAACTGCCTTGAGATAAGCGGCGATCGCATTGCGGTCATCGGTAGAAAGCTTCGCCATGTTTTGCTGCACCTTGACCATGGAGCCGCCGACACTGTCGAACTCCGGCGTGAAGCCGGTCTCGAGGTAGTTGGCGATATCTGCTGCCGTCCAGGAGCTGATGGCCTGCGAGCCGGGCGTGATATCGGGGATCGTCCCCTCGCCTTCCGGGTTGGGGCCGCCCGCCAGCCACTTGTCCTTGATCAACCCGCCAAGTGCCGTGCGTGGCGTATGGCATTCGCCGCAATGGCCTGGACCTTCCACCAGATACTGGCCGCGTGCGACATCGGCGCTGGCATTGTCATTGGCAAGCTGCACGCGCGGCGCACCCTTGTCGAAATAGAGGAACTTCCAGCCACCGAGAGCCAGTCGCATGTCGAGCGGGAATGGTAGATCGTGGGCAGGCGCATCATTGGTGCTGGTGGGCAACGTCTTCAGATAGCCGAAGAGGTCGTTGATGTCCTGCGCCGTCATGCGGGCATAGGAGGTATATGGGAAGGAGGGATAGAGATGTTCGCCATTCTTTCCAACGCCTCTGGTCATGGCGTCACCGAATTCGGCCACTGTCCAGTTGCCGATACCGTGCTGAGGATCTGGCGAGATGTTGGGAACGTGAAAAGTGCCGAAAGGGCTCGGTAAGGCCTGGCCGCCGGAAAGCGTTTTCACGGCGTCTCCGGTCGCATCCGGGGCGGCGTGGCAGCTTGCGCATCCACCTGCCCAAAACAGAGTCTCGCCATTGGCAAGATCCGGCTCGCCCAGATTGGCCCAGTGGCTTGGTGGTTGGCGCTCAGGTGCCGTCACCCACATGAAGATACCGAAACCGGCAATCCCCGCGACCGCAATGCCGCCTGCCAGCTTTGCCCATATGGATGCCATCCGCCTCTCCGCCTAATCGATAAAACATCAAAAAAAAGAATAGCCCGCCGCTGAACCGGCGGGCGTGTCTTCGTCGTCTTACTTCTTCAGACGATAGGCCTGATGGCAGGAGCTGCAATCGGCGCCGAGCGTCTTCAGGGCAGCACCCGTGCTGGCCTGATCAGTCGGCAACTGTGCGAGCACCGCGTCAGCATCGGCGCCAAGCTTCTCAGACTTCGCCTTGAAGTCGGCGAAGTTCTGCCAGATGGCAGGCGACGCTGCACCGCCTTCGGAGCCCGCCGGGAACTGGTCCGGGAATGCCTTGGCGTTGGTGCTGATGGTGGTGACAGCGGTCTTCACGGTCTCGGCGTCGTACGGCTTTTCGCCCTTGGCGATCGCGCCGAGTGCGCCCATGGCGCCACCGATCTGCTTCATCAAGCCTTCGCGCTTTTCAACTTCGCCGGCCGCGGACACCGCTCCGGCGCAAAGACAGCCTATAAGAATGGATGCGGCAATCGTCTTGAATTTCATGCTCTCTCTCCTTGTTCCGGTGTCACCGGAGGGTGGTTGTTCGCCGTCCCGCATCGATCTCACGACACGCGCATGCGTGCCGGGCGGCACACCGAGTCGAACAGAGATGAAGATGCAGGCTACACGTGGCAAAAAGAAGTCACATTCAGGTGATTTTCCAAAGTAAAATCAGGCACCTAAACTTGTCTTTTTCAGTTTCCTTTCAACCCTTCCCAAAGCGTGAAGACGGCAACAAAAATCAGCAGCAGCCCGGCGATCCTACCGATGAGAATTGTCGCTCTAGGGGATGACACCAGAAAATCACGACTTTTGCCAGCGGTTAGCGCCAGCGTGCCATAGACGGCCAGTTGAGTCCCAGCAGTCATCAGCCCCATGACGATGCCTTGAACCCATATCGGACCATAGGCGGGTTTGAGAAATTGAGGGTAGACAGCCATCATGAAGAGATAGGCTTTCGGGTTGCTGAGGCAGGTAATGACTCCGCGCCGAAAGGCCCGCCAGGCGGAAGCGCTAGCACTGACCTCATCTGCTTCGATGACAATCGAGCTTCGTATCAGGCTGAACCCGATCCAGATCATATACGCCGCACCGAAGATCATCAGCGGCGTGAAAAGAACGGGAATGAGCGTCGCCAGAAGGGCAATGCCGATGGCGCCATAAAGTGAATGCACCGCTCCACCTGCGATGATGCCGGATGTCGCGGCAAGCCCGACGCGTCGCCCGCCAGTCAAGGAACTGGCCAGGACGAGGAGCATATCTATTTCTGGCAGCATGATGATACCAAAGAGCAGCGTGAAATAGAGCCAGAGGTTTTCAGTATAGGTCATGTCGGTCCGGACACATGGCGCGGAGAGAGGATCGAGAGAAATAATCGAAACCTTATCCACCCGGTGGAGGGACTGTATCAAATGAATAAGTGTGGTGGATTCAACTCGCTGACGAGACGCTTTTCAAAGCTTGTCTTGATCTTTCAGGTCATCTCATAAATTTTATTTTTATCGCATGTCGGCAGCGCAAAACCTCTGCACACCTTTGCACAACATGCTTTAGCGCCCATCGTTCGCTCAGAACATCAGAACGCGGTTCGTCTCGCGGCCAAAGCCACGAATGGCGATGCGATCCGGATGGACGTCGGCGATCGCAAAGGCATTTTGGTCCAGCGTGTCCACCATGCCTTTGATGTTGACGAAATGGGTATTGCCGATCGCGCCGTAATTGCCTTCGTGATTGTGCCCGCAGAACCACGCCTTGACGCTGTGGTGGGCTGCAAGCAGTTTCAGCACTTCGGGGGCATCCCACATATTATGCGCGTTCTCCGGAAAGAGCGGATAGTGGCAGAACAGAACGACATGTTCCTGCATGGCATCGGCCTTTGCGAGCGTCGCTTTTAGCCAGGAAAGTTGCTCATCGCTGAACGAGCCGTTCCAATCCTGCGCATTCAAAGCCCCGGCCTGCCGCAATGCCTCCAGGCGCATCTTTGCAAGCTCTCGACGGGGGTCCCCCAGCGGAGGCGCGAAGGTGCTCACATCATTGCCATCGAGCACGATGAAGCGGAATTCACCGAAACTGAAGTCATGCCATCTGGCCGGCATGCCGAGTCGCTCATGAACCTTTGCCAAATGCTCAGGCTCGACGGCGAAGTCGTGGTTGCCAGGAAGGAGTACGCAGCGATGCTTCAACTGGTCATAACATCCAAGGATAGCGTCGAAGCTATCCCAGCCTCGGTCGATCAGGTCGCCGAGGGTTACGACAAAAGCGAGATCCTCCTGGTTGAAGGCCCCAATCGCATCCGCCAGCTTCTTCGTACTTTCCGCGTAAAAGCGGTTCATCTCTGGTCTTGCAGGGATATCGGCATATTGCGGGTCGGCGACGATGCCGAATGAAAAGAGCGGTGTGGCGAGTGTATCTATCATGGTCGCTACCGCTTAAGAGCGCCGCATGACAGCGGTGTGACAGGCGCAGTAGAGGAGAGCGCGTCAAGGCTGCTTATGGGAACGGGGAGAAGCCGGAAAGCAAAACACCCGGCGCGAAGGCCGGGTGTTGCTTATCCGATCCAATCGGAAAATTACTTGGATGCGGCTTCGTAGCGCTCCAGAACGTAATCCCAGTTGATGAGATTATCGACGAAGGCTTCGAGGTACTTCGGACGCAGATTGCGGTAGTCGATGTAGTAGGAGTGTTCCCATACGTCGACGCCGAGGATCGGCTCTGCACCGTGAACCAGCGGGTTTTCGCCATTCGGTGTCTTGGAGATTTCAAGCTTGCCGTTCTTGACCGAGAGCCAAGCCCAGCCGGAGCCGAACTGCGTGGTGCCGGCTGCGATGAAGTCCGCCTTGAACTTGTCGTAACCGCCGAGATCGGAAGCGATCGCCTGCTCGAGCTTGCCGGGCAGCTTGTTGCCGCCGCCGTCCTTCTTCATCCACTTCCAGAAATGGACGTGGTTGTAATGCTGGGCGGCATTATTGAAAAGACCGGCATTGGTGCCGAAGGACTTCTTCACCACCTCTTCGAGCGAAAGGTCGGAAAGACCGGCTTCTGCAGCCAGCTTGTTGCCATTGTCCACATAGGCCTTGTGGTGCTTGTCGTGGTGAAACTCCAGCGTTTCGCGCGACATGTAGGGCGCAAGCGCATCATAATCATATGGGAGTTCGGGAAGTTCAAAGGCCATGGTTTTACTCCTTGTTGCAGCGGCTGGGCCGCTCCTCGAAACCTAGTGGGCGGACCATAGGATCAGCTATCAATTCAGGCAACCTGTGAATTATCAAAATGTTCCAGCAAAAGAGAAAATTCCTCTCGTGCCTCTTCAAAAACATGATTGCGACCCAGTTTGCCGTACCGATTCCGAACGATCCGTTCGGCTGATCTCGTGAGAAACTATAACAAGGACATGGCAATGAAACGACAGGCTCTGGTTTTGATCTTGGCATCCTTCGTGGCACTCCCCGCAGCCGCCTCGTCCGACAGCGCATGGGAAGAGTTCGTCGCCGACGTGCAGGCAAAATGCCTCGACGCGGGTGCGAGGCTGATGGATGATCCAAAGGCCGTGGTCGATCCGACAGGAAGCGAGAATTACGGTCTTGCGATCCTGACCGGAAAGGCAAAGGGAGCAGACGCCACCATCAGCCACATCTGCGTCTATGACAAGAAGACCAAGGCCGTTGAACTGGGAAGCGAACTTTCCGCGGATTCCGTCAAGGTCGAGCTTCCCGGCTCCACCAAGCCATAAGACTTAGAATCTTCGCGTCGTGTCCGCCTCGCCGAGCGGTCGCTGCATGAGAACGATATCCAGCCAGCGGCCATGCTTCCAGCCGACGGATTTTAGCGTACCCACCATCTCGAAACCCGTGGCGCGGTGAACGCCAACCGATGCGGCGTTCTCAGAATCGCCGACCACCGCTACCATCTGGCGAAAGCCCCGCGCCGTTGCCTCGTCAATGAGCGCCAGCAGCAGGGCCTTGCCAATGCCCAAGCCCTTTCGGTTCGGATCTACATAGATCGAGTCCTCCACCGTGGCGTCATAGGCCGGGCGCGCGCGGTGTGGTCCGGCATAGGCATAGCCGACGACCGTGCCTTCCATCTCCGCAACGATATAGGGAAAGCCGCCGGCGAGAAGCGTTGCCCGGCGTTCACGCATGACGTCAGCCGTCGGCGGCTCGATTTCGAAACTGGCGCTGCCATGGAGAACGGCGTCACGATAAATTGCGACGATCGCGGAAATATCACCCTCTTCGCAGGGGCGGATGATCAAGGCGGCTTTTGTCGGGGAGGTCATTGATGGGAGTCCTAAAAGGGTATGCGTCTCGTTGCAATCTGCACCAGAGACATACCCAAATAAAGATTATAGATCTTATGCAGAGCATAAGGATTTCTTTGTCATGGATTTGGACCTCCGACAGTTGAAGAGTTTCATTGATGTCTCGGAGCTTGGAAGCTTCTCCGCCGCGGCCGAGAAGGCACGGCTGACCCAGCCCGCCATCAGCCTCCACATTCGATCGCTTGAAAAGCAACTCGGCGTTCGACTCATTGAGCGTGTTGGACGCAAAGCGCAGCCAACGCCCGCAGGCCGTGATCTACTGGTTCATGCAAGACGCATATCCGACGAGGTATCTCAGGCCATCGACACAGTCGCGCCGCACCGAGGTGGCCAGAGCGGCCGTTTGCGCATCGGCACCGGCGCAACGGCCTTGATCTACTTTATGCCGGCAATATTGCGCGAGATCCGCTATCGAATGCCTGGCATCGAAATTAGGGTGGAAACCGGCAATACGCCGGATGTCGTTCGCCTTCTCGAAAACAACGAAATCGACGCCGCGATCGTCACGCTCCCCGTCACCGGTCGCAGCCTTGATCTGCGCAAGGTCCACCGGGAGGAGTTGCTCGCAATTTTTCCGCATGACGCGTCAGACATTCCTCAAGTCATAGATCCAGGCTATCTTTGCGCTCGGTCGCTGCTGCTTTATCAAGGCGGCAATACCCGGAAGCTCGTGGACGGGTGGCTGAAAGAGAGAGGTGGACGAGTTCAGCCCATCATGGAGCTTGGAAGTGTCGAGGCGCTGAAGACGCTGGTGGAAGCCGGTCTTGGCGTCGCCATTGTGCCTGCAATGGCCGTTGGTGACCTCGAACGGAGCAAACTGCAAATACGATCGCTTGTGCCGAAGCTGGAACGTGACCTCGTGCTGGCGCTCAGGCGCGATAAGCACATGAGTGCGCCGCTCCGCGCCCTGGTCGCTGCGCTTAACCGCCAGTCAGAAGCGTAAGCGCAATCAGCCACATGACTAGCGCGATGATACCTTCCAGAATGCGCCAAGCGAATGGATTGGCAAAAACGGGTCGCAACAAGCGCGCACCATAGCCAAGCGAGAAGAAAAACACGCCCGACGCCGTGGCCGCACCGGCTCCGAAGACCGCTTCCTTGTCGGGAAACTGCGTCGAGATCGTGCCGAGAAGAACGACCGTATCGAGATAGACATGCGGGTTCAGCCATGTCAGTGCCACACAGGTCAGAAGCGTTGTAGCGAAGGGCGCGACCGTGCCGGACGCAGCGGCCAAAACCTCCGAAGAGCGAAGCGCCGATTGCAGGCTTTTTGCGCCATACCACACCAGAAACGCGGCACCCGCATAGCGCATGGCGGGCTCGATTGCAGGCATGACCGTGGCGATCTGCCGGAACGCTGTGACGCCGACGGTAATCAGGATCGCATCCGACAGCGCGCAGGCCAGACAGACGGCGAAGACGTGATCACCTCTAAGCCCCTGACGCAACACGAAGGCATTCTGCGCACCGATGGCCATGATCAACGTCAGCCCCATGGTGAAGCCTGTGAAATAAACCGAAAAATCCATGCGATGCCCCTTGTGCCTCAGCATCGAATAGTTGGCGGGAAACCATTAATACAGTTAAAGATACTTATTTCGATTAAGCAGGGCTAAATCTATGGACTATGCATCGCTTCGCGCAGTGGCAATGGTGGTGCAGACCGGCAGCTTCGAAAAGGCGGCACTTTCTTTGCACGTCACGCCATCGGCCATCTCTCAGCGGGTTAAGCAACTGGAAGAGCGGCTGGGCGCCGTCCTCATACTGCGTGGAAATCCCTGTACCGCCACCGAGAAAGGTGCGTGGGTCTGCCGCCACATGGAGCATGTGGGGATGCTGGAGTCGGAGCTTTTCAGCCAGCTTCCCGCGCTCCTCTCTTCGGATGAACCCAGCAGCCGGGTAACGCTCCATATCGCCACCAATGCCGATAGTCTCGGTACTTGGTTCCTGAAGGCGGTTTCCGCTTTCACTCGCCAGTCTGGCTTCCTCCTGAATGTGGCAGTGGACGATCAGGACCACACGGCCGAGTGGCTACAGCGCGGACGCGTGCTCGCGGCAGTGACGAGTCTGGAGAAGCCGGTCCAGGGCTGCCGCGTCACGCCGCTCGGCTTTCTGCGGTATCACGCAACAGCGAGCGCAGCGTTTGTCGACCAGTATTTTCCCAACAGCGTGACTGAAGCCGGACTTGCACAAGCGCCCGCCCTCACCTTCAACCAGAAAGATCGGCTTCAGCAGCAATGGATCCGCCAGGTTTTTGGCGCGGCGATTGCCCACCCAACCCACTGGCTTCCCTCTACCCAAAGCTTCGTCGATGCAGCCTTGTTGGGCATGGGCTGGGGCATGAACCCGGACCTTCTGGTGCGAGATCATCTGGCGGGCGGACGATTGGTAGAACTCAAGCCCGGCACGCCGCTCGATGTCCCGCTGTTCTGGCAGGTCAATAGACTGGCGGCGGATCGGCTGAAGCCCTTGACGGATGCGGTCGTCGAGGTGGCACGTCGCGAACTGGTGCAGGCAAAGGGCGAATAGAACTCCCTGCGACGTCGAATTTACTTACGTCCACAGGGAGGGTTCACTCCATATCCTCACTCCGCTGGAACGGTGGATTTCGCCCAGTCCAGGTAAAGGTCCAGAGCTTTGCGAGCCACGGGGCCTGCCTGAAGTTCGCGGTCATCCAGCTTGATGACCGGGGAAACCTTGGAATAGTTGCCGGAGCAGAAGATTTCGTCCGCGTTGCGGAAGTCCTCGACTGAAAGTGTCGCCTCACGCACGTCGAAACCGGCCTGCCGCAACAACATCATCACGCGTGAGCGGGTGATGCCCGCCAGGAACGTCCGGTTCGGCATCGGCGTAAAGACAATGCCGTCCTTCACCATGAAAACGTTGGAGGATGCAGACTCGGCGACATTGCCGTTCATATCGCGCATCAGCGCATTGTCAAAGCCGCGCGAACGGGCTTCGATGATGGCGCGACCGCTATTGGGATAGAGGCTTCCAGCCTTGGCATCGGTCATGGCCGTTTCCGGGGAAGGGCGACGAAGCGGAGAAACAGTCAGCGTTAACGGTACACCGGCATCCATCGGCGCCTCGAACAAGCAGAGGGCAAAGCGAGTAGACTCGGCATCGGGCGCCACGACGGAGCCGCGCATGCCATGCTCCGCCCAGTACATCGGCTTGATGTAAATCGCCATATTGCCGTCGAACTTCTTCACGCCTTCCAGCGCCAATTGCTCGATTTCTTCCGCAGTCATGGTCGGCTTCATGCCCATATTGACGGCGGAGCGGTTGACACGCTGGCAATGCAGATCGAGGTCCGGCGCCACTCCGTCGAACCAGCGTGCGCCATCGAAGACGGTAGAAGCAAGCCACATGGCATGCGAAGTCGGTCCGATCAGAGGAGGATTGCCAGGAAGCCATTGACCATCGACATGGGTCCAGGTGGTGGAACGGGGTGCGGTATCGACGGACATGGCATTCTCCTTCTTGAATGCGTCGGAATGAATGCCCGTGCGGCTATGACGTCAAGGTGAAATTCCCGACAAAACGCAAAAGGAAGGATTATTGCCCGAGCATTGTTGTGAAATGTGCATTTGTTGCGTGCAGCCAAGAGCTTGATCTGGGCGTTGATGCTCCGATCGAGTTGATCTGGCGGTTGCAAGAACGCTGTGTCATCTTCGGTATTATACGAGCGCAGGGAGAGACGGAATGGCATGGTCGGCACAGCAATATCTGAAATTCGAAGACGAGCGGACGCGGCCGGCGCGTGACCTTCTGGCGCAGGTTCCACTGGAGCGCGTGATGACGGGCTTCGACCTTGGCTGCGGCCCAGGCAACTCGACAGAGCTCCTGACGGAGCGCTACGGCGTCAACGTCATTACGGGGGTCGATAGCGACGACAACATGCTGGAAGAAGCAGCGGTCAGGCTGCCGATGACGCAATTCGTTCAAGCTGATCTTTCATCCTGGCTTCCGGACGAACCTGCCGATCTGCTCTACGCCAATGCTGTGTTCCAATGGCTGCCGAACCATATCGACCTTCTCGAACGGCTGATGGATCACCTCAACCCCGGAGGCGTCCTCGCCATCCAGATGCCGGACAACCTTAATGAGCCCGGCCATTTGCTGATGGAGGAAACGAGCCGCTCCGGCCCATGGAGCGTGAACTTCGAGGGGCGGCAACTGCGCCGCCAGCCTCTGCCTTCTCCCGCCGACTACATCGATCGGCTGGCGCCGAAAGCGCTTCGTGTCGATGTGTGGCACAGTATTTACAATCACCCCATGGCCGATGCCAGCGCCATCGTCGAGTGGGTGAAAGGTACGGGCCTTCGCCCTTATCTGGCAACGGCCGGCGCTGAACATCAGGACGCTTTTCTAAAGGATTACCGGCAGCGGATCGACGCTGCCTACCCGCCTCTTGCGGATGGAAGACGCCTCCTGCGCTTTCCGCGATTGTTCATCGTCACGGTCAAATCCTGATCATCGATGGCCAGGCACCGTGGCGATGCCTGGCCCTCCGAGCACGACTAAGCTTCAGCCGTGGAAGGCGTAGACACGCAGACGATAGCCATCCGGATCCGCCGCCAGAAACGTGCGGCCAAAATCCATCACTGTTGGCTCTTGGAGAATTGTCAGCCCTTTGCTCTTCCACTCAACATGACATACATCCACAGCATCGTCCGAGTGTAGAACAAAGGCAATTTCGACAGCGCTGCCGTCGGACGATAGCGGCGGCGCGACGCTGTGGCGAGACCACAGCCCAAGCCGCATGCCGCTTTTCAGATTGAATAAAGCAAATGTGTCCGAGAGTTCGACAGGTTCTGCGTCAAGCAGATTGCCATAGAAAGCAGCGCTCTGGCGGGGATCTTTGGCGAAAAGAATGATGAAGTTCGGGTGTTCCACGATCGGTCTCCTTTGTTGATGGAAAGACCTTAGCGAAGCACAGTGTCAGTTTCTGTCAGCAGCCTCCTGCCGCGCCGTCATCATCTTTCGCCAACCGCTCAGCAGTGCCTCCCGACGCTTTGAATAACGCGTCTCGGTCGAGGTAAAAGACAAGATGCGGTCCGCACGGAAACTGCGATAATCCTGCCGGAGTTCGCACCATGCCAGCAACACCCGCACCTGATCGAAAAAGGCCAATGCGAAGGGCCAGATAATCCGGCGGCTGCTGCGTCCCTGTTCATCGGCGTAATCGATTTCCATCTTCGTCTGGCTGCGAATGGCATTTCTAATCGTACCGAGATCGACATGCGGCATATCGATGACCTTACCGGGCCCGACAAGAAGCGTGGAGTTGTCCAGCTCTTCTGCCAGGGCTTTTGGCAGGACCGCGGCGATCTTGGAGAGCCCGGCTCGGGCCGCCTCCGCCAAAGCACCATCTGCCCTGCCTGCCACCCACCGAGAGCCCAAAACCAGCGCCTCGATCTCCGCTTCGGAAAACATCAGCGGCGGAAGTAGATAGCCAGGTCTCAACACATAACCGACACCGGCCTCTCCTTCGATATTCGCACCCTGCGCCTGAAGCGTGGCGATATCGCGGTAGAGCGTGCGCAGGCTCACCCCGGTGGCTGACGCCAGTTCCGCACCGCCAATCGGTCCACGACGGCTACGCAGCAATTGAAGGAGATCAAGTAGACGTTGCGAACGTGACAATGATTTCTCCGGCCACACTGACATCATTTGCTTGCCGCCCAGCAAAACAAACAAATATCAAATCTAAACGGCGATTTTTATTGGTCGAGTAAAATTTTTACGGCGTTCAAAACCGTTTGTTATTCATTTAGCGGCAGTTATTTCCAGTATCAATAAGTCAAACGGGCTCGCTTTTATTTCAAGAGGCTCATATGCGCAATATATGGCGTGACAGGAATGGCAATTTCGCCATCATGACGGCTCTACTGGCGGTGCCACTTTTCGGCGCGGCCGGAGTCGCGTTAGACATCAGCCAAGCCCTCGTGGTCAAGGAAGATCTGCAAAAGGCTGCCGATGCCACGGCCCTTGCCGCCATTGCCAAAAATTCCCCCTATGTCATCGAGGCTCGAAAAATGAGCGGAGACGGGCCGATCATCGCTCAAGGCAACGTCTCGATGGATTTCTTCAACAAGGCTTCGGCCGATCATGGAGACGACTTCGTCGTTACCAACATAGCCTTGAAAGTCAACAAGACCGGTAACGAAGTCGAGTCTTACGTGGAATACAAAGCCACGGTGAACACCACACTGTCACAACTTTTGAACATGGAGTTCTTCACCGTCAGCGGTAAAGCGACGGGCAAGTACGTGACCGAGCGATATACCAACTTCTATCTTCTTCTAGACAATACGCCATCGATGGGTGTGGGCGCGACGCCTAGAGATGTCGCCACACTGGTGGCGAACACGCGAGATCAGTGTGCCTTTGCATGTCATGATGTGTCGGCAGGCGCCAATAGTTACTACAACCTAGCCAAGAAGCTGGGAGTGACGACACGCATTGACGTCGTGAGCAAGGCAACCGTTGCTCTGATGGACACAGCAGCGGATATGCGGCTGGTGCCCAACCAATACAGAATGGCGGTCTATACTTTTGGCGAAAAGGCCGAGGACACGAAGCTGTTGGAGGTGGTGCCTCTAACGGCGGATCTGGCGCTCGCAAAGAGCAGCGCGAGCAAAATCGACCTCATGTCCATCCCCAAGCAGGGCTACGATAACGACCAGCAAACAGACTTCGATCGTGCAATGACGCAAATTGGTAGCAAAATGGGCCTTCAAGGCGATGGCAACAGCGCGGTGACACCGGAGAAGGTTCTCTTTTTCGTTTCCGATGGCGTTGGCGACAGCTACAAGCCAACGATTTGTACTAAACGAACCACGGGTGGACGTTGCCAGGAGCCAATCGATACAAAGCTGTGCAGCGCTCTGAAGTCGCAAGGTTACCGCATTGCTGTACTTTATACGACCTATCTTCCGCTGCCGACGGATGGCTGGTACAATCAATGGATCAGCCCGTTCCAATCGGAAATCTCGGGACGCATGCAGGATTGCGCTTCGCCCGGTCTCTTCTTCGAAGTCAGCCCGACGCAGGGTATTGCCGACGCAATGTCAGCCTTGTTCAAACGTGTCGTGACCTCTCCTCGCCTCTCCGGCTGACCAAGACCATGAGAGCGCGGTGCCGTTCTTTCGGTTTGAATGCACGCCTCGTGCGGTGATCAATTCGTTTCGATCCGCTCGACAAGGAAGTCTATGAAAGCACGGATACGGGCCGCCAGATGCTCGTGTCCGGCATAAACGGCATGGACGAGTTCCATGTCGCCACCGTTATAGTCCTCTAGGATCGGCACAAGCCGTCCGGCCTCGATGTCCGGGCGAACGTGGAATTCCCCTATACGGCCTATGCCGACGCCGAGCAGACATAGTTGCCGCTTGATGGAGCCGCTCGACACGAGGATATTGCCACTTATTGCCTTGGTATAGGTGACCTGCGTGTCAGGGTCGCGGAATGGCCATTCATCGAGGCTGCGACGAAAGTTAAAGCCGATGCAGTTGTGATGATCAAGGTCGTCCGGCGCCTTCGGGACACCTTGCCGGCTCAGATAATCCGGCGACGCCACGATCACGCGCCGGCTGGAGAAAAGGCGCCGCGCCATGAGTGACGAGTCCCTCATAGGGCCAACGCGAATCGCAATATCGGTGCGCTCGCCGATGAGATCGATCACGCCATCTGTCAGTGTGAGATCGAGTCGAACTTTCGGGTGACGGTCGGCAAACTCGCCGAGGAGCGGAAGAATGCATCGCTCGCCAAAGCCGACCGAGGAATTGACGCGCAGCAAGCCTCTCGCCTCTTCACGCCCGCCAGCGACCAGTTCCTCCGTCTCGTCGATCTCTTTCAGAATACGCCGGGCGCGGCGAAGATAAATCTCGCCCTCGGGTGTGAGTTCCAGCGTCCGGGTGGAACGGACGAGAAGGCGCGTTCCCAGCCGCTCTTCCACCCGTGACACGAGCTTGCTGACGGCAGAGGGCGAGAGCTTCAACCGTCGTCCAGCGCCAGAGAAGCTTTTCAACTCCGCAGCCAGTACAAAAACCTCCATCTCGCCCGCGCGGTTATCCATCAGCTCGCCTATGATTTCAATTCAAAAATGATTATCGATTAATCGGGATTATCAAACAAGTACCTTGCGCCGATATTCAGCCTCGAACCTCAAACCCATCGAGATTGCCTGCTATGACAGGCCTGAAAGGCACACCCCATGCCCCTTGCTCTTTTTGCCCTGACGATTGCTGCATATGCTATTGGCACTACGGAATTCGTCATCGTGGGTCTTCTCCCCACCGTCGCTAACGATCTTCACATTACATTGCCGCTCGCCGGGCTCATCGTGTCCGTCTATGCGCTGGGTGTAACCTTCGGCGCGCCCGTTCTGACGGCGTTGACCGGCCGCATCGAACGCAAGCCGCTTCTGCTTGGACTGATGGGCCTTTTCATTCTCGGCAATAGCGCTGCGGCACTGAGCCCCAGCTACGAGATGCTGCTAGTGGCACGCGTCATCTCCGCCTTTGCCCATGGCGTGTTCTTTTCCGTCGGCGCGACCATTGCCGCTGGGCTTGTGCCGGAAGATAGAAGGGCGTCGGCCATCGCCATGATGTTCATGGGGCTGACCGTCGCCATCGTGACCGGCGTGCCGCTGGGCACGCTGATCGGTCAGATTTTCGGCTGGCGCGCCACGTTTTTTGCGGTTGCAGCACTCGGGATTGTCGCCTTTATCGGCATTGCGGCACTGTTGCCATCAACACTTCAAAAAGCACCGGCAGCAAGTCTGATGGAGCAATTGCGCGTTCTCGGCTCGTGGCGGTTGCTGCTTGCCTTCGCCATGACGGCACTTGGTTATGGCGGTACATTCGTCACATTCACCTTCCTTGCCTCCATCCTTCAGGAACTGACAGGCTTTGCCGAAAGCACCGTCAGTCTTGTCCTGGTGCTTTACGGTCTCGCGATCGCGGCGGGCAATCTCGCAGGCGGACGAATTGCCGACCGCGATCCGGTAAAAGCGCTTGGCTGGCTCTTCGGGCTTCAGGCACTTGTTCTGGCGCTCTTCACCTTTACCGCCACCTCCGCAACTGCCGCACTTCTTACGCTCGTTGCCTTGGGGTTTCTGTCCTTTGCCAACGTTCCCGGCCTTCAGCTCTACGTGGTGCAACTTGCCAAGCGTTTTCGTCCGAATGCCATCGACGTGGCCTCTGCACTTAATATCGCGGCCTTCAATCTCGGCATCGCCGTTGGCGCCTGGATCGGCGGCATGGTCGTCGCTTCGCCACTCGGACTTGGCGCAACGCCATGGGTCGGTGCGATGCTGGTCTCGTCTGCGCTCGTGCTTACGCTCATCAGTGCAAGCCTCGACCGAAAGCGGGCAGATCGCGTGCAGCCCGTTTGAACCAAACCCGCCCTTTAAGACTTAGGCTAACGACCTTCCTGTCCCGCGTCCAAGCGGGACCACAATCCGCAAATGGAGACATAACATGAAGACAGTAAACGCCAATGGCGCAAATATTCCAGCTCTCGGCTTCGGCACCTTCCGCATGCCGGAAGAGGACGTGCACCGCATCTTGCCGCAGGCGCTGAAACTCGGCTTCCGCCACGTGGACACGGCGCAGGTCTACAAGAACGAGGCGGCTGTCGGCGATGCCATCACAACGTCCGGCATCGAGCGCGGCGACATCTTTCTGACCACCAAGGTGTGGGTGGATCAGTACAGGCACGACGACTTCATCCGCTCCGTGGATGAGAGCCTGACGAAGTTGAAAACGGATTATGTTGACCTTCTTCTTCTGCACTGGCCGAAAAGCGATGTGCCGCTTGCCGAACGGATCGGCGCGTTGAACGAACTGCACAAGGCGGGCAAAGTCCGCAATATCGGGGTCTCCAACTTCAACGTGGCACTGATGGATGAATCGGTGCGCCTGTCTGAAGCGCCCATCGCCAATAACCAGATCGAGTATCACCCCTATCTCGATCAGACCAAGGTGATCGAGGCTGCCCGCAAGCATGGCATCTCGATTACCGCTTACTATCTGATGGCCGATGGCAAGGTGCCGAAAGACGAGGCGTTGCGCGACATCGGCGCAAAGCACGGCAAGACCGCAGCGCAAATCGCGCTGCGCTGGGCGGTCCAGCAGCCCGATGTGATCGCTCTTTCCAAGACTGCAACGGAAAGCCGCCTCCCCGAAAACTTCGATATCTTCGACTTCGAGCTTTCGGAGGACGAGATGAAGGCAATTTTCGCGCTCGCGAAAAAGGACGGCCGCATCGTCAATCCTGGCCATCTGGCACCCGACTGGGATAACTGAGCCTTTTCAGTGCTACACAAAGGCCGCTTCGGGCCGAGTACAACGGAGGCTGCGCCGAGACCACGGCGCAGCCACACCAGGCCAGCGGGTCGCGGAGTGACCTGCTGCCTGGTCGAAGCCGCAACGCGCAGGCCAGCCACGATCGCTGAACATCAAGAATGCAGGCTGTTCACCATGCCGAAAACCTGATCGAAATTGCCGTTCTCGGCTGCAAAACGCAATGGTTTGCAGCGTTCCACGATCACTTCCTTTTCATCAGGCTTGCTAGTCAGGATTCCCATCACCTCCGCGACGAACTCATCAAGCGGCATGGCCCGTTCGTCGGTGGCCTGTTTCTCACCTTGAAGCGTAGTCTGAACGTAGGGTGGAGCAATTTCGATGACCTCGACCGATGTATTTTTCAACTGCTCCCGCAGAGCCATGGAATATGCATGGATGGCAGATTTCGTCGCGCTGTATGTCGGTGTCGCCACCATGGGTACAAAGGCTAGGCCCGAAGAGACGGTGAGGACAGCGGCGTGAGGCTTTGGCAGGAAATGCGGAAGGAGCGCCGCCGTCAGACGGATCGGGCCCAGAAGGTTGGTGGCAATGGTTTCCTCGGCAATGTCCAGATAATCGGGCGCCGCAGTAATGTCTTCGTTCTTCATGATACCGGCATTGTTGATGACGACATTGAGGTCCGGGTGTTTCCGGATCAGCGTGTCGGCAAAGCTGCGGATGCCATCCGCCTTCGTTGCATCCAGCACCACGGAAACCATGCCGGGATTGGCGGCTGTCACGTCATCCAGTGACGATTGCCGGCGACCTGAGATGATGACCTTGTTGCCGAGCGCGTGAAAAGCTTCTGCGAGCGCACGACCGATACCGGAGCCGCCGCCGGTAATGAGAATGGTGTTTCCTGTCATTTTCATTTTGGCTGTCCTCTCTTGTTGGATGGACTCAACCTAGATATGCTGCTCTCCTATGGAAAGTAGGCACCCGAAAGATTTATACTTACCCGAAAGAGAGTGTCTTCATGAAAAGGCATCTGGCAGATCCCGCCATCGAGCAGAAGCGTCTTGATCCGCCACCAGGTGAGACCGATCCGGTTATCGAAGCGCTGGTCCAAGACATCATCGCGAAGGTGGCAGACAAGTGGACGATGCTGATCCTTGAAGCCTTGGAAGAGCATGGCACCATGCGCTTCACGCAAATCGGCAAGGCTGTTGGCAATATCAGTCAGAAGATGCTGACAAAGACGCTACGGCAGATGGAATGCGACGGGCTGGTGACGCGCATCATTCATCCGGTCATTCCGCCGCATGTGGACTATAGCCTCACTCATCTCGGCAAGACACTCGGCAGCGCTTTTTGCGGCGTATGGATTTGGGCAGAGACGCACCATGCAGACATAGAGAAGGCGCGGAGAGCCTTTGAAGAGCAGACTCCGCGCCTGACATAACGAATGATGCGATCAGGCGAACTGGCTGAGGCCCGGTACCGAAGCAATCACCTTGTCCACGACTTCATCGCCTGCATGCTGGCGAGCAATCGAGATGGTCGTCTTTGCAAGAGCGGAAATTTCGCTCATGCCGAGACCCTGGCTCATCAGTTGCTGGCCTAGCCCCATGATGCCACCGCCGCCGATTGCGCTCATCAGACCACCGAGAAGGCCACCGCCACCCTGGCCTTCGCCGTTGTAACGGGCGACGAGCTCCGGCGCGCCTGGGATCGCTTCGATCATCTTGGCGACAGCCGCGTCATCAGCCTCGCGCTGGAGGAAACCAAGCATCATGCCGAGAGCCTTTTCCGCCTTGTCCGGCGCAATGCCCACTCTATCCGCGACCTGAGTTACGATTTCGCTCATAAATTTCCTCCTGAATGCGAAATTACGTTCACGTCAACGTAAAACAATTGAAACCGAGACTCAAGGCCGCCAGGGCCAGTCCATCAAAGGTTTTTCGATACGCTCTTTTCAAGCTTATCAAACAGTTGTTGAGGGTAAAAACAGTTCCTATAAGTATGAAGAGGAAATCGAAATTGGGCACCGCTGCCCGATAGTTGGGAAGGAACGCCAGATGCTGCAGGACGGCAAGCTTTACATCGGCACGAGCCGCAACCCGGACGATAGCCTCAACAAGGGCGAATATCTCGACCTTCGGTTTGGCAACCGCCACGGGCTGATCACCGGGGCGACGGGTACAGGCAAGACGGTGTCGCTGCAGGTGCTGGCAGAAGGTTTTGCAAAGGCGGGTGTTCCGGTTTTCTGCGCCGATATCAAGGGCGACCTTTCGGGCATCGCCAAGCCGGGCGAAGCCAAGGATTGGGTGACCAAGCGCGCCGAGCAGATCGGTTTCTCAGACCTGTCCTTTGAACAGTTCCCAGTGATCTTCTGGGACCTTTACGGCGAGAATGGCCACCGCGTTCGCGCCACCATTGCTGAAATGGGGCCGCTTCTGCTCGCACGGCTCATGGATGCCTCCGAAGCGCAGGAGGGCGTTCTGAACATCGCCTTCAAAATCGCCGATCAGGGCGGCCTGCCGCTGCTCGATCTGAAGGACCTGCAATCGCTGCTGAACTATATGGGCGAGCATGCAAGCGAGCTCTCCAGCCAGTTCGGTCTTATCTCCAAATCCTCCGTCGGATCTTTGCAGCGCGGTCTTCTGGTGCTGGAGCAACAGGGTGCGGAGCATTTCTTCGGTGAGCCTGCGCTGAAAATTTCCGATATCATGCGCACAACAAGCGACGGGCGCGGCGTCATTTCCGTTTTGGCTGCCGACAAGTTGATGATGAACCCGCGCCTCTACGGCACCTTCCTTCTGTGGATGCTCTCCGAACTCTTCGAAGAACTGCCCGAAGTGGGCGATCCGGCAAAGCCGAAGCTCGTCTTTTTCTTCGACGAGGCGCATCTTCTGTTCAACGATGCGCCGAAGGTGCTCGTCGAACGTGTCGAGCAGGTCGTTCGCCTCATCCGCTCCAAGGGGGTAGGTGTCTATTTCGTCACTCAGAACCCGCTCGACGTGCCGGAAACGGTTCTCGCACAGCTCGGCAATCGTGTGCAGCACGCGCTTCGCGCCTATACGCCGCGGGAGCAGAAGGCGGTGAAAACCGCAGCCGATACCTTCCGTCAGAATCCGGCCTTCAGCACGGCCGAAGCCATCACCACGCTTGGCACGGGCGAGGCGCTGGTGTCCACTTTGGAAGACAAGGGCGCACCCTCCATCGTCGAACGCACGCTGGTGCGTCCCCCATCGGGGCGCGTCGGCCCGGTCAGCGACGACGAGCGCCGCAGCATCATGGCCTCCAGCACGGTTGCTGGCGTCTATGATCAGGACATCGATCGCGAATCCGCATTCGAGATTCTTGGAGAGCGAGCCCGTAAGACCGCAGAGGCCGAAGCCGCAAAGCGAGCAGCGGAGGAGCAGGCAAGCCAGCAGCCCGACAGCGCGGCTGGCCGCTGGAAGCTGCCGGGCTTCGGCGACGAAGAACCGAAGCAAGCCTCAACGACCGGCGCACGACGCTCCAGCGGATATCAGCGCGAAACGGTTATCGAAGCTGCCATGAAGAGCGCAGCTCGCTCCGTGGCAACGTCCGTCGGGCGCGCGCTCGTTCGCGGCATTCTGGGAAGTCTGCGACGATAGCGCGCCGCCCTCCCCTGTTCACACGGCTGCCTCAATGCGCAATCACTTGCGTCGGTTCTCGCTGGCAACGAGATAACCCCCGGAGCGCAATAACTCCAGGGAGACATATGAGAGCATCCAATTTCTGCCGGTGGAGACCGAACGCCTTGTCCTGCGCCGGTTCGCTCCAATCGATTTCAACGCCTGTGTCGCCTATCATGGCACCGACGAGGTCTGCCGATTCTTTACGCAGAGCCGCCCTCAGGCGACGCGCTGAGAACACAGTTCGATAGCACGTTTTCAGCTTCTATTGATAAGGATGGCGATGTTTCGCGCTTGGCGGTTGTGCGGAGGGAGGATCGGCTACTGCTGGGAGAGGTTTTGCTGAAAATCGCAAGCGCGGATGCTTTGCAGGCAGAGGTGGGCTCTATCTTCTGTCCAGCATCCAGCGGCAAATGCTATGCCACGGAAGCTGCAGGCGCCATGTTCGAGCTTGGTTTTGTCGAGCTCGGCTTTCAGCGGATTTTTGCACGGCTGGATGCGCTCAATCGCGGCTCCGTCGATGTGGTCGAGCGGTTGAGGATGCGCAAAGAAGCCCATCTCTTGTAGAATGATCGCTTCAACGGCGTCTGGGGTTACGGTTTGATCTACGCCATCCTGAAGTCAGAATGGACCGACTTCAAGCGATAGTCACACCAAGCGATAATCAAACGCTCAAACGTAGCGCGCAGTGCTTTTCCAAAAAAAACGGCCGGTTTTAACGACCGGCCGCTTTGGAAACGATAATGTCTCGACGAGTACCGTCGATTTATTCCACGGAAACCGGCACTTCCGTAGAGGTGCGCAGGGCGTGGGAATAAGGGCAGACGATGTGCGCCTTTTTCACCAGGTCTTCGGCCGTTGCCTTGTCGAGGCCTGGAATATTGACCTTGAGCGACACGTCGATGCCGAAGCCACCGCCGTCTTCGCGCGGACCCACGCCAACGCTCGCCGTCACTGTGGTGTCATCTGGGATCTTTACCTTTTCCTTGCCGGCCACGACGCGCAACGCGCCGAGGAAGCAAGCAGAGTAACCGGTCGCGAAAAGCTGCTCTGGGTTGGTGCCGTGTGCGCCATTGCCACCGAGTTCTTTGGGAACGGTCAAGGTGACGTCGAGAACACCGTCTTCAGTCTTGGAATTGCCTTCGCGTCCACCACCGGTCGCCGTTGCCTTGGTCGTGTAAAGAATGGGCATGCCATGTACTCCCTTCGTTTGAGTTGGACTTCTTATAGCGCTCAATTCAATTGCGCGCAATATAATTTTGCGCATTGAAAAAATTTTTATGGTCTGCGATAAGGTTAAGAAGATTACTCGGCCTTCGCATGCAGCAGGAACCGAGTGACAGGATAAAATGTTCCCTAGAGCGCTTCCCTGCCAAGCGGAATTGTTTCGCCGGAGCACTGCTTCGCAGAATGGACCAAACCGTAGCGATCAATCCCGCGGATCGCTGCAATGTTTGCATCCCTCACTGTGGAGACGGCTTCCGGCGAAGATTTCTCAAGCAGAGGATAAGCGCTTAACAGCGCATTCTGGAGCTCACGCGAATGGACGACGGGACGATGGAAGGCCTTTTAAGGCTGGACGTGCAGATATGTTTCGCGCTTTACGGCGCAGCCCATGCATTTACGCGGGCTTACAAGCCGCTACTGGAGCCGCTCGGACTCACATATCCGCAGTATCTGGTAATGATGGCACTTTGGGAAGAGGACAATGCGACCGTCAAGGCGCTGGGCGAAATGCTGGGTCTCGATTCAGGTACGCTCTCGCCTCTTTTGAAGAGGCTGGAACAGGCAGGACTGATCACGCGCAAGCGCGGCAAGCAGGATGAGCGTCAAGTGGTGATCAGCCTGACTCCAGCGGGGGCCGACATGAAGAAAAAGGCTGTTCACGTAATGCGCTCCATCGGCAAAGCCACCGGGTGCAGCCTTGAAGAGCTCGGGCAGATTCGGGATCGATTGAATTCTTTAAAACACAATCTATCGCGGGCATGACGGGCAGCCCGCTATTCCGGTCTATTATATATGTAGAGGTGCCTAGAGATCATTGACGGCCGGCGCGGCAACGATGCCCGTCTGTCAATTTATCACCCTCCGATGCGAAGGAGGGTGATAGATCGGTAAAATGATGCAGGTTACTGCCAGACGACAACGCGCGCCTTGTTCGGCACACGGTCATAAAGGTCGATAATGTCCTGGTTCATCAGGCGAACACAGCCGGAAGAAACCGCCTTGCCGATGGAATTCCACTCCGGCGAACCGTGCAGACGGTAAAGCGTATCCTTGCCGTTCTGGAAGATGTAGAGCGCGCGAGCACCTAGCGGGTTCTTCAGGCCCGGCTGCATGCCGCCATTCTTGGCAGAGTATTTGACCAGTTCGGGCTGACGCGCGACCATTTCGTCTGGTGGCGTCCACTTGGGCCATTTCTGGCGCCACTGGATAACGCCCTCGCCCGACCAGGCAAAACCTTCGCGGCCAATGCCGACGCCGTAGCGCATGGCCGAGCCGCCCGGTTCCACCACGTAGAGGAAGCGCGAACGGGTGTCGACAACCACCGTGCCCGGGCGCTCCCCGGTCGGATCCACGACACGCTGGCGATAATAACGGCGATCGATCTTCTGATAGGGTATTGCGGGGATGACGAAACCGCCATCTTCCACTGTGCCGTACATGACAGCGAGCTCGGCGTCGGAAATACCGGACGAGAACATCTGGCGAAAATCATTCGCCACGCCGCCGGCGAAACCAAGCGGCTGCGTGCTGTCGTAGGGCGCGACACCGGATGATGCACAACCCGCCAGCAGCGACGCGGAAGAAAGGCCCAGAAGGGAAAGGAAAGTCCGTCTTGAAAGATCTGTGTCGGTGCTCATCATAAGTCCGGTTTTCTCACATCGGAGGCGAATGGGAAGGCACTGTGCAGAAGCGCTCAGAACCTGCCGTTCAATCTCGCCGTACGTCATTTGTTCCACGATAGATCAGCTATTGCTATAGTGGTTAAGACATACTGAAAGCCAGTTGCAGACGTGCAACATTTGGCGCGGCCTCATGCTTTCGTCGGCTGACGTGTTCAGATAACCACAATCGGTGCGCCCTGTGGCACGCGATCGTAAAGATCGATCACATCCTGATTGAGCATTCTGACGCAACCGGACGACGTCGCCTTGCCCACGGACTGCCAGTCCGGCGTTCCATGCACACGGTAAAGCGTGTCTTTGCCGTCCTTGAAAATGTAAAGAGCCCGCGCACCGAGCGGGTTGTTCAGCCCTGGAATCATGCCGCCCCTCGCCGCTGAGATAGACGCCAGCTCAGGTTGTCGCTGGACCATCTCGTCAGGCGGCGTCCAGCGTGGCCACTTGGCCTTCCATTGAATGGTCCCCCGCCCGGCCCATGCGTAACCGGAACGCCCCAGACCAACACCGTAGCGAACGGCCTTGCCGCCCGGCTGCACCAGATAGAGGAAATGCTGCTTGGTATCCACGACGATAGTGCCGGGCGCTTCCGCCGTCTGATAACCCACTTCCTGGCGAAGGAAACGCGGATCGATCCGGCTGTAGGGAATTGCAGGAAGCGTGTGCCCTTCATCCGATAGCACGTCATACATGGCGCGATGGAGCGGATTGGAAACAGGAATGCCGTATCCAAGCGTGCGATCACGGTAGGCAGGAGAAAGTGCCGGCCCGGGGCGCGCTGTGGTCGGCGGGCCGTAAAGTTGCTGGAACTGCGAGCGGAAGAGATCCGGAGGACGGCTGTTGATAGAGCCGGGTGTGGGCGGCAACGGGTCGCGTGGAATCGATCCGACATTATTGTAATTGAAGACGGGTGCTGTTTCACGCACGAACACGTCGGCATTCATGCGACTGGTGTCGGTGATGAAAAGGCAGCCGGACAGCAAGGGCGCTGCCAGCAACATACAGGCAAATCGACGCAGGGTCTTCAGGGCAAATACAATCATCGAACCGCTTCAGAGATAAATCACTTGCGGCACAATGACTCGTGCGGCTGGCGCGAGGCTGGATAACCGAGGCCAGGCCCGTTTCTACGAACGGGATTGAGAGCCCGTGTGAACGTTTGCTCACTTCTCAGGTGAAGGCATTGAAGAATTTGATGCTTTCATCGACCGCATGCGGAACGACACCATTATGCGTGCCCGGCAAAAGCTGGTGATCGATCTTCGTGCCAACAGACGTCGCACGCGACATGAGAAGCTCGTGATCGGCATCAAACGGCCGCTCTTGCGTTCCGCGCAACATCAATGTCGGGCATTTTAGACTATGACCGAAGCAGACAGAGGAGCGCATGATAAACTCCTGCGGATCGGTCTCGTCAAAGCAGAGCTCATCGGTATATCGGTTGAAGTAACGCCATGAATTGACGCCAGCAGAGATGGGAACGGCTGCGCGAAACTTTCGCGTCATGGCGGCTAGGAGAGAGAGCGTGCCACCATTTGAGTGGCCAGCGAGGAAGAACCGGTCCTTGTCGATCCCGGGTAGATTTTCCAGATAGGCCGCAGCGGACAAAGCGTCCGACGTCTCATCATAGAAACCCGAATAATTGCCCTGCTGGCCGTTTTCACCGCGAAAAGAGGGCAGCAGCACCACGAAGCCTGCCTGCCAGAATGGCTTCATCAACGCCCAGTGACCGTCTCCGGTCGCATTGCCGCCGTGCAGAAACAGAACTGCGGGTTTTAGCGTCTTTGAAGGCGTATATTCCGACAACCACGCAACCAGCTCGATGGAACCATTTGGCCCGCCGGGATAGGTCACGCGACGCGCGCCGGGCGGCGTGCCGAGTGGCTCGGACTTTTCGGGCGCAGGCATTTTGCGCAAGAGATGTGTGTGAAATCTTTCTCGGGCCTTGGCGTAATCCTCACGCTCCAGTGGCAGGACCGGGGGCTGATCTACCTCGGAATGCGCGCCTTTGGGCAGTAGCGCTGCTGCGCTCAGCCCGAACGTTCCCGCAAGCAATGAACGCCGGGTTGGAGAAAAGGAAAAAGGCTTGTCGATGCGCTTGTCTGTCATTTTCTAAAATCCGATCAGCGTTGCACGGCTCAAGTTCACCACTGCACGATCTGCTTGTCTACTCAATGTTTTGTTTCCATGCATGAATTCATGCCGAACCTTCACGCTCATCCACCATAGCCATCAATGTGGATAGCCGATCAGCCTCTGAAGGAGGTTTGTCGGCCCGCAAACGAGCAATTCTTGGAAAGCGCATCGCCACGCCGGATTTGTGGCGGGCTGAACGATTTATGCCCTCGAATGCGACCTCGAGCACAAAGCCGAATGAGGGCGTTGCGCGTACTGCCCTGACAGGACCAAAGCGTTCAACGGTGTTGTCGCGCACGAACTTGTCCAGCACCTCAAGTTCGGCGTCGGTGAAGCCGAAGTAGGCCTTACCCACGGGCACCAACTGTTCGCCATCCTCGCCATCTGCCCAAACACCGAAGGTGAAGTCGGAATAATAGCTCGAACGCTTTCCATGACCGCGCTGGGCATACATCATCACCGCATCTATATTGAACGGGTCTCGCTTCCATTTGAACCACGGCCCCTTGGCGCGACCCGCCTGATAGACGCTATCCTTGCGCTTGATCATCACGCCTTCTATCACCGGATCGGGCGGGGCCTTTCGCAGATCGTTTAGTTCCTGCCAATTGGAGAAGCCAACGAGCGGCGAAAGATCGAAGCGGTCATGCGGTGCAGCCTCGATCAGATCAGTCAAATATTTGCGTCGCTCCAGGTATGTCTGACCGCGAATATCATCCTCACCCTTGAACAAGAGATCATAGGCGCGGATGAAGGCGGGATAATCTTCCATCATTCGACCCGTCACCGTCTTGCGGTTGAGCCTTTGCTGCAAATCGGAAAAGGTTCTGGTGGCGCTGTTGGATCGCGCCGTACCGCCGATCAGAAGTTCACCATCGATGACGCCATCGAAATTGGCAGCTTCCAATATGTCCGGGAATGCTCCGGAAATATCGTCACCCGAGCGGGAATAGAGCTTTCGGATATCGCCCGAGCGAGACAGCTGTACGCGGATGCCATCCCACTTCCATTCGGCGGCAAAGTCCTTCGGATCCAGATTGGTCAGGTCGTTGTCGCCAACGGGCGTCGATAACATGACCGAATGGAAAATGGCGGGCGTTGCAAGAAGCGGACGCTCTGTCTTCCCTTCCAGCCACGCGAAGAGCGGCTCGTACGGCGGCGTCAGGCCGTGCCACAGGGTTTCGATTTCCGTGATATCCTTGCCCGCAAAATCCGCCAGCGCCTGCCGCGCAAGCCTGGCGGAAACCCCGATCCGCAGGCCGCCGGTCACCAGCTTCAAGAAAGCGAAGCGGGAGGATGTGTCCAGCCGATCAAGGAGATCGCGCACCGCTGCGCGCACTTGCGTCTTTGCGAGCGCATTGATCTGCGCCACGACTTCTCCAAGGCCCGGGTCATCGGGCTTGGGTTGATCGGCACTCTGGCTGGTGTCCCAGACCAGCGATATCGTTTCCGCCAGGTCGCCGACATAATCATAGGAATAGCGAAACAGCACCTCGTCCATGCGTTCCAGCACGAGTTCGCGCAGCATGGCGGGCTTGACGCTCTTCAGGTCCAGCGTCCCCGCGATCGCTGCAAGCCCATATCCACGATCGGGATCTGGCGTGTCGCGAAAGTAATCGGTCAGGAGCTTCAATTTACCGTTTCTGGACGGGGTCAGAACAAGCCGGTCGAGAAGGGTCGCAAAGGCTTTCACGCTTAATCTCCCTCATCTTCGTAACCGACGAGATGAAGCGGTCTAGCCGGAATTCCCTGAAGCTCGCACCAGCGTACCAGCGCTTCCTCGCGACCGTGCGTCACCCATACTTCAGACGGTGAAACTTCCTTGATGGTTTCCAATAGCTCGGGCCAGTCGCAGTGATCCGATATCACGAGCGGGAGTTCAACTCCCCCCTGCTTGGCGCGTTGACGCACCATCATCCAGCCTGAGGCAAAGGCGATCAGAGGCTCGTTAAAACGCCTTGCCCAGCGATCTTGGAATGCTGATGGCGGGCCGACTACGATTGCGCCTTTGAATTGAGACGGATTGCTTTTCTCTAGCGTGGCAGGACGGAGGTCGCCGAGATCGATGCATTGCGAGACATAATAATCGCAGAGCTTGGCAAGGGCACCATGGATGTAGACAGGCCCGGCATAACCGTTGTCACGTAGTAGCCGGAGAACACGCTGCGCCTTACCTAAAGAATAGGCACCGACAAGATGAGTCCGCTCCGGAAACTGACGGATCGACGTGAGCAGTTTGGCGATTTCGCGGCTCGGCGCCGGGTGGTGGAACACCGGAAGCCCGAAGGTTGCCTCGGTAATGAAAACATCGCAGGCGACCGGCTCGAACGGCGCACAGGTAGGGTCGACACCGCGCTTGTAATCGCCCGATGCGACAATGCGAGTGCCGTTATATTCGATAGAGATCTGGGCCGAGCCGAGCACGTGACCGGCAGGGTGGAAGCCCACTGTGACGCCATTGACTTCGATCGTCTGGCCGAATGCAATCGCCTGCTCGCTAGAGGTGAAATCCTCACCGTAACGCAGACGCATGATGTCCAGTGTCTGGCGGGTGGCCAACACTTTTTCATGCCCTGCCCGCGCATGATCCGAATGACCGTGGGTGATGAGCGCTTTGTGCACCGGCCTCACAGGGTCGATGTAAAAATCACCCACTGGACAGTAAAGCCCTTTCGGCGTCGGATTGAGTAGCTTTTCTGGTTTCATGAGCGTCGGGATCGGTCGGGATTTGCCAATGATATGATGCGCGCAATGAAAACGAACGGTCGGGAATAAGGTTCATTTCGACGATCGCCCAAGAGCAGCAAATGCGCACGTCACCGTGTCTTGGCCTTTGTGCGAAGAAAGCGTTCGAAACCGATTGTGCAGTCGAGACCCCCTGGGGTCCGGCATGTGACAAAGCAAAGCGTTCCGTCGGCACGGCCCTCATTCTTGCAGCGAGGGCTTTTCTGTGGCGACCGGCAGTCGGATATTCTTCAGCATCACAGCCGCGATCAGACCGATGAAGGCTGTTGCGGCAGCAGCAAGAAAGAGCGGTGTGAATGCGGCTGCATATAGATCGGCGACCGCATGCTGAGAGTCCGCTGGCAGTTCCGCCAACATCTTCGGCGTCAGCTCCTGTATCCGCCCAACACCTGGGATATCGACACTCGGGCTATTCAGACTGGAAGAAATAACCGCACCGTAGATCGAGATTGCGAGCGCTGCACCGCCCATGCGTGTGAGAGAAACAGCCCCGCTTGCGGCACCCACATCCGCCCTGGAGGCAGAATTCTGCACTCCGATGATCGGCGCCTGCTGGCCAAGGCCGACACCAAGTCCCTGCAACAGCATCAGTCCTGCGATAATCGCCAGGGGTGTGCCGGCATGGACCTGCGACAGCGAGAGCATCGCCACCACCGCAATCGACAGACTGATCACGGAAAAGGGCTTGTAGCTGCCCGTCTTCGAGATCAACCTGCCTGCCGTCAGCGAACCCATGACGATGCCGCCTGTCACGGCGATGAAGAAAAGACCGGCCTGCGAAGGAGAAAGCCCGGTCGTGGTTTGCAGAAAGAGCGCGTAATAATTGACCATGCCGATCCCGAGACCACCGCTGACCAGTGAAATGATCATCAGCAGCGGAAATGTCGAATTCTTGAAGAGACGCAAAGGCACGACCGGCTCCGGCGCCCGCTTCTCCACCTGCACCCAGAAGAAGGCGCAGACCGCAGCGAAGGCGATGATGACAAGACTTTGCCAGGCGATCAACGATCCGAACAGTTCGGCACTGTCGGCCCAGAGCACGACACTGGAAATGGCGGCAGCGAGAAGAATGGCGCCGATATAGTCGATCTTGGGCTGACGGTCCGGTCGCCGATAGGGCAGAAGGAATGCGAGCCCCAGAACGACGATGATGCCAATCGGCAGATTGATGAGGAAGATGGAACGCCAGCCGAAGAGATCGCTCATCGTGCCGCCGAGGATGGGGCCAACACTGCCCGACGCCATGATGACGAGACTGGAATAGCTCTGGTAGCGAGCCCTTTCACGCGGGGCAAAAAGATCGGCATTGACGGAGAAGATGGACACCATGATGCCGCCGCCACCGAGCCCCTGGAGAACGCGGGCGGCGATCAGCGAGTTCATCGACCATGCAAGGCCACAGACCAGTGAGCCAACCGTGAAGATGACGACAGCGGAGATCATTACATACTTGCGACCGAAGAGGTCTCCAAGCTTGCCATAGACCGGCATGACGGCGCTGGTCGCCAGGAGATAGGCGGACCCCACCCAGCCAAACCGCTCCAGTGCGCCAAACTCACCGACGATCGTCGGCAGCGCCGTGGAAACAATCTGATTGTCCAGCGTCGCCATGAACATGGCCAGCATCAGAAAAAGGAAAACTACAATCCTGCGGCGCGGGTCCGTGACGAGAGGAGCCGCAGGGTTCACCGACATGTCCATGAAAATGCCTCACGTTATATGGCATTTTATGTGCTTATAGCATATATGTGTCAATAGCATCTTCTCATAGTTTGCTATATGCTGGAGTGCGGATGGAAGCGGGGCACCCATGAGCATGCAGAATTTGAAAAGCGCAGAGACTGACGAGACGACGCGAGATGACGTTCTCGCGATCAGTGATACCATGACACGTATGCGTATCATGATCGGCCGCCGCGTTATCGGTCGTATGGCCATCGCGAAGCTGTCACCGGAGCTGGAGCTGTCTCATCTCGACGTTCTCGACGTCGTTCATCGCACCGAGGGCGATGCGACCGTAGGCTCGATTGCGGAAGGCATGCGCCTCGATCCGTCGCGCGGAAGCCGTCTGGTTTCGGATATGGTCGGCAGAGGGCTACTGCGGCGGGACGCGTCACAGGAAGATGGGAGACGCAGTGTGATTGCCGTGACACCGCTCGGCCTCGATGTTCTGGATGACGTGCGAAGTGCAAAGATCGCCATTATACGCGATGTGGTCAGCGACTGGCCGGATGAGGATATTGCCGCCTTCGCGCAGCTTTTCGATCGCTTTATTGGGCGCTTCGAGACGCGTCTGTCGCCTGACGCGCGACTTTAGACGACTGACCTGCGGCCTCAGATGTCGCTATCGACCGTCATTTTCCTTTCAGGCGATCGCGGCTGTCGCGCTTTGCCCGGTACATCGCGGCATCGGCCTTTGCAAGAAGGCTTTCGGGCGTCTTTCCATCGTTGGGATAGAAGGCGGTCCCCATTGAACAGGTTACAGTAAGAGCGGTGGCCGATTGAGCGATAGGCTCTTGCACGATCCTGCGGATCTCCTCCAGCCGGGCCAGAATACCAGCCTCGTCATGGATTGGATTGCTGAAGATGATGGCGAATTCATCACCACCGAGACGCACTGCGACATCGGAAGCGCGAATGCAGCTGGTGATACGCTCGGCAAAGGCGCGTAGCACGTCATCTCCTGCTGCATGACCGTAAATATCATTGATTTGCTTGAAATTGTCGAGGTCGAGATAGGTGATCGCGACAAGACGATTTTCCCGCTTCGCCTCGTGCAATACGCGGCGGAACTGACCCCAGAACAGATTGCGGTTCGACAATCCCGTCAGAGGATCGTGATGGGCCATGTAATGCACACGCTCTTCGGCGCGACGCCGATCGATAGCGATTCCGGCGATATTGGTCGCCATATCAATGATTTCTTTTTCCATCTCGGTGGGCATCCGAACCGATCTGGAATACAGCGCGAATGTTCCGAGCAGGACATCATTGTTGCCGAAAATGGGCGTGGACCAACAGGAACGAAGACCATGTTGCTTCGCGATATCGACATAATCGGCCCAAAGCGGGCTTTGAAACGTATCGCTGACATAGACCGCATCCCTGCGAAACGCAGCAGTACCACAAGAGCCGTTGTTAGGCCCCACCGGAACCCCGTCTACAGTGGACACATAGGCCTCGGACAATGAAGGCGCCGCTCCTGAACGCAAGATTAGTTTTTTCTCGTCAAGCATCAAAACAGAGCCGAAAACATTATCCAGCAACCCCTCTACCTCCTGAACAAGGGCGGTGAGTATGTCTTTGAGAGGCTGACCTTTAACGATCATTTCCAGTAGACTTGCGTGACTTCTGCGCATCGTTTCCTGGCGCTTGGCAAAAGTAATTTCCCGTGAAATTCCGGCAAGCCCAACCGGCGCGCCCGATTGGTCACGCAGGATGATACGAGTTCCCGCATACCAGCGTGTCGTCCCGTCCTCGCCAACCAAACGCTCTTCGGTATCGTATATATCACGATCTCCCGCCAAAACACGGCGGTCCAGCTTATCGATACACTCCGCAACGGGCTTTGAAGCCAGATCGAAAATCGTCAATGTACGACTGTTGAGATAATCCCGGCCAAACCCAAGGGACGCCAGCGCCGCAGCGTTCATATATTCGTATCGACCGGAACAGTCCTTGATGAAGACGAGTTCGGGAACATTATCAAGGAGGAAAGCCAGTTGATGCTTGCTCACGTCCGATAGGGACGTTTCCGTCGACAGCAACTGCGAAGTGGGCGGCGCCAGACCGTTTTTCTCACCCATTCCTAGAAATGCTCCTCAGATAAATTGATCCGGCAGCGCTCTTTGCTTCACATACCACCAAGAGCACGCCTATATTATGTGGAAATCCTTATAAAAAATTTGCTTACACAGAATTAAAAAAATTCATTGTAATACTAAATCCATGAAGTCTGGACATTCAAATTTCCGCTACATCATGCCGATCGATAGTTATTTTTCTTACCCCGGATTGAATTGATATTTGATATTTTTTTAGGGATTAAAGCTTGCAGACTGTTCGAACCTCCTCTCAGCGAAGGCGCCGTTATCACTGGATTTTGCAAAAAATGTCTCTAGTCTGCCGACGACGTTGAAGGGGCTTTGCAATGCTTACAATTTATGGTGTCTATCGTTCCCGGGCCACGCGCACATTATGGCTCGCAGAAGAACTTGATCTTGCTTTCAAACACGTACCTGTCATTCAGGCACGACGCCTGGCAGATCCGCTGGCCGACGATGCGCCGACCAATACGCTGACACCGTCCTATCTGGCGATCAATCCCATGGGAACGATACCGTGCATCGATGACGACGGCATGGTTCTCTATGAGTCCATGGCCATCAACCTATATCTCGCCCGCAAATACGGAACGTCCGTCGCCCCGACCGATGCGGCGGAAGACGCATATATGATGCAATGGTCTTTCTTCGCCGCGACCGAGATCGAAGCAAACGCCCTGAAGATTTCCTCCACCTTCGCCGAAGGACTGGCGGATACCGACAGTGGCAGGGCGGTCATCGACGTTGCAGCACGTATGCTGCGCCGGCCTTTTCGCGTTCTGGAACAGCATCTTGCGGACCGGGACTATCTGGTAGGCAACCGCTTTACGGTGGCAGACCTCAACGCCGCCGAAGTCGTGCGTTATGCTCAGGCTCATACGCCGATTTTCGATGCACATCCGGCCGTCAAAGCATGGCTGGCACGTTGCCAGTCACGCCCTGCATTCAAGGCCATGTGGGATGCGAGAACTGCCGAGCCATCCTGACAATTTCGCGCAAAGGGCGTGGTTCTACGATAACCGGCTCCCGCGTTTTTGGACTCAGGAAAGCGAAGACGTGACGCGAATATCGCCGACATGGATGCCGTTCCAGTTCTTCAAGGAGCGGTTCGCCATAGCATCGAGTGCCGCTCGTTCGGCACTATCGCTCTCAAAGTAGCGTGCCAGAAGAGACGCAATCATAGCTTCTGCCGCGCGCGTCGTTCCGTCTTCGCATTTGACCGCGATCGCCAATCCTTTTTCCGGAACAATACCGACAAAGACGCCTTCCGCGCCGGTCTTGGCGAAAATCTTACCCGGCGAGATTTCCATCAGCTTCGTGCAGGTTCTGCCCGTACCCGCCACATAAAAAGGTTCTGCCATGCAGGCCTCGATCAGACGGCGCGAGGCTTGAGCGCGTATCGGTTCAAGTCCGCGTCCCGTCGCCATCTTTGCAAAACCATGCGCCAGCGCCTTGAGCGGCACGGCATAGGCTGGGATCGAACAGCCGTCTACTCCGCAGCTGTCTTCGGCAATCGCCGTCCCGGTCAGGCTTTCCATCGCTGCGCGGATTTCCCGCTGCAATGGGTGGTCGCCATGAACGTAGCCACGGGTCTCGATCAGATTATGACTGCAAGCACAGATGAAGCCGGAATGTTTGCCGGAGCAGTTGTTATGCAGTGCTGTCGGCTTTTGCATGCGGCGAGCCTGCGCAATCAGCGCCTTCTGGTCGAGCGACCAATGTGCGCCGCATTCCAGGTCATCGACATCCTTGCCCGCCCTCGTCAGCATGGAGGCGGCAAGGTCCACATGCGCTTCCTCACCTGAATGCGAAGCACTGGACAGCGCCAGTTCGCGATTGCCGAAGCCGTAAGCATCCGCCGCGCCGCTTTCTACCATGAACAACGCCTGCATGGCCTTGCAGGCTGAGCGTGGAAAGACAGGGCGCTCGACCTCGCCTGCGGAAAAGACGATTTTGCCGTCCCCATCCACAACGACCGCCATGCCTCGATGACGGCTTTCGACGATGTTGCCGCGGGTTACTTCGACAGTCACGGGGTTGTGCATGATGCTGGCCTCAAAAAATTCGAAATGCGATCTCTATCTAACCAGATCGGTCACATGTTGCACGGGGCTCTCCATTGAAATTTGCCAAACGCTTTCTGGCTGCCGTCTTTTTCATCTATCTGCTGCCTGCGCTCGCTTCTGCGGGATTATGGGCAATGAAGGATCACCCGACCGGTTATCGCAATGCGCGCTGGTCTTCCGCCGGCATTCTGCCCGAAGCGGCTCTGGACAAGCCAGCCGCAATCTATGTCTATTCCGCCATGACGGGTGGCTTCAAAGGATCAATCGCCAGCCATGCGTGGATCGTGATGAAGCCGGAAGGCGCTTCGACCTATGAGCGTTACGACAAGGTGGGTTGGGGGTCGCCTATTCGTCGCAACGCCTATGCCCCTGATGCTTATTGGTATTCCAACACGCCGAGGAAAGTCCTGGAACTTCATGGCGAGAATGCGCAGAGACTAATTCCGAAAATCCAGAAGGCGATTGCGGACTATCCTTATAGCAAGGCTGGTGGCTATCGTATTTATCCCGGTCCCAATTCGAATACCTTCATCGCGCATGTGCTGCGCAGTGTTCCGGAACTCGGCGTGGTGCTGCCGCCGGACGCGGTCGGTCGGGACTACCTGCCGAATGGCGAGTTCTTTCATATTGCCGATGACTGGAAGGATATGAGCGTCTCGCTGGGTGGGCTTTTCGGATTGTCCGCCGGTGTGCGCAGTGGCTTCGAGGTCAATTTTCTTGGGCTCGTCGCCGGGATCGACATTCAAAATCCCGGCATCAAAATCCCGGGCCTTGGCTACTTCGGCGTCAACTCGTTCAAACCGGCACCGGAGCGCAAGCCCGAAGCCGCATGAGCGTCACCCTCGTGATGCTCGGCTTCACTTGCGCGCCTTGCTCTTATGCCCTGGGCAATGAAGACGCGTGACAGACCGTGATAGAGCGGCTCGGGCGAAATCATGCGTGAGGTCAGGTAGCCCAGCATAGACGCGGCCATGATAGCGATGACGCCATCATGATTTCCTGTCATCTCCAGGATGATGACAAAGGCCGTCATTGGTGCCTGAACGACACCGGCGAAATAGCCAGCCATGCCGAGGATGGCACCGAGCGCGATACTGCTGCCAAGAAGCGAAGATACCGTGCTGCCGAAACCCGCGCCGACGGACAGCGACGGCGCGAAGATACCGCCTGGGATACCCGATAGCATGGCGAGGAATGTCGTCATTAGCTTTTCGACGAAGAACAACAACGGCGCCGCCTGACCCTCAACCGCCGCTCTTGCCTGTTCATAGCCGGTTCCGAAGGTGGCGCCACCGCTCAGAACGCCAATGACAGCCGAGGCTAGGCCGCACACGCCGGCAACGATCAGCATGCGCTTCAATGGAACCGTATGAGCCCAGCGGCGGATACGTTGCGAGGCGCGAAGCGCGCCAGCGCTGAAAATAGCGCCCAGAAAGCCGCCGCCGATGCCGCAGAGCAGAACGAGGCTCCAGTCCTTGCCCGTCTGCATCAACACCGTGCTGGTGCCGAAATAGGTATAGCTGCCGACTAGACCGAGAGAGGCGAGACCGGAGAGAATGACCGCGGTCAATACCAAGCCATTGGCCCTCGACTGGTAGGACCGGCTCATCTCCTCGATGGCAAAGACGATACCGGCAAGCGGCGTGTTGAAAGCAGCGGCGATACCTGCTGCCGATCCAGCGAGAATGAGGCCCCTCGCCTGCGCCATGCCACCCACGCGCGCCGCCAGGAGCATGATCGACGCACCGACCTGTACCGTCGGCCCTTCCCGGCCAATCGATGCACCGGACATCAGACCGACGACAGTGAGGGCGATCTTTCCAACGGCAAGCTTGATCGACAACAAACGAGACCGGTCTTCATCATGATGAAAATGGCGCGCAGCAATGGCTTGAGGAATGCCGCTTCCGCCGGAATTTGGAAACACCACCATGGCCAGCCACGCGCAGATGACAAAGCCAAGCGGCGTGATGACGAGCGGCAGGAGAAAGGCCCACTCGCCCGACGATGTCGTGGCGGCAAACATATGCTGCGCCCAGTCGGCGGCCTTTGCAAAGCCAACGCTGATCAGCCCCACCGCAATGGCTCCAAGCCAGAAAACGGCCCGAGGCTTCCAGATGCGCCATGAACCCCACATAACGCGGGATCGGCGTACCATTTTCATTTTCTTATAAGTGTCTGGCATGGCAAATTTCTGCATTTCAAAAGCTTGGTTTCTTATCGGTCCCGAAGGCCTCGATTGCAACCATGTCTTTGACAAATGCCATGCAAAGGCATTTTACGGCCCGCTCTCGATCATACGGAGACGGTTCCGCCTTGAGTAGGAACTGGCCTCATGGCCCCTCTTATCGATCGCTTACCTCGGCGCGTGGATTGACCCAGGGCTCCTGGTTGGAGCGCGGCAGTGGTTGCCTTCCCAGAATGTGGTCTGCGGCTTTTTCTCCCGTCATGATCGACGGTGCATTGAGGTTGCCATAGGTCACATGCGGAAAAATGGAGCTATCGGCCACGCGCAGTCCATCGATCCCGATGACGCGACACTCCGGATCTACAACGGATAACGGATCGTCCTTGGCACCCATGCGGCAGGTGCCACAGGGATGGTAGGCACTTTCCAGATGTTCGCGAAGGAACGCATCGATCTCCACATCCGACTGGACCTTTTCGCCCGGCTGGATTTCCGGGCCGCGAAATTCGTCAAACGCCTTCTGGCTGAAGATCTCACGGGTGAGACGCACGCAACGGCGGAACTTTTCCCAGTCTTCGGCTTCACTCATATAGTTGAAGCGGATCACCGGGTCGTCCTTCGGATCGGAAGAGCGAAGCGTAACTTTGCCGCGCGACTTCGACAGGTTGTAGCCCACATGCACCTGGAAACCGTGGCTCTTCGCCGCCGCCTTGCCATCATAGGAGATGGCAACGGGCAGAAAGTGGAACTGGATATCGGGCTGCTTCAATCCGGGTGCCGAGCGCAGGAAGGCGCAAGCTTCGAACTGGTTGGAGGCACCAAGTCCGCCCTTGGTCATAAGCCACTGCGCACCCGCCACACCCTGCCAAAACCAGGGCAGCCACGAGTAGAGCGATACGGGCTTGGTGGAGACCTGCTGGAAATAAAACTCCATGTGGTCCTGAAGATTGGCGCCGACGCCAGGGCGATCCACTTTTACGTCGATGCCCATATCCTGGAGATGCTGTGCCGGACCGATGCCCGACAGCATCAGCAGTTTTGGAGAATTGAAGGACGAGGCGGAGATGATAACCTCACGATTGGCCTTGATCGTCTCGACCACGCCTTTTCGTTCGATCTCGACGCCTGTTGCACGACCGTTTTCGATCACGATCTTTCGGGCGAAGCCATGCACCAGCGTGACATTGCCGCGCTTGAGAGCGGGTCTGAGATAAGCGTTGGCGGCGGACCAGCGACGACCATCATGGATCGTCTGCTCCATCAGGCCGAAACCCTCCTGCTTGGAGCCGTTATAATCGTTCGTTAGCTCAAACCCGGCCTGGGCACCCGCTTGGATGAAGGCATGAAACAGCGGGTTCTTGACCGGACCGCGCTGAACATGAAGAGGCCCATCCGTGCCGCGCCAACCTGCCTCGCCGCCATGGCTATGCTCCATGCGCTTGAAGTATGGTAGAACATCCGCATAGGCCCAGCCCTGTGCTCCGAGTTCCTCCCAGCGGTTGAAGTCTTCGGCATGGCCACGAACATATACCAGACCATTGATAGAAGACGATCCGCCGATGACCTTGCCGCGTGGAGCGGTGATGCGGCGGTTGTTAAGATTGGGCTCAGGCTCGGAGAGATAGCCCCAATTGTAGCGCTTCATGCTCATCGGCCATGCAAGTGCTGCCGGCATCTGGATGAAAGGACCGAAATCCGATCCGCCAGCCTCGATGACGATGACAGAATACTTACCGTCTTCCGATAGACGATAGGCCATGGCTGAGCCTGCGGATCCGGAACCTACAATGACGAAATCTGCCTGCTGCATCTGTTATCTCTCTTGGTGGCGATACCCTGCTTAAAAAGCGCGGGCTAACGGGACCGATTGGTCACTCCCCTGCTAAGGGAGTATCTGATCAATACGGAGCTTCGACTTTGCCGGTCGATACGTAGACCGTCTTCAACTCGCTATAATGATTGAGGGCTGCCGCCGAGTTTTCTCGACCAAAGCCGGATTGCTTGGAGCCGCCGAACGGCATTTCGACCGGGCACAGATTATAGGTGTTGATCCAGAGAGTTCCGGCTTCTAGCTGATCGACGACGCGATGCGCGCGTGACAGATCCGCAGTGAAAACGCCGCCTGCCAGGCCGAACTCCGTGGCATTGGCACGCGCGATGACCTCGTCCTCGTCATCGAAATCCAGCACGCACATCACCGGTCCGAAAATTTCCTCGCGGGCAATCGTCATGCCGTCCTTAACATCGGCAAAGACCGTGGGCTGGACGTAGAAGCCTTGGCCGGACACATTGTTGGGGATGCCGCCGCCGGTGACGAGTGTTGCGCCTTCCGCCTTGCCCTTTTCCATATAGGCCAGCACCTTTTCCTGCTGCGCTTTGGAGACGAGCGGGCCGATCTGGGTGGCCCCATTCATCGGGTCTCCGATGACCATGGCGTCGGTGCGGCTTTTCAGATTGTCCAGGAAGCGCTGCTTTGCGCCGCGCTGAACGAAGACGCGCGTCCCATTGGAGCAAACCTGGCCCGAAGAGTAGAAATTGCCAAGCATCGCGCCGCCGACTGCACTTTCGATGTCGGCGTCATCAAAAACGATGAGCGGCGACTTACCGCCGAGTTCCATCGTCACATGCTTCAAGTGCCCCGCAGCGGCCGCGGCAACCTTGCGGCCCGTCGGCACCGATCCGGTCAGCGATACCTTGGCGACATCTGGATGGTTGACGAGCAAAGGACCGGTATAGCGGTCGCCCTGGATGACGTTGAAGATGCCTTTCGGCAGTCCCGCCTCGATGAGGATTTCAGCAATCTTCAACGCACCGAGCGGTGTATTTTCAGACGGCTTGAACACCATGGCATTGCCCGCAACAAGCGCGGGAGCAGCCTTCCAGCACGCAATCTGTTGCGGATAGTTCCAGGCACCGATCCCAACGCAGACACCCAGGGGAACACGCTTGGTATAGGCAAAATCGCCGCCGAGCGGGATGTAGTCGCCGTTCAAAGCGGATGGGGCTATACCGGCGAAGAATTCAAATGAATCCGCGCCGGACGTCGGGTCGGCGACGATGGTTTCCTGGATTGGTTTGCCCGTGTCGAGTGTTTCCAGTTCGGAAAGCGCCCGGTTGCGCTCGCGCATGATGTCAGCGGCGCGGCGCAGAATACGTCCGCGCGCCGTCGGGCTCATCGCCGCCCATTCTTTCTGCGCGCGCTTGGCCGAAGCGATCGCTCTCTCAACGATGGCAGGCGTTGCCGCGTGAAGGCGTGCGATGACTTCGCCGGTGGCCGGATAGATGCTTTCGATCAGCGTACCGCTCTCGTCTTCAACATAGTCGCCATCGATGAAATGCGAGGCTTTGGGTTGGGCTTTCAAAGTCATGATCATGTCCTCAAAGATGTCGGGTGGACGTCTTGTTGTCTGAAAAGCGTTTCAACTGCATGTCGAAATAATCTTCGACCAGGGCTGGCGCTGCGGAGATTCCCAACGGTGCCGCTTGCAGGCTGTGGCGAATATAGAGCCCGTCAATGAGGGCTGCGGCCCCTTCCGCGATCCGCGCCGCATCGTCCGGTGGGCAAAGGCGGGAAAGACTGTACATGATGTTCGAGCGAAGGCGCTTGGCATAGAGGACAAGAAGCCTGCGGGTTTCTTCGGAACGTTGCGCCTCCACATAAAAGGCGAGCCATGCGGCAACGGTTTCCTGGGTGAACTGATCGCTTTGAAACGAGACGCGCACGATGGCGCTCAGACGCTCGCGCGGTCCGGAGGCACGCATCAGGGCCGCGACTGCATCGCGTCTCAGATCGCGCAGCAGGCTGCGGATCGTTTCCAGCAAGAGCTGTTGCTTGCTGCCGAAATAATGGTGCGCAAGCGCGGCGGATACGCCCGCTTCCCGAGCGATGTCCGACATCGTCACATTCAGCGAACCATGGTGACCTATAGTGCGAAGAGCTGCATCGACCAGCGCCTTTCGCCGCAGCGGCTCCATTCCAACCTTAGGCATCAGCGATCTCCTTTGGTGATCTGTTTATTATTGATTGATCAGTCAATCAATAATAAATTCGAGGTCTCGGTGTTCTTTGCGCCATGTCAAGGCGAGCATGCGCTTTGGCTTTAAGATTGCGGTGAAGGTGGCAGACCAGACAGGCCCCGTAAGGCCGTCATTCGTTACGCAAATGATGCCTCGTTTGGAACCGATGCAGGTGCCTTGCGTTTATAACGACCGCCACTATGCGACTTACAGATCGACTTTGCCTCGATCGCCTCAGCATGGAGGCTTATACGGTTGACGGAAAAATCCGCAGCTTGGTAATCGGGAGGACCACTATGCCAGTATTGACCGTATCGATCTCTCCGGAACAGGCTGACCAACTCCACGAAGCAGTGGCATCCGGTGCCTATGCATCCAGCAGCGAAGTCGTACGCGCGGCTCTGAAGCTCTGGGGGGATACGCACCAAAGAGAACGGCGGGGGATTGCCACCGCGGCTAGAATGGATGGTGAAAGCGTCAATGTGGCAGAGCTTTACGCTTTCCACAACACTCAGAGGCGTTAAAGCCCAGCGCACCCATTTGGACATATTAATAATGCCCCGGACATGCGGCATACGACCGATTGCTTAAGCTGTCATCGAAGTTTCACATCACGTAAAGTTTTCATTGAGGAGTTGTCTCCACAATCCCGCCAAAAAGACGATCCGGCGAAGCCGTAAACGGATCCGAAATGGTGGAGAAGCAAGTGATGTCGAGCAGTGCCGAGCAGAATGTCGTCAGACGGTTTGCCAGCGGTCAGATGATTTCAATGGCCAAGCTCGTTCTCGAGTGTGCCTTCCAGCCCATAGTTGAGACGACGACTGGGTCAGTATTCGGATATGAATCTCTGATGCGCGGTCATGAGCGCATCGGTTTTGCCAACCCGATCGAGCTGCTGGATCATGTGGAAGCCGAGGGACAACTCGTCGAGCTGGAAAAGATGATCGCCAGCCGAGCGCTTGCGAAATTTTCCACTCTTCCGGACTGCTCCTCTGCCACATTGTTTCTCAACCTGGACGTACGCCTGATCCGTCATGGCGACATCATTCTGGACAAGCTTCTGGAACAGCTGACGCAGGCCAAAATCCCTCCCTCTTCCATTTGCTTCGAGCTTTCAGAACGCTTCGACAATACCAGCGTCCCAGAGTTCGGCGCGCTTATCAACCGTATGCGCAAGGAAGGCTTCAAGCTGGCCATCGATGATTTCGGTGTTGGCCATGGCGAAATGAAATTGCTTTGCGATTTCGATGTCGATTACCTGAAGATCGATCGTTACTTCATTCAGGACGTTGAGCGAAATCCGCGCAAACGGCACATGGTCAAGAACATCGTCAATATTGCCCATGTGCTAGGCGTGCGCGTCATTGCGGAAGGCATCGAGACGGAAGGAGAATTCCTGACGTGCCGTGAAATGGGTGTGGACCTCATCCAGGGTTGGTTCGTGTCCCGCCCGACCACTTTCGTCAAAGAGTTGCATGGCTCGTTTCCCCATCTCCAACAACTGGGCGACACTCGCCGCAATCGTCAGACGCTGGATGAAATCCTGATCCGCCGCCAGATCGAACATCTTCCCACAGTTTATGAAAACGACAGTATAGACAGCGTATTCGAATTGTTCCGGCGCAACCCGGAGCAGGCCTTCTTCCCGGTTCTGAATGCCAATGGCGAGCCGCGCGGTGTGATCAACGAATACCATTTGAAGGAATACATCTATCAGCCCTTCGGCCGCGACCTGTTGAAGAACAAGGTCTATGAGAGAACCATATCGCACTTCGTTGATCGGGCGCCGATCGTCGGGCTGGATGCAGATGCGGATCGGCTGATGAATATCTTCGCCAATATGGGCGGCAGCGCCTGTGTGATCCTCACCGAAAACATGCGCTATGTCGGTGTCGTCTCCGCCGCATCGCTGATCAAGGTCATCAACGAAAAGCAGTTGAAGCTGGCGCAGGAGCAAAACCCGTTGACAGCACTTCCGGGGAACCGGGCGATCAGCGGCTTCATCGAGGAATCCTGCCGCGATAGCGACGAGGATCGCTTCTTCTGCTACTGCGATTTCGATAATTTCAAGCCGTTCAACGACAAGTATGGCTTCCACGTCGGCGACCACGCCATCAGCCTGTTCTCGGCGCTGATGAAGCGCTACTTCTTCTCCGGCGACTGCTTCCTTGGCCATATCGGCGGCGACGATTTCTTCATCGGCGTTCGTGACTGGACGACGGATGAGGTAACGGAAATTCTTGAGCGGTTGCTCGGCGACTTCCATGACGATGTCATCGCCCTTTATTCGGAAGAAGACCGGCTGGCAGGACAGATCAAGGGTTTCGACCGCTTTGGCAATGAGAGGGAATTTGCCCTTCTACGTTGCTCGATTGGCGTCGTTCAACTTCCCAAGGGCATGTTGATCGGCAACCCGGACGGAATTGGCGCGGAGATTGCCAATATCAAGAAAGCCGCCAAGAAGAGCGAAACCGGACTCGTCATCCACAGTCATGGTGAGATGAAATGACTGGAGCGGCATTACGTCTCCTTTTTTAATCCGCATAAGTGACCTAAGTCTAGCTGACAGTAGCAAGCTTTGAGGAGGCCACCCGTGTCACTGCCATCCACCATGCGTTTTGTCGATCTGCCCAACTTTGGCGGCCCCGAGGTCATGACGTTCTCGAATGGGCCTCTGCCCTCACCCAAAGCTGGAGAACTGCTGGTGAAGGTGCAGGCTGCCGGCATAAACCGGCCGGATGTGGCGCAGCGTCAGGGCAATTACCCCGCACCAAAAGACGCAAGCCCGGTTCTCGGCCTTGAGGTCGCTGGAGAAGTCGTTGCACTTGGTGAAAGCGTCAGTGATTTCCAGATTGGCGACCGGGTCAGCGCACTTGCCAATGGCGGCGGCTACGCCGAATATTGCGTGGTCCCAGCGGGCCAGGCCCTGCCGTTCCCGGCGGGTTATGATGCGGTCAAAGCCGCGGCCGTGCCGGAAACATTCTTTACCGTATGGGCCAATCTCTTCCAGATGGCTGGCTTGACCGAAGGCGAGAGTGTCCTCATCCACGGTGGCAGCAGCGGCATCGGCACGACGGCGATCCAGCTGGCCAAGGCTTTCGGTGCCGAGGTCTATACGACCGCTGGCTCCAGGGAAAAATGCGCCGCCTGCGAGAACCTCGGTGCAAAGCGGGCGATCAACTACCGTGAGGAAGATTTCGCCGCCGTCATCAAGGAAGCGACCGGCGGTAAGGGCGTGGATGTCATTCTCGACATGATCGGCGCATCCTATTTCGAAAAAAACATCGCCTCACTTGCGAAGGATGGCTGCCTGTCGATGATCGCATTCCTCGGCGGCACCGTCGCCGAAAAGGTGGATCTGCGCCCCATCATGGTCAAGCGCCTTACCGTGACAGGCTCGACCATGCGCCCGCGCACCGGCGACGAGAAGCGCGCCATTCGTGACGAGCTCGTCGAGCAGGTCTGGCCACTGCTGGAAAGCGGTAAAGTGGCACCTGTCATTCATGACGTGATCGATTTCGATCAGGTTGCGGAAGGCCACCGACTGATGGAAAGCAGCGGCCACATCGGCAAGATCGTGATGCGAGTTAGTCAGTGATATCAGCTGCTTGGCGTCAGCGTCAGCGAAGCCCGCGGCTTTTCTGACGTGACACTGCCGTTCATCGGCGATGGCGCCTTGTTCGGATTAAAACATCGATATAAGGGCAACCCCTTGCAATCAGCGCGAATCGGATTACCTTCATACTATGTTCAACGTAGAGAAAGGAAGGTGATCCAATGTCTAGTGAGATTTCGGTCTTCGTAGCAGGCAATGGAAAGGATTTGATTTTGACGAGGCAGCCCTCGGCCTGATCCGCCTTCCCTTCGAAGCGTTGCGAAACGTTTCGGGTCTGAAACAAGGACCAAACTCATGGAAGGGCCGCTCAAAGCGGCCCTTTTCCGTTTCTGCCTGTTACTTCCTAAAAACTTGCCAACGTGTCGGACGAAAGCGCACGTCGTTGCCAACCGACACGGATGCATCGAGCGGCACCTCGATTTCCAGATGATAGGGCTCGTGGCCATTATTGGCGATGTCGATTTCGGCGATGCGCGTCCCTGCCAGCCGGCGACAGGTCGTCACCTTGCCGTAGAGCGCTTCGCGTTCGTCCGTCAGCGCCACATCCTCCGGGCGGAAGAACAGGTAGCCCTCGCCCTGTCCAGTCTCGGCAATGCCGATGCCCTCTCCCTGAAACAGGATATTTCCGTCCTGAATTTTCACCGGAAGACTGGAGGATTCGCCAATGAAGGAGAACACGAAGGGGGAATTCGGCGTATCGTAAACATCATCCGCCGTACCGACCTGCTCGATCTTGCCCTGGCTCATCACCACCACACGGTCTGCCAGTTCCAATGCCTCTTCCTGGTCATGGGTGACGAAGATGGTGGTATGACCGGTGCGGTCGTGAAACTCGCGCAGCCAACGGCGCAATTCCTTGCGGACTTTGGCATCCAAAGCGCCGAAAGGTTCATCCAGCAGAAGAACCCGCGGTTCGATGGCAACGGCGCGCGCCAGCGCCACACGCTGACGCTGTCCGCCGGATAGTTGGTTGGGATAGCGCTTTTCCAGGCCGGAAAGATGCACCATGTCCAGCAGTTCCGAGACGCGTTTGCGAATTTCCGCCTTGGGCGGCCGTGTCGCAGACGGTCGCACCTTCAGACCGAAAGCAATATTTTCCGCCACCGTCATGTGACGAAACAGAGCATAATGCTGGAAAACGAAGCCGACATTGCGCTCCTGAACGGAGCGATGCGAAGCATCTTCATCGCCAAAAAAAATCTGTCCTCTAGTCGGCTGCTCCAACCCTGCGATCAGACGCAGAAGCGTCGTCTTGCCCGAGCCGGAGGGTCCAAGCAGCGCAATCAACTCGCCGGAGCGGATGTTGAGCGACACGTCATTCAACGCCGGGAAGCGGTCGAACTGCTTGGTGATACCGGAAACTTTCACTTCCATGGATATGCCCTTCAATGCTTGCCGGCAGCGTTGCCCGCGCCAAAGCGTATTTCGAGAATGGTTTTGAGAACAAGCGTGACGAGCGCAAGCCCTGCCAGCAGCGTGGCAACGGCGAAAGCAGCACCGATATTGTACTCGTTATAAAGAATCTCGACATGGAGCGGCATGGTGTTGGTCTCTCCACGAATGTGGCCTGACACGACCGATACGGCTCCGAATTCCCCCATGGCGCGGGCGTTGCAGAGAAGCACGCCATACAGCAGACCCCATTTGATGTTGGGCAGCGTCACATACCAGAAGGTTTGCCAGCCCGACGCGCCAAGTGAAATGGCCGCCTCCTCATCGCCGGTCCCTTGATCCTGCATCAGCGGGATCAGTTCGCGGGCGACGAAGGGAAAGGTGACGAAGATCGTGGCGAGCACGATGCCAGGTACGGCAAACAGAATTTCAATGCCGTAGCTCTTCAGCCACGGCCCCAGCACGCTGTGTGAGGAAAACAGGATCACATAGACCAGGCCGGAAATGACCGGCGAGATGGAAAATGGCAGATCGATGAGCGTGATGAGAAACGCCTTAGCCTTGAACTCAAACTTGGCGACGGCCCAGGCAGCAGCAACCCCGAAGATGAGGTTGAGCGGCACGGAAATGGCAGCCACGAGAAGGGTGAGACGAATGGCCGAGAGTGCGTCCGGCTCGACGATCGCTTCCCAGAACGCGCCCGTGCCTTTGCGGAAGGCTTCGAAGAAGACCGCCACCAGAGGCATGACGAGGAAGAGCGCGAGAAACAGAAAGGCAACGAGAAAAAGCGAAATCTTGGCGGGCAGACCCTCGCTTGCGGGGTCTCGGAACGGCTTTGAAGAAACGGACTGCGCTGTGTCAGGCATAACCGTACCTCTTGCGGCTCCAGGCCTGAATGAGATTGATGACGAAAAGCATGGCGAAGGAAATGATCAGCATGATTGTGGCGATACCGGTTGCGCCCGCATAGTTGAACTCCTCAAGCCTGATGACGATGAGAAGCGGCGCAATCTCCGAAACATAAGGGATATTGCCGGCAATGAAGATGACGGAGCCATATTCACCGACGCCACGGGCAAAAGCGAGCGCAAAGCCTGTGAGAATTGCCGGCACTAGACCCGGCAGAAGTATGCGCGTGATCGTCTGGAAACGGTTGGCCCCGAGTGTAGCCGCAACCTCCTCAACCTGCCGGTCGATTTCTTCCATGACCGGCTGCACCGTGCGTACGACGAAGGGTAGCCCGATGAAGATCAGCGCAATGACGATGCCGAGCGGCGTAAAGGCGATTTTGATACCGAGCGGTTCGAACAGCGAGCCGATCCAACCTCGATTGGAATAAAGTGTCGTCAGCGAGATGCCTGCCACCGCAGTCGGCAGAGCGAAGGGTAGATCCACGATCGCATCGATAAAACGCCGACCGGGAAAGCGATAGCGGACCAGCACCCAAGCGATGATGACGCCGAAAAAGGCATTGACCAAGGCTGCCAGGAACGCCGTGCCAAAGCTGATGCGTAGCGCATTCAAGGTTCTGCTGTCGGTCGCAATGGCGAGAAACTCGGCGAAACCGAGATGGGCGGTGGACCAGATGAGGCCACCAAGGGGAATCAGAATAATGAGAAAGAGATAGGTAATCGTGTAGCCGAGCGTCAGGCCGAAGCCTGGCAAGACGCTGGACTGCCGCCACTTCCATCCGCTTTGCGACGGGGTGTTGCTCATCGAGGCTCCGGGTAAACTAGTGGCTCAACAAGCCATCATATGCGCCATCGACCGGCCGTGAAGCCAGTCGATCTGTCCTGCTCCTCGCTGGGCAGACACAAGGCCTGCCCGGGCGGTTCGCTATATCATCCACTTACTTTCCGGGCTTGTAAATCTGGTCGAAGATTCCGCCATCACCGAAATGTTCCGGCTGCGCCTTTGCCCATCCGCCGAAGATCGGATCATCGATGGTGACGAGCTTGATATCCGGCAGCTGCTTCAGGAGATCCTTGGAGACCACAGACGGATTGCTCGGACGATAGAAGTGCTTGGCCGCAATATTCTGCCCTTCGTCGGAGTAGAGGTATTGCAGATAGGCCTCCGCCACCTTGCGCGTACCCTTGGCATCGACATTGGCGTCGACCACGGCAACAGGCGGTTCCGCCAGGATCGAGATCGGTGGAACGACGATGTCGAAGGAATCTTCGCCAAATTCCTGACCGGCAAGATAGGCCTCGTTTTCCCAGGCGAGCAGAACGTCACCGATCTGGCGCTGGGCAAAGGTTACCGTCGAGCCACGCGCACCGGTATCGAGGACTGGGGCGCGCTTGTAGAGCTCGCCGACATAGGCCTTGATCTTGTCCTGATCGCCCTTGAACTCTTCATTCGCCCAAGCCCAGGCTGCGAGATAGTTCCAGCGCGCGCCGCCGGAGGTCTTGGGATTCGGCGTTACGATCTGGACGTCGCCCTTTACGAGATCGCCCCAGTTATGGATGCCCTTGGGGTTGCCCTTGCGGACAAGGAAAACGATGGTGGATGTGTAGGGCGAGGAGTTATGGGGTAGGCGCGCGCGCCAGTCCGTATTGATCTTGCCACTGTTCTTGACAATGGCGTCAATATCGCTCTGCAGCGCGAGCGTGACCACATCGGCCTCGAGTCCGTCGATGACGGAACGGGCCTGTTTGCCAGAGCCGCCGTGCGACTGCTGGATCGTGACGTCTTCACCCGTATCGGCTTTCCACTTTTTGGCAAAAGCCTCATTGAAATCCTTGTAAAGCTCTCTTGTCGGATCATAGGACACGTTGAGGAGCTTGGTCTGGGCGGAAACCGGTCCTACAGCACCCAATGTGACTGACAGGCCAAGCGCGATTGCGCCAAGGCTGGAAAGAAATTTCGACATCACTACCCTCCTGGATGCGTACGGGCTCACACTAGCGTTTGAGATTGTGTGGTCAATCAGCTGCGATTTATTCGCAAAAGTGTTTCCCTGCCGCATGCTCCGGCAATATGAAAAACGCCGCGAACGGAAAGAATGATGAAACAAGTAATGCGCGGAATTCCCTAGATGCGCAAAACCAGTTCGCGATTTTGCTGCATTTCGCCCCATAAAGTGAGAAAAAATCGCTTCGCTGGAATGGCATTTCCGATTTTTTGCAGCAGCCCACCAATTATATATCAGCCAGCATCACGCGACGCCGGAAAAGAATTCTATAAAAATTACAGAAAATATCGCAATTCTCTTGCAATTGGTTGCGAACAACGTTTTATTGGGATCAGCGGACTAGGAACAGATTCAATATATTGGGACTCTTTTGCGCGTAACTCTGCTGCAAGAGAGATATTTGCTCGTTAGCGCCTGAGAGAAGCACGGGCATTTCTGTAAAAGATGGCGTTTTTCGAAGATTATCGGGACAGTAAAGTTTCGGAATCGAGAAATGACGATAAACACGCCTCCGCAGCCCATACCCCAGCACGATATCACTTCGCTCGATGAAACGTTGAAGCATCTTTCTCTTGTCGAGAGGCTGGCCTTTGTCGCGGGGCTTGGGTCGCGGACTGTGTTCACGACGAGCCTCGGCATCGAAGACCAAGTCATCACAGCCGCAATCGGCACGCATCGCCTTCCTATCGAAGTGGCGACGCTTGAGACAGGTCGCCTGTTTGCAGAGACGGTTCGATTGATCGATGAGACGGAAGACCGCTACGGTCTGACGATCACGCGTTTTCATCCAGAGCCGAATGATGTCAGCGCTTATGCTGAAAAATATGGCTTGAACGGCTTTTATGAGAGTGTCGAGGCGCGCCACGCTTGCTGTCATGTCCGCAAGTTGATCCCGCTCGGCAAGGCACTCAAAGGCGCCGGCTTCTGGATAACCGGCCTTCGCCGAGGCCAGTCCGGCAACCGCGCTGCCACTCCTTTCGCCGAGTTCGATTCCGATCGCAATCTCATCAAGATCAATCCGCTGGCGGACTGGGACATCGAAACAATCAAGGCACATGTCGCGGCGGAAAACATTCCTGTGAACCCCCTCCACGAGCGTGGCTACCCTTCCATCGGCTGCGAGCCCTGTACCCGCGCCATCAAGCCCGGCGAGCCAGAGCGCGCCGGTCGCTGGTGGTGGGAAAATGACGAGAAGCGCGAATGCGGCCTTCATGTTGCCGAAGCCACGCAAGCCTCGCCAATCCCCGCCTCACGCCATTAACATTTCAATCAGTACATTGCCGGAGTTTTAAAATGTCCAATGCAGTTCCGGAAACGGAAGGCACCAGCGTCAGCACACCCAAGCAGCCGCTCGACCCCCACTTGAAAGCCCTCGAAAACGAAGCCATCCACATTTTCCGTGAAGTTGCCGCCGAGTTCGAGAGTCCCGTGATGCTCTACTCCATCGGCAAGGATTCGTCCGTGCTTCTGCACCTGGCGCGCAAGGCATTCTTTCCAGGCCGCATCCCCTTCCCGCTTCTGCACGTCAACACCGGATGGAAGTTCAAGGAAATGATCGAGTTCCGCGACAATATCGTCAAGGAATATGATCTCGATCTGATCTCGCATACCAACCCGCGTGGAGCGGCGGAAAACGTGACGCCTTTCACCCATGGATCGGCGCTCTACACCGATATCATGAAGACCGAAGCGCTGCGCCAGGCGCTCGATGCCGGCAAGTTCGATGCCGCCTTTGGCGGTGCGCGTCGCGACGAGGAGGCCAGCCGCGCCAAGGAACGCATCTATTCCTTCCGCACGCCCGATCACAAATGGGACCCGCGCAACCAACGCCCGGAACTTTGGAACATCTATAATGGCATGGTGCGTCAAGGAGAAAGCGTGCGCGCCTTCCCTCTATCCAACTGGACGGAAGTCGATATCTGGCGCTACATCCAGGCAGAAAACATCCCTCTCGTTCCGCTCTACTATGCCAAGGAACGCCCCTATATCGAGCGTGACGGCATGATGATTCTTGCGGAAGACGAGCGGCTGGAACTGCAGCCAGGCGAAGAGGTGAAATATGATTCGATCCGCTTCCGCACGCTTGGCTGCTTCCCGCTAACCGGCGCGATCCATTCCGAGGCCACGACGCTGGACGAGGTTATCGCCGAGCTGGAAATTGCCACGGTCTCCGAACGGCAGGGCCGCGCCATCGATCGCGATCAGTCCGGCTCCATGGAAAAGAAAAAGCGCGAGGGTTACTTCTGATGACACAGATCTCCACGGCGCAATCCGCCACCATTTTGCCTTTCGTTGAGCCGGCAAAGACCGTCAGGGATACCCGCCCGCTTCGCCTCATTACCTGCGGCAGCGTGGATGACGGCAAATCGACCCTGATCGGTCGCCTGCTTTGGGACACAAAGGCTGTGAAGGAAGATCAGGCGGCGACACTGAAGCGCGATAGCGGCCAGCAGAATGATCTCGGCCTTCCCGATTTCGCGCTTCTGCTCGATGGCCTTCAGGCCGAGCGCGAACAGGGCATCACTATTGATGTCGCTTATCGCTATTTCGCCACCGACAAGCGCGCCTTCATCGTCGCCGATACCCCCGGTCACGAGCAATATACGCGCAACATGGCGACCGGCGCCTCGACTGCCGACCTCGCCGTGCTTCTGGTGGACGCGCGAACCGGCATTCTAGAACAGACGCGCCGTCATGCCACGATCGCCGCGCTGATGGGCATTCGTCAGTTCGTGCTCGCCGTCAACAAAATCGACCTCACCAACTACGACAAGGCCGGTTTCGAACTGATCGCGCATGACTTCAAGGAGTTTGCGTTGTCGCTTGGCATCAAGCAGATCGTCGCCATTCCGATGTCTGCGCTCAAGGGCGAGAATGTCGTGCTTTCCGGCAAGGCTTCGATGCCTTGGTATGACGGCCCAACACTTGTGGAAACACTCGAGCTCGCCACGGTCCGCTCCACACAGACTGGCGGTTTCCGTCTCCCCGTGCAGCGCGTGTCTCGTCCGGGTGAAAGTTTCCGGGGCTATCAGGGGACAGTTGCCGGTGGCGCGGTGAAGCCCGGCGATTCCGTCGTCATTCTGCCGTCCGGCGTGGTCGCCAACGTCAAGCAGATCGTTACTTTCGATCTGGTGCGTAATGCCGCTGTTGCTGGCGATGCCATCACACTGGTTCTTGATCGTCAGGTCGATGTATCGCGAGGCGATATGATCGTTTCCATCGATGCGCAGCCGCAGACGGGCCTCGCTTTCGATGCTCAGATCGTGGCATTGCAGCCCGGTGGCATCGAGCCAAACAAGCGATACTGGCTGAAAAGCGGCAGCCGCCGCCAGCGCGTCAGCGTTCAGCCCGTTACGCAGCTCGATCTTAAAAACGGTCACTGGCAGGCGCATGATGAGACACTGCCAATGAACGCGATTGGCAAGGTTCGTCTGACGTTCGACGAAACTGCGATTTTCGACCCGTATGAACATAACCGTTCGACGGGCTCCTTCATCCTGATCGATCCCGACACGAACAACACCGTTGCGGGCGGGATGATTCTCGGCAAACGCAGCGATACGGGCAAAATTTCGGATGGCGAACGCGTTATCCTCTCTCTGCCGGTAGACCTGGCGGAAGCGCTACTGGCAGGCGAATTGCTCTCCGCCCGGCGTGATGAAATCGAAATCCGCAGAACGAACGCTAAATCCGCCTCAAGACTATTGGAAGATATGGAATAAAGGAAAAAGGCGCCGGACTGTCCCGGCGCCT
>NZ_JBNWDI010000007.1:201158-253744 GCF_053521965.1 Rhizobium sp. 22-785-1 | reverse complement strand
ACTTGTCTCCCATTCAGCGTCGCACACGCAGATCAACAAACAGCATCATCCTAAAACAGAAAAACCCGCCGAAAAATCGACGGGTTTGTCAGCGGTCTGGGGCCATTCTCTTGAATGGCCCTTTGCTTTTGCACTGACGATACGAGTTCTATAATTTCGTCTTGCGTCACTGTGAGGCAGCAGGCGTCGCCACTGGCTTTTGTTGCTCTGACAGAGCACGAAGTTCTGCAACGCGACGCTTATACTCGGCCTCTGTGATCTGGCCGCGACGGCGCGCCGCACCAAGAGCGGTCAGGTTCTGCTCCATGGTCGATGCTTCGTTTTCTTCCATTTGTGGCATGGCCGCCGTCATGGGCTTGGCAAAGGTCGGGAAAGTCCCCGTGTCACGCTTCTGCAACGGCCCGCCGCTCACAGGCTGAGCGCCAACGATTTGCGCTTTGGGTCTTTCCATATGGGCAGGATCGACGATTGGACCCGGTGTGGTACAGGCGGCTAACGGCAGAATCAGGCCGCAAACCGACAGCATCGACGCCGTTTTTATGCTTCCCGAATGCTTGCCCATTATCCTGCCCCACCTATAAGGTATCCATGGTTTTGCGGACGCGCTGAAACGGCGCCCGTGTCGGTGGAACTTGTATTCGTTTTCGTACAGAATGTGCAAATACAAAAATCGCCACCAAGGAGAACGTATGGCGGGCAAGAGAGGCGGACCGAACGATCCTGACGACAGGGGATCTAGTTACGATCCCAAATCCGCCGATGCCTATATTCTGCGTGATCCTCAAGCCTTCGCCATGAATATCGCCAGAGCTGTGGAAAATCTCGGAAAAGCAGCGTCCGAATGGCTCGCGCCGCGAGAACGCGGCGAGATTCCACAAACCGATGCCAGCCCTATGAGCGATGTATTTCAGACATTGTCCGACGTGGCTGAATACTGGATGGCAGAGCCGAAGCGCTCCGTGGAGGCACAGACTCATCTTCTTTCGAGCTATTTCGAAATCTGGCAAGCGTCTTTGATCCGACTTTCAGCGGATCAGCGCAACTCCGCGACAGAGAGAACCGCTTCCGAAAAACCACGCAGCCACAAGCGCTTCAGCGATGAGGACTGGAACGTAAATCCGTTCTTCGATTTCCTGCAGAAGGTCTATTTCGCAACTGCCGACTGGGCAGAGAAAATGGTGGCCGAGGCCGAAGGTCTCGACGAGCGTACCCGCGAAAAGGCGCGCTTCTACATGCGTCAGATGACGGAGGCGATTTCACCGGCTAACTTCGCCTTCACCAATCCACAGGTCTTTCGCGAGACGGTCGCCACCAGCGGGGCAAACCTCGTCAAGGGTATGGCGCAACTGGCCGAGGACATGGCCGCGGGTAAAGGTCACCTGAAGCTTCGCCAAACGGATTACAGCAAGTTTGTCATCGGTCAGAACATTGCCGTCTCATCGGGCAAGGTCATTGCGCGTAGCGAACTTTGCGAAATCATCCACTACGCGCCTTCGACCGAGACGGTGTTCAAACGCCCTCTCCTGATCATTCCCCCATGGATCAACAAATTCTATATTCTCGACCTCAATGCGCGGAAATCCTTTGTTAAGTGGTCAGTCGATCAGGGTCACAGCGTCTTTATGATCTCCTGGGTCAATCCAGATGCGAGACACGCTGAAAAAGGTTGGGAAGACTACATCCGTGAAGGTATAGATTTCGCGCTTGCGGCGATCGAACAGGCAACGGGCGAGCGCGAGGTCAACGCGGCAGGATACTGCATCGGTGGCACGCTTCTTTCGGCCACGCTCGCACTTCACGCCCAGGAAAATAACGATCGGATCCGTACGGCGACATTGCTGGCAGCACAGACGGATTTCACCCATGCGGGCGAGCTGAAAATCTTCGTAGACGAGCCTCAGCTTGCAGCACTCGACGCTCATATGAAAGCGGTTGGCTATCTGGACGGCGCAATCATGGCAGGCGTGTTCAACCTGCTGCGCGCCTCCGATCTGATCTGGCCCTACATGGTCGACAACTATCTGCGGGGCACGCAACCGCCACCGTTCGACCTGCTCTACTGGAACTCCGATTCCACCCGTGTGACAGCGGCCAATCACTCGTTCTATTTGCGTAACTGCTATTTGGAGAACAATCTGGCGGAAGGCCGGATGCACGTCCGTGGCAAAGTGCTGAACCTCAAGGATGTGACAGTGCCCGTCTACCATCTAGCCACCCACGACGACCATATCGCTCCGGCAAAATCAGTGTTCGAAGGCGCAAAGCTCTTCGGTGGGCCGGTCGAGTTCGTGCTCGGCGGCTCAGGTCACATAGCAGGTGTTGTCAATCCGCCGGATGCCGGAAAATATCAATACTGGACAGGGCCATCACCAACAGGTGACATTGAGGAATGGCAGCAAGGGAACCAGGTCCATACGGGGTCTTGGTGGCCGCATTGGCAGCGCTGGATCGAGGCACAGAGCGCGCAAAAGGTTGCGGCTCGCGTTCCAGGCGATGGGCAACTGACCCCGCTTGGTGACGCGCCTGGAACCTATGTTCTTGAATGATGTACACGTTAGAACGACACTCCCGCCATGCGCTTTGATTCTCCGCTTGTGCCCGCCACGCTCATATCCCGTTATAAGCGTTTTCTCTTCGATGCCGTTCTGGCCGACGGTACAACAATTACCGGGTCATGTCCCAATACAGGATCCATGCGCGGCTTGACCACGCCGGGCTCACGCATCTGGCTCTCCGAGCATGACAGCCCGACCCGAAAATATCGCCATATGCTGGAAATGGTCGAAGCGGACGGCACGATCGTCGGCATCAACACGGGAATGCCAAACAAGCTGACGGAGGAGGCGCTTCTTGCCAATCGAATCCCTTCGCTTCGCGGCTATGACACGCTGAAGCGAGAGCAGCGATATGGTATCAATTCCCGGATCGATTTTCTCCTGTCAGCAGCGGGACGACCGGACGCCTATGTCGAGGTGAAGAACGTGCATTTCATGCGCGAACCGGGACTGGCGGAGTTCCCGGATACCGCCACCAAGCGCGGAGCAAAACATCTGAATGAACTGGGTGACGCTGCGCAAGCCGGCCACCGCGCCGTGATGCTCTACCTGATCCAGCGCTCAGACTGTCACCGGATGCGCATCTGCTCGGACCTCGATCCCATTTACGCGGCAGCGTTCCAGCGCGCGACAGGGCGTGGTGTCGAGGCGTACGCCATCAATTGTGATATCTCACCGATAGAAATCGTCGCAAGCCGCATGGTTGCAATAGACGACTGGCCCACTGCTGCTTTATGAACGCAGGTGAACGCAAGACAGAAAGCGATAGAATGGTCACCTACATCGACGCGGCATCGGCTCCTTTGAAGAATACAGGCGTTATCCGCCTTTATAACTCGGAAGATTTCGAGGGCATGCGCAAGGCAAGTCAGTTGACTGCGCGATGCCTGGATGCACTTGCAGACATTGTAAAGCCGGGCGTGACGACCAATGCCATCGACCGCTTCGTCTTCGAGTTCGGCGCAGATCACGGCGCTCTTCCTGCAACGCTCAATTACCGCGGCTATACCAAATCCGTCTGCACATCCATCAACCATGTCGTCTGTCATGGCATTCCAGACGATAAGCCGCTGCGCGAAGGCGATATCGTCAATATCGATGTGACCTACGTCCTTGATGGCTGGTATGGTGATTCGAGCCGCATGTATCCCGTCGGCCAGATAAAACGATCAGCAGAGCGTCTGCTTGAAGTGACCTATGAGTGCCTCCTGCGCGGCATCGCTGCGGTAAAGCCGGGTGTGCGAACCGGCGCTATCGGCGCAGCCATCCAGGCCTATGCAGAAGGAGAGCGCTGCTCTGTCGTGACGGATTTTTGCGGCCATGGTGTTGGCCGCCTCTTCCATGACACGCCGAACATTCTGCATTACGGCAAGGAGAGCGACGGCCCGGAAATCCGCGAAGGCATGATCTTCACCATCGAGCCGATGATCAATCTCGGCAAGCCGCATGTTAAAGTTCTATCTGACGGCTGGACGGCGGTTACACGAGACCGATCCCTGTCGGCACAATACGAGCATGCGGTCGGTGTCACCGCTACGGGATGCGAGGTCTTCACCCTTTCTCCTGGTGGTTTCGACAGGCCTGGCTTACCTCCGCTCTAACAGCAAGCGACCGTCAGATGGCAAAAGCCCCCTCTCCTCCGCCGCAAAAGGCATCGTCACGTCAGGAAGAGAACGAGGGCAAAGACCTGTTCGATCCCGTCAACGAGCGCGGTCTATTTTCAGACCAACGCCCGGCCTCCAAGCAGCCAAAGGCGTCGCCCGAGCAAGAGCCAGCGCATTATCATGGCCACAGGGAGCGGCTGCGCGGCAAGTATCGAGACCAAGGTGATGCGGCGCTGGCGGATTATGAACTTCTCGAATTGTTGCTGTTCCGGCTCATTCCCCGCCGGGATACGAAACCGATCGCAAAAGCGTTGATTGCGCGTTTCGGCACACTAGCTGGCGTACTGGGAGCACCGCTGCCGCTGTTGCAGGAAGTGAAAGGCATCGGAGATACGGTGGCTCTCGACCTGAAGCTGATTGCTTCCGTTTCGCAGCGCATGCTGAAAAGCGAAATCCGCAACAAGCAGGTGCTTAGCTCATGGTCCTCTGTCATCGATTACTGTCATGCAGTGATGGCGCATGAAACGCGTGAGCAATTCCGCATCCTGTTTCTTGACAAGCGCAATGTGCTGATCGCCGACGAGATACAGGGGCAAGGTACAGTCGACCACACACCGGTCTATCCGCGGGAGGTCGTGCGACGTGCCCTGGAGCTGTCATCGACTGCGATCATTCTCGTCCACAATCACCCAAGCGGCGACCCCACTCCATCGCGAGCAGACATCGATATGACAAAGACGATCATCGACACGGCGAAACCGCTTGGTATCGCGATCCATGATCATATCATCATCGGCAAGGATGGTCATGTCAGCTTCAAGGGTCTGCGTCTGATTTAGAAATTTGCAGCAGAACCGTCAGCGCTTCGCCGCCGGACAACGCGCCAAAACAAGATATCGAGCATTGGAGGCGATCCCGTGATCGCTTGAAAATGCTCCTGATTGACGCGGCAAATTTTGTCCCGCATTGCGAACAACGATTGTTCCCGCATCCAGTAACGCACCGGTGTTAAACTTCCGGCCCGATACGATACACAACCTCAAGATTTACATTAATATAAAATCAACCTACAAACATTAGCATCTAAGAATTAACGCATGAAGCGTATCGGAGGATGCCATGGCCATTTTGGCAAGAATGCTTCGTCATCGTGGCGGCTCGTCAGCTGTCGAGTTCGCAATCATAGCTCCCATTTTTCTTTTGGTCCTTTTGACCATGATCGCCTACGGCATCTACCTGATGACGGCGCACTCCGTGCAACAGGTGGCTGCCGATGCGGCGAGAACCGCCGTCGCAGGTCTTAATAACAATGAAAGACAGGCACTGGCGAAGGACTTCGTCACCAGAACATCGCTTGGCTATGTTTTCATGGACAAGCGCTACTTCAATGTGACCGTAGGCCAGGATTTGAACAACAGCAATCAGTTCACCGTCACGGTAGAATATGATGCGACCGAGTTACCAATCTGGAACCTTTATTCTTACGCCCTTCCCGAGAAGACCATCAAACGTTTCTCGACAATCAGGATCGGAGGGGTTTGATATGCACGACAAGCGGCCTTCAAATTTTCAGATCTGGAAGAACAAGTCCGGCAATATAGCAATCACGGCAGGGCTGACGGCGCCCCTCTTTGTCGGCATCCTGGCGCTCGGGGTCGATTACGGAGCGCTTACCCTTCAGAAAAGAGAGTTGCAGCAAACGGCAGACCTCGCTGCCATCTCGGCGGCCGCGGCGGTCAACCCAGATCAAGCGGTTTTGCAGTACTTCAAACTCAACGGCAAAAAGATCGGTATCAAAACGGAAAACGGCCTGCTGACCGATACCGGCTTTGTTTCAGCTGATATCGAGGGAGAATTGGCCGGTGTCGATGGTTATGCGACCGTCACCAAAGGCCGCTATGTGCCAGATTCCACTGTCGACGTGGGGCAACGCTTCGTTGCGGACGCCAGCCCTACGAACGCGGTGAAAGTCGAAATCGTCGAAAAGGGCCAAATCTATTTCGCATCCAGCTTCACCACTGCGCCGAAGATTTCGGCAGTGGGCACGGCGGCGGCGTCGCGGGTCGCAGCTTTTTCCGTCGGCTCCCGGCTGCTCTCGCTCAATGAGGGCCTGTTGAACGCAGTTCTGAGTGGACTTCTGGGTTCTTCAGTCAACCTTAAACTCATGGATTATCAGGCCCTTGTCAGTGCCGACATCAATCTCTTGAAGACGATTGACATCCTGGCGATTGACCTTGGATTACAGGCGGGCACGTATCGTGATCTGCTTACCAAAGATATCACTCTCAGTCAGTTCCTCAACGCGCTTGGGCGAACGGGAGGGTTGCAGCCCTCGCTCGTGGCGACCATCAAGACTTTGGAGCGCGCTGCCAACAAAACCAGCATTAGCCTCCCACTGGAAAAGATCGTCAACCTGGGTCCGTTCCTCGGCAATATGGTCGGAAGCGGCGAAAATCTTAAGGTGACCGCAGAGCTGTTCGATCTGGTCTCAGCGGCGGCGATCGCCGCCAATGGCCATCAGCAGATTGCCATCAATGCGGGCGCGTCGGTACCCGGACTGGCCGCTACGAAATTGACCATCGCCATCGGTGAACCTCCCGTCAGCGCGCCGCCTCTGGCTGTCGGGTCAACGGGAACCGTCGTTCGCACGGCGCAGACGCGTCTGGCCATAGAGACATCTGTCACCGGTTTAAAGGCATTGCTTGGCCTGCAGATCAACCTCCCTCTCTATGTGGAGGTGGCCAATGCCGAAGCAAAGCTTGCGGATATCAGATGCATGACGCCGGGCAACGGTGCCGTCGATGTCGACGTCGTTCCGGGGCTGGCGGAAATAGCACTCGGAAATGTCGACACCAGCGCCTTCAATAATTTCGGACGAACTCCACGCGTGACCAAGACTTCGATCCTCGATTCCGCAGTCGTCAGGATCAATGGCATGGCACAGATTAATAGTGGCAATCTGACGAAGACCAGATTGACCTTCTATCAAGCCGACATCCAGCAGGCCAGGATCAAGCAGGTTTCCACCAAAGACGTGACGACCTCCCTTGTTGCTTCGCTTTTGAAGAAACTCGATGTCGATATCAACGTGCTTTTCCTTACGATCGGCTCGCCCGCGATCATTCAATCAGCGCTGGCCGATACGTTGAGCGCCGCCACCAAACCGATCGACGAGTTGTTATATAACACATTGCTCGTGATGGGCGTGAAGATCGGTGAAGCGGATGTGCGGGTGACCGATCTTCGCTGCATGCAGCCCGTGCTGGTTCAATGACGGTGTAAAGACAGGAAAGCCGCCGGATCGCTCCGGCGGCTTTCTTGTCTAATGGCTGAACTCTCACGCGTTGGCAACAGCCAGACGCTTTTCATCACGACCGCTCTTCATGCGCTCGGATAGAAGGAATGCCAGTTCCAACGCCTGGTCGGCATTCAGACGAGGGTCGCAATGCGTGTGATAGCGGTCGGACAGTGAGTCTGCCGTTACGGCACGCGCACCGCCGGTGCATTCGGTAACGTCCTTACCGGTCATCTCGATATGGATGCCGCCTGGATGCGTGCCCTCTGCACGGTGGATCTGGAAGAAGCTTTCCACTTCCGACAGAATGCGCTCGAATGGACGCGTCTTGTAGTGGTTGAGCGTGATTGTGTTGCCATGCATCGGATCGCAGGACCAGATAACCTTACGACCTTCCTTCTCGACAGCGCGGATCAGCTTCGGCAGATGGTCGGCGACCTTGTCATGACCAAAGCGGCAAATCAGCGTTAGGCGTCCTGCTTCGTTGGCGGGGTTCAGCGCGTCGATCAGCTGGATCAAATTGTCCGGCTGGAGCGACGGGCCGCACTTCAAACCGATCGGGTTCTTGATGCCGCGGAAATATTCCACATGCGCGTGGTCGAGCTGGCGTGTGCGGTCGCCGATCCACAGCATGTGGCCGGAGGTTGCATACCAATCGCCGGAGGTGGAATCGACGCGAGTCAGGGCCTCTTCATAACCCAGAAGCAACGCTTCGTGGCTGGTGAAGAAATCCGTTTCGCGAAGGCTTGGGTTGTTCTCGGCGCTAATGCCGATCGCCTTCATGAAGTCCATGGTTTCGGAGATACGACCGGCAAGCTTGCGATAACGATCCGCCTGCGGGGAATCCTTGACGAAGCCGAGCATCCACTGATGCACGTTTTCCAGGTTGGCGTAACCACCCATGGCGAAGGCGCGAAGCAGGTTCAGCGTTGCAGCCGACTGACGATAAGCATCCAGCTGGCGCTCCGGGTTGGGAATGCGCGAGGCTTCGTTGAACTCGATACCGTTGATGATGTCACCACGGTAGGACGGCAGCTCGACGCCATTCTGCGCCTCGATATTGGACGAACGCGGCTTGGCGAACTGACCGGCGATACGGCCAACCTTGACCACGGGCAGTTGCGCGCCATAGGTCAGAACCACGGCCATCTGGAGGAAGGCGCGGAAGAAGTCGCGAATATTGTCGGCGCCATGCTCCAGGAAGCTTTCGGCGCAGTCGCCTCCCTGCAGAAGAAAGGCCTCGCCTTCGGCGACGCTGGCGAGTTGCTTCTTCAGACGGCGCGCCTCACCGGCAAAAACCAGCGGAGGATAGCTCGCAAGCTGGGCTTCCGTCGCTGCAAGCGCAGCAGCGTCAGGATATTGCGGAACCTGCTGGATGGGCTTTTGTCTCCAGCTACCGGGCGTCCAATTCTGTGCCATTCTACTCACCTGTCTCCCCGCCCGAAAAATTGCGCGGGCGTGCGCACCTTTAAAAATTGAGCGGCTTATAAACCTTTGCAGGGAGCTTGCCTAGTCAATTACCGACGCTTTTGGACCTGCGCAAACCCTCTGCGATTCTAGATAATCCTTGAATTGAAGCCTGTGTGCTTCACGTCGTTGTTTTCGCAGCCCATCGCGATTGTGCAACCGCTGCGCTACGCGCCAAAGAAACAAGCCGAAATGGTCGAGACCGGTCGATGGCCATGTCTCCCATCGGTGATCATCGCCACTCTTCCTCTCCTTGAATTGATTACGCGTCATCCTCTCCATTGCAAACATCGTTTCCGGCAACATGATCTTTCTCCTGTGTTCCCGACAGGAGGTAAGGCAGAGGCTGCGACGGGCGTAGATGCAGGAATGAAAGGCGCGTTTCACCGGCAAACGATGCAAAGCCAGATGGATCCGGCTATAAATGACTCTATCAGCCGGAGAGCCTTCCATGACAGATGTAAACTGGGACGATCTGAAACTCTTCCATATCGTTGCGTCCGAGGGTGGTCTTGCAGACGCGGCAAGCCTGACCGGCATCAGCGCGCCGACGATCGGTCGAAAGATGCTCTTTCTCGAACGGACGATGGGGCGCACGCTCTTTATCCGCAGCCAGCAGGGCTACAAGCTGGCGCCCGACGGGGTGATCCTGTTTGAACGCGTTCAACATATGAGGCGGACGGCGGCAGATATCAGCCAGTGGCAGGGCGACGCCTTCTCACTACCCATCGTTTCGATTTCCTCCAACATCTGGCTGATGGGTTTCGTTGCCGAAAACACGAGCGCCATTCGCGGACCGGACGATGCCTTTCGACTTTGCTGCAAGCACTTCGGTCCCGAAGACGATCTGACCTACCGACGCGGAATGATCGGGGTCTTTGACGCATCCCCACAGAATGGCAATTTCGCAGTGCGCAAATCCGTTACGGTCAATTACTGCGCCTACCGGTCTGAGGGACTGACAACGACCGCATCCGCCCCCTGGATTTCAATCGGCACGGAAGTCGCGGCGTCGGATGCGGAGAAGTGGGTGTTTTGCAATCGGGAGCAGATGATCCACACATGGACAAATGCGCCAGCGCTCTTGCCGCGCCTGATCCAGAGCGGGGCCGGCAGGGGCGTTTTGCCCGCCTATATCGGCGACACTCTGCCAGGCGTGGTGCGAGACGGTGAGATCATCGAGGAGCTCGCTCACAACCTGTGGATCACCGTCAACGACGATGATCGACACACAGCGGAAATGCGGGTTGCCATCGATCGGCTCGCTGCGCTGTTGAAGCGCAACGAGCAACTATTCGAAGGCATGCGAGCCGAGCCTGTCGACCGCCAGAGCCCCGTTATACTCTTTCCCCGTTCTTGATGCGGTAGCTTGGCGAATACATCGTCACCAGCTCCTCGGCAGCAGTCGGGTGGACGGCCATGGTGGCGTCGAAGTCGTCCTTGGTGCAACCGGCCTTCAGCGTGATGCCGAGAAGCTGCGCCATCTCACCGGCCTCGTGACCCAGTATATGCGCGCCGACGACCTTTCTGTCCGCCGCATTGACGAGCAGCTTCATGATCGTCTTTTCAGACCGGCCCGAGAGCGTTGCCTTCATCGGGCGGAACTGCGCTCGGTAGATCTCGACCTCTTCGAACTTCGAAGCCGCCTGCTCCTCCGAAAGCCCGACCGTGCCGATTTCGGGCTGGGAGAAGACTGCAGTCGCAATCAGATGATGATCGGGCTTTGTCGGGTTGTTCTTGAACTCCGTCTCGATGAAGCACATCGCCTCATGAATGGCGACAGGTGTCAGCTGTACCCGATCGGTGACGTCGCCAAGCGCATAGATATGCGGGACAGTGGTGCGCGAATAGTCATCGACAACGATCGCGCCCTTCTCATTCGTATGGACTCCGGCTTTCTCCAATCCAAGCCCCTTAGTATTGGGTTCGCGTCCAAGCGCCAGCATCACCAGGCCAACATGAAGCGATGCGCCCTGCTTGGTGCGGGCGACGAAGCCACCTGCCCCGTCCTTGCTAACCTCCTGGATAAGGTCTTCGAGAACGATCCGGATGCCCTTGGCCTCCATCGCTTCATGAAGACCCTTGCGCAGATCGCCATCGAAGCCGTTCAGAATTTCCTTGCCACGGTAGATCAATGTCGTTTCAACACCGAGACCGTGAAAGATATTGGCAAATTCGACTGCGATGTAACCGCCGCCGGCAATCAATATCGATTTCGGCAGTTCCTCCAAATGGAAGGCCTCATTAGAGGAAATCGTTAATTCGTGACCGGGCAAGGCAGGATGTGCATTCGGCGTGCCCCCGACAGCAATGACGATGCGCTCGGCTGTCACCGTCTTTCCGGTATTGACGAGTTTAACCGTGTGGGCATCGACAAGCTCTGCACGCGTGTCGAAAATATCAGCCTTGGCGTTTTCCAGCCCCTTGCGATAAAGCCCCTCAAGCCGCTCTATCTCTTTGTCCTTGGCGGCAACAAGCTTTTTCCAGTCGAAGGCGCTCTCTCCGACAGTCCAGCCAAAACCCGCGGCATCCTCGAAATGCTCCGGATATTGGGAGGCGTACACAAAAAGCTTTTTCGGAACGCAGCCTCTGATGACACAGGTGCCGCCATACCGATATTCTTCAGCGATGCCGACCCGTTTCCCGAGCGATGCAGCGACCCGGGCACTACGCACGCCACCCGATCCGCCGCCGATAACAAAAAGATCATAGTCGTAGGATGTCATCATAAACCTCTGTCGTCAGCCGGAGCGCGCAACGACGGGAGGAAGAACATACCAGCCGCAGTCGAGCAAAATCAGTGCGTTAAGCGAAAGTACGCATCCAGAGATACGCAGTGCCAAGGCATCATATGGATGATCATATAGGTGTTAGACGCGGAAAAAGAAAAGCCCGGAATCGCTTCCGGGCTTTGAAAAATACTGAATGATCAGCGACCGATCATGGCTTCGGCGCAGGAGCCGCAGCGGGAGCCGGAGCTGTGGCGCCTGGAGCGCCGCCGACATTGGCTTCGTTAGCAGGAAGCGGCTGAAGGTCTGCACCGGCGACCTTTTGAAGTTCGGACATGCTGGCCGAGTTCAGGTCACGGTTGATGCCAGCCGCCCAGATGTCGGCAGCCTTCATCAGTTCACGCGTGGCGATCGGACCGTCCTTCAGAAGCTTCTTACCGGCTTCGCTACCATAGAAGGCAGAGATCGCCTTCAACTCGTCGATCGAGAAGGCGCGTGCGTAGGTGAGTGCTGCTTCTTTTTCCAGGTCGGCACGACGAGGAGCCAGTTCAAGCGCCTTCGCGTCAACGGTTGCGGTGATCTGATCCTGGACATTCGGGGACGCCTGGATGAGCTCGGACTTCAGGCGCTCGGCTAGACCCGGCAGAATGTTATCAAAGCGATCCGTCACGCCGAGTGCGGTGATAGCCTGCTTTGCAGCGGCGATATGCTCTGCAGAAATTTCCTGCGCGCGCACGGCAGTGCCGAACACAAGCCCAGAAATAAGGATCGAAGCAGCGGCAGCTTTGCCCAGTCCCGCTAGTTTACCCATCAACTCTCTCGCTCCTGTTATACTGTCGCATGCATCACGCGGGCGCCGTCCGGTCCTGCGATAATGGCAAGCGATGCCAAATTAATGAAAAGTCCGTGCTCGACGACGCCTGGAATCGCATGCAGCTGACGTGCCAGCGCTTCTGCATCAGGAATACGGCCAAATGATGCGTCGAAAATAAGATGACCGCCATCGGTCTTGAACGGTCCGTCTTCGGAAGAACGTAGTTTCAGCTCACCGGCAAGCCCCACCCTGGCCGCCAGTTTTTCGATAGCGATGCGGGTTGCAGCCATACCGAAAGCATTCACCTCGATGGGCAGCGGAAATGCGCCGAGCGTTTCCACGACCTTCGTCTGATCCGCAATCACGATCATGCGTGCCGACGCCGCCGCGACAATCTTTTCTCGCAACAGAGCTCCGCCGCCGCCCTTGACCAACCGAAGCGCATGATCGACTTCGTCGGCGCCATCGATCGTGAGATCGAGCTCTGGCAGTTCATCCAGGGACTTCAGTGGAACGCCAAGTTCGACGCACAGGCGCGCGGTGCGCTCCGAGGTGGGAACACCTTGAACCTTAAGACCGTTCGCCACCTTCTCGGCAAGCAGGCGAACGAATTCTTCCGCGGTAGAGCCCGTACCAATGCCCAGACGCATTCCGTCCTCGACATAGGTCAATGCTGCCTCTGCGGCCTTGATCTTCATTTGGCGGGCATCCATGCGCCTGCAACTCCGCTTTATATCATGGGCCATGCGCCTGTTGATCGCGCTTGTGCCCGTATGGTTTTGTGCAGCGGCGGGCCCGTTAGCAAGGTGCCGGACCGCTGCGACTGCGTGTGTTTACACGGCTCGAAACTCAAACGAAAGCCCCTTCTGCTGCTTCAAAATGAACCATTCAGTGGTTTCGTTCGAAATGAGATGGTGTGAGCGGGCAGGCAATCGAGGGCGAAACCTAAAGCTTTTGCGCACAAGTCCTCAATCCTGTCGAATTGGATTTCGATTTCCGCCCCGATGCGCTAGGTTCGCGCGATATTTGCCCCACAGACGAGGTTTCCTCTTTGACTTCACCCCTTGTTATATTCGATCTCGACGGCACGCTCGTCGATACGGCTCCGGACCTGATCGACAGCCTGAACCACACCATTGCTGCTGCGGGCCTTGCACCCGTCACCTTCAACGATCTGACACATCTGGTTGGCCAGGGTGTTCGTGTGATGGTCCAACGCGCCTTCGCGCTCAGGAACAAAGAGTTGCCGGAGGAGGACGTCGAGCCGCTGCACGAGCGTTTCATCGCCCATTACAGAGAGGAGATGCCTGGACAAAGCAAGCCTTATCCCGGCGTTCCAGAAGCACTGGATCGCCTCGCCGCGGAAGGTTTCAGCCTCGCCGTCTGCACCAACAAGACATCCGTTCTAGCCATCCCACTGCTGGAAAAACTGGGACTGAAGGATCGCTTTTCCACCATTACCTGCGGCGATACGTTTGAATGGCGCAAACCGGATGCCCGCCATATTCTTGGTACGATCGAGAAGGCTGGCTGCGATCCGGCTCGCAGCGTAATGGTGGGTGACAGTGTCAACGACATTCTGGCGGCCAAGAACGCCAAGATTCCCGCTATCGGCGTGACCTTCGGCTACACCGACGTTCCCATGGCAGAGCTTGGGCCGGATGTGACGATAGACAGCTTCGATGCGCTGGATGCAGCGCTTGTGGAGAGGCTTCTGAAATCGCGGGCAAATGCGGCGTGACGTAATCGCCTGGAGCAGGTCGCGCAAAGTGCAACAGTTTTGCATCCAAGACAGGCGATGAAACAGTCTCTAAGCGAATCTGAAAGATCGAGGCACACGTAAAATGCCACCATCCCCGGCCTTCTGCCGGGGATTTTTTGTATCACACGCAAAAAAGCCGGCCACAGGGACCGGCTTTTTTTTGCAAAACTTGAACGCGAATTAACGCGAGTAGAATTCGACGACCAGATGCGGTTCCATGATGACGGCGTAAGGCACGTCAGCAAGAGCCGGTACGCGAGCGAAGGTCGCGGTCATCTTGTTATGATCGACTTCGATGTAGTCCGGAACGTCGCGTTCTGCGAGCTGAACAGCTTCGAGAACGATTGCGAGCTGCTTGGACTTCTGGCGAACTTCGATAACGTCGCCGACCTTGCAACGGTACGAACCGATGTTGACGCGAACGCCGTTAACCGTGACGTGGCCATGGTTGACGAACTGGCGAGCCGCGAAAACGGTCGGTACGAACTTGGCGCGGTAGACGATGGCGTCCAGACGCGACTCGAGCAGGCCGATCAGGTTCTCGGAGGTGTCGCCCTTGCGGCGGTTGGCTTCGTCGTAGGTCGCACGGAACTGCTTTTCGCGCAGTTCGCCGTAGTAACCCTTCAGCTTCTGCTTGGCGCGCAGCTGCGTACCGAAGTCGGACATCTTGCCCTTACGGCGCTGGCCGTGCTGGCCTGGGCCGTATTCGCGACGATTAACCGGGGACTTCGGACGGCCCCAGATATTTTCGCCCATACGGCGGTCAATTTTATACTTGGACGATTCGCGCTTGCTCATCGCATTTCCTTTTCAACAGTTTGCACCGGTCTGTTGCCAAACCGGGTGAAGGAAACACGCCCTCCTCTGAGATCCGGTTAGGAACCTCTGACAGGCTTCTCACATGCGAGATGGAGAAACCACGGGACATGTCGGTGATATTGACCGCCGAACGTCAGTGACTTACTGCAAGGCAGTCAACGAAACACACCGGACATTTCTGCCCGGCGTTGATGGGGCTTCTAGGGTCGCTTCATAAAAATGTCAACGACAAAAAATGAAGACGCCCCTTGAAACCGTAGCCGATCCTCCCATTTCATTCGGGTGATCAGGACTCGGGCCCCTCTGGCGTATTACCGGACAATACGCGATGTCGAGTCTCCAAGGTTGGGGCGCGTCTTTTTTTCCATCTCGTTTCCCGACCGTTGAGCCAACCTCGTCCGGACAAAGGTTGACTGATGGACTTTCTGTTTACGGATTTTCTCGGTACCCCCACATGGATGTGGGGCATTTTCATCACCCTCGTTCTAGGCCTTTTGGCGCTGGATCTTGGTGTTCTGCATAAGAACTCCAAGGAAATCGGCATCAAGGAAAGCCTTTTGATGTCGGGCTTCTACATTGCAATCGGCCTGGCCTTCGGTGGATGGATCTGGTTCCAGTCCGGCCAGCAGCCGGCCATGGAATATGTGACGGGCTTCGTTGTGGAAAAAAGCCTGGCGATGGACAACATCTTCATCATCGCCATGATTTTCTCCTACTTCTCAATCCCGCGCCAATACCAGCACCGCGTCCTGCTCTGGGGCATTCTCGGCGTCATCGTCCTTCGCGGCATCATGATTGCCGCTGGCGCTGCAATTGTCGAAAACTTCCACTGGGTTCTCTATCTCTTCGCGGCCTTCCTGGTGTTTACCGGCATCAAGATGCTGTTTTCCAGCGGCCACGACGAACAGGATATCGGCAAAAATCCGATCCTGAACTTCTTGCGCGCACGACTGCCGGTTACCGACAGGCTTCACGAGGAGCGTTTCTTCGTCAAGCAGCCTGACGCAAAGACCGGCAAGCTCAAGACGTTCGTGACGCCGCTGTTCCTCGCGCTTGTGATGGTAGAAATTGCCGACCTGATCTTCGCGGTCGACTCGATCCCGGCGATCTTCGCGATCACCACCGACCCTTTCATTGTCTACACGTCGAACATCTTCGCGATCCTTGGACTGCGCGCACTCTACTTTGCGCTCGCTGCCCTGATCCACCGCTTCGCTTATCTGAAGTACGCTTTGGCTGCGGTGCTGGTCTTCGTCGGTTCCAAGATCTTCGTGGCAGACATGCTGGGTATTGCAAAGATCCCGCCTGCCGTATCTCTGGGCGTGACCGTGGCTATCCTTCTTACGGGTATTGTCGGTTCTCTGCTTGCGACGAAGGACGACAAGAAGGTTATCGAAGAACGGTAAGGGCTTCGCTTTTGACGCCAGAGCGCCGTGCGTCCTCCCGGACGTACGGCGCTTGTTTCAATCCAGACATGTCTCTGCGAAAATCTGATTCCTCGGTGCGCAAACCAGTTCGCGGCGTCACTCCGCTGCCAGACTCATATCTCCATCCGGTGCATCCGCATCGCCCGGCGCCGTCTTGGCGTCTAGGTCCGGAAAGGCGACTATGCGCTTGCCGGTGAAGTCGGCATGAACCACCACCAGTTCCTTCTCCTCGAAGTAACCGAGCAGCCGTCTTGCGCGGCGTGCCGAATGTGTGCCGTAGGCGCGTGCGATTCTTGCATCCGAGGGGCACGGCTCTTGCGCAAGCGCGGCCTTGACCAGAAGCAGAAAGACGCCTTGCAGGTCGTCCGACACGCTTCTCGAAAGCTCCAACGCCTTTTGCCAATTCTCACTTGCAGCCATCTCCACATCCACGCCCGAGCGGGTGATGGCGATCTGGCGGCGAAACTCCGAAAGCGCCATCGGCGTGCCAGGTATGCGGCGCATCCGAGCGCGAACGAGGAAGTCCTGATAGAGGACTGCATCGGTGCGGTAGGCCGATTGCGGATCGTCGAGAATTTCTGTCAAAACGGCGGTGATCTTTTCCTCGCGCTCTTCCGGTGTCAGTTCCGGCTGGCTCGAACGCGAAGGTTGCTCGGAAGCAGGCGCGATGGCGGCAGGCGTCGAGCGTGAGAGCTCCGCGAGAATATCGGTTGTAGGGCGAGGAGCCGGCGGTGTACGACGGACGACAGGACGGTTGAACTCTTCCGGGTCCGGCGTGAAGATCAAGTCTTCCACATCCTGGGGCGCATCCGGCAGCGGCATGAGCTTTGGCGATGACGAACGTGCCGATGTTTCCACCGGACCGATGACGATCGGCAGCGGGCGTCTCGACAGGGCCGGGCCGAGGGCCACGAAATTGCCGCGCTGAAGATCGCGAAACATTTCCGCTTGGCGACGGTCCATACCGAGGAGATCTGCGGCGCGCGCCATATCGATATCGAGGAAGGTACGGCCCATCAGGAAGTTGGAGGCTTCAGCCGCGACATTCTTGGCGAGCTTGGCCAATCTCTGTGTGGCGATCACGCCGGCGAGGCCGCGTTTGCGCCCGCGGCACATCAGGTTTGTCATCGCACCCAATGAGGCTTTGCGCGCGTCTTCCGTCACCTCGCCGCCGACGGAGGGCGCAAACATCTGTGCTTCGTCGACCACCACCAGCACCGGATACCAATATTCACGATCGGCGTCGAACATGCCATTGAGGAAAGCGGCGGCAGCACGCATCTGTTGTTCGATGTCCAGTCCCTCAAGCGTCAGGACACATGACACGCGATGCTGACGAATGCGATTAGCAATGCCTGCAAGCTCCGCTTCAGTACGCTCACCATCCACCACGACATGACCGAACTTGTCGGACAAAGTGACGAAATCGCCCTCGGGATCGATGATCACCTGCTGCACCCAGGGTGCGGATTGCTCCAGCAGGCGACGCAGAAGATGCGACTTTCCGGAACCGGAATTGCCCTGCACCAGTAAACGCGTGGCAAGCAATTCCTCGATATCGAGCTTGGCACTCTGCCCGCCCGAAAGCGTTCCCATGTCGATACCGACCTGCACTTGTACACTTCCCTGCACTGCTATGAACGAAGGTGCCGATTCATTGAACGGCGAACACTCTCTTTACCAAAGTTTTACTCAAAAGCCCGGACGCATCGCAACAATGCACAGGGAATTGAAAAACTCATTGCTGTTCATCACGCGGTACCAGAGCGCGTGCGACCGAAGGAGAGGCGGCGGCCAAAAACGTTCAGCGCCAGACCTGCGACAACGAGAGCGCTACCAACGATTTCCAGAACCGTGATGTGTTCGGAGAAGGCGAAGTATGCACCCATAAATCCGACGATCGGCACCAGCAGTGAAAACGGAGCCACGGTTCCCGCCGGATAGCGCAGCAACAAAAAGCTCCAGATCCCTGCGCCGATGATCGTTGCACCATAGGCCATGTAGGCAACGACGCCTACCGTCATCATGTTGGCGTTGGCCAGACCGTCGCGGATCGCTTGTGGGCCTTCGAGCAGCAACGAAAGCGCAATCAATGGCAGCACGGGCGCAAGGCTCGTCCATGCCACGAAGGAGATGGCGTTCACCCGACCAACCTTGCGATTGACGATATTGCCGATCGCCCAGCTGAAGGCCGCGCCGACACACATTAGCAGGGGAACGAGGGCCGTCAGCTCCAGACGTTCCAGAGCGATCACCGCAAGGCCTGAAAAAGCGACAGCTGCGCCGGCAATATGGGACTTCAGCGGGACTTCACCCAGCAACGTGACGGCGAGCGCCATGGTGAAGAACGCCTGCGACTGCATAACGAGTGAAGCAAGCCCGGCAGGCAGCCCCCACTTGATGGCCGTATAAAGCAGTCCGAACTGCGCGCAACCCATGACCATGCCGTAAACGACCATGTGCTTCCACGGCACTTTCGGGCGCGGCAGGAAGAACATCAACGGGACGGCTGCGAAAAGGTAACGCAGAGCTGTCAGGAAAAGCGGCGGCATATCCATGACGCCGATTTTGATGACCACGAAGTTGAAACCCCAGAGGAAGACCGTGACGAGAGCAAGAAGGATGTGCGGCGCTGACATTGTTCAATCCAAACTCGCGCCGCGCAGACTGGCGACGCTTTTATGCAGCAGCTTTCTTCCAGCCTGCCGCGAGCAGTCCGGCACCGATCAAAAGTCCGCCGCCGGTGCGATTGACGACACGCTGGACGGAGGGCTTGCGAATGGTGTTGCGCGCTGCACTCGCCAGCAACCCATAAAGAGCCGCGTTGCAAGTCGCAAGCACAAGAAAAGTAACTTCGAAAATAAGCACCTGCGGCCAGAACGGAAGGTTCGGCACGAGGAACTGCGGCAGGAAGGCGACGAAAAAGATGATGCTCTTCGGGTTCAGCGCCGTCACGATATAGGTATGGAGAAATATTTTTATCGGACGCTCACGCCCTGTCACATTTCCCTCCCCGTCAGACGAAGCTCCAACGGGCGCTCGCCAGAGTTTGATACCGAGATAGATCAGATAGGCAGCACCCACCCACTTCAAGATCGTGAAGAGCGCGGCAGACGTTGCCAGCAGCGCACCGAGGCCCAGCATTGAGGCCGTCATGGCGGTGAAGTCGCCAAGGGCTACGCCAGCAACCGTGGCGCTGCTTGCCTTTCGGCCGTGTCCGAGCGCATAGGAAATGACTAGGAGGATCGTGGGCCCTGGAATGGCGAGCATGACGGCGGATGCGGCCACGAAGGCCAGCCAGTTTTCAATCGGCATCGGTAAATCCCCTCTCGAAACAAAGAGAAAGTAAGCCATCGGCCAGCAGGACAGGCAAGTACCTTTTTTCAACTATTGAGAAGCAGCTCACGCGGCAAAGTTGCTACCTATTTTTCGCCCCACCGGTTCTTGAATACCAATTGGTCTAACGGCAGGCGTTGGCGCCATCCCTTCACTGCAAGCTCTGGCTCCGCGTAGAGTTCAGAAACATATCCCAGGCAAAGCCACGCCACGATTTGAATGTGATGCGGGATATCCAGTATCTCTCGGATATCATCGTCATGAAAGATGCTGACCCAGCCAACGCCGACGCCCTCGGCACGTGCTGCCAGCCAGAGGTTCTGGACTGCGCAGACCGTGGAATAAACATCCATATGAGGATTGTGGGTGCGCCCCAGCACCACATCGCCACCTCTTGTCGGATCGCAGGTGACGCAGATGGAGAGCGGCGCCTTCCTGATTCCTTCCAGCTTCAGACTGCGATAAAGCGACTGTTTTTCATCTGCAAACATCTGTGCCGCTTCCTCATTGGCACGGCTGAAGGCCTGCCACACGGCCTGTTTGATCTCACCATTCGTGACGAGGGTAAAATTCCACGGCTGCATAAAGCCGACCGAAGGCGCGGCGTGGGCTGCAGCAAGCAGCTTTCCGATCAGTTCATACGGTAGCGGATCGGATAAAAACTCATTGCGGACATCGCGGCGAGTCTCGATAGCGCGGTAGACCGCAGCCTTGTCGTCTTCGGCAAATTCAAAAGCTGGCCTCAGGCCGCGCCGGGTGTCATCAGGTCGCATCGTCAATCCCCAACAATGCAGGAAGTACCGCGTGAGGACGCAGATTGCGCCGCGTCACACACCTCCTTCCTCACAACCTGCCGCCGTCCGCGCGGACTGGTCCATCGTGTCAGGCCGGTCTTCTGACTTGGCTTCTTCTGACCGTTGCCGCCTTCCCGAGATTGCTCAGTGGCATATGGCGACGGTCATCCGCCTCACAGCGTTGGGCACGTTGCGGTCTTGCACCGCATTCCCGATTCTCCCGCTCAAGCAGGCACCTGACGAAAACCGTATGTCCAATTGTTGGCGCCAAGGCAAGCGCCGCAGATTTATTCGGCTGGGAAATATCGCACATAGGCAAACTCATCACCAGCTGGTGACCAGTTGGGAGAGTTCATCGTCCCCTGCCCGCCAAAAAGATCAAAGAGCGTTTCGACATTGCCACCATCGGGATCCATCAGTCGCACGCGAACATCGAGATCACGCGGATGGTCGAAGACGTCGCCGTCATAGGAAATGAAGACGACCTTGTCTCCCTTTGGAGACGGATGGGGGAACCAGTCGCCATATGGGCTGTTCGTGATCCGCTCGACGGCTGATCCATCTGCTCTTACGCGCCAGATCTGCATTTGTCCCGTGCGGCTGGAGTTGAAGTATATCCAATGACCGTCCGGCGAATAATCCGGCCCGTCGTTTCGCCCCTCTCCATGGGTCAGGCGCGTCTCGTTGCGGGTTTCTATGTCCATGGAATAAATATCGAAAATCTGATCTCTGATCCCGCAGTAAGCGAAGCTTTTGCCATCCGGCGCCCAGCCATGCCAGTAGGAGGGCAGGTTCGGCGTCATCAATGTCGGCGCGCCACCTGATGACGGAAGAAGATAGATCGCGCTCTTCCCGAACTCGACCTTGTCCGAAATCGCGTAAAGCGACCCATCCGGCGAAATGCCATGATCGTTGTTGCACTGTACGGCAAAGCCGGTGTCGACCTTCTCTACCGCGACATCTCCACCCAGAGACAAGCGATAAAGCAGGCCCTCACTGTTCAACAGGAGATAGCGACCGTCTGGGGACCAGTTGGGTGCTTCGAACAGTTTGTCCGTCTGCCAGACCACCCGATTTGCCCGAGTACGAATATTGAATATCTCGACTGAACTGCGCATCGTTACTCCCCTCACCACGTCCAGACTGGCAGGCTAGCCTACCGGTCGCGGAAGCGATTGGTGATAGGATAGCGCCGGTCACGTCCGAAATTCTTCTTGGTGATTTTCACACCCGGTGCGGACTGGCGACGCTTGTACTCGGCAAGATAGAGCAGATGCTCGATCCGGTGGACAGTTGTCACATCGTGACCGCGTGCGACGATCTCGTCGACGGACATTTCCTGTTCAACCAGGCACTCAAGAATATCGTCAAGAACCGGATATGGCGGCAGCGAGTCCTGGTCTGTCTGGTTGGGCCGCAACTCAGCCGACGGAGCCTTTGAGATGATGTTGGCCGGTATCACTTCACCGGAAGGCCCGAGGGCACCCGGCGGGACATGGGCATTGCGCCAACTGGAGATGGCGTAGACCTGCATCTTATAGAGGTCCTTGATAGGATTGAACCCGCCATTCATATCACCGTAGAGCGTGGCATAGCCGACCGACATTTCCGACTTGTTGCCCGTCGTGACCACCATCGAGCCGAATTTGTTGGACACGCCCATGAGGATCGTCCCACGTGTTCGGCTTTGCAGGTTTTCCTCTGTTATGCCTTCTTCCGTGCCTTCGAACAGTTCCGAAAGGGCTGACATAAAGCCGTCTACGGGCTCGGCGATCGGCACGATATCATAGCGACAACCAAGCGCCCTGGCGCAATCGGCAGCGTCTTTCAGCGATTCTTCCGAGGTATAGCGGTAAGGCAGCATGATGCAGCGCACCCTCTCCTCACCCAACGCATCGACTGCAATTGCCGCACAGATGGCAGAATCGATACCGCCAGAGAGACCGAGTACGACGCTCTTGAAGCCGTTCTTGTTGACGTAGTCGCGGAAGCCAAGCATGCAGGCGCGATAATCGGCCTCCTCGCCTTCGGGAATATGCGACATCGGTCCTTGGCTGCAATGCCAGCCATTCTCGGTACGCTTCCAGTCGGTAACGGCAAGCGTTGCTTCGAACTGGCTCATCTGAAATGCCAGCGTCTTATCAGCGTTGAAGCCGAAGCTTGCCCCGTCAAAAACCAGTTCATCCTGACCGCCAAGCTGATTGGCGAACACGAGAGGCAGCCCGCTTTCGATAACCTGACGCAGCGCCACCTGATGACGCACATCGACCTTGCCGCGATAATAGGGCGAGCCATTCGGAACCAACAATATTTCAGCGCCAGCCTCGGCCAAGGTCTCGCAGATACCGAGATCGTTCCAGATCTCCTCGCAAATCGGAATGCCAATGCGGACGCCCCGGAAATTGTAAGGGCCGGAGATGGAGCCTTCGCTGAAGACACGCTTCTCGTCAAACTCGCCGTAGTTTGGCAGGTCAACCTTGTCACGCAGAGCGACAATCTCGCCACCATCCAGCAAGGCGACCGAGTTATGCCTGCCCTTCTCGCCCTGACGGGGGAAGCCGATGATAACGCCCGGGCCGCCATCCGCCGTTTCTGCGGCCAGATCCTCTACCGCCTTGAGGCAGGCTTTCAAGAATGCCGGCTTCAGGACCAGATCTTCCGGGGGATAGCCGGAGATGAAAAGCTCCGTCAGCAGAAGTAGATCGGCGCCCTGGGCTGCGGCATCCGCTCTCGCCTCTCGCGCTTTTGCTAGGTTGCCAGCGACATCGCCGACGGTCGGATTGAACTGTCCGATCGCGATCCGGAACGTGTGGGGAATGGTCTGTTCTGTGCTCATGCCTTCCTCATTATCGCGCCGGCTCTCACTGTGCAACGCGCAGGATAAAACTGTTATAAAACAACGGCCCTCCAAGAAGGTTTCGGCATGGGAATGCCGGACATCCACGGCTCACGCAATGGTTACGCGCCAGACCTGTGAATTGCGCATAGTTCATGTCGCGTTCATTGCCTGTATGTGACAGTTAGATGACACTTATATGACGGGTGATTCATGCCTGTCCCCACGACTGCCGGAGTATAATCGTGACGAAATCGGTGCCCAAAACAACGGTTGCCGAAAGGATGAAACACGTCCTTTCAAACCCATGGACACGGTTCCCTGCCCGTGAAGCCGGTAACATCCAGTCCGTGGTCAATCTCGTTCTTGCCGCCGTTCTCCTTGTGGTATGCATGGAGTGGATTGCGCGAGGCACATTGCACGACGTCGCTACCTTTCTGCTTTCGTCTTCGCGACCCGGACTGACAACGGTCTGCGCAGTGGTCATCGGTCTCATGGCGCTGGACGCTGTCTTCGGGCGTCACTACCGATCGCTGATCGTTGCAGTTCCGCTGCTCGTCTTGCCCGCTTTTTTCTCCAGTCAGAAACAGCTCTATCTCTCCGATCCGCTTTACCCGTCGGACCTGCTTTTCGGACGTCAGATTATCCAGCTATTGCCAGCCATGCTGAAGGCGCAGCCTCTGACAGCCTTGTTTCTTGCGGTTGGAGTTGCCGCTGCCGTATTCGCGGCTGTCCTTCTGTGGCGCCTTTCTTCCACACATGCGCCCGTCATTCCGCTCAAAGCCAGGATGTATAGGCTGGCAATTGCCGTTCCGGTGTTTGTCAGCTTCGGATCAATGATGGAATATTCAAGCTATTCCTGGATCAGGGACAGACTGAACATCATTCCGATGATGTGGGATCAGAAGGAAAATTACCGGCACAACGGCTTCATCATGGCGTTTGCCTTCAATATTCCCATGGCGAAAGTGACAGCGCCCTATGGCTACGGCGCGGAGACCATCGCAGACATCGCCTCCGATAACTCGGCCTTCGCCGTCAACCACAGCAAGCGGCCAGACGTGATCATGATCATGAGCGAATCGCTATGGGATCCGACGCGGCTGGAAAATGTCCGTTTTTCGCAAGATCCGATGCCGCAAATCCGCGCCATGCAATCCGGCCATGTCTTTTCCCCGGAGTTTGGCGGCATGACGGCCAATGTCGAGTTCGAAGCGCTGACAGGATTCAGCAATGCGTTTCTGCCTTATGGCAGCATCCCCTATCAGCAATATGTGCGACGTCCGATGCCATCGCTCGCCACTTTCTTCCGCTCGGAGGGCTACTCCGCCATTGCTGTCCATCCCTTCCAGGAGTGGTTCTGGAACCGGCGTGAGGTCTACAATCACTTCGGCTTCGAAGAATTCCGCTCGGAAGAAACCCTGCCGCCCATGGAAAAGCGTGGAGCTTTTGCCTCTGACGACGCTTTGACAAACGAGATTATCCAGACAGTCGATGCGGCCGAGAAGCCACAGTTCCTCTTCGCCGTCACGCTACAGGGTCATGGCCCCTATGAGCCAAACAGATATGCTAAGAACACCATTTCGGTCAGCAGCGACCTGTCCGAGAGCGCAGGCACGGCACTGTCAACTTATGTCCAAGGTGTTTCGGAAGCCGACGAGAGTTTCGCAAAGCTGGTTGCCTGGGCAAAAGGCCGGGAACGCGAAACGGTGATTGTCCTGTTTGGCGATCATCTGCCGCCGCTCGGGCAGACATTTGTGGAAAGCGGCTATATGCCGGACATGGTCGCGACACGCCGCGCGCCGCTTGCCACCATGAAGACCGAGCACGAAACGCCTCTCGTGGTCTGGTCATCCAGAACGGGTCTACAGAACCGCATCGGTACGGTCAGCCCGGCGCTGTTGCCTTATCACGTTCTGAAAACTGCCGGCTTTGACGATCCGTTCTATACCGGCGTACTCGGCAAGGTGCATGCGTCCCACTCGGTGATTGACCGGCACATGCTGATGGAGCGCAATGGTTCAGCGGTACCTGACTGGTCGATTGCGCCTGCGATTATACCGCCAGCTCTGAACGCGTATCGTCAGTTGCAGTTCGATATGATGTTCGGCGAACAATTTGGCAAAGACAGGTTTTTCCCAGGCTTCAGCTGGCTTCACGAGACAGCGCCATCGAGTTGATGCCGTCCGACTCGCGATTTAATTTGAACTTGTGGGTTCCTTGCGTTTACTTCCGGACAACGCCCTGCTGGAGAACGATCATGTCTGCCATTCCAGATTACGTGCTGTCCCACTTCAAACGATCGTCTCGCCATATTGGCGACGTCGAAAAGCGGATTCTGGAGGTGGCGCATCAGAAACAACTTATCTCCACGGACACGAATGCGGAGTTCTCCAAGGAGTCCAGTTTTGGAGCGCGGTTGGCAGACAGCATCGCGCGCATCGGTGGCTCATGGGCCTTCATCATCAGCTTCCTGGTGTTCCTTTTTCTTTGGGCGGTCGTCAACACGGTCGTTTTAACGACAAAGGCTTTTGACCCATACCCCTTTGTCTTCCTCAATCTTATTCTTTCCATGCTGGCGGCTATTCAGGCGCCGATCATCATGATGTCGCAGAACAGACAAGCCGAGCGTGATCGTTTCGAAGCCGCCAAAGATTACGAGGTCAACCTGAAGGCCGAACTCGAGGTTCTCTCCCTCCATGAAAAGATCGATCTCAAGGTTTTGGCCGAACTCGCGGCCTTGCGGGAAGACATCGCAAAACTGCATCAACGGCTGGGACCGGCTGAAGACAGCACCCCATCCTGATCGACCGACATTCGGGTTTACCGCTTTTGCGGCGCCGGTTACGAATCCGTCAGATTTCTACGCTACAGATTGACGCAGGCATTTGTTGCATTGCACTCCGTCATTCTTCGCCATTCGGATGTGCAAGCGCGGGAACAATGTCCGCACGTCGGGAGCATCAGGCTTTCGATCGTAAATATCATCTGTCAGATTCACATTCGGGCATTGAACCCGGTTCACGTCCAGAGGCTTTTTCATGAACCAGTACGATCTCATTGTTGTCGGTAGCGGCCCTGCGGGAAGACGCGCTGCCATCCAGGCAGCAAAGCTAGACAAGAAGGTTCTGGTCATCGAAAAGGGTAGCCGTGTCGGCGGTGTATCGGTTCATACCGGCACCATTCCGTCCAAAACGATGCGTGAAACGGCGCTCAATCTGTCCGGATGGCGCGAGCGCGGCTTTTACGGTCAGTCCTACCGCGTCAAACAGGAGATCAGCGCGGAGGATCTGCGTCAGCGCTTGTTGATTACACTTAATCACGAGGTGGAAGTGCTGGAGCACCAATTCGCTCGCAACCGCGTACAACACATTCGCGGCAAGGCCAGTTTCATCACGCCCGATACGCTTCAGATCGTCAAGGACGATGGGGAAGTGCAGCATGTGTTGGGCAAGAGCATTCTGCTTGCTGTCGGCACAAGGCCTTTCCGACCAGACTACATGCCCTTCGATGGAAAGAGCGTGATCGACAGTGATGAACTGCTACAGATCGAGAAGCTACCCCGCTCCATGGTCGTGATCGGGGCCGGCGTCATCGGCATCGAGTATGCAACGATTTTCAGCGCGCTGGATACGGCTGTGACACTGATCGATCCTAAGTCGACGATGCTCGATTTCATCGACAAGGAAATCGTCGAAGACTTCACTTACCAGCTCCGCGACCGAAATATGAAGCTTCTCCTCGGCCAGAAGGCAGAAAAGGTCAAGCATACACCCGAAGGCAAGGTTTCGATCACGCTCGACAATGGGCGCACGATCGTAACGGAAATGGTGCTTTTCGCCGCTGGCAGAATGGGCGCCACCGATACGCTGAATCTTGCCGCAGCGGGACTTGAGGCGGATAGCCGCGGTCGGCTTGCCGTCAATCCGGAAACATTCGAAACATCCGTGAAAGGCATCTTTGCCGCAGGCGATGTGGTCGGCTTTCCAAGTCTTGCTTCCACCTCGATGGAACAGGGACGAATCGCTGCGCGCGTCGCGGTCGGCGCCATTGCAATGGAACCGCAGAAATACTTCCCCTATGGAATTTACGCTGTACCGGAAATTTCCACCTGCGGCCTGACCGAAGAAGAGATGAAAGAGCGCGGCATTCCTTACGAATGCGGAATTGCACGCTTCCGGGAAACCTCCCGCGGTCACATCATGGGCCTGGACACCGGCCTTTTGAAATTGATCTTCTCCTTGAAGACCCGTCGGCTTCTCGGCGTGCATATCGTTGGCGAAGGCGCAACGGAGCTTGTTCACATCGGCCAGGCGGTGCTCAACCTCAAGGGCACGGTTGAATATTTCGTGGAAAACACCTTCAACTACCCGACGCTTGCAGAGGCTTACAAAATCGCCGGACTCGATGCATGGAACCGCATGGGCGACATCAAAAACTTGACCGAGACGGCAAGCTAACGCTTCTGCCGCATCGGTTTCTTGGTCGCCTGCTGTACGCATGCACAGTGATATCTAAAGCGCCGTGCGTCCTATTGAACGCACGGCGCTTTACTTTTTAAATCTACGCATCGTGCTTTTCCGAAAATCGAGTGCCACTTTCGGGCTGATGCTGTATCGCCTCACCATCTGACCTTGTAGTTCGCACGAACCGCTGGCCGAAAGCGATCTTCATATTGACGATCAAAGCTGCCGGTGACGGTGAAGTGATCGCTGAGCCTCTGTTCGAGCGAAACACTGGAACTGAATTCCTGAAAGCTTTCACGACTCGCACCGGTCAAAATAAAAGCGGTGCCGGTGGCGGATCGCGTCAGTCGCAGGGACTGCGACACGTCAAGCCCGTTCCACTGCTGGCTGGGACCGTCATAGCGCAGCGTCACGTTGCGGTTCGACTCCACATCAAAATCGGCCGTCGCCACGCGCTTTTGTGTCATCGTCATGGTCAAGGCGCTGGATCCGGTCAAGGCGTTCATCAGAACGCCGATGTCTCTAGCGATCTTAACACCCGGCAGATTGGTGGACATAAGAGTGACATCGCCCCAGAACTTCACGGGCGTATCCACCACTGCACCGCCTTCCGACGCACTCATACCCATCTCAAGCCCCGCGCGCAGCGGAGTCTCGGTGGGCAGTCTCGCGCCTAACCTCGCTGAGTAGGAGCGGTCGGAATTCTTGGCAGGCGCCCAGATCAATCCGCGTTCCTGCGCCTTTACCTGTACTGGCGACAAAAGAACAAGCGAGGCCGCAGCGAGCGTGCCTAATATTTTGACAAACATGTCATTTCCTCAAGCTTTAAAAAGACCTGCTGCTCTTGGGAGGGCAACAGCAGTTCTCGTTTCGGCTTGGGCGACCCAGAGAACGAGATCACCCGGACTGAATTTTGCGGCGCTAATCGCCAGCCTGATCCGCGTTTGACTTCGACAAACATGGATCGACAGGCCCGGCATTTTAGCCGCGCCCGAAAGAGAGATGGAACTTAAGGCTTAAAGCCGAGCCGCGTATCGCGACTGGATTGCCTTTAACGCCACCAGGCGTTTAGCAAATCACCCCCAAAGGGTGCCAGATGAACAGGAGATGAACAAGAGCAGGTGCAGTAAAAATTTATTGTGCATCGCAATGTGATCGTCAGAACACAGAACCAGCCTCGACTCAGCTGTTGTAAAGGCTGCACTGGCTCATGCGCGAGGCTGCGGTAGGTTAAAGACTGTTCTCTGTCATACCCAACCGCTCAGACTTTGCCGTCACCGTAAATGAAAAGGCCGCAGCTTTCGCCGCGGCCCTTTCCTATAGAATGATGACAACAGTAGATTACTCTGCGTCGCCTTCAGCTGCCTTCTTCTTGGCAGGAGCCTTCTTCTTCGGAGCGGCTTCTTCGCCTTCAGCAGCGTCAGCCTTGGCAGCAGCCTTCTTCTTAGCTGGAGCCTTCTTCTTGGTTTCTGCGCCTTCTTCAGCGTCGTCAGCAAGAAGCTCTTCCTTGGAAACCGTCTTATCGGTGACGGAAACTTCGGTCAGCAGCTTGTCGATGACCTTTTCTTCGAAGATCGGAGCGCGCAGCGATGCGGATGCACCAGGCGTATTGCGGAAGTAATCAAGGATTTCCTTCTGCTGGCCCGGGAACTGCTGCAGCTGCTGGAAGAGAGCGCGCTGCATTTCTTCTTCGGTGACTTCAACGCCAGCCTTCTCACCGATTTCGGAGAGAACGAGGCCGAGGCGAACGCGACGTTCAGCCAGCTTGCGATATTCTTCGCGGGCTTCTTCTTCGGTGGTGTCTTCGTCGGCAAAGGTCTTGCCGGACTGTGCAAGATCGGTGTTGATCTGGCGCCAGATGTTGTCGAACTCGGCGTCGACGAGGCCAGCAGGCGTATCGAACTTGTAGAGCTCGTCCAACTGATCGAGGATCTGACGCTTGACCTTCTGGCGTGTCACGTTGCCATACTGGCTTTCAATCTGGCCGCGAACGATTTCCTTCAGCTTTTCAGCCGATTCGAGACCAAGCTTGGTTGCCAGTTCGTCGTTGATTTCAACGTCGGCAGCAGCAGCAACTTCCTTGACGGTGATGTCGAAGGTGGCTTCCTTGCCAGCCAGCTCAGCGGCAGGGTATTCGGTCGGGAACGTAACCGTGATGGTCTTTTCGTCGCCAGCCTTTACGCCAACGAGCTGATCTTCGAAGCCTGGGATAAAGCGGCCGGAGCCGATAACCAGTTCGGCATCTTCAGCAGCGCCGCCATCAAAGGCTACACCATCTACCTTGCCGAGGTAGTTCATGGTGACGCGGTCGCCTTCAGCGGCCTTGCCCTTCTTGGTCTCGTAGCTGCGAGCGCTTTCGGCAATCTTAAGGATCTGCTCGGTGACTTCGTCTTCGGTTACTTCGACGACTTCGCGAGTAACATTGATGCCGTCATTCGACTTCAGTTCGATAGCCGGAATGACTTCGTAAGCAACGTTGAATTCGAAATCTGCTTCAGCGGACAGGATCTTTTCAGCTTCATCCTGGTCTTCCGTCATAGATACGGAAGGCTGCGTCGCCGACTTCTCGCCGCGGCTGGAAATGATTTCAGAAGGCTTTTCGCGAACCAGCTCGTTGACGAGGTCTGCCATGATGGACTTGCCATACATCTTCTTCAGATGAGCAACCGGCACCTTGCCAGGACGGAAGCCGTTGATCCGAACCTTATCCTTGGCGTCAGCGAGGCGCTCGTCGAGGCGAGCCTTCATGTCAGCGGCCGGGATAACGACCTTGATTTCGCGCTTCAGCCCTTCAGCGAGCGTTTCGATAACCTGCATTTTCATACCTTCACATCATGGCGGCAGTGCTCAGAGACAGCCGTCGGTTAATTTCGAGCACAGCGCCGGAACCTGAATTCACCGGCCGTGACTATAAAACTTGCATGCACAGGCGCGTTGCGGAGCAATTATGCCTGAGCCTGGGAAAGGGCAAAACGAAACGCTTCACCTTGTTTTCCCGGCGATTTGTGGTGCGGGTAGAGGGACTCGAACCCCCACAACTCTCGTCGCCAGAACCTAAATCTGGTGCGTCTACCAATTCCGCCATACCCGCGCTCTTTAAATCCTGCATAAACAACATCTGGCACATGAGGCCTTCCGGAGCGCGGCGTCTCTATATCATCCGTTTTCAGGAGCGCAAAGGAAAAATGACGCTGTACAAGGCCTATTTCCATGGGTTTCGAGGCTTATATGACAATGTCGAACAGAGCATCGCCGAGATTCACGAGGTGTACCGCGTCTGCTCGATTCTCCTCTATCGATGTGCTGACGTGACTTCGACCTTGAGCGATGGCCACCGAAGCCTTGATGACCCGATGAGCACACCGATGACTGCGTGTCGAGCCTGACAAAAAAATAGACGACCGGAAAAAACAAACCCCCGCCCTGCTCTTGACCGTTGCACCCCAGAAAACAACCTGAGTGCCGTCAAATTATGCATTTGTTAAGGAAGTGGATGCCGATTCTGCCTTCGCCCTGCGTTTAGTGCATAGGTGTCATCCTTCTTTGTCTATTTTTGAAGTGCGCCGAGCGGCATATATTCCAGTTCAGAAAACGAAGCCGAGTTGATCCCAAGCAACCGGCGAACCGAAAAGAGGATAAGATCATGAACATTGCACGCTCGCTGAACAACTGGCGCAAGTATCGTCAGACCGTAACTGAACTCGACCGCATGAGCGACCGCGAACTGAGCGATCTCGGCATCGGCCGCACCGACATCCGTCGCGTTGCTCGCACCGCCGTCGGCATGTAATAGAACGATAACACCGACTGGTCATCTTTGACCTGTCCGACGTGTTACCCTCAAAAGGCCCTGAGCACCCTGCTCCGGGCCTTTTCTTTTTCGCGATTACTTCTCTCCTGCCCCCCCCGAAATTACCCCCCCCCCCAGCAATCGAAAAGATGGGCCTTCTCTGCGCTCAAAATATGCGCACATTCCGCGCGAAGATGCAAAAATAGACGACACATTGCACAAATGCATGGCAGTCGCTCAAAATCTGCACTCCAATTCATGGCTTTGAATATGTATATACGACATCAACAGCCGAGAGCGCAGATAACCAGCGGCCCGGCGGACAGACATCAAAGATCAAACGAACATAAAAGATTGAGGAAATACCCATGAACCCGCTTCGCATTGCAAAGAACTGGATCAGCTACCGTCGCACGCTCAACGAACTGGGCAGCCTTTCCAACCAGGCTCTCAGCGACATCGGCCTGACCCGTTACGATATCCGTAACGTTGCATCCCGTTCGTTCCGCTAATCAGCGTACAGGGTCGCCCGAAAGAGCCGACCTCCCAGGGACATCGGGCGACTGAGCGACAGGAGAAAAAACGGCGCCACGAGCGCCGTTTTTGATTCGTGGATGACGACAACCGTCACAACAGAGCCCACGGCGCGCCACTTAACTCAACGTCAGGCAAGGGCGAAAACATTTGGCGCTCTTTATCGCTCGTGGTACTGCATTCGCAGATTGCCTCCCTTATGCGAGGCACAGCCAATCAACAAGATGCTCGACCTCTGACACCTTCGGGTGCCTGGTTGACGATGTGAGTGCGCGATGCAAGACAACACAAATTCTCCCATCCACGTCATTGGCGGCGGGCTTGCCGGCTCTGAAGCTGCCTGGCAGATCGCTCAGGCGGGCGTCCCGGTTATCCTGCACGAGATGCGCGGTGTTCGCGGCACGGACGCGCATAAGGGTGACAGTCTTGCCGAACTCGTTTGTTCCAACTCGTTTCGCTCCGACGACGCAACGGCCAACGCAGTTGGCGTTATTCATGCGGAAATGCGTCTCGCCGGTTCGCTAATCATGGCCTGCGCCGACAAACATCAGGTCCCAGCCGGTGGTGCTCTCGCTGTTGATCGTGATGGGTTCTCCGAGGCGGTGACGGCTGAACTTGAGGCGCATCCGCTGGTGACCATTGTTCGTGAAGTGATTGTTGGCCTTCCACCGAAAGAATGGGGCAATACGATCATTGCGACCGGCCCCCTCACCGCACCCGAGCTCGCCGCCGCTATCCAGACGGAAACCGGCGAAGACGCGCTCGCCTTCTTTGATGCGATAGCGCCGATCGTTCATCGCGACAGCATTAACATGGACATCTGCTGGTACCAGTCACGTTACGACAAGGTCGGACCTGGCGGTAACGGCAAGGACTACATCAACTGCCCGATGGACGAGGCGCAGTATCACGCCTTTATCGATGCGCTGATTACGGGCGATACGGTTGGCTTCAAGGAGTGGGAGGGCACGCCCTATTTCGATGGCTGTCTACCGATCGAAATCATGGCCGAGCGCGGTCGTGAGACGCTTCGCCACGGCCCGATGAAGCCGATGGGGCTGACCAATGCCCATAATCCGACCGTCAAGCCCTATGCGGTGGTGCAGCTGCGTCAAGACAACGCTCTTGGTACGCTTTATAATATGGTCGGCTTTCAGACGAAGCTGAAATACGGCGCGCAGGCGGAAGTTTTCCGGATGATACCCGGCCTCGAGAACGCAGAATTTGCGCGCCTTGGCGGCCTGCACCGCAACACCTATATCGATTCGCCGAGACTGCTCGACCCCTCACTGAAGCTGAAGTCCCGACCGGATATCCGCTTTGCAGGCCAGATCACCGGCTGCGAAGGCTATGTTGAGAGCGCATCCATCGGCCTCCTGACCGGCCGATTTGCAAGTGCCGAACACAAGGGCGAGCCGATCCGCCTGCCACCTTCCACAACAGCGCTTGGGGCACTGCTGAACCATATTACTGGCGGGCATCTTTCCACCGACGAAGAGCCAGGCAAGCGCTCTTTTCAGCCAATGAACGTCAATTTCGGGCTGTTCCCAGACCTCGAGCCAGGATCGATCGTCAAGCCGGAAGGCGTCAAACGCTTTCGCGGCAAGGACAAGACGATCATGAAGCGGCAATTAATGAGTGCCCGAGCGCTGAAGGATTGCGCCGCATGGCTTGGCGTTGAAGCACCGGTTTTCGGTCAGGTCGCGGGAGACGGCGAAGAGTTGGAAGCGGCCTCAGTCGCCTGATGAGACTCTGATTCTGCTGCTTCAAGATAGCTGCCGAGTAACCAGAGAGACACTTCGGCAGCCTCCCCTGCTGACTTGAAGCGATAGGCGCCGCTATATTTAGGGGCGTCGAGGAATGTCACGACGAAACCATCACCGCTTTCCAGATGCTCGACCGTGATACGCTCCGGATTGAGCATCATGCAGACATTGTGCTTTCCCATATTACGCATAAAGCCCGCCTTGTTGTCATGCAGGCGAACGAAGACGGCGTTGCCATCTGCCGTCATATGCAGGCTGCGGATCGCTTCATTGGGAAAGGCGCGGGCGAAATCGAGAATCGCCTGCCCAGTATCTCGATTGCCGTCATCTTCAGAAAAACGCTTCAAGCGCCACACGTAAATGGCAAAAGCGCATAGCAACACGAGAACGATTGTCCAGATGGTCAGAGACATCCATGGCACTCCGTAGGCGTCGAAGATGTGTCGGGCGCACTCGATGCGCCGAAACTAGACGGGCTTGATACCGCACCAGGCTTGCGTGGGCGTGGAGCCCTGTCAGAAACGCTTGAGATAAGCCGCTTTTGCCAGCAGCCAGTGACGACGCAGGAGCGACAGCTGAATGCCGTGGTGAAGATTGCCGGCGCCAAGGCGCTTGGCGGCTTTCAAGACAGGCTCAACCTGCGCCACGGGAAGAAACGCGGGAGCGACGGCCGAAGGAAGCACCGAGCGACGCGCTTTTTCGAGATGATCAAGCGCATGAGCGCAGAAAATGTCGATAGCCGCGCCTATCCTGTCTTTATCCGCCCCCTCCAGAAAAGCCTCTCGGTCCAGCCCTGCCGCAGATAGAATGTCTTGCGGAACATAGACCTGCCCGCGACGACGGTGCAGCGGCATCAATAGCAGCATGCCCGCCATTGCCTGAGCGACGCCTGCGTGACCGGCAGCTTCGGCGCTTCTTGCGGCATCTTCCGGTGAAAGGACGATGCTGGAGAGTTGGATCAGCGCGGATGCCGTCTCCCCTGCATAGCCTTCCAGTGCGTTGCGGTTTTCGAAAACGTCATCATAGAGATCGAAGATGCGTGCCTCGATCATATTGAGCAATGTCTGGCGTGGCAGATTATGCGTGGCGAGCGCGTTCAGCAAAGCTGCGGCAACAGGATGCCCCACGCTGTCGCCATGCGGATTACCCTCCAGCAAATCGCGCCACCACTGCATGCGGACTTCACCGGGAAGTGGCTCACGAACCGCATCGCGGATGCGGGCAATCTCGGCATTGAATGCGTAAAGTGCAGCAAGGTCGCCGCGCTTACTTTCCGGCGCGAGAAGGCATGCGAGATATCTGTCGCGATCCATATCGCGCAGCATCGTCAGACATACGTTCTTATCCGCCGAAAGATCCGCCATCGATAACCGTTCTTAGCCTTCGACCGCAATCAGGGCGGCAGCGACTGCCCGCGATTCGGAAAGCATGATGTTGTATGTTCTGACCGCAGCGCCGGTGCTCATCGGATCGACCGAGATTCCGGCCTCCCTCAGCGCTGCCTTCAACTCCCTCGGCACGACCCGCATGGAGTCGCCCATGCCGATCAACAGAAACTCGATCTCGGTCGACTGTTCCAGAACCTTTGCGAAATTATCGACAGACAACTGCGAGTGATCTGTGACCTCCCATCCGTGAATCCCAGATGGAAGGCATAGAAGCGAACCGCGATGCGACATCTCGGCAAACCGAAATCCACCGTTTCCATAGGCATCGATGGGTGCCCGGCCTGGAAAGTGGGCCGGGCGTATTTCGATTCCACCAGCCATCAGACTGCCGGTTTGCCGTTGATCGCTTTCGCCTTCTGGTCGTCCTTATCGTCGGCGTCCGTGCTGGACGGGCGCAAATTGAAGGCGATCAGAACCGGGGCCGCGATGTAGATCGACGAAAATACGCCGATACCGACACCGAAGAGCATCGCGAATGTGAAGGAGCGAATGACCTCACCACCGAAAAGGTAGAGCGAAAGCAGCGCGAGCATCACGGTCAGACCCGTGAGGATCGTGCGCGACAGCGTCTGGTTCAGGGACGCATCGATGATCATAGACAGCGGCATCTTCTTGTATCGCCGCAGGTTCTCTCGAATTCGGTCATAGATGACAACCGTATCATTCAGCGAGTAACCGATAATGGTCAATATTGCCGCGATACTTGTGAGGTTGAATTCGATGCCCAGAAAAACGAAGAGGCCAATTGTGAAGACCACGTCGTGGACCATGGAGATGATCGCGCCGAGCGCGAACTGCCACTCGAAGCGGAACCAGATGTAGATCATGATCGCGATCATGGCGAGCGCGATACCGACGGTCGAAGTCAAAGTCAGATCGCCCGAAACGGCCGGTCCTACAACTTCCACTCGGCGGAAATCGTATTTGTCCTGCAACTCACCGCGGATCAGCGTAATCGCAGACTGCTCGGCATTCTCTCCGCCTTCCTGCGCCTGAATGCGGATCAGCACGTCTTGCGGAGAACCAAAGCTCTGCGCCTGCACTTCACCAAGATTCAATTGGCTGAGGCGGTCGCGAATGTCTGCGAGATCGGCTTCACCACTTTTCGAACGAACTTCGATGATCGATCCGCCCTGGAAGTCGATACCGAGGTTGAGACCCTTAGTCATGAAGCCGCCGAGGCATGCGAGCATGATCACGCCGGTAATACCGAAAACGATGCGACGGTACTTCATGAACGGGATGTCCTTACCGTCGAACATACCCGTACGCACGCCCTTCGGTAGATGCTTCGGACGACTGCGGCGAACCCAGGCGCCGAAGAGCCAGGCCGTCAGAGTGTAGGCAGTGAACACGGTCGTGACGATACCGACGGCAAGCGTCACGGCGAAGCCTTTGACAGGACCTGTGCCCATGTAGAACAGAACGCAGGCAACGATGAATGTGGTCAGGTTGGCGTCGATGATGGTCGCGAAAGCGCGGGTGAATCCATTCTCAAGCGATGATATCAGCGGTTTGCCGCTTTTGACTTCCTCTCGGATGCGCTCGTAGATCAGAACGTTTGAATCGACCGCCATACCGATCGTCAGGACGATACCGGCAATACCCGGCAAGGTCAGTGTCGAACCGATGATGCTGAGAAGTGCGAGCAGCATAACGATATTGATGATCAGAGCGATGTTCGCCAGCAGGCCGAAGAAGCCGTAGAAGACGAGCATGAAGATCACAACGCCCGCTGCACCTATGGCGCTGGCAGTCAGACCGGCATTGATGGAGTCGCTGCCAAGGCTCGGTCCGACGGTGCGCTCTTCCACCACCGTCAACGTTGCGGGCAGAGCGCCGGCACGCAGCAGCACGGCAAGGTCGTTTGCGCCCTGAACCGTGAAGTTGCCGGAAATCTGGCCCTGACCACCGTTGATCGGCTCACGGATCACAGGTGCCGAGATAACGTTGTTATCGAGAACGATGGCGAAAGGCTTGCCGACATTCTGTTGAGTAGCCTGGGCGAAACGCTGGGCGCCGCGGCTGTCGAAGCGGAATGTGACCACAGGTTCGTTAGTCTGCTGATTGAAGCTAGCCTGCGCGTCGACCAGATTGTCACCAGACACCAGCGCGCGGCGCTCGACGAGGTAAGGAACCGGCGGGTCGTCCTGCGAATAGAGAATCTCATCGGTCGCGGGCGGGCGTCCGTTCAGTGCTTCCTGAACCGGCATGGACGTGTCCACCATGCGGAAGGACAGTTTGGCAGTCTGGTTCAATAGAGACTTCAGGCGCTGAGGGTCTTGCAGACCGGGAACCTGAACGATGATGCGGTCGGTGCCCTGCCGTACGATGAGAGGTTCGGTGGTGCCAAGTTCATCGACACGGCGACGGACGACTTCGATCGATTGTGAAACAGCCGATGACAGGCGGTAATTGATGCCGTCATCGGTGAGGTTGAGGCGAAGCACATTGTCCCCGCCGTCGCTCATCGTCACTTCATGCACAGAACTGCCGACAAGTGTGCCGGATGAAACCGGCTGTGTCAGGTCATTCAGCGCATTCTTTGCTGCTTCGTACTGCGCCGGATCGGTGATGCGCACCTGAACGAGCTGACCGTTGCCGGTGAGACCGGAGTAGCGGATATTGGCATCGCGCAACTGAGCACGAACATCGCCGACAATGGTTTCGAGACGTTCCTTGACGATGTCGGAACGCTCTACCTTGAGCATGATGTAGGAGCCGCCCTGAAGGTCGAGACCAAGCGTCACCTTGTTGTGCTTATACCAATTCGGCATACCCTCCAGCTGCTTGTCCGTGAACAGGTTGGGGGAAGCGATGACGGCACTTATCAGCACGATCAGCCAGATGAAGACTGTTTTCCAGCGGGAAAAATGAAGCATTTCGGTCTCGGTCAGGGTTGGGTTAAAAAACCCAGGCTGCGACGATGCGCAGCCTGCTTATGTTACTTCGCGTTTGCGGGAGCTTCGGTCTTGACCGGCTCACCCTTGACACGAACCTCTGCGATGTAGGAGCGCGACGCGCGAACCTTGACGCCATCTGCGATTTCGACTTCGAGTTCGTTATCGTCGATTACCTTGGTAACCTTGCCGACAATGCCGCCCCCGAGAACGACCTGATCGCCACGGCGGATGTTGGTCAGTGTCTCCTGGCGCTTCTTCATCTGTGCGCGCTGGGGACGGATAAGGAAAAAGTACCAAACCACCATCAGGGGGGCGAAAAGGAAAAGCATTTCGAGGCCGGACCCGAACGCCGACGGTGCGCCCGCTGCATCCTGAGCAAAGGCTTGGCTAATGAACATAAAAAACTCCTCAGATTTCGGGCGCAGTCTTAAGCCACTGGCCAGCTTTCAAGCCGCCGGAATATAGTTGCGATCCCCTAGAATGCAACAGAAAGACTTGAGCCCAAGTACCGTTTCCACGCCTCATACGCTTTCGGGCCGCCAAACGCCATGCTAGGGCGGGCAAAATCAGTGGGTTTCGGAGTATTGGACAGGCCCGGAATGGCCATGAGAGCCGATCAAGGAGCATCGATTATGACATCAGAGGAACGCAGCACACTTCTGCTTCTGGAAATTCGCCGTCTTGCCGATGCGGTAGAGAGGCTTGCAGGCCCTGCCCCGGCGATCAATGACTGGAACAGCGCCGATTGCTTCGTCTGGGCGCCCGCCAATGCGTGGCTTCAGCCTGTCAAGCGTCCCAATAGAGTTGCGCTGACATTGATCCGCGGCGTAGACCATGTACGCGATATTCTGCATGAAAACACATTGCGTTTCGCAGAAGGTTTTGCCGCAAACAACGTGCTGCTCTGGGGCGCCCGCGGCATGGGCAAATCATCGCTGGTCAAAGCGGTTCACGAAGACGTGCGCGCGGCAAGCGGCGTATCGATCAAGCTTGTCGAAGTGCATCGCGAGGATATTCATACGTTGCCTGCCCTCCTCGACATTCTGAAAGTGGCACGGCATAGGATCATCGTGTTTTGCGACGATCTATCCTTCGATCACGACGATACGGCGTATAAGTCCCTCAAGGCTGCACTCGACGGCGGTATTGAAGGCCGTCCGGACAACGTGCTTTTCTACGCGACCTCGAACCGTCGCCACCTTCTTCCACGCCATATGATGGAGAACGAGCGGTCCACGGCAATCAACCCGTCGGAGGCGGTCGAAGAAAAGGTGTCGCTGTCGGATCGCTTCGGACTTTGGCTCGGCTTCCACAAGTGCAGTCAGGACGATTATCTCATGATGATCGACGGATATGCGGACCATTTCGATCTCGGTCTGGCGCGTGATGTCCTGCATCATGAAGCGCTGGAGTGGGCAACAACCCGGGGAGGCAGATCGGGACGCGTAGCATGGCAATATATCCAGGATGCGGCCGGTCGTCTCCGCAAACCACTGGACCGATAGGAAAGACTGCCGAACACAACTGCAAGACGCTGATGCATTTCCATAACTTCAGACCTCTTCCTCTGATCCGCAAAAGGTTGGGCCTGCGCAGGGAACAAACCCGTTAAGTCCCCGTTGCTCCGCATGCGCAACCTTTGCGTGATTAATTAGGAGAGACTAATGAGTGATCAGGTAAGCTATGCAACGTCCGCAGTCACCGCACGGGGCGCGGTGTGGCCAGACGCCATAACACGAATTTCCTGGGGTGGCATTTTTGCCGGCGTTGCAGTTGCACTGACATTGCATTTGCTTCTAAACCTGCTGGGTGTCGCTATTGGCGCTGGCGTCATCGACCCGGCGCAGAACGATACCCCGACTGCGGCATCGCTCTCCACCGGCTCCGTTATCTGGATTATCGCCAGCGGTATCATCTCCTCATTCGTCGGCGCTTACGTCGCAAGCCGCCTGTCTGGTCGCGCAGCACGCTCCACTGGTGCACTCCACGGGCTGACGACATGGGCTGTCACGACACTGATCGTCTTCTACCTGCTCACAACCTCCATCGGCGCACTGATCGGCGGCGCGTTCACTGGCGTCACGAGCGTCTTCTCCGGTGCAGGCTCGACGATTGCAACAGCCGCGACGACCGCCGCACCTTCGCTCGCAAACTCCACTGACCCGCTTTCTGGTATCGAGCAACGCATCCGCGAGGCGAGCGGTGGGAACGATCCGCAAGCACTGCGCGACGCTGCCGTCAGTGCCATTCGCGCCGTTCTCACCGGCGATCAGGCACAGGCAGAAGATGCCCGCAATCGCGCGGCCGAGGCGCTTGCCCGTGCGCAGAACATACCTGTGGACCAGGCTCGCCAGCAGGTGACTGAGTATGAGAACCAGTATCGTCAGGCATTAGAACAGGCCAAGGCTCGTGCGACTGAAGCCGCTAAGGCCACCGCGACCGCCGTTTCAACGGCCTCTTATGTGGCCTTCGGCGCACTTTTGGTCGGCGCAGTTGCTGCCATCTTCGGCGGCAGCGCCGGCGCACGTCGCGCTTACCGCGACGGTGAAGTCATCGTCGAGTAACGATCGATAAATTCTGTCACTTAGTGCCCGCGCCAGCCGCGGGCATTTCCATTTCCGATACCGATTGCCGTCGCAACAAAAAAGGCCGCATCGTTTCCAATCCGGCCTTCTACCTAACTGCTGTCTGACGATGTTTCTACTCGTCGCGATAGACCTTTTCACGGCGTTCGTGCCGCTCCTGTGCTTCGATGGACAAGGTAGCGATAGGGCGGGCGTCGAGCCGCTTGATACCAATCGGTTCGCCGGTCTCCTCGCAATAACCGTAAGTACCGTCTTCGATGCGCTGAAGTGCTGCGTCGATTTTCGAAATCAACTTGCGCTGTCGGTCACGCGCTCTAAGTTCGATGGCTCTGTCTGTTTCGGAAGAAGCACGGTCTGCCAGATCGGGATGATTGGCGCTTTCCTCTGCGAGATGACCGAGTGTCTCGCGCGCTTCTCTCAATATGTCATTCTTCCAGCCGATGAGCTTCGCCCTGAAATAGGCCCGCTGATTGGCATTCATGAACTCGTCGTTTTCCGACAGCACATAGTTACTAAGATCGATCTTCTCACTCAACGCGATTCTCCTCGAAGAACATCTCATATGGCGGGGGTATACTCCAATGCCGTGTAGCCGTTCAAGTCTGGAGAATCGTTTTTAGGCATTTTTAAATCTGTCACAAAAATGATCTAAACGATTATTTTTTATACATTATTGTAAAAACACAAATTGTGTCTTCAATCACTTTATCTAAACTTGCCCCGACTTTTCCGATCTTGCGGGTTCTCATGCCGCTCCTGTAAAGTTTGGTTCTCTCTTTTTGATTGCAGGGAATGATCCGGCATGTCGGCATCGCAACAGCAAACTTTTCGGCTTTATCTCCTGCGCCACGCTCAGGCTGGATGGGCCGATCCAGGCGGTCGGGATTTCGACAGAAGACTGACAGAAGCCGGGCAGTCCGAGGCCGCTTTCGTGGCCAGTGCTGCCATGAATAATGGCTATAGGCCGGATGTCGTTTTCAGCTCCGCCGCGATAAGATGCCGCGAAACGACGAAAATTCTGCTGCAGGCATTTGAGGGCGCTCCTGCCGCTTTCTATTTGGACGACATGTACAATGCTCAGCCTGGTACATATCTCCGGCACGCCTTCGAACAGCAGGGCACTTCTTCCGTCATGCTCGTGGGCCACAATCCGACGATCGAGGCTGTCGCGGAGGCTTTGCTCGGTCGGGATGTGATGGAGGCGTCTATTCCCCATGGATTCCCGACGGCCGGGCTCGCCGTACTGCAATGCAGTCTCCCCACCAAGAGCGAAGTTCAAGCCTGGCGGCTCATCGATTTTCTGATGCCGTAAGGTGAAAACCTTCCGGGCCTTGCGGAAAAAACTTTACCGAGCCGCTTCTTTTTTGAGCATCGGGCTATCCTATATATTTTTGAAGAACTCGTAGCTTCTAGGAAAAGTCATTGCCGCCATCCCTGACATCCATCACCGACAGCGCTTTGATTGCTCTCGACAATCTCGCTGACCGGGCAAGCGCGTTGACCAATCCGACATTGCGTCTTGGCGTCACAGGCCTGTCGCGTGCCGGCAAGACGGTGTTCATCTCGTCGCTCGTTCATAATCTCCTGAATGGTGGACGTCTGCCGCTCTTCGAGGCTATTCGCTCTGGCCGGGTGTCGAACGTGCGTCTCGAGCCGCAACCGGACGATGCCATTCCTCGCTTCCAATATGAAGATCATATCCAGGCGCTGGTGCGCGATCGTATCTGGCCAGATTCCACGCGCGCCATTTCAGAGTTGCGGATTACGCTCGACTACCAAAGCGCAAGCGGTTGGGGCCGCTGGTTCTCCCCCGGTCGACTGTCAATCGATATTGTCGATTACCCTGGAGAGTGGCTGCTGGATTTGCCGCTCCTGTCACAGGACTATAAGACATTCAGCGATAACACCGTGTCGCTGGCGCAAACTGGTGTGCGATCCGAACTTGCGCATGAGTGGATGGAGATCGCTTCCTCCACTGATATCGATGCGCCCGCCGATGAGATGACTGCAAGGCGCCTGGCGGAAAGTTTTGCGGCGTATCTCAAGGCCTGCAAATCCGATGAGCGCTCGCTTTCGACACTACCGCCTGGGCGTTTCCTTATGCCGGGCGATCTGGAAGGCTCCCCTGCTCTCACCTTTTCGCCGCTCCCTAGTATCGGTGAAGAGAAAGCGCCCAAGGGATCGTTGCGCGCAATGATGGAACGCCGCTACGAAGCCTATAAGTCGATTGTGGTAAAGCCGTTCTTTCGGGAGCATTTCGCCCGCCTCGACCGCCAGATCGTGCTCATTGATGCGCTTCAGGCCGTCAATCGCGGGCCGGAGGCCGTTCAGGATCTGGAACGGGCGTTGGGCGATGTCCTTGCCTGTTTCCGCCCCGGCAAGAATAGCCTGCTGTCGTCACTCGTCGGTCGGCGGATCGACAAGGTGCTGGTTGCCGCAACCAAGGCGGATCATCTGCATCACGAAAGCCATGACCGGCTGGAAAGCTTAACCGCGCGGCTGGTCGACCGGGCCGTGACGACCATCGGCATGAGCGGCGCGGGTATTGAGGTGATGGCGCTTGCTTCGGTGCGCGCCACGAAGGAAGCGAGCGTGCGTCAGGACGGCGCGGCGCTACCGGTCATCGTCGGCACACCCATTGCTGGCGAGACGATCAATGGCGAGGTCTTCGATGGCAATCGCAGTACGGCGATCTTTCCAGGCGATTTGCCGGAAAATCCCGAGCCGCTGTTTCGTCGCATCGATGCTGAAGGCGCGTCTGCGCACTTGCCTGACGTCAACGTCATTCGCTTTCGCCCGCCGAAACTGGAAGAGACATCGGGCGGTATCAAGCTTTCAGTTCCGCACATCCGGCTCGACCGCGCCATGCAGTTCCTGTTTGGAGATAAACTCGCATGACAGACAACAATCACGGCTCGTCCCGCAGACCCTCGGCCTTCACCCTGGAAGGGGAGACCCGACCGGAAAGCTCTGCATCCTCTATCAGGCGTCAACCGCGAAGTTTCGATGCAGGCGTCTCCATCGTGCCGGACGAAGACGACGTGTTTCTCGCGCCACACGATATCGACCAGGCCGCGCTGCCTGTCGCACAACCGCGCCGTCACCGTATCTCCTTTGGAAAGCTTGCGCTGGGTGCCATCGGCGTTCTGGTTTCGCTTGCCTTCGGCCTATGGGCCGATCAACTGATCCATGATCTGTTTTCGCGTTCGGATTGGCTCGGTTATACGGCAAGTGTTGCGCTTGGCGTTGCGGTCGTCGCGGTTCTGGTTCTTGTGGCACGCGAGGTCTTCGGGATCATGCGTTTGAATGCGGTACAGTCGCTGAAGGCAGATGCGCAGGAGGCCGCTTTGCAGAAGAAGGCATCTGCCGCGCGGTCTGTGATATCGCGTCTGACGGCGGTTCTTTCGCACCGGGCGGAAACCGCGAAGGGCCGAGCCGCGCTGAAGGAGACCGATAACGATGTGATTGACGGGCCGCATCTGATCGAACTTGCCGAACGCGAGCTTCTCACGCCGCTTGACCGACAGGCCCGAGCCTTGATCCTTAACTCATCCAAGCGTGTTTCGGTCGTGACTGCGGTCAGTCCGCGAGCCGTCGTCGATCTGGCTTATGTCCTGTTTGAAGTAGCCAGGCTCGTCCGCTCCATGGCGGAGCTTTACGGTGGAAGGCCCGGTACGCTCGGCATGATCCGGCTGCTGCGCGATGTCGTGGCTCACCTGGCGGTTACCGGTTCGATTGCTGTCGGTGATGGCCTTGCCCAGCAGATCCTCGGTCACGGCCTGGCTTCACGTCTCTCGGCGCGCCTCGGTGAAGGCGTCATCAACGGCCTGATGACGGCGCGGATCGGAATTGCCGCGATGGATCTCTGCCGCCCGCTGCCGTTCCGGGCGCTTAAGCGACCAGGCGTGAGCGATTTCATGTCCGACCTGACACCCGATCTCACAGGCGCAAACAGAACTGAAAAGTCCTGATTTCGGGGCGGTTCGGGGGCCAAAGGTTACAATTCGTTATCCTTATTTGCCCGAAATATACCAAGCATTAACCATTCGCGACATAGATTGCTCCCACACAAAGCGGCTTACTCGCCAGGGAAAGTATCATGTTTTCGCGCTTCTTTTCGCTTCTGGGCGGGCTTGCCGCCGTTATATCCGTGAGCGGCGGATTTGCTGTATCCGAGGTTCAGGCTGCCTCCCGTGAAGATGTTTTCTTCGGCTCGGTCGCTGGCACATGGTCCGGCCCTGGCGAAATCGTCGCGGGCAAATATAAGGGCACCAAGTTCAACTGCGACTTGACCGGCGAACCGCTCGGCGAGAAGGAAACCGGGATCAAGCTTGGCGGCACCTGCCGCGTCGGCGTCTTCAAGCAGCCCATGTCCGCCGTGATTACCAAGAAGGGCGCGACATACGAAGGCAAGTTTCTGGATGGCTCCGAGGGCAAGGGGCTGGACGTAACGTCAGGCCAGGTCAGCGGCGACAAGGTCGTGCTGGGCATCAATCGCGCAAAGCTCAATGGAGCAATGGTCGCGCGCGTCATGGATGACAACAAGTCTATGAATGTCACGATCTCCGTCAAGGTCGCGGATCAGATGATTCCAGTCATCGGCCTGACACTGGCTCGTAATGTTGACGCAATGGCTGTGGGTTCTATCAGACCGTAAGGGACTTCGGAAATTTCTACTACAGCATCAGCCCCCCCCCAAAATCGGGATCGATCTTCGGAAAGGCACGGTGCGTAAGTTTAAAGAAGAAAGAGCGTCCATCTGCATCTTGCGAGACGCACGGCGCTCTAGCAAGCGGAAATGGTCCACCATTCCCGCTTTTCGTTTGCGCGAACAATGCCGGATTTGTCTGCGTCCGACAGCCACTCGCTGACTCGCCTGCCGTTCACCTCCATATCCGGTGCAATATCGGCAAGCGGCATCAGGACGAAAGCACGCTCCATCATTCTGGGATGAGGAATTTCGACACGCTCTGTTACGATGTGAGCGGCTCCGTAGGTCAGTACATCGATATCGATCGTGCGAGGTCCCCAACGCTCAACTCGCACCCGCTTCATTCCCCGCTCGATATCGAGACAGAGGTCGAGCAAAGTCTCTGCGGCCAGCCTCGTTTCGATCAAAGCGCAGCAATTGAAGAAATCGGCCTGATCGGTCTTTCCCCAAGGCGGCGTACGATAGAGTTCGGATACAGAAACCAAGCGGCAGTCGTGGTGAGCGTTCAGCGCAGCTAATGCTGTGGCCATCGCCGCTTTCGGATCACCTACGTTACCGCCAAGGCCGAGAGCCGCAGAGATCCATCTGTCAGGCATGCTGCTCGACACAGACTTGCGCATAATCGAGAATGCCAGGAACAGGTGCAGACGGTTTGCGGACCGTGATCTTGACGCGAACAATTTGAGGGTAGCGCTGGCGAAGGGCGGTCGCAATATCATTTGCCAGGGCTTCGATAAGGTAGCGCCGCTGGCCAACGACGATGCTCTCGATGACGGCGAAAGCCACGCCATAATCGACGGTATTACCAATCTCGTCGGTTTCGAGGGCGTTTCCGGCTTCCACTTCCATTTCAGCGTCAACAAAGAAGCGCTGCCCTAAAACCTCTTCCTGCACCAGCAGGCCATGGCGGGCGAAGAACGAACAGTTTTTCAAAAGAATGGTGTATCGGCTCAAGCGCGTGCCTCCTGTCGTTTTTTATCTTCCAGGACAGCATCAGCGACCGCCAAGGCATCCTTCGTCATGGACACGTTATGAACGCGGAAAATCACGGCCCCCGCAAGACGCAGAAGCGTGGTTGTCGCTGCTGTTCCCACATCGCGGTCAGCCGCCGCCTCCCGGCCCGTCAGCGCCCCGATAAACCGCTTGCGTGACGTTCCGGCCAGAATAGGCAGACCGAAGGCTAAAAGCTCATCGAAACGCGACATGAGAGCGACGTTTTCGCCCACATCCTTGGCAAATCCAAAGCCGGGATCCAGAACAATATGATCGCGCATAATTCCTGCGGCATCCGCAATGACCAGCGAGTGGTTTAGAAACGCAAACTGATCGGCAATCACATCCTCCAGTTTTTCGCGCTCCCTGCCCGTATGCATGATACAGAGACCTGCGCCGCTGGTCGCGACGACATCCGCCATCGCAGCGTCCTTCTGAAGGCCGAACACGTCGTTCACGATATGCGCCCCCGCCTCGACCGCCAGGCGCGCTGTGGACGAGCGGTAGGTATCGACTGAGATCAGCGCATCGGTCTCCCGACTGAGTCTTTCGATTACCGGAAGCACGCGGTCCTGCTCCTCGGTATCGCTTACGCTCGCTGCGCCCGGTCGGGTCGATTCACCGCCGATATCGACGATATGAGCGCCGTCCTCGACACAGTTCAGCGCGTAACGAACCGCCTGCTCTACCGTTACGAAACGCCCGCCGTCGGAGAACGAATCCGGAGTGGCATTGACGATTGCCATGATAAGGCCACGCCCATCAAGTTTCACAGAGCGACCATGCGCCGCTTGCCATAGATTACCGCTGGCTGTTATCAAGTAACGTACGCCTTTCCGAACTCATGGAGTGCCTTGCCATTACTACCGATCCCGCTCCGTTCTCCGCACCGGCCGTTGAGCCGGTTTCGATTTTGTCCGGGCGCGGAACGGTCCATGAGGGATTGAAGCGTGACTTACGCGCTTCCTCGGCCACCTTGCGCTCTATGCCGCAATCCTCCCGCAAGTTCAACATGAAGGCAGGAAAATGAAACAGCTTTCGGCTGCCTGGCGCGCCCTTCTCGCAGGCGTTCTTTTGCTGCCCTCTCTGCATGGCCAAGCCCTTGCAGAAGCCGTCAGCACCAAAACCTATTCCTATTTCACCATTGGTGGAAAGACTGCGGAAGATCTGGACCGTGAATTGTCGCAACGGGGTCCGATCACCAGATCGACGGGCTTTCGTCATCCCGGCGCAACCGAAATCAAATTCGGTGGCGAACTGACCTATGTCGAGAAAGACGGAAAATGCGGCGTTGGCACTGTCAAGGTCACGCTGCACACGAAAATTCTGCTGCCCCGCTGGTCCAACCGCCGGCGCACAAATGCCGATCTCGCCCTGATCTGGGATACACTCTCAGCCGATATCAAGCGGCATGAGGAACGGCACGCGGAAATCGCTCGCGGCTATGCCCGGGATCTTGACCGACAGCTAGGTGAACTGCGCCCTCAATCCGATTGCGAGAAAATACAGGCGATGGTCGCGGAGGTGAGCCAAAAAGTCATGGACGCGCACGACAAGGATCAGTTGCGTTTCGACATGGTGGAATCAAAGAATTTCGACGCAAGAATGACGCGGTTGCTCAAACACCGTATCCAACAGCGCCCCGCCAATCGCTGAGTATCCGCTTGCCAGAGGGGTTCGCCCCGCTCGCGGCCCTTTCGACCTTGAGACTTGCATCTCGTGCTTTTAACAAGACCGAGCGACTTCTGGGTGGCCCACATAGAACAGCAAACTTGCTCCGACCCTTCGATAACGAGGGAAATTTTGCCGGATAATGACCGTTGATTTTTTGTCGTGGTCGCGCCAGGCAGACTCACTCTATGATCATCTCATCTGACAAACATTTTCATTCGACGACTTGGAAATCGTTGGGGCGTATAGCGATCTGCATTACTTTCGTCGCGCGCTTCAGCTCTTGCAGTTTGAAATGCCGATGTCGCACGAAACACAGAATACATTGCGCGACATCACTATCACATGGGCTCTCCCGGTGCGTATGAGGCCGCAGGTGTCTTTCTCCGCCTGCTTAAGACGTGCCCAACTTGAGCGGCAGGCGGAGGATGAAACCCACTGCCGCTCAATCTTTTCCGCTCATTGCCTGTCGTTTAGCCCTGGCGTTCAGGAACGTGGACAACCAGACCATCGAGCTGGTCCGTCATCTTGATCTGACAGGACAGACGCGAGGTGGGACGGACGTCGAAAGCGAAATCGAGCATATCCTCTTCCATCGGCTCCGGCGGCCCTACCCGTTCCGTCCACTGGTCGTCTACATAGACGTGACAAGTAGCGCAGGCACAGGCACCGCCGCATTCGGCATCGATGCCGGGAATGGAATTGCGCACGGCGTTCTCCATCACGGTGGAGCCGTTGCTGACGTCGAGATCATGGGACGTGCCGTCGAAAGCAACGATTGTCAGTTTGGTCATTTCAAAAGATCCAGGAAGGTGTTTGAGAATTCTTCTAAACACATAGAAAGGCCGGCTACGATTGGCAACCCGTCAATGTGGCTGCAAACCGAACCGGCCGTCGAATTGGCGTAACCTTCGCCGCTCACCCCTAAAAGGGGACGTTATCGGCAGAGCTTCAGGATGAAGTTTTCGGCTTCTACGACCGCAGCCGAAAGTCTTGCTAGAACGGCGCTGTCGCATTGCCCGTTTTCAAGCGCTTCGGCTGCCGCAGAAACATTATAGGCCCCTACGGCATCTGCCGAACCTTTGAGCCGCCCCGAAATGACACGCATCGATGCCTGATCGGCAACAGCAAGTTCCTGCAGTACGGAGCGCGCTTGACGCGAAAACAGTTGGAGAACAGCGATCTCGATATCCTTGTCCCCCTTTGTCTGGCCAGCGAGGTGGGCAAAGTCGATGGGTTTTCTTGCCGTGACCGCGTTACCGCCGTGATTGTCCGGCGCTTCAAATGCGATGCTGAGCGCAGCCATTCCAGTTTTCCTTCGATTGTGGTGTTAGAGAGTGTTCCGATGTGGCTCACATAAAAGCAGGCTATTGTCGCTTTCCGCTGAAAATGGGGCGCCATTAGCGGGAAAATCTTTAGCTATGGTTAATTTATGTTAAACTTCTCATTATTCAGCGTTTCCGCGTCTTTTCCCGGTTTAAAAACTGTTAACAAGCAGGCACTTGGACCAGCGGTGCTGGCCGTGTTAATTGTTTAAAAGCCGCAAATGTGCCACTACCGTTATTCCACATCGCTTGCTCGTCCTAGGTTTGGCGAATTCGGCGAGCTGATGTATTTTTTGTCCTGAGAAGTGGGCGACCAATTTTCAGGGTTAGTATGAGCGGGCCACTGCATATCTTCGGGTATGGTGTCTTGCAGGCATGGTGGCGGATATTCGTTTGCAGGCGGCGGGCGGATGAACGACATGAGCCGGGCGTATATGTAACGAGGCGTAACCGCATGGCGAACAACAAGTTTAGCGATTCGATCGACGAGACTGCATATCAGGCACTTGAAGATGCCTTGCAGCTCGGCGCATACGAAAACCAGCCGGAGCCTCGTAGAAGGTCCACTCCAAAGCCCGCGGAGGCAAGAGTGCCAGAAAATAACAGACCGCGTAAGAACGAACAGCAGGCACAGTCTTCCGCTCAGGCGGCGGCACGCGCAGCAAGCGAGCAGCAGTCCCGCGCTGGTGGATTGGAAGCTGCCAATGACGGCACCAAGCGTAGCCCGGCCATGATACTGCGGTCGCTGGAAGCAGGCTCGATGACCGGCGCCGTGCGCAATGCATCTATCGTTTCGATCTTTTGGGCCATTGCCGGTATCGGCCTGGCACATGCCATTTATGGCGGACAAATCTGGGGCGTGGGCTCGCTCGCGCAGCTTTTCGCCATTCCCGGCCTGATGGCGATCATGGTCGGCATCGTCGTTCCGATCATGCTGTTCTTCGCTTTCGCCATTATGATGGCGCGCGCCAAGGATCTACGAAACGCGGCGCGCTCTATGGCCGAAGTGGCACTTCGTCTTGCGGAGCCGGAAACCATCGCATCCGAGCGCATCATGTCAGTCGGCCAGGCGGTTCGCCGTGAAGTGTCTGCCATGAATGACGGCATCGAGCGCACGATTGCGCGCGCAACGGAGCTGGAAACCCTCGTTCATTCGGAAGTGAACGCGCTGGAACGCAGCTATGCCGACAACGAGCTTCGCGTGCGCGGCCTCGTTCACGAACTGACGGCCGAACGCGACGCGATCATCAGCCATGCAGAGCGCATCCGGTCTTCGATTTTCGGAGCGCAGGAACAGCTCAAGGAAGAGTTGTCACTGGTCGGAGAAGAGCTTTCGATGCGCCTGGCGACAAGCGGCGAAGCTTTCGCCTCTATGATCGACACACGTTCGGCAGCTCTGCTGGAAAAATCACGCGTTTCTACCGAAGCCATGGGAACGCTGATTGCGGCGAAGACCGAAAATCTTCTGAACGCGCTGAACACCTCAGGCGCTGCGCTCAACAATGAATTCGACCATCGCCTGCACGATCTCAGCAACACGTTCGATGAACGTGGCCGCGCGCTGATCGAGAAATTTGCGACGCACGCCTCAGCGCTATCGAGCGGCACGGAAACGCTCAACAAGTCCATGGACGAGCAGACGCGGCTCTTGAACGAGACGCTCACCAAACGGTCGCAGGAGCTGTCGCAGAACATAAGCCGCGGCCAGCAGGTCATCGACGGGTCACTGGATAAGGTGCTGGACAAGCTTTCAGCGACGCTGGAAGAAAAAGGCATGTCCTTCCGTCAGAGCCTTCAGAGCACGGCCGACGACGCAATCATGGATCTCGACCTGCGTTCGGGCCTGTTTGAGGAGAAGCTCCAGACCACGGTCGGTCTCGTCAACACTGCCTTCGATCAGCATGTCGCGGAGTTCGCTAGCGCCTTCGATCAGCGTGCTGGCACTCTTGACAGCAAGCTCATGGAAAGCCTGGCTCGCATCAACGAGACGGTCGCGGGCGGTACGGATTCGCTCAACGGCATTCTCACATCCAATATCGATCGGCTGAATAGCGCCCTCACCGACCAGTCGCTCGCCCTGGCAACATCTCTGGGCACGGGCCAGGAAATGCTGGAAAGCTCGCTCGAGACGCGTACCCGGGAACTGACTGACGCACTGAGTGCCCGCACAAACGAAATCTCAAGCGCCATCGTCAACACGCATGAAAAGATCGATACGGTTCTTGCCGAGCGCAGCGCACAGCTTTTCGGTGCGCTAACCGAAACCCAGAACCGCTTCGACAGCGCGCTCGCAAGCCGCTCAGAGGCGATCACGAGCTCTGTCGCTGGATCCGCCGAGCAACTCGCCGCACTCTTGGATGAGCGCGCTGCCGCTATCAACAGCGTGGTCGCGGATGTCGAGCGCCGCCTGGCTGAAACCCTAGAAACCCGTGCTGCCGCCATCACAGGCGCAGTCTCAGGCGTAGAAGACCGCATCGCAGACACGCTGGACAGCCGCACCGCCGCGCTCAAAAACGTGGTCTCCGGTGCGGAAGAGCGGATCACCGATGCTCTCGATAGCCGCACCATGGCGATCGATATGGCGTTCTCCACCGCGGAAGAACGCATCGCGGAAACGCTCGATCACCGGACCTCGGCGCTTGGCGACATCGTAAGCGGCGTAGAAACGCGTCTGGTGGACACGCTCGATAGCCGTACATCGGCGCTCGGCAATGTTGTCGCGGGTGTCGAAGAGCGCATCGCAGACGCGCTCGATAGCCGCACAATGGCCATCGACATGGCATTCTCCAGCGCCGAAGAACGCATCGCAGAAACGCTCGATACTAGAACCTCCAATCTCACCAATATCGTCAGTGGTGTCGAAGGCCGTCTGGCCGAGACACTGGACAGCCGTACGTCAGCGCTCGGCAATGTTGTCGCCGGTGTGGAAGAGCGCATCGCAGACGCGCTCGATAGC